>CAVSNL010000001.1:0-100904 GCA_963729285.1 uncultured Acidobacteriota bacterium
TCCGAATGATTTATACGAGCATCGAACGGCGCAAAATCGCTTCCGAACGGCATCTTCCTGCATCGAGCGGTTGCTTTCGTCCGCACCCTTCTCATGTCGAGACAATCTTTAAGATTTTAAACAGCTCGTGATCGCAGCGTCAATGTCGCACTCACCAGCGAATACTATGGCGAGCTGTCTTGCATCTCACTTATCGCGCCCCTACGGACCGGCGGAATTGGGCGAAGAAACGCACCGACTCGGCGAGGGCACTATGGACACGGACAAGACCGACAATCCCATAAAGGAAGTACTCGACAACCTCTTCACGCTGCTCGAATCGATGGAGACCCAGAATGCCGCCGTTTTGGAATTCCTGAAGGACCAGGGCCTCGCGACCAATGAAAAGCTCGCGCCCTACTTCGATCGCGCGGCGTCTGCCAGCAGCGTCAAATGGCGCGCCGCTCGCGCCAGGATGGCCTATTTGTTGGCGCCCGCGCCAAAGAAAGCCACCGACCAGAAGGAAGCGCCAGACGCAAAGGAACCTCAGGGAAAGGCAGTCGAACAAAGAGATACCAACCAAGGGATGCCGGAGCAAGTGACGGCGAACCAGAGAGCGCTGAATCAAAGAGTACCGAGCCAAAATTCTCGGCGGAGAGAGCGTCGGACCCAAAAGGCTCCGAAAGAGAGCCAAAAGAAACAAAAGAGCTCGATACAAAGGCCGAACCAAAAAACGCCGAGGCAAAAAACGCCGCGCCAAAAGAAACTAAGCAGGGCGAGAGCCAGAAGAGTGGAGAGCCAGGCTCTAACTCTACCGACGCCAGCGCCAAATCCACTAAGGCTGCTTCACAAAACTATTCGCCCGATTCGAATCATGTACCCGATGCAGAGCATGGAGATGACTCAAAACAGGATGCAAAGTCCAAAGCCGCGGCCCCCACGCAAAGCGAAAACGATCAGCCGCGTAATCCGGCTACCCCGGCATCCTCAACCCAGTCTGCCAAATAGCCGCGCCGCATCGCGCTCCTTCACGAGCCGGCTACTCTGTACTCACTTAGTCGTTACCATACGGCTGGCGTAAACTTCCCTATTGCGATAGATTCCTTCGCCGGAGGGTTTCATGGACATTCTGGCAGCAATCAGGCGCGAAGAAAAAAAGCTCGAAAAGCAGCTAGGCCATCTCCAGCACCAATTGAGCGGCGTGCGCGCCGCCGCGAAGGCGTTGGGCAATTCCACAGGGAAAGAAATCCAGGGAGCGAAGAAGCGCGTGCTGTCCGCGGCCGCAAGAGCGAAAATCGGCAAGGCCGCCAAGAAGCGCTGGGCGAAGTTCCGCGCACAAGCCAAGAAAGTCGCTGGATAGCCCGCTCCTGCCGACAGCTAGCCGCCGTCTTCGGCGAAACAACCCCGCACGGTTCTCGCCCTCGCGGTGTCTCGTAGGTTCAGACACCGCCCGCTGCCCGACATTCTCTGAGCGAGAATCTCTCCGTGCTTCGTCTCTACCGATCCTAGTCGTGGTCCGGGTGCTCGTGGCGCCACTTCCAGTAGTTGTCCTGGTCTCTGTGGTTCTGCCGATTGTATTCGCGATACTCCCTGTGATGTTCCACCAGGTAGCCCCTATAGGCACGGTCCTCGTGGTCGTCCCAGTTGTGGTAGTCCTTGTGGTTCCGGTCGTAGACGCGGACCTGCACGCTGGCTTCTTGCGCCTTCGCGTCGGTCACTAACAGAGCCGGTGCAACAACTGCAGCGGCCAACAACAGCGAGCCGATGTATGCATTCATGCGTTTCATACTGTAGTCCCCCAATCCGGAGATGTAAGAATCCCGGTGACGATCAGCATGAACCCGCGAGCCGGAACTGTACTGTCCCGTACAACACCTATTGCAGAAATATAATTAATGTAGTCGCAGCTCCTGACGCCTCCCGCAAGTGTCTCTTTCCGGACAGATTCGCTTTGGCCTCCGTGTTCTACTGAAACGGTAGCAGCGCGGAGTCGTTTACCGACAACACCAGGAGGGCGCATGACCCTAAAATTGACAAGCCACGACGTGGACGGCGTTTCCGTAGTCGCACTGGACGGCCGTATCGTGCTGGGTGAGGAAAGCACCGCTCTGCGCGAGAAATTGAAAGGCCTGATCGCCGCCGGGAAGCAAAAGATCGTCCTCAACATGGACAACGTCACCTACATCGACAGCGCCGGCCTCGGCACACTGATTGCCGCGCATGTAAGCGCGAAAAATAAAGGCTGCTTCCGTGCGTCTCTGCCACTTGGGCAAGAAATTTCACGAAGTCCTGCAAATCACCAAGCTGCTCACGGTCTTCGACGTCTACGATACACAAGCTGCCGCGATCAGCAGTTTCGCGGGAACGGGCGCGGTCGCCGCAGTGGCGGGAAAGAATTGATCCGCGCGGATGCGCTTCCGGCCTTAGTCCCATTCACACGCATTCATATTAGATCGCCCATCATATTTCGACTTCCGCCGCACTTGCGGGGTCTCGCTCATGAGCTCATCCGTGCGAACATGTATGTCGGTTCTGGTACTAAAACTAGCGAGGTTCGCAGCCTCAGACAGCGTATAGTGCTCCTAGAGGCCAAGCTCATGCTCGAACCGGCCATCGCCGATGAGCGCAAGAAACGCAAAGAACTAACCGCCAAGCGAAATTTGCTGTTCGCCGAGTACTTGAAGAATCCTCAAGACATTCGCCTGGCCTTGGAGATCAAACTCATCGACGATCAGGTCGCGCTATCCATTGAGCAAACCGAACGCAAGCCCGCAACCCGAAAGTAAGTTTCGACCCGCTTTCTTTTGAACCTTGCGTTGACAATCGAATCGTCAAAGAGGGCAACCAAGGTCAGGTCCCACTGGCCTCTAGAATAGTTTTGGACTCAGGTACTTGAAATGACGCTTACCTGCCATGCTATTCTGCCTTCATGTTTGCCATCAAAGAATCCGCCGGAAAACCCAAACACTCCGGCGTTCCATCTCACCTGCCGCCAGGTCGATCGCGAGTCTCGGATCCACTTTGCGGCAAACCAAGAAACGATGGATCGTCCTTCAACCTTCATCACTTCTCGTAATCCCTTTAGAATGAATACTTGCAAAAGTCTATCAAAACAAGCCACTTTAACCCTCTTTAGAATGAATACTTACGAAAAATACCAGGGGGCGAAGTATCAAGAAAGTAACTGAAGAGCGAAGTGACGGGGTGGAGGAGGTGTGAGAGCACGGCGACGTATGCACCCTTGGGAAGGGGTGCCTATTCGTCGTCGGCGTCTGGTTGGATGTCGAGCTTGCCTTTGGTTTTTTTGGCCATTAGGTAGCTGCGGATGAACGGGTCGATGTCGCCGTCCAGGACGCGATCTACGTCGCCGACTTCGAACTTCGTGCGATGGTCCTTGATCATGCGGTACGGTTGCATCACGTAGGACCGGATCTGGCTGCCGAAGGAAATCTCGAGCTTGGATTCGTCGAGCTTGTCGGTGTGCTGCTGGCGCTTCTGCACTTCCTGGTCGTATAGCTTGGAGCGAAGCATCTTCATGGCCAGCGCGCGGTTCTTGCCCTGGCTGCGCTCGGCCTGGCAAGCGACGACCGTGTTGGTGGGAAGGTGCGTGATGCGCACCGCGGTCTCTACTTTGTTGACGTTCTGCCCGCCCTTGCCGCCGGCGCGGAACGTATCGACGCGCAACTCTTCCGGGCGAATGTTGATCTCGATGCGATCGTCGATTTCCGGAATGACGAAGACGGAAGCAAACGAAGTGTGCCGCCGCGCGGCCTGGTCGAACGGAGAGATGCGCACCAGACGGTGCACGCCGGTTTCGCCAGCCAGCAGCCCGTAGGTATTTTCACCCTCGAACTGGATGGTCGCGTTCTTGATGCCGGCTTCTTCGCCAGGCGTCTCGTCGAGAACCACGGCGTTGATGCCTTTGCGCTCCGCCCAGCGCAAATACATGCGCAGCAGGATGGAAGCCCAGTCCTGCGACTCGGTGCCGCCTGCGCCAGGCTTGATGGTCATGATGGCGTTGAGATGATCGGTCTCGCCGGAGAGCAGCGTGCGCGTTTCTTGTTCGGCGATGTAGTTTTCGGCGGCGGTCAGAGTCGCGGTCTAGATCCTTCAGCAGATCTTGGCGCTGCTCGGCGTTGGTCTCTTCGGTCGCGAGACTGATGTAGGTTCGATGTCGCTGGCGAGGTCGGAGAGTTTTTTGTCGGCGTTGATAGCGTCTTCGGCGCGTTTACGGTCGCGCAGGACGGCTTGCGCGGCTTCTTGATTGTTCCAGAAGTAGGGGTCGGCTACGCGCGCTTCGAGATACTTCAGGCGCTCGCGATGCTGCGGGGCGTCAAAGAAAACTCCGGACCATCGAGAGGCGGGGTTTCAGTAGTTCGTAGCGGTGTTGGAGGTCTTCAAGAATCATGTTTGAGGTGCGAGAGGAATGCCGTGCCGGGTTTCTTAAGAGTGTTTCCTCAGGGGCTAAAGCCCTTTAGGTTGCAGCTAAATGTCGGAGCTGAAGCTCCGACCCCCTGCGCTGCATGCCGGAGTCGAGCTCCGTACCCCCCTGCGCTACATGTCGGAGTTGGAGCTCCAAACCCTGCACTGAATGCCGGAGTTGAAGCTCCGACCCCCACCGCGAATGTCGGAGCTCCCTTCGTGCTTCAGGGCAAGAAAGCTCCGACCCCTACGAAGTGGGGACTAGCTCTGGCGAGACGCCGACTGGGATTGGGATTTCCTCGTTCGCTGTGTTTCCTTTCCGGAAAGTTGAGGCTAACAGGATAGCGGAAACGATGACGCAGAGCCAAGCGAACCAGTCTCCAAACCGGGTGTAGAGGGTTTCGTCGGTGCGGAAGTCGTAGGGCAGATCCACCGCGGCGCGCACGTCGGTAGGCAGCGGACTGAAGATACGGCCATAAGGATCGACGGCGGCCGTGATGCCGCTGTTGGTCACGCGCAGCAGCCACCGCCGATTTTCAACGGCGCGAACGCGAGCGATGCGGAGATGTTGTTCGGCGGCGGCGGAATGGCCGAACCAGCCGTCGTTGGAAATGTTGACGAACAGTTGCGCGCCGTTGGCGGCGAAGTTGCGGATTTCGCCAGGATAAATCGCCTCGTAGCAGATGAACGCCGCAAGCGACGCGCCGCCGGGAAGATGGGCGACGGAATAAGTTGTTCCCTTTTGGAAGCCGCCGACTTCGCTGGAAACGCTTTGGACCACGCGATGAATCAGTGGGAACGGCTCGTATTCGCCGAACGGAACCAGATGAATCTTGTCGTAGGTGAAAACGTCTTGGCCTTGCGGGTCGATCAGGATGGCGCTGTTGTACGGCGCGAGGATGTGGCGCGCTTGCGTGTTGGATGGGTTGGGCAACTGACGCCACTCGATGGCTCCGGCCAGAAACGGATGATGAAAGCGAATCGCCAGAGACGAGGCGAGCTTGGCGAACTGCGCGTCTTCAAACGAAAACGGTGCGGGCGCTTCGGGCCAGATGAGGAGATCGGGCTGGCGAGCGCCGGTCGCGAGGCTGAGATTTTCGATTTCGTTGAGATCGGCGGCGTGGGCTTGAAACCAGTGCGCTGGGTACTCTTCGACTTCGGGGAAATTGACTTGGACGGCGCGGGCATAGTGATTCGGCGGCGCCTGTGGCACAAAGCGCGGGCCAACGCAGGATGGCGAGGAGCAGCAGCGCCACGGTCGTGACGAGAATGGCCACGCGGCGAGCGACGGAGTCGCTACGGCTTGATCGCACCAGGCGAGCAGCGCATTTACGGCGGCTGCGAGAAACGAGAGGCCATAGATGCCAGTGACGGTGGTCGGCTTGCAGCAACGCCAGATTTGAGGATGCCGGGTATCCAAGCAAGCCCCAGGGAAAACTGATTTCCGGCATGCGCGTGCGGACGAATTCAAAGGTGACCCACAGGAACGGAGCGCCAACGCAGGCGAGCAGAATGCTGCGCTTGGCGAGGCGGTGCACGCTCCACGCGAACGCGCCGGTAAGAACTCCGAAAACACATCCAATGAGAAGCAGGATGCCCCAGCCCCCAGCTTTGGACAGGCCGCCGTGGACGGCGAGCACCGTGGCAAGCCACGGACAGCAGGTAATGACAAAAAACATCGAATGGAGAAATCCGCAGACGAATGCCACCTTCGGCCGCGCACCGAAAAGGACGATGAGCAGAATGCCGACGCAGACCCAGGAATAGATGCTGAGATAAAAGCCGGTGTAGGAAAACGACAGAGCGGCGCCGGAAAGCGCGGCAAAAACGTAGCGGAAAGCATCGGGAGTCGCTGATCCTGGTTGAGGACGAAAGAAGCTAGCCCAGGCGCGCTGCGGCATCAGTGCTTCACGATGGCCTTGAAACCGGCGTTCTCGAGGCCTTTCTTCGCGGCTTCCGCGGACTTGGGATCGGAATAGGGGCCAACCTGCACGTGAAAATATTTGTCGGAGGGCGGCGAAACCACGAATGCGGGGAATTTTTTCTTCAGCAAGCTGGCCGCGATGGCGTGGGCGTCGGCCTCTTTCCGGAGCGCAGCGACTTGCAGGACGTACGTGCCCGCGGGGGTTTGCGGGGCGCTCGCGGATTTTGACGATACGTTGGAAGCATGCGACGGAGTCTTGCTGTTCGCGATCGCGGGAACGGTGGATGGTGACCGCGTTTGCCGGAGGCAGGCCTCAATCGATCGTCGGGGGCAACTTTACCGGAGTTGTAAAAGCCCCAATCGGAACTTGGTTGCGAATTTTCGTCGGAAGGAGCGTCGGACGGCGGAGCGGAGGTAGCCGTAGCCGGAGGAGGCGAATTTTTCGAACGCTTCGCGGGTGCATCCTGCTTGGGGGCAACGAATGCGTCCGGGGTTGCGCGCGGATTGCCGGCGGCTCGGACCTGGCCGTCGTACTGATTGCGGCCCATTACGTAGCCGAGCGCGAAAAATACGCCGGAAAAGACCAGCATCAGCATGAACAAGCCGATGACGTGCCTGGACTCCAGGACACGCTCGCCCGCGCCACCTCGATTGCCGCGAGAAGCCATGCTTACTTTTTATTTCCCCCCAACGCTTGCACCCAACTGTTAATGATATCGATAGGCAGCGGAAACACAATCGTTGTGTTCTTCTCGACACCTATCTCCGTTAACGTCTGCAAGTAGCGTAACTGAATTGCGGAGCCTTGCGTCTCCAGAACTTTGGCGGCGTCGGCCAGTTTTTGCGAGGCTTCGAACTCGCCTTCGGCGTGAATAATTTTTGCGCGGCGCTCGCGTTCGGCTTCGGCTTGCTTGGCGATGGCGCGCTGCATTTGTTCGGGGATGTCGACTTGCTTTACTTCGACTTTGCTGACCTTGATGCCCCAGGGTTCGGTTTCGGTGTCGAGGATGACTTGCAGCTTGGCGTTTACTTTGTCGCGCTGGGAGAGGATTTCGTCGAGTTCGAACTGGCCTACTACGCTACGGATGGTGGTCTGGGCGAGCTGCGATGTGGCG
This sequence comes from uncultured Acidobacteriota bacterium, assembly GCA_963729285.1. Taxonomy (GTDB): domain Bacteria; phylum Acidobacteriota; class Terriglobia; order Acidiferrales; family UBA7541; genus Acidiferrum. The sequence goes on from CAVSNL010000001.1 coordinate 7,441, forward strand.
TAGGTGTAGTTTTGCACTTGGGAAACGGCGAGATTGGCGTCGACTACGCGGAAATAGCAGACGGCGTTCACTTTTACGGAGACGTTGTCGCGGGTGATGATGTCTTGCGGCGGAACGTCGAGCGTTTCGATGCGCAGGCTGATGCGTTGCAGCGTTTCGATGGGCCAGAAGACCAGGTTGATACCCGCGCCCTTTGCTTGCGGCAACAGACGGCCCAGGCGGAGGACAACGCCGCGTTCCCATTCCTTGATGATGTAAATGGAATTCCAGAACCAGATCAGCACGATACCGATGATGACCATCGTTCCGATGCCGAACTCAAACATGTTTGTTCCTCCGCGCGCGCATTGAATTTCTCTCAGTGCTGGGGAAAGTGCAAGTGTTCTTCGCGGAGCGGGCAGACATTTGCTGGTTCGTGGGCGCGGACAAAGAAGGAATTAACACAGAGGGCACAGAGGTCGGAGCACAGAGGACACGGAGACGAAGAACGTTGGCCATCTCATAGATGGCCGAGATAGGAAGCGAAGAATTTCCTCAGGGGCTAAAGCCCGATTTTGCCTGTCTTTAAATGTCGGAGCTAAAGCTCCGACCCCCTGAGATGCATTTATGAGATGGTTTCTACTGGCTCGACGTAGAGCTTCAGGCCTTCGATCTTCAGGACGCGGACGGGCTTGCCTTCGGGAACCGGGTGAGTGGAGACGGCGCGCCAGAGTTCGCCGTGGATGCGGATCATGCCTTCGGCGCCGGGTTGGATGGCGAGACGACGATGCCTTGCTCGGTGAGCATTTCTTCGCGCCCTGTGGCGCTTTTCCATTTGCGGGAACGCAGGACCAAGCGCATGAGAAAGACCGTCAGGACGGCGAACGGGAGCGTTACGGCAAGCGCCACGCTTAGGCTCACGCCGCCCGCTGTCAACGGGGAACGGATCAGAAACATGGCGCCCAGGAGCATGGAGACGATTCCGCCGGCCAGCAGGACACCGTGGCTGGTGAACTTTGCTTCCAAAATAAAGAGTGCCAGGGCGAGCAGAATTAGAAAAACGCCGGCGATATTTACGGGAAGAATGTGCATCGCGTAAAGAGCGAGAACCATGCAGATGCCGCCGATTACGCCCGGGGCGACCATACCGGGGTGGGTAAATTCGGTGTAGAGGCCGAGGACACCTACGATGAACAGAAGGAAGAACATGTCCGGGGCGACGATGCGGGCCAGGAATTTCTGGCGTCCGGATAGCTGGAACTCGACGCGTGCGGGATTGTTCAGCGCAAGCTTTACCTTTGTGCCGTCGAAGCGCGTGATTTCGCGGCCGTTCAGCTGACGCAGGAGGTCGTCTTCGGAAGAGGCGACGAGGTCGATCAGTTTCCCGTCGAGGGCTTCTTTTTCGGTGAAGGCTTTTGCGTCGGTTATGGCGGTTTCCGCTAATGTGGGATTTCGGCCGCGTTTGTCGGTGTAGCTGCGGAGGAAGGCCTTGGCGTCATTGTTAATTTTCTTGCGCATCTCTTCGTCGATGTTCATGGGGTAGCCACCGACAATGATGACTGGCGAGGCCGCGCCGGTGTGCGTTCCCGGGGCCATGGCAGCGATATCCGCGGCAAGGAGGATGTAGAAGCCTGCGGAGGCGCCGCGCGCGCCGGAGGGGGCTACATAGGCGGCAACCGGGACGCGGGAGGTCAGGATGTGCTGGATGATGTCTTTCATGGAGTCGGTCAGGCCGCCGGGGGTGTCCATGGTGATCAGGATTAGAGCGGCGTTGCGGCTCTGGGCGTCGGCGATGCCTTCGTCGATGTAGGTGGCCAGGATGGGTTCTACTTCGCCGTCGAGTTTTAGTTCGAGGACCGTGGGGGTGGACGGATTTTCGGCTGCTGTGGAGGACGGGAAAAGAAAAGATAACGCAGAGACGCAGAGGGCGCAGAGGAACGCGGAGAATCGGGAGGCTAGAAAGCCAGTCCGATTGCGAGTGCCGCGCGGGGTCATTGGGCGATTCCGTTTGGCGTGGAATTCTGGAGATGGTCCAGCAATTTTTTGGCGTCAGCGTAATTTGGCGCCAGGGCCAATGCGCGCTGGGCTTCGGCGCGAGCCAGGTCGAACTTCTTCTGGTCGAGGTAGATCCTGGCCAGCATGGTGCGAACGACCGCGGAATCGCGCATGGCGAGAGAGGCTTGGAATTCCTGGACGGCGTCATCGAGCTTGCCGCGGCGGCGATCGACTTCGGCCAGGCCGCGATGCGCGGAGTCACTGGAGGCGTCGGCCGCGAGCGCGGCTCGGAATTCGGACTCCGCGGTGTCGAGGCGTCCCTCGGCAAGTTCCTGACGACCGCGACGGATGTGGGTGGCTGCGGTTGCCGGGGTTCCGGCGGACGAGGGGGATGCGGAAGTCATCGCGGTTGGCGATGATTGAATTTCGAGGCGCAGCGCGGTGATGTCCAGCTCCGTACTGATGCGGTCGATGTGCGGCTGAGCATCACCTTTGGCGTCGACATGAACGACGGGCAGGGCGTTGGGGCCCAGGGCTTCGGTCGCCGCCTCGCGCTCCTCGTCGGCTTCGACTTTGTTACCGGCTTTTTCGAGCGACTGAATCAGCAGGGCGCGGTCTTCTGGATTATCGGGTTCGCGGTCGGCGGCTTCGCGGAACAATTTCGCGGCAGCGGCGAAGTCGTTGGCGCGGAAGGCCAGCAGTCCGAGATTGAACGGGTAATCGTCTTCGTCGGGATCGAGGTCGGTGGCGCGCCGCAGGTCGGCTTGAGCCGCGGGTAGCTTTCCCTGGCGGGCGAGCGCGACGCCTAAATTGTTCAGGATTTCGGGAAGGTCGGCGCCGGACAGGCCTTCGGCCGCTGCGGGGCCGCGACCGGAATTATTGCGCAGGGCGTCCTGCAGCGAGGTGAAGACTTCTTCCGCTTTATCGGGCTGATTCAATTGGAGACGGCAAACGCCGGTGGCGAAGACCGCTTCGACGTAGCGATGATGGGTCTTGGGGACGCGCGCGAAAGAGGGAATGGCAGAGGCGCAATCGCCGCGCGCGGCGTAGGTTTCGCCTAAGGCGAAGGCGGGATCGGGCCACGCCGGTTCGAGGCGAGCGGCTTCGCGCAGTTCCCGGAGGCGCGGCTCGTCTTCGGTGGCGAGCAGGCCGCGCACAAAATGCTCGAAAGCGTCCAGGCGAAGCGGGCGCTGAAGCTTGGCGAACTCTTTCAGCGTCAACGGATAGGCTTTGTCGTTGGCGGAAAGCAGATGCCAGACGACGCTGGCATGCAGGTCCATCAGAGAATTGAGCTCGCCGGATTCGTGGACCGGCGTGAGCAGCGCGGGAGGGTCTACGCGAAGGGTGCGAGCTTCGATGGTGAGCGAGGTGCCGTCCGAGGCGAAAGAGCCGAAGATGACGTAGTCGGCGTCGAGATCCTGGGCGATACGCAGCATGGTGGCGCGGCTTAGCTTTGCGGAGACGGGGAGGCCGTAACGCTCCAGCTCGCCCGCGCGGCCGGCGTGGGAGTAGACTTGGGCGCCGGAATCGGAGAGATACTGGATGGTGAGTTCTTCGAGGCCTTCGCCTAGCCAATCGAGACGCGGGGATGCGCCCGCGTTTTCAAAGGGGAAAACGAGGTAGAGGCCTTGTTGGGGAGCGATTGCCGCGGGGCGCGAGGTCGCGGCAGATTGTTTTGCTTGAAGCGAACCACTGGCGAATAGAACGACAGCGCAGAGAAAACCTATGGCGCTTGCGTTGAAAACATTTCGGGACATGCTGACTTGGATTGTAACAGAGGCGGAGGTCGCGGATTTTAAAGAGACCGAGAATCATCCAATGTAGAAACATGGTGGGATCACTTGTAGAACCGGAGCGCGCGGCACCTAAGGGGAGACAAAGGCTGGAATGAATCGCAGCGGCGACGTCCGGCACGGTTGTGCTTGAAGGTGGCTCTAAACCCGCACCCTTGAAAGAACCCAAGGGTGCGGCACCCGCGCCGGCGTTGGACATTACATCGAAGAGAGAAACGCTGAAGCGCGCGCCTACGTGTTGAACCACGGGGTTAAGACGCGCTATAGATCAGGGTTGTTGGGTGTCGTCCGCCTGCTTGGGGGCTAGCATGTCCTGGATTTCGGGGACCTGTAGCTCCGCGGCGAAGGCCTTGTCTTTCTTCAGGTCTGCCGCCAGGGTGGCGTAGCCTTCATCCTTCGCTTTGCGAAGGTATAGCACCGCGCGGTCGATGTTGCCGGATTCGGCGAAGGACTTGGCGAGCAGGAAGTAAAAGCGGCCGCGATCGGAGACGGAACGATCCTGCAGCAACGAGCCGGACCTGGAAGAGTTGTGCTCGAAGAGTTGAGGATCTTTTGCCAGGGCGGTGCGAAACGCCACAATCGATTGTTCGTATTTTTTGTCGCCGAAATAGGCGTAGCCGAGATTGCTGTACAGAACGGCCATATCGTCGCGCAGCTTAATGGCCTTTTCGTAGGCGCGGATGGCTTTGGCGTAGCGCTTGCGCTGATACCAGATCGTGCCGATATTGTTCTGCGCATCGGCGTAATGCGGATTCACTTTCAATGCCTTCTCGTAACACTTCAGCGCCATGCTCAGCGCCTCTTGTTGATGCAGCGCGATGCCGAGCTTGTTCAAATAGACGGCATTTCGCGGATTCTGGTCGGACAAATTCTTGAAGGCCTGCGCGGCTTCGAAGTACTGCTTGCGCGCCATGTAGAGATCGCCCATCTCCTCAGCCGTGAGTTCGCGAACGGGCGCAGCTCCGGCTGTAGAGACCTGAGTTGGCGTTTGCATGGGGATCGAATGATCACCATCGGCAAACATCTGCGCTGTCAGTTTTGGAATCGACTGCTGAGAGCTCGTCTGACTATGGGCAGGAACTGCAGAAGTCAGTAGGAGGATACTTCCCGAAACCGCCAGAGAAACTAGCTTCATGGCGAGTCTCCTTTGTCATCCGGCTTTGGCTTGTCCGGATCTTGCTTCTTCTTACCTCCAAATATACCAAAAATCTTCTGTAAAGGGTTCTTTTTCTTTTCAATGGGCTTGCCGTTTGCGTCTACTTGAGCACCCTGACCAGTGGCGTTGGGCGGGCGATTGGGATCGTAGGGCAGTGGCTGGCCATTGACGTCGACCGCGGTCGGCTGTTTGGGTTCGCCGCCGCCGAAGACGTGCGAGAGCCAGGAGCCGGTGGAAGAGACGATGCCGTGGCCTCCGCCGTGGAGCTCGCATAGTTGCGTGGGAGCGGAACCACTTACGTAAACCTCTTCGCGGGTCGTTGGGCAGTTGGGGGTGGCGAGTTCCAGGGATTCCGGGTCGATCATTACGGACTGGATGCCGTCGGGAGGGGTGAAATCCTTCACGTCTTTGTAGGCGGGCAACGCGGTGGCGCGAATCATGAAGTCAGCCCAGATGGGGGCGTCCGCGACGCCACCGGTGAGGCCGAGATCGCGGTTGTCGTCGAAGCCAATCCAGATGACGCAGACGAGATTGGAGGTGAAGCCGGCGAACCAGCCGTCGCGGGAGGTGCCGGTTTTGCCCGCGGCGGGCAGGGTGAAGCCGCGGGCGCGGACGCCGGCGGCGGTGCCGTGATTCATCACATCCTTGAGCAGGCTGGTGACGAGGTAGGTGACGCGGGGATCGAGGACGGCCTTCGATTGGGGCGTGTTTTTCTCGAGGGTTTCGCCGTTGGCGGCGATGACGCTGTTGATGAACTGGGGTTCGGTGCGCGTGCCGCCGTTGGCAAAAGCCGTGTACGCGGCAGCAACATCTACTGCCGTCATTTCGTAGGCGCCAAGAGCGACGGCTGGGGTTGGCTGAATGTTATTGCCGAGACCCATCTGACGGGCGATTTGCACTACCCGGCCGTAGCCGATGAGCTCGGCGATCTTGACGGTGGCAACGTTGAGCGAGTTGGTGAGGGCTTCGCGGGCGGTAACGCGGCCCATGAATTTTTGGCCGAAATTGTTTGGCGTGTATTCCTTGCCGTCGAATTCGAAGGTGGTGGGCTCGTCGTCTACGGTGGTGGCGGGGGTGACGATGGGCTGGACGTTGTCGATGGCATTGTCGAAGGCGGCGGCGTAGACGAAGGGCTTGAAGACGGAACCTGGTTGGCGGTGAGCCAGGGCGTGGTTGAGCTGGCTCTGGCCGTAGTCTCGGCCGCCGATTACGGCTTTGATTTCGCCGGTGCGGGGATCGAGGGCGACCAGTGCGCCCTGAACCTGCGGGATCGGCTCGCTGGTTCCTTTCTTTTCTTGCTCTTTCTTCCACTTCGCGTATTTCTTCGCGAGCAGGGTGTCCACGTTCTTCATGCCGGTCTCGATCGCGGTGGCAGCGGCGCGTTGCAGCGCGGGGTCCAGTGTGGTGTAGACACGGAAATTTTCGCTGATCAGCTCGTTTTCGGAATATTTGTCGAGCAGGTGATCCTTGACCATGTCAACGAAATAGGGTGCTTCGCTGCCCGCGACCGAAGTATGGACGATTTTGAGTGGGGTGCGCCTGGCGTCCTGGATGTCGGCGTCGGTGATGAATTTGTTCTCGAGCATTTGCGGGAGGACGCGATCGCGAGCCTGGATGGCACGTTCCGGGTGGCGATCGGCGGCGGAATAGTAGTTGGGTGCGCGGATAATTCCGGCCAGATAGGCGCATTCGGCTAGCGACAGCTGGCGAAGATCTTTTCCGAAATAGGCGACGCTGGCTTCGGAGAAGCCGCGAATGCCGAAGCTGCCGCGATTGCCTAGATAGACTTCGTTGGCGTATAGCTCGAAGATTTCCTGCTTGTTGAAGCGCTCCTCGAGTTCCATGGCTACCATGGCCTCGGCGAGCTTGCGGCGCCAGGTGCGCTCGTTGGAGAAGAAAAAAGTGCGGGCGACTTGCATGGTGATGGTGCTGGCGCCCTGGTAGTGATTGCTGCTGTGGCGGATGTCGGCCCAGGCGGCGCCTGCGATGCGAACGAAGTCGAAACCGCCGTGCTCGAAGAAACGCTTGTCTTCGGCGGAGATGATGGCGTGGACCAGCGTTGGTGGGAGGTCGTCGTAGCGAACCGGGCGGCGCTTTTCGCGGGCGCTATCGAAGAGGTTGGTGATGAGCTCTGGCTCAATGTCCGCTGTGCCTAAATCGGCTCCGCCTCCCAAGGGTCGAATGGCCTTGATGCTTTTGCCAGCGAAGGTGACGGCGATCGCGTTTGATCCGGCAAAATAGGAGAGCTTGGACGGGCGGATATCGACGGCGTTGGCTTGCAGAGTGTACTGGCCCAGGGAGTTGTCGTCGCGCTCGGGACGATAACCGACTTTGGTCAGGTAGGTGGCGAGTTCTTCGGCACTCCACACCTCGCCATCCGCGATGCGCATGGGGGCGGAGAAGATTTGCGTGGTGTTCTGGAGGACGTGCCCGGAAAGCCGCGCGTCGATCATGCGGGAATACTTGACGTAGAAATAGGTGAGGACACTCACCCAGGTGATGAAAATGGCGAAGACGACGCCTAGCAGCGTCAGGCCGAAAATGGATGTCCAGAAACCCTTTTCAATGCGAATGCGCAAACTTTGACCTCGTGGGGCCGGACCTCTATTCTCTCGCAACCGCAGACACTAAGAAAGACGCAGTTCGCCCGGAGATGTTGTTTATGTACGGCTCGAGCTTCCAGCGTGCGTGCGCCCCAAATTTTTGCGATTGCTCGGGGAGCAATTCGCCGGCCTACAAGCTCTTGTTCTCGCTAGAAGGCGTGAAATGGAGATTGAGCTGGTAGACCAGGAGGTCGACCGGAACGGTGTAGTCCATACTGATTTTCACGACGTCCTGGTTGGAGACGACCTTAATTTCTTCGCGCTTGACGGGGATTTCCAGGTCCTTCACAACTTTGAAGATATTGTCGCGGACCTGCTCTTCGGAATAGCGGTTGACAACGGAAAAGCGGGCCTGCTCTTGCATCTTGTCTGCCAGTTGATATTCGGCGACGTAGGCGGGGAGAATTTTGTAGGCCACGAATGCGCCGTAGATCAGGATGGCGCTCCAAAGGATGGCCTTGATGGTGCCGCCGCCGCGCTGTGAACGCGAGTAGACTGCGGCGTGGTCCCGAATTCCGGCGTGATGTACCAAAGTTTCTCCCGACGGCGGCCAAAGGGTGACGGTTTTCGTCACTGGCCGGTAAAAATGCGAGCTGCTGCGATGACTTCTCAAGTTAGCATCCGTACGGAAAAGTGTCGAGAACCAGGCGCGGGGGATGTTCCCGGAAAGGAACGGGGCGGCGGTGGAAAGGCGCGTATTGGTAAGCCCTAGTAAGCTCCTAGAGGCCATCTGGCTCTGTTGACATCCTAGCAACTTCATTGAAATTCGAGAGAGCCATTGGCCGCTTGCATGGTTTCCTATGGGGGCAGGAGGTGCGATGACCGAAGTCGGACTCCTGCCTTTTGCCCGCATCGCTCTGCAAGTCTCCCGGGCGGTGCTCCCGCGCGACCGAAGCCGTTTCAGCAAACGGCAATTTACCCAGCCGCAGTTGCTGGCCATTCTCTGCCTGATGCGTTACGAAGACTGGACCTTTCGTGAAGCCGAGGTGCGTTTGGGCGAGCATCGCGAATTGCGCCAGGTGTTGGGGCTTGGCAGTGTGCCGGACTTCACGACGCTGTATCGCTTTTTGCAGCGTCTCGACGACCAGACCATCGACCGTGCGGTTGACGAAACCGTGCGTCGGTTGCGCGGTTCGCTGCGTCAAAAGCGGAAGCGCGCTCGCGTCGCCGTGGACGCCACGGGTTTGGCGCAAGGCGCCGTAAGCACCTTCTTTGTGCGGCGCATGCATCATCACGGGCAGAAACCGCTGCCGTGGCGCCACTGGCTGAAGTGGGTGGTCGCCGTGGATTTGGATCACCAGTTCGTGTTGTCGCAACTCGCGCGGCGCGGTCCGTGGAACGATTGCGCGAATTTGCCGGCGGTTGTCGCAGCCGCTTCCGAACAAACACCCATCGGGCTGGTGCTGGCCGATGCCGAGTTCGACAGCGAGCGCAATCATACCTACATCCGCAAACGCCTCGGAGCGCAGAGCGTGATTCCCGCCAAGCGCGGGAAGAAAACCTGGCGCGTGCGCGGAGTGCGCGCCGAGATGCGGCGGGCCTTCCCACGACGACTTTACCGTCGCCGCGCCCTGGTCGAAAGCCTGTTCTCTTCGGTCAAACGAAAACTCTCGGCTCGCGCCCCGGGTCGCTCGCTGCCCATGCAGATGCGTCAAGCGCTGCTGCTCGGATTGAGTTTCAATCTGTATCGGTTGAAACATCGCCGCCCTTTCATGAGGATGTCAACAGAGCCAGGCCATCTCATAAATGGCCGAGACATGAAGAGAAGAATTTCCTCAGGGGCTGAAGCCCTATTTTGCGTATCCCCAAAATGTCGGAGCTAAAGCTCCGACCCCCTAAAGCTCCGACCCCCTGAGACGCATCTATGAGGATGACTTTTAGTAGGCTCTGGCGAAGATGGCGCGTTCGGGGGCGGGCTTTCCGCAATAGACGCAGGTGCCTGCTTCGGCGGGCTGGTCAAAGGGGATGCAGCGCATGGTGGCGCGGGTCTCTTCCTTGATTTTGGCTTCGCAGTCGGCGCTGCCACACCAGGGAGAGAAGGCGAAACCCATCTCGACGGCCTTCTTCAGATCGTCGTAGGTTTTGGCGTCGTGGGTGTTGGCTTTGCGAAAGGCTAGCGCTTTGTCGTGCATCGCTTGCTGGATTTCGGCTAGCAGGCGCTCGATGGTCTGGGGCAGATCGGTCAGAGGAGCGCTGACTTTGCCTTCGCGGCCGGGGCGGTCGCGGCGGGCCAGGACGGCGGACTGCTTGGCGACGTCTTTCGGGCCTAGCTCGACGCGCAGGGGGACGCCGCGCATTTCCCAGTCGTTGAATTTCCAGCCGGGGCTCTGGCCCTCGCGCTCGTCAAGAGTTACGCGCACGTTGGCTTTGATTAGTTCGGCTTTCAGTTTGCGGGCGGCGTCGAGGACGGAGGATTTTTCTTCGTCGGTCTTGAAAATGGGGACGATGACGACCTGGTAGGGCGCGAGTTTGGGGGGCAGGACGAGGCCCTGGTCGTCGCCGTGGACCATGATGATGGCGCCGATTACGCGGGTGGAGAGGCCCCAGGATGTTGTCCAGCAATGCTGCAATTGGCCGTTCTGGTCGAGGTAACGCACCTCGAAAGCTTGCGCGAAGTTTTGGCCCAGGAAGTGGGAGGTGCCGGATTGGAGAGCTTTGCCGTCGCCCATCATGGCTTCGATGGAATAGGTGACGTCGGCGCCGGCGAATTTTTCGGCGTCGGATTTTTTGCCGGGGATTACCGGGATGGCGGCGTCGGTGACCGCGAAGTCGGTGTAGATGTCGAGCATCTGGCGGGTTTCGGCTTCGGCTTCTTCGCGGGTGGCGTGGGCGGTGTGGCCTTCCTGCCAGTAGAACTCCAGCGTGCGGAGGAAGAGCTTGGTGCGAAGTTCCCAGCGGACGACGCTGTTCCATTGGTTCATCAGGACGGGCAGGTCGCGGTAGGACTGGATCCACTTCGACCACATGTGGCCGATGATGGTTTCCGACGTTGGGCGTAATACGAGAGGCTCGGCGAGTTCTTCGCCGCCGCCGATGGTGACTACCGCGAGCTCAGGCGAGAAACCTTCGACGTGATGTTTTTCTTTGTCGATGAAGCTGCGGGGAATCAACAGGGGAAACGCGACGTTCTGGTGGCCGGTGGCTTTGAAGCGGCGGTCCAGCGCTTGCTGCATGTTTTCCCAGAGCGCCCAGCCGTATGGCCGCACGATCATGCAGCCGCGCACGGGAGCGTAGTCGGCTAGTTGCGCCTTCAGTACCAGTTGGTTGTACCACTCGGAAAAATCTTCAGCGCGGGTCGGGAGCTTTTCTTCAGCCATGCGGCGTGTTGTCCGTTCTTCTCAGGGGAGAAAAATCATCGGAGCGAACTCAAAAGCGTAATGGAGCGTTGCGGTGTGTCAACGAAGCACGCGAATCGCGAGCTAGTCGGAACCCGGGGATGAATCAGCCCTTGATACGAATTCCAAGTCTTCGCACTCCTCAATTTGATCGGCTGTGATAAACGTTCGACCGGAAACTCCCTCCAGGATCATGACGCCGCCGCCATATTCTTGCATGAACCAATCCGTTTCCGGGTTACCCAAACTCGACGCGACGAGCTCATTTGACCGGTTCGCGGTGGAAGAGAACACGATCGCCTTCCTTATTGTCTGCCAGACCGGGCTAAAGCTCCATCGCTACATTGCATTTGCCTTGGATCGAAAGTAATTCGATCTCGAAGATGAGCGTGGCGTTGGGGCCGATGGTGCCGCCTGGGGCGCGTGGGCCATAGGCTAGATCTGAGGGAACAAAGACCTGCCATTTGGACCCGACCGGCATCAGTTGCAGGACTTCGGTCCATCCCTTGATGACTTGGCCCACTGGGAACGTTGCGGGTTGGCCGCGCTTGTAAGAGCTGTCGAATTCCGTGTTGTCGATCAAAGTGCCTTTGTAATTGCAGACTACGGAATCGCTGGCTGAGGGCTTTGGGCCGGTGCCTTCTTTAAGGATTTTGTATTGCAGGCCGCTTGGCAGCGTTACAACGCCTTCTTTCGTCTTGTTCTCCGCCAGAAATTCGTCGCCCTCTTTTTTGTTGGCGTCGCCCACGATCGCCATTTTCGCTTCCTGTTTCTTGCGCAGGTCGGCTTGGATCGCGACCATTGCCGTTTTCGCTTCGTCGTCGGTCAGCAGCGTCTTGCCGCCTGCCATTCCGTCTTTCAAGCCGCGCAGGAGGATGGCCGGGTCAACGTCCACGGAATCCTTATGCAGGCCCTTTCCGATATTCATTCCGATCGCGTAGCTGGCCTTGTCCTTGGGAGTCTTAAGAACCAGCGGGGCGGGGCCAGGCTTCTTCGCCGGCGTGGCTTGCCCGGATTTCGTTGCTGGTGTTTGCGGGCTCTTTGCCGCAGGAGCCTTGGCCGCGGGGGCTGGAGTGGGATTCGCGGCCGGCGCATCTTGCGCCATCGAGCCTCCGATTTGCAGCAAGCTTGCCGCCAAAAACAAAGTCATCGCTGAAACAGTTGGTTTTCGCATGCGTCCATTTTCACATTGAATTCGCGGCGGCGCGCAAACAGCGCGGGAGCCGAGTTCTGCGCTGAACGATCTACGGGTCCTCGTGTAATGCAGCCGCATCCGCGAAGAGGCGGAGGAAGGAATTAACACAGAGGACACGGAGGGTGGAGCACAGAGATCACGGAGAATTGCCGCCGAGCCAGTACGCGCTACATCCGGGGGGATTTTAGAGTTTCGCCGTCCTGGTAAATATCCGCTCGATTCACCTTGCCCGCGGGGTTTTTCTTGAATTCGATCTCCACGTCGGCCGTTTTCAAGAAGAATTTTGAGGGCGATTCGGCGAACAGCGGGAACACGGGTTGTCCGGCAATTTGCATGGTGAGGTGGCTGCCTTCCAGGGCTATGGTGACGACCCCGTGGGCTGAATTGTACGAGCCTGTGTATGTTTGCAAGATGTCGAGCGGGATGCTAACGGTGTTGCGTTGCTGAAGATCGATGAAGGGTCCGAGCTTCTCCATCAGCACGTCCGGTTGTTCGACCTGCACCAGGTGTCCCGCATTGATGATGATGTCGCGCTGGGCGCCCGGAATTCCCGCTTCGATTGCGCCTGCCTGGGCGTGCACGTCGGGGATGTCGAACTCTCCGACCACGATGGACGTGGGGGCGTGAATTTCGGCGAGGCGCGAGTTGGAGGGCCGCGCGATTGCGGATCTCGAACTCGCCGGTGTATTTCAGATTTTGGGGATTGTCCGCCAGCACGTCGTAGACTTCCTTACGCGCCGCGTCGTGCCCTTCCCCGATGAGGTAACGGTCCTTGGACCAGTTCTCGGCGGCACCTTTGGCATCGCCATTCTTTAGCGGGGCCATATTTTTCTCGCCGCGCTCGATGAACGCGGCGCTGACGTCCATGCCGTTCACGACCGGGCCAATCAGAAAGAGGCCGTCGACCATTTCGGGATGGGCTAGCGCAAAATCGATTGCCAGCGCGGCCCCCGACGAACTGCCTACGACGACGGCGTGCTCGATTTTCAAATGGCTTAGCAATTCGAAGAGATCTTCGGTCGGCGCGAATTGACTCTTGGGCGCCTCGGAGCGGCCGTAGCCTCGGCGGTCGTAACGCACGGTGTGGTACTTCATGCAGAGCGGCTTCCATACGGCGTCCCACGTAACCGAGTGAAGAAGTCCGTCGTGGAGCAGAACGACGGCAATTGGGCCCGCGCCGCATTCTTCGTAATAAATTTTGGAACCCGAAATTTCCAGCCGTCCGCTTACTGTTTTGGGCGCGGTGGGGGCTTTCTGGGGCGTTTCTGGGCGGGGGCGTTCTGAGTGGGAGCGTTCTGGCAATATCCCGCGGCAGCGAAAACCACGAATAGAAGCGGGAGCGTAGCGGCTCGCCAGGCTCTCAATTTAATTCGCATCAATTTATTTCGGATCGATTTATTTCGGATCATGAGGGATGTTCGCACAATACGAGGGCCGCAACTTAAAACCAATCACTACGATACGCGATCCACCAGCTCAACACACCAATGGGAATGGTCGCGGCCAGCGCCCACCACAACGGCAACGCTAAATCCGCCAGCAGACCTAGAATTGTAAACATGCCCCAGAAGATTTTCCTCTGCATGCATAGATTCTACCGCGAAGCCACGGGTACAAAGTCAGTCGCGCGGCTTCTGTTTCGTAGTCATAGCCGCCAGCAGCCACTTCCTCAACACTTCCACGAAATAAGGCTTAAGGTCGCGAAAGGCGACACCCATGCCGGCGTTCGGCTGTGAATACATGACGGTCGCGTGGGTCTCGAAGAAACTGCCCTCGACAAAGATTTTCACAAACAACGAGGTTCCGGTTTCGAAGGGCGCGCCTATCTGCAAGTAACAACCATTGGGGCCGATCTCCGTGACCCGGGCTGGTAGTCGCGCATCGGTTTTTTCGCGAGACACCTCGGCCGAAGCGTCAAAGGGAAAGCGGAGTGCGCGTCGTCGCTCTGTCTGCATGCGTCCCTACGTCGAGGCAAACTGTTAAGGCAAACCAAACGTGAATAGCGCGCTGCCCGCGGCCACGGCGACGTACTGTTTGCCATCGACGGCAAACGACATCGGCGATGAGTACACGGACGCTCCGCACTGAAAGTGCCACAAGACTTTCCCGGTTGCCGCTTCCAACGCCATGAAATTCCCTTCCGCGTCACCGGTGAACACGAGTCCTCCCGCAGTTGACAGCACTCCTGACCATGTCGGCGAAGGATGTTTCCACTCCCACTTCAACTCTCCGCTCAGGGGGTCGATTGCTCGCAAGGCGCCCCAGAACGGCGCCGCATCATCGTTCGGGAAATAGGCGCTGCCATAGTAGGCGTGACCTTTCTCGAATTGTTGCGGCGCGGTGCTGAAAATGTCGCATTGTTCCCGGGCCGTAACATAAAAAAGTTTCGTCTGGGGATCGTAGGTAGGCGACATCCAATTCGTGGCTCCCGCGGCGCCGGGGCACACGCGGTTGCCGTCCGCTGTGGGAGAGCCGTTCTTATCCAGAGCGGGCCGCCCTTCGGCGTCTTTGGAGGTGCTCCAGGTGACCTTGGCGTAGGCGTTCGACGAAATCAATTTGCCGGTCGCGCGATCGATAATGTAGAAAAATCCGTTTCGATTGGCTTGCACGATCAAGTGGTTTTCGCCCTGGTCGATCATTACCGGAACCTGCGTCGCGTCGTAGTCATGTTCGTCGTGCTTGGTAAACTGAAAATGCCATTTCAGCTTGCCGGTGTCCGGATCGAGGGCCAGGAGCGTGTTGCTGTATAGATTGTCGCCGGCCCGCCCTGCACCACGATTCGATGGCGATGGATTTCCGGTGGTCCAAAATGTGGTATTCGTCGCGGCATCATACGTCCCGGTGATCCACGCAGGGGCGCCGCCGATCTTCCACGAATCGCCTTCCCAGGTGTCGTGTCCTGGCTCGCCGGGCGCTGGCGTGGTGTAGAAGCGCCACTTGCGCTCGCCGCTGGTGGCGTCATAGGCGTCGATGAATCCGCGAATTCCGTATTCGCCGCCGGAGACACCGACGATCACCAGATTCTTGATCGCCAGGGGCGCCAGCGTGAAGCTGTAACCGCCACGATAATCCACGGCGTTCACGTCCCAAACCACGTTGCCCGTTTTCGCATCGAGCGCGATCACATGCGCATCCAGCGTCCCCAGGAAAACTTTGTCGCCCAAGATCGCCAGCCCGCGATTCACGCGCCCGCAGCAAGGTCGAATGTCGGCTGGCAGCGCGCGTTGATACTGCCAGATCGGCCGCCCGGATCGCGCATCCAACGCATAGGCGCGGTCGTCCTGCCCGGTGCCATACAGCACGCCATCGACAACGAGTGGTGTCGTCTCGAATTTCCCGCCTGCCATAGTCTGATACGCCCACTTCGGCACGAGCTCCTGCGCGTTCGTCGAGGTGATCTGATCGAGCGTGGTGTAACGGTGTCCGGCGTAATCGCCCGAATACATCAACCAGTTCTGTGGCTCCTTCGCCGAATCCAGCAGCCGCTGAGGAGTTACCTGCGGGCGTGCCCCGCCGGCACAAACCGTGACTGCTCCAAGTAAAGCGACCGTCAGCTTCCCTAAAGCCATGCCGCGGCTCACTTGCCACCTTCCGTGCCGGAATCAGCCGTCAGCAAGAATGCGATCAAGTCTTGCAGATCCTTGTCCGGCAACAATTTCTGATCGTAAACCGGCATCAGCGACTGCCGCGTCTCCTCGAGCGATTGCAATTTGCTCTTGTCAAACAAATGCAATTGCTCACGTGTGTCCATCATCTGCAAAGTAAAATTGTCCTCGTTTAGAACCGTGCCTTGAAACTTCTGCCCGCTCGTGTCCACCACCGTGACCGTCACGTACTCCTGCGAGAACTCCTTCATCGCCTCCGAAATTCCCTGCGCCAATCTCTTGCTCGGATTGCGTACCGACTCCACTAGATAGTCCATCGAGCGCGCCGATCCTGTCGTGGTCAAATCTGGCCCGAGGCGTCCGCCTTTTCCCTGCACCATGTGACAATTCGCGCAAGCCGCCGACCCGAAAAATAATTCCCTCCCGTGCGCGGCATTCCCCGCTGCCTGCGGATCGGTTTTCTTTTGCACGCTGCGGATGTAGGTGATCACTTGCCAGATCTCGTCCTCGGTCATTCCCACGCCTTGTTGCGTCGCTCCGTTTGGGGGCATCGCGGTCCCCGGCACGCCTTCATTGATCGTGCGATACAAATCCACGTCGGCATTGCCATGGCGCTTCTGCGCACGCGTCAAATCGGGACCGCGCCCGCCGCCGCGCGCGCCCAGCCCATGACAGAACGCGCAATTCGCACGGAACTGCGACTCGCCCAACTTCGCGGCATTGGGATCCGCTGCAAACGGATTCTTGTCTTGCGGTCGCGCTGCGGCGGCGAAGGCCATCGACAAAAGCAACAGCGCTCCGCCCGCTAGGAAATGGAAGAGTAGACCGCGTCGCCGGGAGCGGCGAGTAAAGCTACGAGACATGTAGGTCACCCGCGTTTGGCAAAATGACGCCGTGAATATATCACTGTCGCATCGTTCGGGCGTCAACGGCATGCTTGAGGGTAATCGTCCGGTTATCGGCGCCGCAGATCTTCGCGTGGTCCGTTGTCGCGGGCGGTTCATCCGTGGGCGGCTCATCCGTGGGCTGTACCTTGGTTTCACCCCGGAACGCTGGAATCGAGTTGCGCGTCGAATGGGGGATAGCAGTCGTAATTTCGCTGCGAGATAATCTTGCCGTCGCGGAAGGTGAGAAACATCGCGACGAATGCTTTCATCTCGCTCCCCGCGGGTAAATTCATCACGGGAATCGCGAGGACTCCGGTCCATTCCAACTCGACGGCCACTTCATCGCCTGCTTCGATAATCCTCTGCACCGCATAAGTTTGCGACCGAAGGAGTTGCTGCCCTTTTTGATAGGCGGCGCTCAGGTCGCCGGCGCGGCGGATGCGACCCTGTGGGGCAATCCGGTTTGGAAATTCCTGGAAGACCACATCGGGAGCATAGAAAGCGGCCACATCCTCGGGAGGTCCTAGCGATTCAACAGCCTGAAGATATTGACGGGCGACCGAGGCGTTCGACGTTGCCAAGGGACAAGCCTCCTTTTCGGGAATAGCACGCGAAGATGGTAGCGTATCGCGTCCGGTAAATTACAGCGTCCACTTTGCCACTAGGCCTTCGGTGATCAGCGGCGATTCTGCGCTCAAGAAAACGGTGTCGTAATCAACCTGGATCTGCTTGAGCGACATTCAAAGATTTCA
Organism: uncultured Acidobacteriota bacterium; assembly: GCA_963729285.1. Classification (GTDB taxonomy): domain Bacteria; phylum Acidobacteriota; class Terriglobia; order Acidiferrales; family UBA7541; genus Acidiferrum. The sequence goes on from CAVSNL010000001.1 coordinate 24,741, forward strand.
ATCCATAATTTTTTCTTTCTGCTCTCGCTGACATTCGAGAGTCTCTCCGGCTCTACAAAACCTCGAAAATATCGCAACTCTCCGCAGTCCTAAGCAATCTATATCGATATCTGCACGAGGGAAGACCATGGGGACCTCCTGAAGAGTGAGAGCACTGATGTCTCGCGTTACGAGAGCTTTACGAATGATGATTCCCTTCTCCGCACTTCTCACGTTCGTCGCCTTGTGTTCCCTCAAATTGGCGGGCGAGCGGACGGGGAGGCTCGTAAATGCCCCGGAGCTTAGCGCGAAAGAGCACACCCTGGAGGTGACGTTACATGCCGCCATCACGAAGGACGGCAGGAACTCCTTCTACTTCAACGGTCAGCCAATTGCCCCCACTCTGCGGTTATTCCCGGGCGATCGACTCAAGATCACGTATGTAAATGATCTGCCTGCGAAACCGCAGGAGAGTTGCGCGATCACGCCTTGCATGGACATGACGAATTTGCACTTTCACGGCTTGACTGTCTCGCCCGACGAGCCGCAGGACGACGTTCTGGACATGATGGCCAAGCCGGGACAGTCGCTCCACTACACCGTGCAAATTCCGAGAGACCATCCGCCCGGGTTGTATTGGTATCACACGCACCCGCACGGGGAGAGTCATCGGCAAGTGCTCGACGGCATGTCCGGCGCGCTGGTGATCGAAGGGATAGAAGCTTACGTCCCGGAGCTTGCGGGGTTATCCGAACGCATCTTGATCGTGCGCGGCCAGTCCATTGAGAACGATCCTGATGCCGCCACTTTAAAGCACCGTGTTGCGCTCAATTCCTACGATTGTGGCGGAGAGCCTGAGGCTCCCCAAGAAATTTTTACGGTAAACGGTTCCGTGCGGCCCCGAATTGAGATCGCTCCCGGCGAGCGCCAGTTCTGGCGGCTCGTGAACGCGTCCGCGGATCGCTACGTCGACCTGCAACTGGAGGGTCAGCAATTTGAGGTCGTCGCAATGGATGGTATGCCCATCGGCCAGCACGACGCCGGTCATCGAACGCGCCGCGCCGAGCATGTTTCATTACCACCCGCGGGCAGGCTGGAAGCGATTGTCACTGGTCCGTCGGCAGCGTCGCCGCGCCGGCTGATTTCCCGGTGCGTCGACACCGGACCCGACGGCGATCCGAATCCGGCCATGGTGCTCGCTGATATCGTTCCGAAGCCGGCGCCGCGTGCGGCAGACAAAACTCAGGGGAGTTCCCTCGTTCCGAATCTCAAAACACTAGACCTCGCTGCGGAAGAGAAAGCGCCCGCGCGATTTACGGTGACATTTACGGAAGACAAGAACGGTTTCTATATCAACGGGGATAAGTTTGCGCTCGATGCCGGACCGATGGTGCGCGCAAAGGTGGGAACGTATCAGCACTGGAAAATTGTAAACGCGACGAAGGAACTCCATCCCATGCACATCCATCAGGTCCATTTCCTTGCGTACGCGGAAAACGACAGACCCATCGCCGATCCTCTATGGCTGGACACCGTCAACGTGCCCTACGGGGGCTCGGTCGATGTCATCATGGATTTCACGGACCCCGTCATCAAAGGAATGTCGGTCTTTCACTGCCATCTGCTCAATCACGAAGACAAAGGCATGATGGCCAAGATTCTATTCGAGTGAAAGCTTGCGAATCGAGAATAGTCACTTCTCGCAGGTCGTTCGCGCGTGCGCGCACGGTGTCGACCAGATTTCGAGAGCTCCCATGGGGCACCTCCTGCGCGTTACTCTTTACCGATACCAAAGGATTTGCGCCGCCTCCAGGGGAACAAACGCGGCGGGGTCGTAGGGGATAATTCTGGGCACAAAGTCACCCGCGGGCCGGTCTGCACGGACAGATGCTGAGTAGCGCCAGGCGTTTTCGCCGACCAGCGATTCTCCGCGAACCATGACGTGGCGAACCGGCTCGCCGCCGTCAATTCCATCGGCGTAGAGTTCTACATGGACCGCATCGGCATTCAGTTCGTCCAGGTAGACCTGGACCTGGAAGCGATGCTCCTCTCCTACAGTCTCCACGTGCATGGAGCCGAACCGCAGCTTGGACCAGTGATCGGCGAGCTGGCGGCGCCAGTTCAGCAAACACTCGGCCGTCGCGGGTCCATTCGAGCTTCGCTGAAGATAAGCCGCGGCCAGCGGGACATAGTGCTTCTGCGTATACTCCCGCACGCACCGCGTTGCGGAGAACGCCGGCGTCAGGCGGGCCATGCTCTCGCGCATGCGATGGATCCAACCGACCGGCACGCCAGCGTCATCGCGGTTGTAGAATTCCGGGATGACCTGCTGTTCCAGCAAAGTGTAGAGCCGCTCGGCTTCCGCAGCGTCCCAGGCAGGATCGTCGTGGTGTTCGTTGCCGTCGCCCAGCGCCCATCCCACCTCTGGCGTGTAGGCCTCGGCCCACCAGCCATCCAGTTCGGACAGGTTCAGGCCGCCGTTCACCAGCACCTTCATGCCGCTGGTGCCGCACGCTTCCCACGGTCGGCGCGGAGTGTTCAGCCAGACGTCAACGCCCTGTACCAGATTCTCCGTGAGGCGCATGTCGTAGTCGCTCAGAAACACCACCTGCGATCGAGCCGGTGTGTGGCGTATGAACTCGATCCATTGCCGGAGCATCTCTTGTCCCTCGGTGTCCTGCGGGTGCGCTTTTCCCGCGAGCACCAGCTGCACCGGGCGCTCCCGATTCAGGAGAATCGCCAGCAGGCGGTTGCGATCATGCAGCAACAGATTCGGCCGCTTATAGGCGGCGAAGCGGCGCGCAAATCCGAGGGTGAGCGTATTCGGTTCGAAAATCCCCTCGATCTCTGCAATCTCTTCGGGCGTTGCGCCATGCCCCGCGATTTGGCGCGTCAGCCGCTTTCTTATGAATTCGACGAGGGATTTTCGGGAGGCCGTGCGCATTCGCCAGATATCCGTATCGGGCACCCGACGGATATCCTCTTCGAGCTTGTTCAAATCGGCGTCCCAGCGCTGTTTCGCCACAGGCTTCTCTCCACAGATTGTCGGCCTCCGCCGATTCCCAGATGGGAACGTGAACGCCGTTCGTGACGTAACCGATCGGCACTTCCGCTTCAGGCCAGCGCGGAAATAAGTTCTGAAAGAGCCGCCGACTCACCGTGCCATGTAAACGGCTCACACCATTCACGGCGCCGCTCCCTCGCACTGCGAGCAACGCCATGCTGAAAGGCTCCGACGCATCCTCGGGGTTGTGCCTGCCCAGCGCTAGCAGATCCGACATAGGAATGTGCAATGCGTCCTGAAGCATAGGCTCCGGAAACGGCGTTCCACCAGTTCAGGAGCAAACTTGTCGAAACCGGCTTCCACCGGAGTGTGCGTAGTGAACAGGTTTCCGGCGCGGGTGATCGTGAGCGCGGCCTCGAACGATACCTTTGCGTCCACCATGTAGTCTCGCGCCCTCTCCAGGACCGCAAAGGCCGCATGGCCTTCGTTGAGATGACAGACTTCCGGCTGGATTCCCAGCGCGCGCAGCAGCCGCCATCCACCGATTCCCAGCACCTGCTCCTGACTGATGCGCAATCGCGGCCCGCCTCCGTAGAGTTCGCTCGTGATGCCCCGGTATTCGGGCAGGTTGGCTGGGTCGTTGGTATCGAGCAGGTAGAGCTTGACCCGACCGACTTCGACCTCCCAGGTACGGATCCACAAGCGGAATCCCGGCAGTTCCAACGTGATGCGCAGCCATTCGCCGTTGGCCTGGCGGACTGGACGGACAGGCAACTGCCCAGGATCGTTGAAGGGATAGAGTGCCAATTGATGGCCGTCCGCATCGATTCGCTGGCGAAAATAGCCAACTTGATACAGCAGCCCCACGCCCACGATCGGAATGCCGAGGTCGCTGGCCGCCTTAAGTTGATCGCCAGCCACGTTGCCGAGACCTCCGGAATAAATCGGCAGAGCGTCGCTCAGCATGTACTCCATGCTGAAATACGCGACCGTCTTGAATGGCGGCTCGCTGTAGGTCCGCTGGAACCAACTGGAAGTCTCTTCGCGCCGCTTTCGTCTCTCGACAATCTCATCGATCTTTTCTCGGAACTGTGGGTCGGACGTTAGGGCCTGAAGCCTTTCGCGCGACACGGTCTGCAGCATGACCCACGGGTTCCGCGTCAGCGCCCACAATTCTGGATCGAGTTGGCTCCACAACTCGTCCGCGGCATGGTTCCACGACCACCGAAGGTCGAACGCAATCGCCTTCAAAGCGTCCATCACGTAGCTATCGGGTGAAGAATTTGTCTCCATGGCAGGCTCCGCTCGGCTTCAGACTATCGCAGCAGCCGACGGCTTCGCATCAACATCATGTAACGGCATCATGTAACGGCCGCGCGACGAAATCCCCGGGCCTCGCTTACAGCATCGGCTGGTGTCCGAATCTGACCCAGCCAAGGTAAGATGGAACATCACAGCACGCTAAGGACTCCACCAATGACGACGCCAACGATTAAGACCACGGAAGCCAACGACCGCATGCAGCGCCCGCTGGACTCCGTCGATGCTCCGATCGCAGAACTGCTCCGCGAAGAAGCGGAGCGCCAAGCCACCGGGCTCGAGTTGATTCCTTCCGAAAATCTCGTCTCGGAAGCGGTTCTCGAAGCCATGGGCTCGATCTTCACCAACAAGTACGCCGAGGGTTATCCGGGAAAGCGCTATTACGGCGGGTGCGAAGTAGCGGACAAAGTGGAACAACTCGCGATCGATCGCGCCAAAGAACTCTTCGGCGCGGAGCACGTCAACGTGCAAGCGCATTCCGGCACTTCCGCCAACGTCGCAGTCTACATGTCCACGCTGAAGCCCGGCGATACCGTGCTGGGAATGAATCTCGCGCACGGCGGCCATCTGACGCATGGACATCCTCTGAATTTTTCCGGGCGCATGTACAAATTCGTCGCCTATGGCGTCCGCAAAGAAGACGAGCGCATCGACTACGACGAAATCGAAAAGCTGGCGCACGAGCACAAACCGAAAATGATCGTCGCGGGCGCCAGCGCCTATTCCCGCATCATCGAATTCGCGCGCATCGCCAAAGTAGCGAAAGCCGTTGATGCGCTGTTCTTCGTGGACATGGCGCACATCGCGGGCTTGGTCGCGGCGGGAGTGCACCCGAGCCCGGTGCCACACGCCGACATCGTCTCCACGACCACGCACAAGACGCTGCGCGGTCCCCGCGGCGGCATGGTCCTGTGCAAAGCCGCCTTTGCCAAGGAGCTCGACAAGCTCACATTCCCCGGCACGCAAGGCGGCCCGCTGGTACATACCATCGCCGCCAAAGCCGTTTGCCTCAAAGAAGCGATGGAGCCCTCTTTCCGCGAGTACCAGCAGCAAGTCGCGCTGAACGCGAAGGCGTTGGCAGCCTCGGTCGCCAAGCAGGGATTCCGCATCGTCACCGGCGGAACCGACAACCACTTGTTCCTGATCGAAGTCCATCCGCGTGGCATCACCGGCGCCGACGCGGAGAAAGCTCTCGACCGCGCTGGTATCACCGTGAACAAGAACGCCATTCCCTTCGATCCGCTGCCCCCGATGAAAGCAGGCGGAATCCGCCTGGGCAGCCCATCGGTAACCACGCGCGGAATGCGCGAGCCCGAAATGGAGCAAATCGGAGTGTGGATCGCCGACATCCTGGGTCACATGGGCGATGCCGGCGTCGAGCAGCGCGTCCGCGCACAAGTAGCAGAACTCGCAGCGCGCTTCCCTATTTACGAGTCGCGAAGAACGGCGGTTCACCAGCCGGGCCGAACACGCCAAAGTTTGATGGAGACCGAGACGGCTGGGCTTCAGCCGGCGAACCGATGTCTCCTGGGTTGTCGCCAAGAAAGACGAAAAGGGTCGCCACTAAAAAGCACCATGAACATTTTCAAAGCGACGCAAGATTTCGAGCAGTGGCTGGCGAAGCGCTGCCGCTCGTCCGCCGAGACGTCGCGCTCAAGCACGCGCTACATGGCGCGAAGCGCCCGTTCCCATTCTTCCGCGCCACATTTTACCGCTGGCTGCAACACTGGCACGAGGTCTGCCGAGAAGTCGGCCAAGGCCCCAGTCGTTGCTAGGCGTGGGCGACCTGCACATCGAGAACTTCGGCACCTGGCGCGACGAAGAGGGCCGCCTGATCTGGGGCGTGAATGACCTGGACGAAGCCTTTCCCGCGGCCTACACCCTCGATCTCGTCCGGCTGACAACCAGCGCTTACCTGGCGATCTGCAGGCGAACACCTGGGTCTGACCCGGCGCGAAGCCGCCGAAGCGATCGAAGAGGGCTACCGCGACGCCATCGCCAGCCGGCGGCAAGGCGTTCATCTTGGCGGAACACCACCAATGGCTGCGCGCTTCTGGCGACCAGCAAGCTGCGCGACCCAGTTCGCTTCTGGGAGAAGAATGCAGCAGAATCCCGCCCTACCCCGCAAAGCCTCCCGCAAGAGGCCCGAAAGCTCATCGAAGACTCATTTCCGCTGCCCACGGCGCCTACGAATTGAAGCGTCGCATCGCGGGCTTAGGGAGCCTTGGCCATCCGCGAATCCTGGCGCTGTCATCGTGGCAGGGCGCATTCATCGCCCGCGAAGCGAAAGGGATTCGCCCGTCGGCCTGGGTCTGGTACAAGAACAGCCCCTCGGATGAAATGTATGGCGCAAAGCTGGACAACGTCGCCATTCGCGTCAAGGATCCCTGCGTGCGTTTCCAAGGACATTGGCTGGTGCGGCGTCTGGCGCCGGACTGTTCGCGCATCGAACTGGCCTCCCTGCCCGCGGAACGTGACGAATCGCGCCTGCTGTACGACATGGGCTGGGAGACCGCCAATATGCACTTCGGCAGCCCGAGAGCTATCGCGAAGGTCAAGCGCGACTTGGCCAAGCGCAAAGGCCGCTGGCTGCACAAGGCCGCGAAGGCCATGTGTAAGGCCACGCTGAAGGACTGGGAAGAGTGGCGGGGGACTGGAAGAAGCGCATGCCCAAGGTGCCCGCGCCAAAGCAGCGAAAAGGACTGAGACCGATCGCTTCACTCCGCGAACGGTCGGTTGATTTAACCACACGATGTTCCCGGGGCGGCTGTCCGATCGATAGGCACCGCTGATTAGCCCTTTGTCCTGCAAGCGTCCGCGAGGACTCCGCAAGTTCCGCTGTCCCAAGACTGTCCTAGGGTCAGTAGAATCCGTCCAACCGAACGCGTACCTTGCGAAACGACTGGGATGGGAACCCCAAGCGCGACGCTGCTCACCGCTCCCATGTTCGGGCCGAGGCTGGCCCGGGCAACCGGAGCACTCGTATTGCTTCCTGCCTCTCACCAGGCAGTGTCGAATTCCTCTCGAAGTGGCGCCGCGTTTGTGTTCGAATCCTAAATCCCAGCAATCCCCGCTGTGCGACCGCAGAACGGTCGATGAGGTGAACCGATGCTGGACACGGAAGCCTTCCGCGAATTCAAGCAAGGGCTGACCCTGTTGCGTGACAATTACGCCGGCAGGGCGCTGCCGCACATGCGGCGCGCCATGGACCTGGACAAGAACAACCCTTATTACATGTCGTACCTAGGTGTGGTGCTGGCGCGCTCCGAACAGAAGTGGGGCGAGGCGGAAAGACTGTGCGACGCCGCGGTGCGCATGAAGCGCAACCAAGCGCAACTTTACCTGAATCTTGCGGAAGTGTACGCCACGGCGGGACGGCGCGATGAAGCCGTGGAAGCGCTCCAGGCAGGATTGAAGTTTGCCCGCCGCGACGTGCGGCTGACCATCGCGATGAACCGCCTGATGCAACCGCAGAGAGCCGGTGCTCTCTTTCCTGGCGCGACAGCATCCGGTGAACCGGCAGCTCGGCATGCTGAGGCACCGCGCGATGCGAATGTTCGGCCGAGCCGAATAATCCAGATTCACTCCGGCTATAACTTTCTCCACCCCAAACAAGAAGAGAGGCGTCCCGGCGACTCCGGACGCCTTTTCTTTCTGAACCGAATTTTTGACGGCAATCGCGACCGAGCCTACTTGCGCGGGGTCGAAAAGCCGTAGGAATGATTCGCCTGGCATGCCCATTTCCATCAGGATCTTGAAGCCGATCCCGGTCATGCCATTTGCCAGGGATCGACGCGAACGACTTCGGCCAGGTATTCGCGGCTCATGGAGGCCGCGTCTTGCGAATAGGGCATGGTGACGAAACAGGCGCATGCCGAGTTCGTAGCCGGGCTCGCTGGTCTGGAAGTAGACGCCGCGTGCGGGAGACGCTCAGGGTGCCGCGCAAGATCGTCGAAGTGCTCTTTCTCCGGGTCCGAAGGGCGAATGCGCATCAATTGGGTGATCTTGCAGCGGCGGGTGCCGCGACGCTCGGTCTGCGAGGTCGCGCGTCTGGCGGAGTGCCGTTTTGTGGGGTCTTGGTCATAAGTTCCTGAGTCGCCATAACTCGATTCCCTCTCTATCGCTTGCAAAGAAGACTACCTGCGATAGTGAAAGTCTAAGCGGGAAGCGAAAAAAAACCTATAGAGGGACCGTACCCCAGAGAAAGTAGGACACTCTGACTGCGATGGTAGTACGGAAGTACCCTCGGGGAAAGAGGGCGAAAGAAAAGCGAGCGAAAAAAGCAATGGCGAGTTCCGAACTGATGTTCCAATTCCAGCGCTTGGTACCGAATTGGGACTTCGCGCAAAAATGGTCGCCGCCAACGCCCGGTCAAAGCACATCCCTTGAGACAGATACTGCTTGTGGCGAAATAAGTCAGAACTAACCATGGCGGGTGCGAAATTGCAGTGGGAAAGCGTGCCCTTTGGCGCCAATTGAGGCACTGCGGAATAGCCAGCAGCGGTGAGCGCCGAAGTCATGGAGTGTTCAAAGATGAGTGCCTGCACCGGTCGCAGCCCGCATGATTTGTCGCGTGTTCAGCAGATATCGCCATCTGGCGAAGTGAAAACAGACGGCGCTTTCCGTATGGACCAGGCGTCATCCGCGGAGCTGCCAGTCGCTCGGCAAAGCACCGAAAAAAGGGTTCGCGTTTATGTGGCGGCGCACAATCGGCTGCTGCGGGAAGCGCTGGCACGAATTCTGACCAAGCGAGGAAATGTCGAAGTCACGGGCGTCGACTCACCCCTGGCCTGCGAGGCCGAAACACTCCTAGACAGGAGGCGGAAGTTCTGCTCCTGGTGTCTCAAGGCATCATTCAAGAAGATCTTGCGGCGATTCAACGAGTGCACGCAACGCGCCGGGTGTTCGAATTCTTCTGATCGGCTCGACAAATGAAGATGGCGAATTCCTGCAGTGCGTGCGAGCCGGGATCAGCGGGTACCTCTGGCGCGATGCCTCCGCGGACCACGTGCGGGACGGTATTCTGGCGGTACACGCCGGAGACGCGGTATGCCCTGGCTCTTTGTGCACCACGCTATTCCGCTATTTCGAGCGCGAGACGCCGGAGCTGCCGTGCGCCAGCCCGCGCCAGCGCCTGGGATTAACACGGCGCGAGCAGCAACTCGTTCCGCTGATCGCGAAAGGCTTCACGAACAAAGAGATCGCGAATCACTTTTGCCTGTCGGAACAAACGGTGAAGAATCACTTGTACCGCATGAAACACAAGATCGGCGCCGAAGATCGCCTGAGCATCGTGCAGCGGTTCCGAACGCAAGGGTTTCTGCTGTAACTCCGACGCGGTCCGATATTTTTTGTGGTCTGCGGCCACGCATACAATTCGGAATCATTCATGCCGGAGCGCCGTGATTAGATCGACGCGCACGGCCCGCGAAGCCGGGATGGAACACGCGGCCATCGCAACCACCATCAAGGTACGCTGTCGCTCCCGGTGAGGCGTACTTCAGCGCGGGCTGTGCATACCATTGTCTGTCAGCGGTTTAGAATGCACCAGGGTCGCCTGATGACTTGGGCGCGCGCTTTGTGCGATGCTGCTTGCTCGAAAAAGTCGTGGGAAGGGCTTGATGAAAAAGGCGTTCAAGGATTTGACGGAGAAGGAGATTGTGGCGCTGGCCATTTCGTCTGAAGAGGAGGATGGGCGAATCTACGGGGAGTTTGCGGACGCACTGCGGGAGTCGTATCCCGCAACGGCGACGATGTTCGAAGAGATGCGCGAAGAAGAGGTGGTGCACCGCGACCGGCTGCTGGCCATGTTCCGGCAGCGCTTCGGCGATCACATTCCGCTGATTCGCAGAGAAAACGTGAAAGGCTTTCTGACGCGGCGGCCCAACTGGCTGGTTCGGCCTCTGGGCGTGAACGTCGCGAGGCGCCAGGCAGAAGTGATGGAACTGGAAGCGCAGCGCTTTTACCAGCGAGCCATCGCGCGAACGACGGATGCTTCCACCCGAGAATTGCTGAACAAGCTGGCGGACGAAGAGCGCAAGCACACGCAAACGGCGGGAAACCTCGAAGAGAAGCACTTGACGCAGAGTGCCAAGGCTCAAGAGGACGAGTCGCACCGGAAATTGTTTTTGCTGCAAATCGTGCAACCGGGGCTGGCCGGGTTGATGGACGGATCGGTCTCGACGCTGGCTCCGCTATTCGCCGCGGCGTTCGCCACCCACAAGAGCTGGGATGCGTTTTTGGTTGGGCTGGCGGCGTCGGTCGGCGCGGGGATTTCGATGGGGTTTGCGGAGGCGCTATCGGATGACGGATCGCTGACGGGGCGAGGATCGCCCTGGATTCGCGGAGCTGCTACCGGATTGATGACTACTGCAGGTGGAATCGGGCACACGCTGCCGTTCTTGATTTCAAGTTTCCACATGGCCACGACCATTGCAATCTTCGTTGTTGTTGTGGAGCTAGGCGTGATCGCTTACATTCGGCATCGTTATATGGACACGCCGTTTTTGCAGGCCGCGTTTCAGGTGATTGTTGGCGGATTGCTGGTGTTTTTTACCGGGTACTTGATTGGGAGTTCGTGAGACGCCTAATAAAAATGAGCTGGCCAGCCAGCCCGCTCTCGCCACCTTGTAGGCGGGGGCTTGCCGCTCCCGGCGTGACAAAGAAAAGTTCGGACCGGGTCGATCCGGCTTACGTCGTGGAACTTGATAAGATTTTGACCAGATCGTAAAGAAACGCTTGGCCCTCGTAGAAGGATTGTACGCTCATGCGTTCGTCGCGGCCGTGGAAGCGGATGTCATTGCGGTCGAAGAAGAATCCTTGAACGCCGTAAGTTGGGATGCCGGCGATCCGCAGGTACTTGCCGTCGGTCGCTCCCATGACCATGATCGGCACCGTGGGGACTCCGGGCCAGATCTTTTCCGTTGCCTGATTGATGGCTCCGAGAAGGTCAGGTCGCATCGGCGACGCCGGTCCGGCGGACATATCGCCTAAGATCTTGATGCTTACCTGATCGTCTCCTACGACTTTTTGCAGCGTGCTTTGAACGTAGTCGGCGGAATCTTCCGGCAGGACGCGGCAGTTCACCGTGGCAGCGGCGAGCTGTGGCAGCGCGTTGATGGCGTGGCCGCCCTCCAATTGCGTGGCGACGCACGTTGTGCGCAGCGTGGCGTTCCATGCAGGACTCGCGGCGGCGAGACGGCTCATCGCTTCTTGCGAGCCCGCCGCGGCCTGCGCCAGATCTTCCTTGTGAGGACCACCTTCAATTTTTGCCATCTGCTGGAAGTACGCTGCCGTGACTTCGTTGGTCTTCAGCGGGAAGCCGAAATTCGAGAGGCGCTCCAGCGCGACTGCCAGACGATAGATCGCGTTATCCGGGACCGGCAGCGAGCTGTGCCCGCCCTTGTTGTGAACCTCGAAGCGGAAGTTGATGACGTACTTCTCGCTCACCTGCACGTCGTTCGAGATTTTCTTGCCGTCGAGCGATTCGCCCCAGCCGCCTTCGTTCAACGCATACTCGGAATCGATCAGCTCGCGATGATTCTTGAGGAGCCATTGGATGCCGCTATACGGCCCGCCTCCTTCTTCATCGGCGGTTAGCGCGACGATGATGTCGCGATCGGGCTTGAAACCCTCCTGCTTGTAACGAATCAGGTTGGCAATCCAGACGGCGGCTTGCGCCTTGTCGTCACCCGTGCCGCGGCCATAGAAGAAGCCGTCCTTCTCGATGAGTTGAAACGGCTCCATCGTCCAGTCTTCCCGCTTGGCTTCGACGACGTCGGTGTGCGCAAGAAGCAGGATAGGTTTGCGCGCGCCCGTGCCGTGGTAACGAACGACGAGATTACCTTTCTTCGGAATGGCGCCGCCGACAAAGACGTCGGAATCGGGAAAACCCGCAGCTTTCAAGCGAGCGGCGGCGGCTTCGGCGACCGGAGTGGTCGAGCCAGTGGTATAGCCGGACTGGATTTCGATGAACTGCTTGTAGATGTCGTGGGCTAGGTGCTTTTCGGCGTCGGGACGCGTCGTCTGGGCTCGAACATTTGTCGCCCAGGGTAGCACCACGATCAGTGCGACGAGAGCGAACGATTTTTGGGATCAGCATGGGCGGGGATTGTTTCACGATGGGCGCTTCGCGCGCAACAGGGCTCGCTTGCGGCTCGCGCACTTCCGAGTGTCAAAATTACAGCGCGCTCAAGCCTTAGTTCGAATCAGCTTTGGGCGTCAGTTCCGAGACCGAAGATGAGGTCGTCTCGGACGAGAAGCGGTTGGTTTGCGGGCGATAGCCGTTTCGTGTGCGCACGTGATATTTCTTCGCGTGTTCGCCGACGAGTTTCACGTTGATGGCGCGCCACCCGCGGTTGGGATTGGGCTCCGGGTAGTAGCTGAACGAATAGAGGTGGCCCAAGTCGTCGCGTATAGAAGCGAAAGCCTTGCGTTCGTCGCGCCAGCTGTTCGCGAAATAAGCTTTGCCGCCGGTGGCTGCGGTCATGCGCTCGAAGACTACCGTGGAGACCGGCTCGAGCTTCGCCTCACGAGTACTGATCATGTAGATGGGGATGCCGGTCGATTGCGCCAGTTCGGCGACGTCTTCGGGCGGCACCATGCTGGCATTGTCGGGACCGTTCGAAAATACCACCACGACCTTCCTACCTGTGAAGGTGGAGGCATCCTTCAGGGTCAGCAATAGCGAGTTGTACAGCGCGGCGTCGTCCCCGGCGACTGTGGTGCGGACGCCCTTAACGACCTCGGTACGATCGGCAGTAAGGGGCGCGGAGCGGTACAGGTCGCGGCTGTAGGAATAGAAGGCGACCTTGTCGGCGGTCTCCAGAGAGCGCACGAAATCCGAAATGGCATCCTGCGCGAACACGAAGCCGCGATACATATAATTGCTGGTATCGAACAGGATGAACACGTTGGCGCCGGCGATGGCTTCGCCCAGCGTTTCATTCGGATTTTGCGACGAGGAACCATCTCCCTGGCCGGCACTTCCAGAGATGGCCTTCGCCGTTTCAGGGGGAGCATCCATTAACCGGCGCGTCGGTCCGTTGCCTTCTTCAAACGTCGCGACTTTTTCGGTGATGCCGTCCTCGGAAATAATGAAATCCGTTGGCTTGAGGCCCGTAACGTAGTTCCCTTTTGAATCTGTGACCGCGACGTTTAACTGTACCAGGTCGACAGAAACGCGAAAGCGCGTTCCGTCCTGTTGAGCCGCGATGCGCGTTCCTGATCCCGAGAGTAGTCCGACAACCAATGCGAGAACCACGAAGTATCGTTTAGCCATGGCGTCTTGTCCCCATTTAACGCATGTCATCGTGCCGGCTTCCGCCAGCAGCGAAAAGCATTGCCTTGCAAGATCGACTACGGCTGAGAAATCACCGTGGTATTTGCGACCGCGGCGTTCTTTCCCAACCGAAACTCGTCACCGGTCTCGCGTGCCGCGCGCAAAAGCGCAGGCCAATCTTCCAGGTCGGTGGCGAATATCTTCTCGACCATGCGACGTGTAAGTTCAGGAACCAAGCGGTTCAACAGGACTGGCGAATATCCTTTTTCATCGGCCAGCCGGGCCCAGTACAAATTATTGGAATCCCAGGATTCGGCCAGAAAGCGGCTGGAATAACCCATAAACGCGGGAAATGGCTGCACGTTCAAGAGTTGCCGCGCATAACTCTGCTCCAGTGCGGGATGCGGCACGCCGAAATCTCGCGAGAGACGGTCCAGGCTGACCTCGTCGGGATTGCTTTGACCCAAGGCGATCAGTTCGGCACCTGCCGCGCCAAAGGAATCCTTGCGATCGGAAAATTTTCGGCGATACTCGGCCGCTAGATAAAAGGTGTCGGCCGGCATTAATTCAAGCGAGAGCTGCGACGCGTGCCCGGCGTGGAGCGTTACTTCGACGAACTCCATGCGCTGCGAAGACATGCGATCGGAAAGGATATTCAACACCTGATTGCGGAGTTCTTCGTTCTGCTGGGCGGCTTCCAGAAGTTCTTCGCCGGCCCGCTGGTAAAGCGCAACGGCGTGCAGTTCGGTCTGGCTGATTCCCCACCACCGAGGTACCACGGCGCTGGTTAAGAGACCCGGAACCACCTGGCGCCAGATAAGAGCCTGCACGTTTTCAGGGGCGATGAAGTCCTGCTCCGCGTCCGCCAAAACATACGGGAGATCGGCCAATGATCCGACCAGGCGCGCGCCGCCACCAGCGGGCGAACCCGCGCCAAACAATTGCGGAGCCTGCCAGGCTTGCTTTTCAACGCCGGTTACGGTATCTCCAGCAAAGTCGTGCGATCGCACAAAGAGCGGATTGTTGTGGAGGATCTGCGCGCCGGGTGGTTCATAGTAAGCGTAGTTAAGCCCGACCAGCGTATCTCGCAGCAAGGAAGCAAGTTCGCCGCGCGCCGTCGCCAGTTGCTCGGCGGAATTCGGCGACTTGACGACCTTGGTCAAATCCGTGCGCATCTGCAATTCCGTGTGATGATTGTTGTAGATGCCGGCGGCCCACTGATCTCTCTCGCTGTTCTTGAAAATAGGTTGGGGCATTTCAAATTCGCGAAGCTCTGCGGCGAGCGGCAGCAGCGTACTGGTTTCCGCCTTCACCTGCGCGACGTCGTGCAAACCATCGCCGAGCGATACCAGAGTGTCCAGCGAAACCAGCCGCTGCGCATCCATGACCGAGCGCATGCGATTCGCCAGCGCCTCATGCATCCGCTGGCCTTCCGCGCTCACTTGCACCGGACCCGCGAGCAAGTCGATGATCTGGGCCTGCGAAGTCTGTGGTTTGCCGGTCGCCACCAGCGCGACTTCGCGCAGCGAATTCCGCCCCGCGTCGAATAGTTGAGTCGGAGAACCGACCTTGCCGAACGGCTTGATGATTTTTTGGAACGAACTGTTCAGATCCTCCCGGCGTATTTCTCCTTGCCGCGCAAGTATCTGCCAGATGCCGACCGTGGCCTGAAACGTCCCCATGGCATTGCCGCGCAGGCTCTGATTGTGGATGCCGTCCAGCGTCGAGGCTACGGTAATGAAATTGGCGATCGAGCTGTCGTCCAGATCAGGAAACTCAGAAAAGATCAGGTACTGGTCGCTGAACTGCGAAAATCTGGTCGCCAGCAAAACCACGGTATCGGGACTCAAGCGATGGTCGCTCGGGCGGCTGCTGTCGAGGTCACACATCATTAGGTAAGCTTGCAGCGGGCCAGATTCCGACTGCACACGGGAGAGCGCAAACATAGCCTCGAGGAGTTGCTCCGGGTTGTCCCAGTGTCTGGAACGCCTGCCCCATTCACGCACAATGTTCGAGTCGCTCTTCTCACTCAGGATTTTCTTCCACGCGTCAATATTTCCCGGGACGTGCGGTTGGCCGTTGGGATCCCACTGAAGACGCGTCAGCAGAAGTAACAGGCGCGGGTCCGCACGGAAGACGCCACGAGTGGCGTCTGAGGAATTTTCTTTTCCGCGGAGCGCTTCGTAATCGCGCCGCAATCTGCGTGCTTCCGCAAAATGGGCCTGCTGCACCTGATTGACACGCGACAACGAATCAAAGTAGGCGGCGAGCCAGCCGTTGTCTTTGGACAGCAACTTGACGACAAAGTCGCCCGGCGAGTCCGCGCCAGCTCCAACCAAGTCTTTCCAGCCCGCTTCGGCTTGCGTTCCTCCGGGGACCTGGACCCGTCCGGAGCGAATGCGAATGTGACTTCCGTAGAAATCCAGAACGGCGGCGACAGGGTAGAGCTTCTTGAGCCCCGGCGACTGGTGCAAAGAAGCTTGCGTCTCGCGGTCGATTCGACCCATGCCCCAATAGAGGCGCGCCAAAACGGGATCGTGGATCAGCGTGTCGATCAGATCTTTGGATTCGTTGGTTTTCGCTTTTCTAGCCGCCGCAGTCCAATCCGCTTCGGTGAACAGCAGCGGGACGCGGGAAGTCGGGACGGAGTAGGCAAACGATTTGCCCTCCTGAAGAACCTTTTCCAGCTCCGGCAAGGGGAATCCCGAATCGATGGTCAAAAATGCCCGCTGGGGATCTACCGTTTCGACGTAGGTGTTCTTTTGCCCGCAATCGGGCCGCGCCCGGTACCCCAATATCTGCAACAGAGGTTTGGCATCCTCGCAATTGGATACGTGAATCACGCCGGTGGGCCCGGCCAGCGCAACCAATTCCCTGGCTTGCTGTACATAGCGATTCAACAGGATGAGATACTCGGTTTCACGAGCTTGGTTCTGTGGTCCTTCATAGCCCAGCAAAAAGATGTTGCGCGCCAGCAGGGGCGCGATCTCTTCGGGGGAAACCTTCTGGCTGATCGCAGCCATGCGTAGGAACGAACGAATCGGACCAGGGATCGCAATCGTTGTGCTCGACCCTGGCAACGATTGACCGACTGCACCTTGTGACGAGGAAGGGCCGGGAGGGGCTGCGTCTTGAGCTCGAACTTCCGGATAAGATCCCAGACAAAAAGAAACAAACAAAACCATGGGCAGGCAAAGAAGAGATTTCATAGCCGGAACCCCCGAACCTCTAATACATCCCATAAAATATTCGTACTGATGAAGCCAAAATTAAGAAAGTTCGCAACACACCCGCACAGCTTCGGCTAGCCGACCGTCGAAACCCGCAGAGTTTATCAAACATCGCGGAAATCGGCGTCGCACCAGACTTCTGGCGAGTTATCTCACGTCCAGGGCATGGGACGGCGCCAAACGATAGATCATCGTTCGACTGAAGCCAAGTCCTTTTATGTCCCAACGCGGTCACGGAATTGTCTCAACGAGGGCGGGGAATCCTGGAGACCCATTTCGGGAGTTCGCGACGGCTAGGGCCTGCCCGGAACCTTTCCGTGCCTCCATATAACCGCTAACACCCCTTGCTGTCTAGTGGATTAAAGTACAGGACCCGAATGAACGAATTTCGCTAGTCGGTTTGGGCTACAGCGGGCGACGTAGCTGCGTGAGCGCGGGAGCGCTGAATCCAAGTCTGCAGGCGGTCCATGTAAAGATAAACGACGGGCGTGGTGAACAGCGTGAGCATCTGGCTGAAAATAAGCCCGCCCACGATGGTGATCCCCAGCGGCCGGCGAAGCTCGGAACCCATGCCGGTGCCCAGCGCCAATGGAAGAGCGCCGAGCAAAGCAGCCATGGTGGTCATCATGATGGGCCGGAAGCGCAGCAGGCACGCTTGATAAATCGCCTCCACGCTCGACTTCCCTTCCTCGCGCTCGGTCTGAACCGCGAAGTCGATCATCAGGATCGCGTTCTTCTTCACCAGACCGATCAAGAGAATGATGCCGATCAGCGCGATGATGCTCAGATCGGCATTGATGAGGCGAATGGCCAGCAGCGCGCCAACACCCGCGGAAGGCAGAGTCGAGAGAATCGTGATGGGGTGAATATAGCTCTCGTACAGGATTCCGAGAACGATGTAAACCGCGGCAAGCGCCGAGACGATCAGCAACGGCTCCGAAGACAGAGAATCCTGGAACGCCTGAGCGGTGCCTTGAAACGTTCCGTGTACGCTCGGCGGCATGTTCATTTCCCGCTGTACCGCCTGAATCTGTTCGACAGCCGGACCAAGTGAGCCGCCCGGCGCGAGGTTGAAAGAAAGCGTGATCGCCGGAAAAATGCCCTGATGATTGATGGTGAGCGCGCTGTTGGACGGCTCGAAATGAGCGAACGAGCTAAGGGGAACAAGCTTGCCCGTGTTGGATGCGGCGTAGATGTTGGCAAGAGTTTCGGGATTGCGCTGAAACTCCGGAAGAACTTCCAGGACCACGTGATATTGGTTGATGCCTTTGTAGATGTTGGAGACCTGCCGCTGGCCAAAGGCGTCGTTGAGGGTGTTGTCGATTTCGGCGACGGAAACGCCGAGGCGTCCGGCGGTGTCGCGATCAATCACCAGTGAAGCTTGAAGTCCTTTCAATTGCTGATCGGTGTTGACGTCGCGCAGTTCCGGGATCTTGGACATGCGCTCCATCAGCCGCGGCGCCCACTCCACCAAGTCGCCGATGCGGTCGGCCTGCAAAGTGTATTGATATTGCGCGCCGGCAAAGCGCCCGCCGACGTTTATGTCTTGTATCGCCTGCAAGAAAAGCGAAGCGCCCGGAATGGCGTCGAGCTTCGGACGAAGTCGCTCGATGACCATGTCGGCGCTGATCTTGCGCTCGCCAAGCGGCTTGAGCTGCGCGAAAAACCGGCCGCTGTTGTTTCCGCCGCCTCCGCCGGTGAACGCCGTGAGCGTGTCGATCGCGGGATCTTGACGAACGACCTCCGTGAACCTCTTCACCTTTTCGCGCATGGTGTCGAACGAGACGTCCTGGTCGGCCTGGATGAAGCCCATGATGCGGCCGACGTCCTGCTGCGGGAAAAATCCCTTGGGAGTAAAGATATACAAGCCCACGCTGACGAACATGGTGAGAATCGTCACGCAAAGCATTACGAATTGATGGCGCAGAACCCAGCGCAGGCCAACGTCGTAACTTCGCAACAACCGCTCGAAGGCCTGCTTCCGCAAAATGGTAGAGCCGACCGTGACGTTCAGTGTCGCGTCGGAGAAACAGCGCGCACATCATGGGCGTCGTCGTCAGCGAAACCAGCAGTGAGATACCCACGGCAACACTCAGCGTGATCGCAAATTCGCGGAACAGCCGGCCCACGATGCCGCCCATCAGCAGAATGGGGATGAACACGGCGACCAGCGAAGTGCTCATGGAGACAACCGTAAAACCGATCTCGCGCGCCCCTTGCATCGCCGCGGCGAACGGTTTCATTCCCGCCTCCAGGTGCCGAGTGATGTTTTCGATGACCACGATGGCATCGTCCACCACGAAACCCGTGGAAACCGTGAGCGCCATCAGCGAGAGATTGTCCAGGCTGTAGCCGCAGACATACATCACGCCGAATGTGCCCACCAGCGAGAGTGGCACCGCGACGCTGGGAATCAGCGTCGCCCAATAATTTCGCAAAAAAACAAAAACAACCAGGATGACCAGGATCACCGAAATGATCAGGGTGATCTCGACCTCATGAATCGAGGCGCGAATCGTGGTAGTCCGGTCAATGATCACGCTCAGGTGTATCGAAGGATTGATCGAGGCCTGCAGCCGCGGCATCAACGCTTTCACCCGATCCACCGTTTCAATCATGTTGGCGCCAGGCTGGCGAAAGATCACCAGAACAATCCCCGGGCCGCCGTTGATGAAGCCTGCGTTGTGAACATCTTCGAGCGAGTCCGTCACGTTAGCGACATCAGAGAGCCGCACCGGCGATCCGTTATGCCAGGTGACAATCACCGGGCGGTACTCGTTCGCCTTGAATAGTTGGTCGCTGTCTGCCACTCCCCAGGCGCGCCCAGCATTACTCAGCTGGCCCTTCGGCCGGTTTGAATTGGCCGAGCTCAGCACCGAGCGTACAGTTTCCAGGCTGATGCCGTAGTTGTTGATCTGGCCAGGATTCACCTGCACGCGCACCGCGGGACGCGCTCCACCGCCAACAAAGATCTCGCCAATGCCGGATAACCTGGCGGAGTTTCTGCGCGATCACGGAATCTGCGGCGTCGTAGATTTCCGGCAGCGGGATGTTCTCCGACTTCATCGCCAGCAACATGATCGGCGAGTCCGCGGGATTGACCTTCCAATATCCCGGCTGGCCGGGCAAATCCACCGGAAGCTGGCCGCGAGCCGCGTTGATCGCCGCCTGCACGTCGCGAGCCGCCGCGTCGATGTTGCGATTCAGGTCGAACTGCAGAGTGATGTTGGTATTACCAAGCTGGCTGGTCGAGACCATCTGGCTGACGCTCGCGATATGACCGAACTGCCGCTCCAGCGGCGTGGCCACCGCGGACGCCATCGTCTCAGGACTCGCCCCCGGCAAATTCGCGTAGACGCTGATCGTGGGAAAATCGACCTGCGGCAGCGGCGCGGTCGGAAGAAACGTGAAGGCCACTGCTCCCGCGAGCAAGATCGCGAGCGAAATGAGGGAGGTCGCGACCGGTCGCCGGATGAATGGCGCCGAGAAATTGGACGAGAATTTCACAGTGTGCCCGCCACAGCCTTAGTCCGTATCCGCCAGTTGCTCAACCGGATTGGTGATGTGGAATCGCCGCCGCGCTCGCCGCGCCAGCGAATCGAACGCCAGATACACCACCGGCGTCGTGTACAGCGTAAGCAACTGGCTCAGCAGCAGCCCGCCAACGATCGTAATACCCAGGGGCCGGCGAAGTTCGGAACCTACTCCGCTGCCTAGAGCCAGCGGCAGCCCGCCGAGCAACGCCGCCATCGTTGTCATCATGATCGGACGAAAACGCAGCAGGCACGCTTCGTAGATGGCTTCCAGCGGAGCCTTCCCTTCCTTCCGCTCGGCTTCCAGCGCGAAGTCGATCATCATAATGGCGTTTTTCTTCACAATGCCGATCAACAGAATGATGCCGATCAGTGCGATGACGCTGAACTCGGTACGGCACAACAACAGCGCAAGGATCGCCCCGACACCCGCCGACGGCAGCGTGGAAATGATTGTGATCGGATGAATATAGCTTTCGTACAGCACGCCCAGAACGATGTAAACGGTGATGATCGCCGCCAGGATCAATATCGGTTCGTTGGCCAGTGAATTCAAGAAAGCCGCGGCCGTGCCTTGATACGTCGCCTGAATGCTGGCCGGCAACCCGATTTCCTCTTTCACTCGATTGATCGCAGTTCACCGCGTCCCCTAGAGAAACTCCCGGCGCAAGGTTAAATGAAAGCGTTACCACCGGAAATTGCCCCTGATGGTTAATCGCCAGTGCCGTAGCGCCAGGCTCGAAGTGCGTGAACGCGCTCAGCGGCACCTGCTGCCCCGTCGACGAATGCACATAAATATTCTTCAGCTGATCGGGATCCTGCTGGAACTGCGGGTTCACTTCCAAAACCACGTGGTATTGATTCAACTGCGTGAACATCGTCGAGACTTGCCGCTGCCCAAACGCGTCGTACAAGGTGTTGTCGATCGTCGCCGGCAGGATGCCCAGCCGCGACGCCGTATCGCGATCGATTGTCAACGTCGCCAATAAACCCTGATTGAGTTGGTCGCTCGTTACGTCGCGCAATTCCGGAAGCGCCTGCAGCCTCTCTATTAATTTAGGCGTCCAGTACGCCAGCTCTTTCTGGTCCACATCCTCCAGGCTGTACTGGAATTCCGTGCGGCTTACGCGATCTTCCACCGTCAGATCCTGCACCGGTTGCATAAACAGCGTTATGCCATCGACCTTGGCGATCTCCGGTTGCAGCCGCCGAATAATTTCCGACGCAGAGGCCTTGCGCTCTTTCAACGGCTTTAGATTGATCTGAATTCTTCCGCTATTCATCGTCGCGTTGGTTCCATCGATTCCAATGAACGACGACAGGCTCTCCACCCCCGGATCCTTCAGGATCACGCTCGCCAGAGCCTGCTGATGCTGCGCCATGGCCGCGAACGATGTGTTCTGCGCGCCTTCCGAAACCCCCATGATGAGGCCCGTATCTTGCACCGGGAAAAACCCCTTGGGCACATAGACATAAAGAAGGATGGTGCCCACCAGCGTCGCGACCGTCACCAGCAGCGTTGTCGTGCGGTATCGCAACACGAATTGCAATGTGCGCCCGTAGAAATCAATCACCGCGGTAAAGCCTCGCTCCGACGTCCGGTAGAACCACCCCTGCTGGCTCTCATCCTGGCGCTTCAGCAGCTTCGCCGACATCATCGGCGTAAGCGTCAAGGAAACGAAAGCCGAAACGATGATCGTCACCGCCAGCGTGATCGCGAATTCACGGAACAACCGCCCCACGATGTCGCCCATGAACAGCAACGGGATCAGCACCGCAATCAGCGAAACCGTCAGCGACAAAATCGTGAACCCGATCTGCTCCGATCCCTTCAACGCCGCCTGCAGCGGCGTTTCCCCCTCTTCAATAAAGCGGCTGATGTTTTCGATCATCACGATCGCATCATCGACCACGAACCCCGTCGAGATCGTGAGCGCCATCAACGAAAGATTGTTCAAGCTGTAGCCCAGCAAATACATCACACCGAACGTCCCGACAATCGACAGCGGCACCGCCAGCGCCGGAATCACCGTCGCCCGCGCGCTCCGCAAGAACAAGAAAATCACCATCACCACCAGCGCGATGGTCAGTACCAGCGAAAATTGCACATCCTCCACCGACGCGCGGATCGTCGTCGTTCGGTCCGTTAGAATTTGTACCTGCACCGCGCTCGGCAGCGATGCCTGCAGTTGCGGCAGCAACTTCTTCACGCGATCCACCACCGCAATGATGTTGGCGCCCGGCTGCCGCTGAATGTTCAGGATCACCGCGGGATGCTCGTTCGCCCAGGCCGCCTGCTTCGCGTTTTCGGCGCCGTCAAACACAGTCGCCACGTCGCTCACGCGCACCGGCGCACCATTCTTATAGGCAATGATCAGCGGCCGGTAGCCATCGCTGGTCAGCAACTGGTCATTCGCGCCGATCGTAAACGCCTGATGGGGACCATCGAAGGTGCCCTTGGCCTGGTCGACGTTGGCTTGTCCCAACGCAGTACGAAGATCCTCGAGGCTTAGGCCGTACGCTGCCAGCGCCGTTGGGTTCGCCTGAATCCGCACCGCAGGCCGCTGCCCGCCTCCGATGCTGACCAGGCCCACGCCTGGTAATTGCGAAATCTTCTGCGAGAGCGTGGTCTCCGCAAGATCCTCGATCCGCGACAGCGGCAGGCTCGATGAGGTCAGCGCCAAAGTCAGAATTGGCGAATCCGCTGGATTAATCTTGCTGTAGATCGGCGGGTTCGGAAGATCCGTCGGCAGTAGGTTCGACGCTGCATTGATCGCCGCCTGCACTTCTTGCTCGGCAACGTCGATATTGAGATCCAGAACAAACTGTAGCGTGACAATCGAGCTCCCAAACGAGCTCGTCGACGTCATCTGGTTCAATCCCGGTATCTGCCCGAACTGCCGCTCCAGCGGCGCCGTCACCGACGACGTCATGACCTCCGGGCTGGCCCCGGGATAAAACGTCAGCACCTGGATCGTGGGATAGTCAACCTGCGGCAACGCCGAAATCGGCAATTGCTTGTAGGCCACGAAGCCCACAAGCAGGATGCCGACCATTAACAGGGTCGTCGCAACTGGCCGCAGAATAAACGGCCGCGATGGACTCATTGTTTCGTGCCTTTGCTCGCGGGCAACGCTGAGTTCTGAGGACTATCAGCGAACGCCGGAGTCACGCTCGGCGCTTCCTCTTGATCTTGCGCCTGTTCCGCTTGCGGATTCGTCGATCCGCCCGAGGCATTTCGAGCCTCGATCTTGCTTCCATCCTGCAATTTGTCCTGTCCGTCCACAACCACCACATCGCCTGCCTGCAATCCCTTTGTGATCCCCACCGAGTTCCCCGACGACAGCGCCATCGTAACCGGCCGAATCTTCACCGAGTTGTCTTTCTGCGCCAGGTAAACGTACGTACCTTGCGGACCGCGCTGAATCGCCGTCGACGGAACGATGGTGACATTGCGCTTGGTGTCCACCAGCAGATGGATATTCACGAACTGGTTCGGAAACAGCGTGTTTTTTTCGTTCCCAAATTCGGATTTCAGCTTGTATGTGCCCGTAGTCGTATCGATCTGATTGTCGATCGTGAGCAGCTTGCCGGTCGCGATCTTCGTCGTATCGTCACGATCGTACGCCTCGACCGGAAGCTGCGCGCCGTGCAGCTTGCTCATCACTTGCGACAGTTGGTCCTGCGGCAGACTGAAAATCACCGCAATCGGCTGCAGCTGCGTAATGACGAGCAGCCCGGTGGTGTCCGTCGCATGAACGATGTTGCCCATGTCCACCAGCCGCAGTCCCACCCGTCCGGTGATCGGCGCCGTGATGTGCGAATACGTGATCTGCAGCTTGGCGTTATCGATGGCCGCCTGATCCGCTTTGATCGCGCCCAGATACTGTCCGACTTGCGCCTGCTGCGTATCCACCTGCTGTTTCGGAACCACGCCTTCTTTGAAAAGCTGTTGATACCGGTCGTAGTCGACCTTCACGTCCTGCAGTTGCGCCTGATCTTTCGCCAGTTGCCCTTCCGCCTGCTCCAACTGCACCTGATACGGCCGCGGGTCGATCTCCACCAGCGCGTCGCCCGCGTGAACGGTCTGCCCTTCGGTAAAATTGATCTTCACGATCTGCCCATCGACTCGGCTACGCACCGTCACCGTGTTGAACGCCGTAACCGTGCCCAAGCCGTTGAAATACACTGGCAGATCCCCGCGCCGAGCCGTGGCCACCACAACTGGCACCGGCCCTCCTCCGAATTGCCCTTGCGGCCCACCCGGTCCCATCGCTTCCGTGCTTCCCTTAGACCGGAAGTACCACACGCCGAGCGCAAGGACGGCCACCAGCGCGACAATCCAAATCCACCCGCGCCCCTGTCTCCTGAGGAGTCCGCCCAGAACTAGCCAGATCGGTGTACGGCTCCGGCAATTCCGTCGTTTTCAAATGCCCCATTCCTTCTCTCCAGTCCCAACGACAACACGGCCATCAGGTCTTCCGCCGGCAAGGTGTTTGCTCGCAATCTCTAGTGATTAAGGCCGCTCACACGGAAGAAGCCTATCGGAAAGTTCCCCCAATGCCTAGGATATGTAAGACGGTCGTCGATGGCGAAAGGTTACCGCGCGTTCTGGCCCCAAATCGTTGGAAAACGCCCAAAGTAGTCTCGCCGCCCACAGGACCAGTGCTCCGGATAACGGGCCCTGGGAAATTCCTATTTTATTGCATGCGAGATTTGCAAAGATTTCGTACACTGACACACCCCAAAGCGGGGCACCGATTCGCGGAGAGTTTCTACAGCTTCGACAATCCATCGAAGGGGACCGCAAGCTCATGCTTAAAGCGCTCATCGTCGGCATCATCTTAGGAGCTGCTCTGGTGCTGGGAGGACTCTGGCTTTACTTTTCAACAGGCCTCGCCCCGGTCGCGGTGACCGATCCCCCCCTGCTCTTCGAAAGAAAACTCGCGCACGCCTCTTTGAATGCTTACCTGGCGAAGCAAGAAAAGTCCAACCCGCCCGTGCCTGCCGACGAGACCAACTTCCTGGCCGGCGCCGACGTCTACAAACAAAACTGCGCGGTCTGCCACGGCCTGCCCGGCGTAGCCCCAAGCGCCATCTCCGAAGGCATGTATCCAAAGCCTCCTGAACTTTTCAAAGGCACTGGCGTAACCGACGACCCCGCCTGGGAGACCTACTGGAAAGCCGCCCACGGCATCCGTCTGACCGGCATGCCCGGCTTCAAAGGCCGCCTGACCGACTCCCAGCTATGGCAAGTAAGCCAACTCCTGGCCAACGCCGACAAAATCTCCCCAACAGTAAAAGCGGCCCTAACACTAGCTCCCCCAGGCGGTCCTGCTCCATCACCACCGGAGTAGCCCCAACCAGATAACGATTCACCTTCACCAAAAATCACGCGAAATAACGCTGATCCAATAACCCGGACCCAATAACCCCGATCCCTTGCCGGGCGGGGCCTGTTTATCCTGAGCCTCGAAGGGCCCCGCCCGGCGACGCCCGCCCTAAACCTGTTCCCCGCGCACAAAACGCCGCCCACAAGCCGCCCCAGCCACCGCACCCCATCACAAAACCCCTCAATCCCGCGCGGTCGTCAACCGATCCGCCTCCCGCAACTCCGGAAACAACCAAGCCCACCCAGCCGTTACCAAAAGCGTCCCAATCCCCCCCCCAAACCACTGCCGGCACGGTCCCAAACCAATGCGCAGTCAACCCCGACTCAAACTGCCCCAACTCATTCGAAGCCCCAATAAACACCATATCCACAGCATTCACTCGCCCGCGCATCGCATCCGGCGTAGCAATCTGAATCAACGTGCTCCGCACAATGACGCTGACCATGTCGCTCGCCCCTACAAACACCAGCGCAATCAGCGAGAGCGTCAAACTCCGCGAGATCCCGAACAAAATCGTGAAACACGCCAAACCCTGCCACGCACCAAAGCATCTTGGCCCCAACGCGCCCTCGCAACGGCTTATGAGCCAAATAAACCGCCATAGCCGCCGCCCCGATGCCCGGCGCACTCCGCAAAATCCCTAGTCCCCACGGGCCGGTCATCAGAATTTCCCGTGCATACACCGGCAAGAGCGCCACCGCTCCACCAAGTAACACCGCGAACAGATCCAGCGAGATCGCCCCGAGAATTAATTTCTGGCGCCAGATGTAGTGGAACCCCGCCAAGACATTCGCCACGTTTATGGGTTCTCTCGCACGCGCTTTCGACTCCACTTTGATTTGCCACGCACAAACCGTCGCCACCATCGCCGCGATCGCCGCCAACGCGTAGACCGCCCACGGTCCCCGCGCCACCGCGTAAACCACTCCCCCAGCCGACGGCCCTAGAATCGTCGCGGTCTGAAAAACGCTGGACGCCCACGCCACTGCGTTCGGGAAACGCTCCTCCGGCACCAACTGCGGCAGCAGCGCACGACTCACCGGCGCATTGAACGCCCGCACAATCCCAATCAAAATCACCACCACATAAATGGGATAGACCGAATGCGTGTGCCGCAACGCAGCAAGCAACAAAAGCCCGGAGCATCCGCCGAAAGCCGCATAGCACGCCACTACCACCTTTCGCCGGTCGTAACGGTCCGCCACATGTCCAGAAACCAGAAAGAGCAAAACGCCAGGCAGGAACTGCGCCAACCCCACCAGCCCCAAATCCAAAGGCCGCTTCGTAATCTCGTAGACTTGCCAGCCCACGGCCACCGACTGCATCTCGGTAGCCAGCACAATGCAAAACCGAGCCAACTGATACAAGCTGAAGCTGGGATAGTTAAACGCGACGCGAGCCGAGGCCAAAGAAGTCCGAGGCGCAGCCATCAACAACTACTCTGCCACAAATCCAAAATTCCTCCCGAATCACCCGGTTTCCTGGAGTTGTTGAGATTCATCCAAAAGGTTCTCAAATTTCCACGAAAAGTTCTTAAGGTTTCCTCCGAGAGCTTTTCTCTTTAGGAGGTCGGAGCTTTAGCTCCGACGCTAGCGCTAGGCAGGTTCGGGCTTCAGCCCCTGAAGAAAGTCTCTCGCATAGGTCAACCAACCCGCGCATTCAAGAGCGGCAACAGCCGACAGTCTCTAAATTCCCCACCTGCTAGAATCAACCAGACATCACCAAATGACCCGCCAACCGCCACCAAAACTCTTCCCCCTCTTCCTGAAGCTGGAAAATCGCCCGTGCCTGGTAGTAGGCGCAGGCACAATAGCCGAAGGCAAAATCGAAGGCCTCCTGGAAGCCGAAGCCAAAATCCAGGTAGTAGCCCCGGAAGCCACTCCAAAGATCCAGCAGTGGGCCGCGGAAAAAAAGCTAACGTGGCAGCAGCGCAACTTCGATCCAAGCGATCTGCAAGGCATGTTCCTGGTAATAGCCGCAACGAACTCGCCCGCTGTACACGAACAAATCTTCACCGAAGCGCGACGCCAGGGAGTCCTCTGCAACGTAGTAGACGTCCCGCACCTCTGCGACTTCTACTATCCAGCAGTAGTCCGCCGCGGCCCCTTGCAAATCGCCATCTCCACCTCCGGCGAAAGCCCAGCGTTAGCGCAGCGCTTACGCAAAGAGCTGGAAATCCAGTTCGGCCCAGAATACGAAGGATGGGTCAGAGCCCTGGGCGAAGCCAGAGCAGAAATAGCGACAAGAGACTTGAGCCCAGATGACCGCAAAGATCTTCTGCACCAACTAGCCACCGAAGAATTCTTCCAGGTATTCAAAGACCACATGAAGAAAGCAAAAGAAGAAAAAAGCTAAATCCGCCAGTCGTATTCCACGCATGTAGGCGCTGGGATCTAGCGCGGCCCGCGATTATGGCAAACCGGGCTTCAAGCCGACAGGATTCTCGGGAGCTTCAGCTCGATCGGATTCTCGGGAGCTTCAGTTCGATTGATTCTCGGGTTCGAGCCTCATCTCGATTCGATTTAAGGGGGTCGGAGCTTCAGCTCCGACATAAGCCAGCTCTGAACGACGGGCTTTAGCCCCTGAGGAAACTCTTTGACCGCAAACCTAAACCGAGGCCCCCTTGGCCTGCGCCCGCCGCACTTCCTCACTCAAAATAATGGCCTCCGCCACTTCCCGCATCGACAATCTCCGTTGACGGCTCTGCTTCTGCAGCATCAAATAAGCCTCTTCCTCGGTAATCCGCAAATCGCGCATCAAAATGCCCTTCCCCCGCTCCACAATCTTTCGCGACTCCAGTTCTTCGGAAAGCTGCGAATTCTCCTCCTCTAGCCGAGCCATCTCCACTTCGGCCCCCACCAAAAATCCAATGGTGGAAATGAGCTGAATCTCCGCCTCGCTATGCGTATGCGCCCGCCGGTGCTGCAAATTGATCACGCCAACCAGCTTGTTCCGGCAAAGAATCGGCACCGAAAGAAACGCCTCGTAGCGGTCCTCGGGCAATTCATTAAAGGACTGGAACCTCGAATCCTTGAACGCCTCGGAACCCACGGCCACGGGCTCGCGATGCTCCGCCACCCACCCGGTAATCCCTTGCCCCACAGGCAATTTCAACCGGCCCACAATCTCCGGGTGCGGATTCTTCGAGGCCCGCAAAATCAAATTCTTGCCCTCCAGCACATACACAAAGCAGGAGTCGCACTTCACCACGGCCGCCACAAAGTCCACAATCCTAGCCAGTACCTCGTTCAACGGATCAGCCGCAGCCATCCGCCGCCCAATCGAGTGCAAAAACCCAATCGCTTCTCCGTGTCGTGTAAGCTCTTCCAAGTGCAAGAGTTCCTCGCTCATTCAGCCAAACTAGCCGTCAACTCGTCTACCGTCAAACGCAAAGAATCGTTCCGAGCGAACAGTATTTATTTTGCGGATTGCAGATGCCCGATCGAATTGTCTTCGGATTCCCGGTCGCTTCGCCGTGATGTTCTCAGTCAGGACCGCATGGAGTTTCCGGGCCTCCATGCGAGTTAACAATTCCCCCCACCCCCCACCCTTTTTTTGTAAGTGCGGATTCTAAAGGACTTTAAGTGTCGTGTTTTTGGATCTGCGGATTCTAAATGAGTTACGAGCGCGTTTTTCGGAAGTGCGGATTCTAAAGGACTTACGGTCGAAAAGAGTCTTTGCGGCGGGACGTCAGAGGGACTGAGGCAGGCGCCACGCGTTCGAATTATTATTTGAGTTAACACGACGTAGCATAACAGACTGGTAACATTCTGTCAAGGACCAATTTGGAACAGAGAGCTTCAGGAGAGCACCATTGTTGTGTACGACAAACGGTAAGAGCCATCCCTTATTCATCGGTTGATGGGAGCGGCGAGGTTTTCGGCAGCTTGGCGGTTACTTTCTGATAGGATTCGTGCACAAGATCAACGCCTGTTGACCAGGTGACGGTAAAGCGGCGGTGTTCATGCGATGAACTCTTAGAAGCCTGCGGAAAAACTCAAAAATATGTCATTCTGAACTCCGTTCGGTTTTTGAACGGGGTGAGGAATCTGCTTTTTGCTTGGTTTTCTTGCGAACAGCAGATCCCTCACCCGGCAAACGACGGGGGTTCGGGATGACAAATCTGACTTTTTCCGCAGCCTGCTAGTGGAAGGCGAACTGAAGCCGCTTTCGGCACCGCTATTTTGTGCCGGGGGAAAGTTGTGAGATTCCGAAAGCCGATAGCTTGCCGGCGATTCATTTGGGTGTACCTGTTAGCGCTCTCGTCGTTTCATACTCCTCTAGCCAGGGGCCAAGATCCAGCGCCCGAAACGGGTCCGACGATGTTTCCGGGCGGTGGGCTCGTCTCCTTCGACTCGAATTTTACGACACGCGGTCTGATTTCGAACCCTTCGGAGATCATTCCTCAGGCGGCCCGCCCGACCTTTTCTCACGCGGGTTCCTTTATTTTCAGGTGGGGCTTCTATCGCAATTTTGACGTGACGGTATGGGTGCCGGTGATAACCAATCACTATGAAATGCCCCCAACGAACGGAAATCTTATAAACGGGGGTACGGGCATTGGCGATGTCATGGTGCTGGTAAAGTATCGCTTCTATCGGCAAGATTCAGAGCGAGGCACGACGCAAGCGTCGGTGACGTTTGGGCCCAAACTGCCGACGGGCCGAACCGACTTTAATGACATTAACGGAAATCTTCTGCCTGCGAGTCTGCAAGCCGGAAGTGGTTCGACTGATGTTTTTCTTGGAGCGAATTGGACCTACACCGGCGTGTTTAATATGAAACGTCTGGTAGCGGATGAGGATTTCAAATCTCTTTTGCGCACCACCGGGACGCAGGCGACACGGCTCGGTATTGAACTCGAATCACGCTTCTGGATGTCGTACAGGGCATACCAGTCGAAGGACGTCAAACGCGAATTGCTTATTGGCCCGACCCTGGTGTGGATGCATCGTCAGGATGACACCATTGCCGGAGTCACCCAATTCGGGAGCGGTGGCGGCGCGCTTCTAGCGGGAATCAAGACCTTCGCAGGGGTGCGTCCCGGAATGCACATTTGGTTCGGTATGGATTGGGACGTTGCGCATTGGGCGAATCAAGGATTGAGCCCAGAGCAAGCTCACTCCGCAGCTATCACCGTGTCCCAGTTGGCTGGTACGGCTCCCCCGATAGTGCACGTCCCGGTTCGGCGTTTCATTACTTTCGGTATTACGCAGCAGTTCCGGTTTCATCATTAAGAGCCAGCGAATCCGCGTTGTTGATAGCGAAATCAAGTTGTCGGGCAAGTTTCCGGGGAGGATGAGGAACGGTGAACACAAGAAAACTGGCGTTGCTGTTTCTGTTTAGTTCCGTACTGGTGCCGCTGTCGAAGGCGCAGGTCCAGCGCATCGAAATGCGCGTCGAAGGGATGACGTGCAACTATTGAGCATTTGGGGTGAAAAAACACCTCGGGCGCCAGTCTGGCGTTCAAAAAGTCGAAGTAACCTTGATCGATGGAAAAGTTGATATCACGGCCAAAGAAGACGGGCACATTGCTCCTGCGCAGCTTCTGAAAGCCACTTATGACAGCGGTGTGACGGTGGCACAGATGGATATGACCGCACGCGGAAGAATCGTGAAAGACTCTGCGGGAAATTTCGTCTTTCAGGTTGAGCCGAATCAATCGTTCGCGATTGCGCCGAATGATTTACTGAAAACATCGAACCGCTTATGAATTCCCTGCAATGGTCACGATTTATGGTGAGTTATACAGGAAACCCGCCGGAGAGGAGATCCCGGACCTTTCGGCTCCTCTGAAGCTACTGATTCTCAATGTACAGAAGAAAGAATAGATGCTAAGTCGGAGCCTGCTATTTTTGAGCCTCGCGGTGATCGGGCTGGCCGGATGCAATCAGCATCGGTCGGGGCGCCCGCAACCGCAGGAGCTTGTAAGCACGGCAGGTGAAATCGGCTCCCGCCTACCCGAGTTCTCTGTGAAAGACTTGCAAGGTCGAGATATTTCCTCGGCTGACCTTCGGGGCAAAGTGGCACTGATTGATTTTTGGGCCACATGGTGTCAGCCCTGCAAGAAAGAGATGCCGGGCTACCAGGAACTGGCAGACCGCTACGGCCCTCGCGGATTTGCGGTTATTGGCCTCAAATTCGACACTATGGCGGATACCGAAGATCCAATTCTTTTCGCAAAAAGAATAGGAGTACGTTATCCCCTGGCCGTCGCGGTTGATGAGTTGAAGCAGAAGTTCGGCGGCATTGAAGGATTACCGACAACGATGCTATACGACCGCGAAGGAATACTACGGAAAAAAGTGGTCGGGTTTGAATACACAAGTGCGTTCGAATCGGAGCTAACGCCACTTCTCTGAATGGGTCGATGAGTTTGTTCCCATGACGGGGCGGGTTAGAAGGACAATCTCTTTTCCTGGATTAGCTCACTCTTCCGGCAGGCCGCTCAACACCTAAAAGCTGTAAGCTGCGCCCACCAGAGGAATGGCCTTGGAGCGGAGACCGTTATCGTCCACTTTCAACAGCACGTTGCCCGTGAGCACCAGGTGGCGGAACGCTCGATACTTTAGCCCGAGAGATGCACTTGTGATGTTGTAGTCCGTCTTTCCGACGGTCAAGTTTGGATGCGTCGTTCCCGGCGTCAGGACGTCGCAGTTTGCGTCGCTGCAGCTGCCCAGATCTGTAAACGTGGAGGAGGAAAGCTGCGGGACACCGAACAAGCGCTGTCCGTAGATATCAAATGCGCCCGTCAAGCGCTTTGTGACGGCCACATCGGCGCCCACAACGTAGATGAAGCGATTGGGAATCGAACCCTTGGTATCCGCCGAGACAGACACAAAGTTTCCCGCCAGGATCGAATTACCGTTCACCTCGTACCCGATTACGGCGTGCGGCGAAACCCGAGCGGCGTAGGAGATGACGCCAAACGGCTTGACGCCGGTGGCACCGGAGCCCAGGAAATTTTCCGCGTCTCCGCTGGGTACGCGGACATCCACGCCCAGAGCCACGCCCAGATGTTCCCCTTTATAAGCCTCGTATTTTCCGCGGAGGACGACGTCTCCGATCCCCGTGGCGCTACCTGAGCTGGAGAAGGTAGCGTGCAAACAAGGCGTGGTCAGCGGCAACTGGGGGCAGCTGGGAACCGTCGCCGGATTGAAAGCATGAAAAACCCCGCCGGGAAAATTTACCGGATCCACCGGTGGAACAGAATTCGGATGAATCGTCGTGTCGGCGGTGTCGGTGGTCTGCACATTCAGAATCGGAATCGCCACGGAAACGTCGAGACGCGAGGTGATCCCGTAGGTCGCGTAGATCGTATACTGATGTACATTGAGACCTATGTTAACCGTTGAAGTGACAAAATCGCGAACAAAGCAGGGAGCGACGCCCGTGGCGTTTGCATATCCATTAGCCACAGTCAGTCCGGTAGTGTTTGGGCAAGACGTAATTCCAAATGCCGGTGGAAACGGCGGTAGGAAAGGCGCGTGTTGGAATACTGTGTGGAGCGTGCTCAAATCCTTCCCGTCGAGGGTATCGAAATCAAAATACTGAAAGCTGAAAGCAACGTAGAGCTTGCGTCGTCCGATCGTGCCCGCCCGCTCGCCAAGAATTGGTCCGAGGGTTTCTTCGGTGGAAGGCGAAAACGTCTTCAGCGCAGGATCATAGGTAAAAGAGATGCCGGACGAGGGCGAAGCCGTCGGCAATTGTGACACCTGGATGCCCACAGCTTCGTTGATCGGATCAAAGCTGGTGAGGAAATTACCCTGAAAATGCGACTGATGCTTGTTGAAGATCAGCGGTGCGCCTGGACCGGGCCCAAGCCCAAAAGGCCCATACACCTGTGGGAGCACGCACACGAGCTTGTTGCTAGTAGTGCCATTGAGGGGACATAGGCTCTGCGCCGAGGCGGTCCCGTTCGCCAAGAAATGAAAGCGCGAGAATCACGCCCGCGAGCGTAAGTTTGGACATCCTGCCTCCCTTGATTCCCTTCAGAGCATATTTTGGACTGTCCCAAGGTGGGACATTTTCGGGTGACCTGAGTGATGGCCAGCTGTGCTTGTGGGGGAGTTTATACAGTCGGCTAAAATTGTCAAGTTTCGGCACGAAGCGGCGATAGGAGCGTTTCGAAGTCCAGCCACAGCCAAATTCCATCCTCGCAGCGCGAGATCAGCGTCAAAATAAGTGACAATCTCCCCAAAGGGAAGATGCGCGCCATGGAAACTCTGCGCGCGGCATACTGTGGACCCTGTACGAATGGCCAGGTGTTTCACCTTGCACATTATTAAATTTACGGCTTCCGTGAATCCAAATCCTCTTCAAACTATATCTAATTCAGGGGAAGCGTTTTCCTTCTGCTCAGGGGCAGAGTTTCCTTCCTGCAACAAGAGGTGCTGCGATGACCGGGGCCCGCCTAGTAGCGACCAGCTGCCTAACGTTCTTTGTGTTACCGCTGATGAGCCTAGGGCAGTCGAGGCCCGAGCAGAGCGGCGGAAGTGGAGCGGCTGGATTTGCTCCCACCGTATCCATGCGCGAGCTGATCATTCCAGAGAAGGCGCGCAACGCCTACAACAAAGGCACTCAACGGTTCGCGCGTCAGGACTGGGCCGGCAGCATCGCGGAGTTTCAGAAAGCGATTGCAGCGTACAAGGATTTCTACGAGGCATATTACAAGGTAGGACTCGCGGATCTGGAGCTGCAGCTGAGCGCACAGGCCGAGGCCGCGTTTCGCAAGTCGATTGAATTGAGCGATGGGCGCTTTGCGCCGCCGCTGTTTGGATTGGGGTTGACCCTGGGGAATGCGAAGCAGTTTGACGATGCGCTGGCTTTTATCCGGTTAGGCCTGACGCTCGAGCCGACCAGCCCGCGGGGGAATTTCACTTTGGCGTGGGTCCTGTACACGGCTGGGCGTGTGCCGGAGGCGGAGCAGAGCGCGAAGCAAGCGGTGCTGTATGCTCCGAATTTTGCGATGGCACACTTGCTGCTGGCGCAGATCGATCGAAGGCAGAACAATTCGGCGGCGATGGTCGAGGAGCTGGATGCCTATCTACGGCTAGAGCCGGATGGTCCGCGAAGCGCTGGAGTGCGGGCCGTGCGCGACGAAGCTGCCCGAGGGCTCGCTCCGGCGAGTGTCGAAACCGCAACCGTCGGCAGCGAGCCACAGTGACGACGCAGGCTATTTAGAGCCCCCACGAAGCTTCCAGACGATTTGACTGAACATCCCTAGCCAGAATTTAGCGTCTTCGGCGGTGAGGTTGTGGCGGCGCATAAGGCGGCGAAGTTTCTCCTCGGTGCGCGGGCCAGAGCGCGACTTGAGCGAGCCGCTGGCGTCCAGCGCTTCGAGCAGGAGCGCGGCGACGCGGTCGATGTCGCCGGAGGTCGCGGGCTGGCGCTGCTCGGCGATTTGAACGCGCCGGGAGGAACGCGCAAGTTCGTAGAGGCACACGGCAACGGCCTGGCCGAGATTCATCGAGCGGTGCTCTTCACGCGTGGGAATACGCAACAGCCAGTTGCAATGACTGAGGTCCTCGTTCGAGAGACCGAATTTTTCCGAACCAAATAAGAGAGCAACACGGCCCGCCGCGAGGCGTTTGCGGATCAGTGGCGCGGCCTCCTGCAAACCTTTGACCGGATGCCGCACTTCCCTGCTGCCAACCGCCGTAGTTCCCACGACCAGATGGCAATCGGCCACGGCCTCACCGACGGTGGCGAATACGCGGGCGTTGGCCAGCAGTTCGGAGGCGCCCACCGCGGAGCGCGCTTCGCGGAAGGATGGCTCATAGGGATTGACGAGACAGAGATTGAGGAAGCCGAAGTTGCTCATCGCGCGAGCGGCGGCGCCGATGTTGAGGGGGTTGCGCGTGGCGACGAGAACGACGCGAAAATGGTCGAAATCAGGCTGAGCGGACAAGATTCTTAGATTCTATCGTAGGTCAGAAACGAGAGCTCAAAAGTCAGAGGTAGCTGGCAGGTCTGCGGCGATCAGCGAGTGAGTGCGAGATGGGAGCTAGTGATCCGGCGCTGTTTGCGGGCGACGACCGAAAAGCTACCCGGCTGCGGGACACGGCGCTGCAGGCGGTACTTGCGGGCGTCCGCTTCGATGTAGCCAAGGAGTTCAAGGGTGATGAGCAGGCGGCGGACGGCGGCGCGGGAAAGCGCGGTGGTGCGGGAGATTTCGGCGATGCTGAGGCCGTCAGGGTGGCCTTCGAAGCAGGCGATTACCTTAAGGCCGCGAGCCAGGGAGAGCACGAAGTCGGGGTTGCCTTCGTGAGCGGCAAGCTCGCTTCCCCAACGGGTACGGAATGGGGAAAGCATCTGAGGTGAGGGGGTTCGTTCGATCGTGATTTGTGTGGTGGACATTGCGCACTCGCTTGCATTGATTTAACGGAAACGAGCATAACGCGGAGGGAGCGCAATCCAGCTTGAAAGTTTTCGATGGGACGGATGGAGAAAAGTGAGACGGGCAGACCTGGCGCTTCGGGATATTCGGCTTGGTTGCCGGCGCGGAGATTGCCTCCCGGATCGGATCGGTCGCGATTGGTTTACGCTGGGCCGGGTTGCCTCCGCGGATTGTTCTCGGTCGGGCTCACGCCGGGCGGAGCAAGCCCCGCCCCTACAGATTCGGGAGGACCCTTACGGCACGCAGCATCTTTCTTACGAGATTGGGATTCGTTATCGCGGCGCCGATGAGAGTGCCTAGCGTGTTGGTGATGATGTCCGTCATGCCGGAGGTTCTGCGGGGGATGTAGGCTTGCAGGACTTCGATGGTAAGGCTGAGCGAACCACCCATCAGGGTGGCATAGAGGACGGCCTTGGAGCGCGGATGCGTGAGAGAAAAATACACGCAGAGAATAGCGCCCAGCGGGATGAAGCCAGCGACGTTCTCGAGAACATCGTAGAGGTAGTGACGAGATGGGTCGAATTCTTCGAACGCAGATCGGAGCATGGCTTTGTGGGGGACATCGAAGCTTGTGGGGATTTCGAGCGTGGGACCAGGGGAAACGGCGCTGTGGACTTCGCGGCCAGAGCGCTCGCTGAAAGCATAGCGGGCAATGGCCGCGCCGGTGTCCGCGGGATTGCGCGGATCATGATTGAGCGGACCATGATTGAACGGATCGGGCGCAGTCCAGGCCGCGTAGTGGCTTAAGACTTCCGCGGGCGTGAGTTGTTTCGCATAGATAGCAAGGCCACGGATTTCACCCGTCCATTGCCGGTGCTCCACCGGAGTCGTTCCCAGGATGAGTTGGCCGGCGAGTTCGCTAAGGGAGATCGTAAATCTGTTGGACGACTGGGCGGGCGTGGCATTGAGATAGAGGATCGAGCCGCTGGGACCGGAAGTAATCGTCACGAGCACGAGTTTTCCTATTTGGAAGGCGTGGCGTGCGCCGATCACGGTATGCCTTAACTGCCCCTGGGCATCATTGGAATCGTGGGTCACCATGAGGAGGTCCCGCCACTGAAGGATGAGCAGGTGTGTTGAAATCTGGGGGAGATAGAAACTAAGAATGACGTCGGAACGTTCGAAGTTTGCCGGACGGAGGAGTAGTTCGACGCTACAGGATTGTCCGGCGGGCATTTCTTGCGGGGGTTCCAGCGGCGTCTTGCTGACGACGACACCTTCGCGGCCGAAGCGGAGTCCGTCGGAATCTGGCAGCCAGGTGACCTGGTTTGCCGGCCAGGGGTTGAAGGGCCACAGTGTGGCACAAAGAAGAGCGAAGATAGCTATGACGCAGAGGATCCCAATACGCTTTTTCTCTGGAAGCGCTGACAATTTGTCGTTCACAAAGAACCCAAGAGATTAAGACCGGGCTGGTTTGTGGGACACCTGATTCCCAACCCGGTGCGAAGGTCAGAGCAAGATGCGTGGGGCCAGTTTTCCTTGCGCGCGTTAACTCCACGCCTCGCAATTTTTCCTAAATTCCCGAAGTGAAGAGCGTTACAGTTTTTCGAAGAAGTGCGCGACCTTTTTGCCGGCGTCTTCGGTGTAGTAGACCGTTACTTTGGTGCCCTTTTCCGTGCCCTTGCCGATATCTTCGGCGGCCACTGCGGTGTCGCGACCAGCAACGTCGAAGGTATGCTCGGTGCCGTCCGCGGCTTTGACGACTACGACTTTGCCGCCTTTGCCCACGTGGGTAACGGTGCCATCCACAGCTTTCATGCCATCCTTGCCGACATGGTCGATCTCAACACCGGTTTTCTCCGTGCCCTTCACGGTGTAGTGTGCGACGACTTCAGAGCCTTCTTTGACACCGTGGAAAGAATCCTTCGCGCCGGCTCCGGCGTCATCGAAGCCATGGACCGTGGTTTTGCCTACGAAATGAATGGTGTGCTCGGTGCCATCTTTTGTTTTGACGACCACGGTCTTGGTCGCCGGAGTCGACCTTGGTGACGGTGCCATGGACGGCGCTAACCACGTCGTCGGCTGCGCGGAGTGGAAGGATCAGCAGAGTGGAAAGGATCAGATACCGAAGTGCACGGCTGGGCATGGGATTCTCCTCGA
This sequence comes from uncultured Acidobacteriota bacterium, assembly GCA_963729285.1. Lineage (GTDB taxonomy): Bacteria > Acidobacteriota > Terriglobia > Acidiferrales > UBA7541 > Acidiferrum. The sequence continues at coordinate 62,979 of CAVSNL010000001.1, forward strand.
GAGCGTTTGAAAATCACGGAAAACGAACATGGAGATTATCGCAGGGGAGTCCGGAAATACAGAGGAAAGAGTACACGGAAGGAACACCATGGGACGGTTAACCCTGAGACCTCGCGAGGATGCTAGCGCAGGTAAGCGATGACTTTGGAAGCGAGGCGGTCGAAGGCGGTGACCGCCATCTCCAGATGTTCTTCGCGGGTGTCTTCGATTTTGTTGTGGCTGATGCCGCCGACGGATTGGACGAACATCATTACGGTCGGGATGCCGGCGCGGGAGACTTCGGCGGCGTCGTGTAGCGGGCCGGAGGGCATGCGGTGCGTGGTCTGCGCAACTTCGCGGATGGCTTCGTCGCAGAGATCGAGGAGCGCGGGATCGAAGGCGATGGGCTCGATGTTCCAGATGCGCGACCATTCGACCGTGCAGCGCTCTTCGCTGGCGAAACGCTCGCTGGCTTCGCGAGCCTCGCGGAACATGGTGGCAAGTACCGTCGGATCGAGATCGCGCTGATCGAGCGTGGCTTCGCAGCGGCCGACGACCGCGGTGACGATGCCGGGGAAGGTTTTCACGCTGCCCATGGTGCAGACGGCGTCGGGATGCTTGCCGGCGATGGTGCGGATTTCGAGAGCGAGTTTGGCGGCGGCGGCGAGCGCGTCGCGGCGGGCGTTCATGGGGGTCGAGCCGGAGTGAGCTTCCTGGCCGTGGAAAGTGATGGCGTGGCGCTCGACGCCTTTGGTGCCGAGGACCGTCGCGAGCGGCAGGCCCATGCGTTCGAGGACCGGGCCTTGCTCGATGTGCAGTTCGATATAGGCGGCGGCGTTTTTTTGCTCGCGCGTGGCTTCGGGGAAGCGATCGATTTCGACGCCGCAGCGGCGCAGGGCGTCTTCCAGACGTACGCCATCGCGATCGGTGCGCACGCGGTCCGCGGCGATGCTGGCGGTGCCTGCGAAGGCCGAGGAGCCGAGGAGGCTGCGGCCGAAGCGGGCGCCTTCTTCGTCGGCCCAATCGACGAGGCGGACCGTGACCGGCGGACGGCCGTTGAATTCGGCGTTGATGCGGCGGAGGATTTCGAGGCCGGCGAGGACGTTCAGGGAGCCGTCCAGCCAGCCGCCGTTTGGGACGGAATCGAGATGGCCGCCGATGAGCAGGGATTTTTCGGATTGGCCCGGGAGCGTTGCCCAGTTGTTGCCGGCGGCGTCGTAGTGATGTTCAACCGGGAGGCCGCTTAGTTTTTGTGCGAACCATTCGCGGGCTTTCAGCCAGGTGTCGGTCCAGGCTACGCGTTGGGCGCCGTTTGCGTCGGCGGTTAGGGCGCGGAGTTCTTTTAGCTCGGCGATCGTGCGTTTGGGATCGAGGGTCATGCTTCGTCTCGCAACGGAGTGCTAGGGTAACAAATGGAGCAGGCTCGTCAATTAGGGACTGATTTTGGTTGGCGCGGAGTGGACGGAGTCGGTTTCTAGTTGTCTTGCAAAAAGGCGCCCGCTTCGGAAAGCGGCCGCTACAACTTCATGCACGGTTTATTGGGGGCGCTTGCGTTTTGGCTCGTCGGCGGGCGACGACGCGGTTTGTTTCACTAGTGGCGATTCGCCGAACCATTCGGCGCGTTGGAGTTCTATGGGGACGTTGCCGTTGCGCCAGACGAAATCGTTGAAGGCGCGGATGTCGAATTTTTCTCCGGCGCGGAGGCGCGCGTCAGCCAGGAATTTGGTGATTTGGACTTTGCCGGTTAGGTAGGAGATGGCTTGGCCGGGCTGCGTTGCAAAGGCTGCGCCTTCACTTTGCGCGGTTTTCGGGCTCATGGGTACTGTCTTCGCCAAATACGCAGACGCTTCTTCGTTGTTGAGCTGGCCGAGAGCGAGTTTGACGTCCACTTCGACGCGGAGGGCGCGGAGCCGGGCGAAGTTGTAGATGATTTCGCGCGTGTGCGGAGAATCCTCAAACAATCCGGCGAGGAGCATCATCTCTTCGGCATAGAATCCGAGACCTTCGTTGGCGCCGGAGTCGTAATAGTGGCGGCGCATAACATCGGGATTGTGCCAGGAGAGCCAAAGCTGCATGTAGTGGCCAGGCACACCTTCGTGAACGATGATGGGACGCGGGTCGCGCTGGCTGGCGTCTTCGAAGTAACCCGGGTTGGCGCTGGGTTTCGGCGTCCAGCGGGTGCCTTCTTGCGTCAATCGCGACGGGCCGGTGAAATCGTCGAGCTCGGAAAATTCACCGAGGCCGGCAAGATACGGTGGAACCGCGCGAACCGTGTAATGAGGAAAGTCTTGCGGCACGGTGAGGATTTCCTGGCGAGCCAGAAAGCGGCGAATCGCGCTTTCCATGTCGTTGGTTCGCTGCAATTGTTCGTCGAGCGTGTCGAACGGTTCCAGTGCGCGAACTTCAATGTCTCGCTGGTGTTCGATTTGCTCGGCGGCGACGGAGCGGGCCCATTCGAGGCGGCTCATGTCGAGCAACTGCTCTGGCGTGAAGGGATAGAGAGCGACGTTTTTCAGGAAAAAGACGTAGGCGTCGCGGCCGACCGGCGTGTGCGGCGGCATGGTGGGAAGACGCTGTTGCAGCCAGTCGCGGAAAGACTCCAGGGAGGAGGCGGCGCGCTCGACTGCGGGCGAGAGTTCCTGCACGTCGTTTCCAGTGAGCAGCGGGCCTACATCGTGGGCGATCAACCACAACTGCGAGCGAATGTCAGCGAGAGATGCGATGGCGAGTTTCGCGAAGGGCGCGGCCGGATGCTGCAGATTGGCTTTGGCGTCTTCCACAATCGACGGGATATTTTGCATCCGGGTGATCAGATCGCTGGTGCGGGCTTTATCAAACGGCGGCGGCGGAAGGATCGCTTCGACGACTGGCGTCATGGCTTGATCAACGTAAAAGGTAGGGTCGTCCTGCCAGCGGCGATTGAGGTCGAGTTCCCAATGGACGCGGGCTAGCGCGGAGCCGATCAGGCGATAGTCCACTTGTAGAGGGACGCGCCACTTGGAAGCGTCCAACTTTTTCCAGCGAGCTTCGAAGGCCGAGAGATCGGTACGTTGATGAGCGATGGACTCCGCGGACCAGGATTGCTTCAGACCCGCGGGACGCTCGATGCGCGGAATGTCGTCGGAATTAAAGGGCTGCCACTGCGCGCGCCAGGTCCAGAAATCAGTGGCGAGTTTGTCGAGAGAATCCTGAGCGCGGGCGGTGAGTGGAAGGCAGAGAACAGCCAGGAGGAGGAAGGTTCGTTTCATGAATGCGCGATATTGCGGGACAAAGCGGGAGAAGTCAATGTGAACGCTGGCTCCTGCGGCAAGTACTGCGTCGAGGGGGCGCGAAAACCCGCACCCTTAAAAGCGAAGGTGCGGCACCCGCGGAAACCTCAAGATCCCGACGGGCAACACCGGCGTGTGGGCACCCGGGGCTAATGCGCTTGCGGTATTCGGACACTTGTATTCCTTAGGGCGCTGGAGTAGCTTCGGGCTTGTCCAGCTGCCCGCCCATGTTTGGCGGGAGAGATCGCCATTTTTCAATGGCACGCTAGAAAAGGAGTGCAGATTATGGCTACTGCAGTCACTGCCCCATCGATTGATTCGAATGTTTCGAGCTTCGTGGCTCGAAAGCAAAAGCTCTTAATTAACGGCAAATGGGTGGAAGCCGCTTCGGGAAAAACCTTTGCGAGCTACAACCCGGCCACCGGCGAAGTGCTGGCTCAGGTCGCGGAGGGCGATCGAGAAGACATCGACCGCGCCGTGAAAGCAGCGCGGGCCGCGTTCGAAACTGGCCCATGGTCGAAAATTTCTCCGGCCACGCGCGGCAAAATGATCTGGAAACTTGCGGACTTGATCGAGAAGCATCTCGAGGAATTCGCGCAAATCGAATCGCTGGATAACGGCAAGCCGCTGGCCATCGCGCGCGTTGCCGATGTGCCGCTGACGATTGAGCACATGCGCTACTACGCCGGTTGGGCTACCAAGATTGAAGGGAACACCATTCCGCTGACGCTGGCGCCGCCGTCGAAGTTTCTGGCGTACACGGTGCGCGAGCCGGTTGGCGTGGTTGGGCAGATCATCCCGTGGAATTTTCCGTTGCTGATGGCGGCGTGGAAGCTTGGCCCGGCGCTGGCGGCCGGATGTACAGTGGTGCTGAAGCCCGCCGAGCAGACGCCACTTTCGGCGCTGCGGCTGGGTGAATTGCTGCAGGAAGCAGGATTCCCCGACGGCGTGGTGAACATTGTTCCGGGCTACGGCGAGACCGCCGGGGCGGCGCTGGCTTCGCATCCGGACGTCGATAAGGTGGCGTTCACGGGTTCGACCGAAGTCGGCAAGCTGATCATTCATGCCGCGGCGGGCAATCTGAAAAAGGTATCGCTGGAGCTCGGCGGAAAATCGCCGAACGTGATTCTGGAAGATGCCGATCTGGACTCCGCCGTTCCCGGGGCTGCCAGCGCGATCTTCTTCAACCACGGACAGTGCTGCTGCGCGGGTTCGCGGCTCTACGTCGACAAGAAAATCTTCGACAAGGTGGTGGACGGAATGGCGCGGAGCGCGGAGAAAATCCGAGTTCGGCCGGGATTCGACCCGGAGTGCGACATGGGGCCGCTCGTTTCCGAAGAGCAGATGAACCGCGTCTGCGGGTACCTTGATTCGGGGAAGAAAGAGGGCGCGAAGGCGGTCACCGGTGGAGAACGGCAAGGTGAGATAGGCTATTTCGTCAAACCCACGGTGCTCGTAGATACGACCGAGAACATGAAGGTGGTGCAGGAGGAGATCTTCGGGCCGGTGGTGACCGCGATTCCGTTCAGCGATCCGAACGAGATCGTGCAGAAGGCGAATGACACCGTGTATGGTCTCGCGGCGGGGATTTGGACGCGCGACATCAAGAAAGCGCACAAGCTCGCCGGCAAGCTTCGCGCGGGGACCGTGTGGATCAATTGCTACAACGTGTTCGATGCGGCGCTGCCTTTCGGCGGATACAAGCAGTCCGGCTGGGGCCGCGAGATGGGACACGAGGTGCTGCACAACTACACCGAAGTGAAATCGGTGTGCGCGGCGCTCTAGGAACGGTTCTGCATCTGAAACGGTGAAATAAAAGGGGGGCTGAGATGAAAACGTCTCAGCCCTTCATTAATATTAAAGGTCGCCTTACCGCACTCCGCGTACCCGGTGTCTTCCTCCTCTGTGAACCTCCGTGCGCTCAGCGTCTCTGCGTTATCCTCTCTTCTTTCTTTTCGAATCGCGCTAAAGTCTCCCCGCTGGAATGCTGGAAACGGAAACAACGATGAAAATATTTGTGACGCAGTCCGTCGCCGTGAAAACGCTTACCAGCAGACTCGCTAGGGCGCTAGCGTTGTTCGCGCTTCTTTGCCCCGTCGCGCACACGCAAGAAGCCACGGAAACCGTGACGATTCACGTGCATGCTGACCAATCGGATGGATCATTTCGCCCAATCTGGAATTACTGGGGCTACGACGAGCCCAACTACACCTACACGGTGAACGGCAAGAAACTTCTGGGCGAGTTGGCCGCGCTGAGTCCCGTACCAGTGTATGTGCGCGTGCACAATCTCTTGACCTCCGGCGACGGCTCGGCGTCCTTAAAGTGGGGCTCAACGAACGCTTACACCGAAGATGCCGCCGGCAACCCCATCTATAACTGGGTAATTGTGGATCGCATCTTCGATGCCTTTCAGCAGGCCGGCATAAAACCGTTGGTCGAAATTGGCTTCATGCCCGAAGCACTGTCGATCCATCCTGAACCTTACCGGCACACATTTCCCAATGGCACGATCTTTACCGGTTGGGCTTATCCGCCGAAGGACTACAAGAAATGGTCGGAGTTGGTGTTTCAGTTCGTGCACCACTTGCGCGAGCGGTACGGCGACGCTGAGGTGAAAACATGGATGTGGGAGGTTTGGAACGAGCCGGACATCGACTATTGGAAGGGGACGCCGGAGGAATTTCTCAAGCTATACGATTTTACGGCGGACGGGGTGTTGCGGGCGCTTCCGGGGGCGCGCGTCGGAGGACCCGATTCGACCGGTCCAGCCTCAGCCAAAGCGGTCGCATTTCTGCGCTTGTTCCTGGAACATTGCGCCCACCAGCAAAATTACGCGAACGGAAAAATCGGTGCGCCGCTGGATTTCATCAGCTTTCATCCCAAGGGCTCGCCGAAGTGGCTGGGAGATCATGTCCAGATGGGCATTGCGCAACAGCTTAAGGCCGTCGACCAGGGCTTCAAGATCGTGGCTTCGTTTCCAGAATGGGCGCACACGCCTATCGTGCTCGGAGAGTCTGACCCGGAAGGATGCGCCGCGTGTTCCGCGAAAAATAATCCGCAGAATTCCTATCGAAATGGGGAATTATATGCGTCGTATACCGCGGAAGCGCTTTACAACATCGATGCGCTGGCGAGCCTTGAGCATATTAACTTTCTCGGCGCCGTGAACTGGTCCTTTGAATTTGAGGATCAACCTTACTTCGCGGGATTTCGCGAGATGGCTTCCAACGGAATCGACAAGCCGGTGTTGAACGCGTTTCGAATGCTCGGGTTGCTCGGCGACCAGCGAGTGAAAGTAACCAGTTCAGGTGCCTTGCCGCCGAGCGACGTGGTTGCCGACGGGAGTGCGAGGCAAGCCCGACATTAACGCCATCGGCGCCCGGAGGGACAACGAGATCGCGATCCTGGTCTGGAACTATCACGACGATGATCTACCAGCAGCGGCGGCTCCCATCGATCTGGTGATTGAAGGTTTGCCGGCAAACGCGGCTCGCGGATTGAGCGAGCATTTTCGAATCGATTCGAACCACAGCAATGCGTTTGCGGCGTGGCAAGCAATGGGTTCACCCCAGCAGCCGTCCGCAGCGCAAGTTCAGCAATTGCAGGATGCGGGACAATTACAGCTGCTCACTTCCCCATCATGGCTACCGATCGAAAGCGGGCGTGTGCATCTGCAATTCGGCTTGCCCCGACAAGGGCTCTCTCTTTTGCGCATCACCTGGTAGCCGGCACAAGCGCTGGAGACAGGACAAAGCGTCCTTGACAGTGCAGGTGCCGCGACCTATAAATGGCCGGTAAACGATTACTCCGACAGCGGTGATGCATATCGCCCGCCACACCTTAGGAGTTAGCCCATGAACACGACTTCGCGCCGGCAATTTCTGATGACCGCGGCAGCCGGCACAGGCGGCGCGCTTGCGGCCCGCGCCTTGCCCGCGTTTGGCGGCCCGTCCGCGACGGTGGCTATCGTTCCTCCTCTGTCCGTATTTGGGTATTCGCAGGTGCAATTGTTAGACGGGCCTTTTCGGCGGCAATTCGATCAAAACCACGATTTGTTTCTCAATCTCAACGAAGATGCCTTGCTCAAGCCGTTTCGCCAGCGCACAGGCATGCCCGCTCCGGGTCCCGACATGGGCGGGTGGTACGACAACTCCACGGATTTCAATGAGAAGGATAATTTCCACGGCTTCGTTCCGGGGCATAGCTTCGGGCAGTACATTTCGGGATTGGCCCGCGCATACGCGATCACCGGATCACAGACTACACAGGCAAAAGTCAACCGTCTGGTACGCGCCTACGCGCAAACCGTCGATTCCGCCGGGACGTTTTACGTGGACTATGACTTGCCGGCATATATCTACGACAAAATCTGTTGTGCGTTAATTGATGCGCATGAGTTTGCGCACGATCCGGACGCGCTCGACGTGCTGTGGCGCAGCACGCAATCCGCCATGCCGCATCTGCCGGAGAAAGCCCTGAGTCGCGCCGAGCAACGCGCTCGGCCGCACAAATCGGAATCCTACACCTGGGACGAATCCTACACGCTGCCGGAAAATCTTTTCCTGGCCTACCAGCGCAGCGGAAATCCCCGCTATCGCGACCTTGCGATTCGTTTTATCGAGCACGATTACTTCGAGCCGCTGGCCGACGGCCACAACATCCTTCCCGGCGAGCACGCTTACAGTCACGTGAACGCATTCAGCTCGGCCATGCAGTCTTATCTCGTGCTGGGCGACGAAACCTACCTGCGCGCCGCCACGAATGGTTTTCGCATGATCCAGGAACAGAGTTTCGCCACCGGCGGCTGGGGCCCCAATGAAGCCTTCGTGGTGCCGGGCAGCGGCGGACTCCATGCCAGCCTGGAAAAAACTCATTCCAGCTTCGAAACACCGTGCGGGGCTTACGCTCACTTCAAGATCACGCGCTATCTCATGCGCGTTACGCGCGACTCCCGCTACGGCGACAGCATGGAGCGCGTCCTCTACAACACCATCGGCGGCGCTTGGCCGATCCTTCCCGACGGCACTTCGTTCTATTATTCCGACTACAACACTGCGGCCAAGAAAGTTCATCATCACGATAAGTGGCCCTGCTGCTCGGGCACGTTCCCTCAGTTGGCCGCCGACTATGGCATCAGTTCCTACTATCAGAGTGCGGATGGTCTCTACGTCAATCTCTTCCTGCCGTCACGGGTCTCGTGGTCGCAAAACGGCACGCCATGCAGCTTGACGCAGACCACCGATTATCCGCACGCGAACACTTCCCTTTTTGAGTTCAAGCTGGCCCGGCCGGAAACTTTTGCCGTGTATGTGCGCGTTCCGGAGTGGGCGGGTGCGAAAACAATGCTCTCCGTAAACGGCAAACGCCTCGAAGGTGATCTGGCTCCCGGAAAATTCTCAACGGTGAAGCGGACATGGAAAGACGGCGATCGCATGGAGTTGGAGCTGCACATGCCGTTGCGCCTGGAGCCGGTCGACCAGCAAAACCCCAATACCGTGGCCCTGATGCACGGACCCATCGCTCTGTTCGGGGTGTCGGCGCTTCCGCCTAAGCTTACGCGCGCTCAATTGCTGGCCGCGGAACCCATATCCGGCGATTGGACGGTCAAATCTGATGGTACGATTCTGACCCTTCGCCCGTTCTCTTCGATCATGGATGAAACGTATCGGCTCTATCAGCAGGTTCAATCCTGAGGGCTCGCAGCCGCCAAGACCGCACCGGTAACCGATAGGTCGGGAATCCCGGCGCGACGCTTTTCAAGCGCGGAGGGTTCCGCGCGCTGCGTGACCATCGTGCGTGGACTTAGCAAGAAAGCCTATTCTATAGTATCAGCGAAGCAAGTCCCCAGTTAGGTTCGTGCGAGCTTATGGACATCCGCGAAATTGCCAGGCGTGCCAAGGTGTCGACTGCCACCGTCTCAAGAACCATCAATCGCGTCTCCAGCGTCGACCCCCAACTCGCCAAGCGCGTCTGGAAGGTTGTCGATGAACTCGGGTACTACCCGAACACCCAGGCGCGTGCGCTGGTTTCCGGCAGAAGCAGAATCTTCGGCCTCGTCGTCTCCGAAATCACCAACCCCTTCTTTCCGGAAATCGTCCAGGCTTTTGAAGACATCGCGGTTCAACACAACTACGAAATCCTTCTGACCTCCACCGTTCACAATCCCAAGCGCATGGAAATCGCCGTGCGCCGGATGATCGAGCGTCGCGTCGATGGCGTCGCCATCCTCACCTTCGGCATGGAAGACTCGCTGGTCGAAGACCTGCGTTTCCGCAAAGTGCCTCTGGTCTTCGTGGACGTCGGCCCGCATGTCCCGGGAGTCAGCAACATTCGCGTCAACTATCAGCACGGGATTCGTCAAGCGGTGCAGCACCTGGCGGCCTTGAAGCACACGCGCATTGCCTTTGTTGCTGGTCCATCGACCCTTAAATCGGCCATGGCCCGGAAGGCCGCCTTTGAAGCAGCGATGCAGGAGACAGGCCTGGAAGTTCCGCCAGAGATGATTGTCGAGGGCGACCACCGGATGGAAGGTGGCATGCGCGCTCTAGTGCAACTCGCAGGCTTGCCTCAGCGCCCAACCGCCATTTTGTGCTCCAACGATATGACCGCGGTAGGAGTGATGCGGGAAGCGTACGAGTGCGGCATCGTGATCCCGCGCGATTTGTCGCTGGTGGGGTTCGACGATATCCGCCTCTCGCAATTCACCACCCCGCCGTTGACGACCGTGCAGATGTCGCAGACGCTGCTCGCCGAATACGCATTTCAGGCCTTGCGGCGTACAGTCGAGGGAACTGCGGCGGGGCCAGCCGGAAACGAATATGAGTTGATGACCACGCTCGTGCAGCGACGATCGACCGCGCTGGCGCCGCCGGATGGCATAACCTTCAAGTCTTCCAACATCGTCCTTCTCGATCGAACCGTCGAATCAGCCGAGAGTGATTAATCCAGGTACCGGCGCCAAACGCGCGCGAACCTCCTTCAGAATTAAAGATCATCACGAGGCGTGCCACGGAGATAGGGGACTCGTGGAATATCGCTTGCTAGTCGCACCGGTCGGAAAGGTTCGGAAATTAGCTTCGGAGCGTGCACGGATACGGCTGGAACGAATCTTGGGTCAGTTTCCAGTTACCGCTGCCTTGAGCAACGTTCCGCGTGCCTCGCACTAAGGGCGTTAACGGCTGGTTCGGAGCATTTGCTATTTCGGCAGTACGCCTGCGACTGTCTGTAGATGTGCAGCGCTACCCTCTTACAATGGATTTAGGTCATCCCGGATGCGCTGCCCAAAATGTCAATTCGATCATGAATTGCAGACCACCGAGTGTCTGAAGTGCGGCATCGTCTTCGCGCGTTACCAGGCGGCGCTCGACCGGGCCACGAAGCAATCTGGTCTTACCGTGCCCGTGCCCCTCTCAGCGTCTGCGCGTGTAGCGGTCCGAAACGATGCTCTAAGGGAGTTGCAGGGCCGGATACTCGCCCTGCCGTTAGCATTGATCTTGGCGCGGTTGGTCGCGAGCACCGGTTTGCGCATTGTGGCAGCCATGCTCGCAATGGTGCTGCACGAAAGTGGGCACGCCATCGCTGCTTGGTTGACGGGCCGATGGGCAGTGCCTCTGCTCTGGGTCACCCTACACGGTGAGGAACGGTCATGGTGGATCGTTCTGGGCCTGACGGCTGCCATTGTCTTTGGAGGATTTCAGGCGTGGAAGGCGGAGCGGTGGGGCTGGGTTGTTGCCGCCGGAGCGTTGGTTATCCTGCAACTGATCGTTCTATGTTTGCCGGCGGGTGCTCTGATCGTCTTCTGCGGGGATGGCGGTGCAATGGTGCTGGCTACAGTCCTGATGGCGACGTTTTACGTTCCGCGCGAAAGCGCACTGTCTAAAAATTGGGGCCTGCGTTGCGGACTGCTAGTCATCGGAGCGCTGAGCTTCATGCACGTTTTCCTTTCATGGACAGGCCGGTTTGAAGATATTCCATTTGGAGAGATCGAGGGAGTGAACCTCTCTGATCCCAGCCTGCTCACCGAAATGTACGGGTGGTCCGTTACACAATTGGTTGATCGTTACGTCCACCTGGGCACGGTCTGCCTTGTCGTCTTGCTCGGGCTGTACGTTTGGGGACTGCTCTCCGCGTATCTAGAAATACCACCGAACCCATCATCGGAGAAGGAACGCATGTTTGCCAATCTTTAGATTTAACAGAGTGAGTTACGATGGAACGAATTTAGCCCTTGAAACTCCTACAAGCAGACCTTCGAGCTGGTGTTGCAACGACCTATCGAATCCACTGCATTTACCGGGCACTGGACAGCAAGAGATTCCAGCTTAGTCAGCGCAGCGCATGAATTTCTCTACGCGTCCACTGGCCACAAGGTCTCCGCGCGGCATGACAGCCATCGGCATCTTTCTGTTTTTCGGCGCTCTCATGGCGTCTCTCGCAGGGGCAACGTTGCTGTGGCGTGGCACCGTTCTCGATCGAATGTGGGCTCTCAATCCGCGTGCTTTCCGGGAACTCGCACCGCATGGAAGCGCAGTGGGAATTCCATTCCTGCTTCTCGGCGTTACACTTGCCGTTGCTGGGATTGGTTGGTTCAAATGTCGTCTTTGGGGCTGGCGGCTGGCCGTGGCAGTCATTGCGGCGCAAGTTTTAGGAAACTTGGGCAATATTTGGATGTCGCATTACCTTGAAGGCGGGATAGGGGTAGCGATCGCGGGTGCACTGCTCTTATATCTGGTGCGGGCAGATGTGAAGGGCGTTTTCGTGGTAGGCACATTGGACAAGTGAGAGCCCACCTGTCGGTAAGCGCGTTTGAACGTAGTCGCTGGCGCGACGGACGCTTCGCGTGAGGTAGTGGAGTGTTGGTTGCTTGATGGCTTGAGATAAATTTTGGGTCACAAGGAGGTCCCTGTGACCCATCTCAGAAAAATAATGCTGGAAGAACTCCAGCGCCGTAACTATGCTCAACATACCGCACGTTCCTACATCCGCGCAGTCGAAGATATTGCTCGACACTTTAACTGCTCCCCTGATCGGTTAGTCTCTCGACATATTCGCTAAGCCAAGCGGAGTTATTTGAGAAGCGCAAGTTGTCAGCGGGTAGCGTCGCGGTCCGGCTGGCAGCCTTAAGGTTCTTTTACTGTAAGACGCTCAAGAGAGCCTGGAGCATCGCCGACACTCCCTACCCGAAAGGGGCGCATCGCCTGCCAACGATCCTCAGCAAGGAAGAACTTGCTCAACTCATTCAGGCCGCCAGCACTTCCTTCCATCGCACTCTGCTGATGACGCTCTACGCCACCGGAGTACGACGCGCTGAATTGACACACCTGAAAGTCAGCGACATAGATAGCAAACGAATGGTGATTCAATTCCTGGGCGGCAAGGACCAAAGACCGGGATGTGATGCTCAGCCCAAAACTACTCGAGGCGCTGCGTGAGCACTGGCGCGGATTACCGCGCAAGCCCAGCGCCTGGCTGTTTCCTGGCAACCGCTGGCATACCGGTGATACTCCGATCACCACCAAGGTGGTGTGGAACGCTTGCGAGGAAGCCGCCCAGCGAGCGGGCCTCCAGAAAGATATTCACCCTCACACCCTTCGTCACTGTTTTGCGACCCATCTACTCGAGGATGGTGCTGACCTGCGCACCATTCAAATCCTGTTAGGTCATAACGATCTGAAAGAGACGGCCCGCTATCTGCATCTCTCCCAACGTCACCTGCATGCAGCCTCAAGTCCGTTGGATTCGCTGCCGCTCGAAGGCCGTTCGCCGCAGGAAGAGTAGATGGCCCGGCCACCGCTGGAGGTGGCCGACCTGATCCGCGCCGCGGGAGATGCTTTCATCGAACGAAATCGCCACTGGCTCCGTTGGGAGCACAGCAAAGTATTGCTGGCCATTCGCCGGTGTCGTACCGCCGCACTCGGCGGTCATCTCGATGAGTGCACCCGCTGCGGGTATCGTGCCACCATCTCGTATAACAGCTGCCGCAATCGCCACTGCCCGAAGTGTCAGATCGCTGCACGGGAACGCTGGATCGCTGCGCGTCAACGTGAGCTTCTCCCGACCCGCTACCTGCACGTGGTCTTCACACTCCCCTGCCGCTTGGCGCCACTGGTCCTGCAAAACAAGAAGATCCTCTACGATCTCCTGTTCCGCACCAGTGCCGAAACCCTTTCGAAGTCGCGCGCAATCCGAGACACCTCGGCGCAGAGATTGGCTTCTTCAGCGTGTTACATACCTGGAGCCAAAAACTCAAAATTCATCCGCATGTTCATTGTGTCGTTCCTGCCGGCGGCCTCTCGCCCGATCACACCCGCTGGGTTCGCTCACGAGATAACTACTTTCTTCCCAAGGAAGTGCTGCGGGAAGTTTTTCGCGGCAAGTTCGTCGACGCTCTTAAGCAGGCTTTCCACAATGGCCAGCTCAACTTCCAGGGAGACCTGCAGCTTCTTGCGCAACCCAAGATCTTCGCTGCCTGGCTGCGGCCACTGTTCCGGCAAGACTGGGTGGTCTATTTGAAACGTCCCTTTGGTGGTCCCGCATATGTGTTGCAATATCTGGGCCGCTACACCCATCGCGTGGCCATCTCCAATCACCGCCTGGTCTCCTTCGCTGATGGCCAAGTCACCTTTCGCTGGCGTGATTCCGCTGACCACAACCAACAGAAGTTGCTGCCTCTATCGCTCGACGAGTTCCTGTGCCGCTTCTTACGGCACATCCTTCCGCAAGGCTTTGTGCGCATCCGTAACTTCGGCTTTTTGGCCAACCGCAAACGCGCCACGCTCCTGCCTCTCTGCTTTCAATTACTGGGCTCAGCCCAAGAGCCGCAAGCTGGACAACACGTTGCTTCCACTGAAGAAGCGCTTGGTCTTTGGCGCTGCCCTAAATGCGGTGGAGCGATGAAGGTCATCGAAAGGCTCTCCGCTGCTGAAATCCAACTTCGTTCTCCACCACAGATCAGCGCTGCGGCATGAAACCACTCTCTCCAACTCGAACACTCTGCATCCTTCCGGGCGCCCCGTACCGCTGCGCCTGGTCGCCCAATCGATCCGTCCGTCCAGCTTGTTCAAACACAGTCTTTGCGATACTTTTTCGCCGTAGCCAATTTCCGCGCGCACGGTGTCATGTCTCGTGCCCTGCAGCACAGTCTCAGCACGGCTTAATACCGCTCGTTCCCGCAATTGAATTTGCATAGCGCCCGCATCCACCGCAACCACGGGCGGCCACGTCCAAACGGCTTTACCGAACGCGCGCAGAGATCCCCGCCTCCGTTCACTCCCTCAGCGAGAACGCGCATCCGGTAAAGCACTAGCGTTAATCAGGACCTACGGCGAGAAATTGGGGTTTATCGATACGTATCTGATTTCGATTCTATGAGCGAACGTAACCTTGACGCTAGACACTGTGCAATCGACTATTTAGCCAGAAAACTATGCTGCCCATCTTTGTTGGAATTGTCGCTAGGTGCGCAATCGTAGTCGGAGGAGCCTTCATCCTCAGCAAAACTCTGCCAAGCATGCCGCGAAAGGTCTACCGTTTTGCCTTTTTGTTCGTACTCTGCGTGCCGTTGAACTTCATTGTCAATTACGTAGATGTTTCGTTCCTTGGGTACCACGAGATGGGGTGGACCGGGACGTTCATTGTTGCTTTGCTCGTCGCCATCTGCACAACTTTTTGGCCAACACAACCGCACAACTCCAATACCCCACGCGGCCCTAGGTCAACTCGAGTTACGGGACACTGAGGACCAGGGGGATTTCACTTCCGGTAACCGCTGCCGACTCAACCGGTCGATGCGACACTATCTAATCAGCTGATCCGATGCTACTTCCACTGACGAACCAATCTGTGTGACTGTACCCGGTCAAAACCTTGCCCTGGGTAGCGTTCCGGCTGATCTAGACTAGAGAGCGATTTCAGCTTTTGCTTTCAATGCAACGTGGGTTCGAGCTGAGTGTTGCGTCGACCCATTGAGACCACTGTGTTAACCAGGAGTTGAACGGAGCGGTCCAACTTGGTCGGTCCTTCTTCCTGACAGGTGGTGTCTAAGCCTTTGTGAAACAAGAAGGCGCAGTTTCACGACTACTATGCCTTAGCGTTCGGGGATAGCCTGCGCGGACCGGACACGGCAGCTTTCGCGAGATTGTCGATACGACCCAGCAAAATTTTGAATTGGTGTGCGTAAGGAGAGAGTGCGAGCATACGCATGTCCTTGAGAAGCGACCGTTGGTCCTCCCGGCGCTTCCCCTTCTTGCGGTCTCTCTTTCCACGTAGAAAAGAGGCTGGCACCTTTTGCAATTTGCAGAACACGCGGTCCGCAGTGGGTCCCGCGGCTAGCCAAAGTCGCTCCAAGACGAGCTGAATCCTAAGTGCGCTACTCGGTGCAAGCGCCGAACACGTTCCTCTCGCGTGGTTTCGTGGCTTGCAGCGCCCCCGGAGGCAGTCTTGCAGCCAACCTTGCTCAGCGGTACCACCGGTCTCGAACGCAAAGAATCTCCGGAAGTTCACACCAAAGCGAGCGCCAACGCGGTAGAAGGCTATAAAGCCTCGAAGAATGGCGACGGCCTGCGGGTTCTCGAAGACTTGCCGCAGATCATCGAACGAGGCGCAGCCGCGCTCACGCCCGCTGAGAAGGAATTGCTGAAGTGGGTCGGTGTTTTCTTCCGCAGACCGACGCCGGGGAAGTTCATGATGCGCGTGCGCATGCCCAACGGCTTCGCCACCAGCGCGCAACTTCGCGTGATCGGCGATCTTTCGCGGCGGCTCGGAAACAACGTGCTGGACATTACCACGCGGCAACAAATCGAGCTTCGCGGATTCACGCTTGAGAGCGTCCCGGAAATCTGGGAAAAGCTGCGCGGTGTGGACTTGCGGTCACTGCAAACGGGCATCGACAACATTCGCAACATTAATGGGTGCGCTCTGGCTGGGCTCACGCCGAATGAGGCGTTCGACGCTTCTCACGTCGTTCAGGAGCTCGATCGGATTTTTGTCGGCCGCGATGGTAATCCGGAATATACGAACCTTCCCCGTAAGTTCAACATCACCGTCACGGGTTGTCTGGACAACTGTACGCACAATGAGTCGCAGGATCTTGCGCTGGTCCCCGCCAGGAAGGGTGGTCGATTCGGATTCAACGTGCTCGTGGGCGGAAAGATGGGTTCGGGCGGATTCACCATTGCTTCCTCGCTGAATGTATTCGTCGAACCCTTCCAAGCGGTGCCAGTGGTCACGGAGTTGGTGAAAATTTATCGCGATCATGGTCCACGCGAGGCGCGTTCCAAGTGTCGGTTTGCGTTCCTGCTGGAAGAGTGGGGAGTGCGAAAGCTGCGTGCCGAATTGGTGCTGCGATTGGGGCACGAACTTGAATTTCGTGGCAAGGATCTGCGGAGTTCCGAGCACTCCGATCACCTGGGGGTCATGTCGCAGCGCCAGCCGGGCCTGGTGGCCGTCGGAATGTGCATTCCGACAGGAAGAATCGATCCCGAGCAGCTTGAAGAGTTGGCGCGACTCGCGGAGGAATACGGCAGCAGCGAGATTCGTTTCACGATCGGGCAGAACGCCATCATCCCTAACGTGCCCAATGATCGCGTGGACGATCTTCTCGGAGAGCCACTGCTGAAACAGTTTTCACCGCGTCCCTCTCCGTTTGTGCGCGGCTTGGTTGCCTGTGTTGGAACCGATTACTGCAACCTGGCCCTGATCGAAACCAAAGGTCGCGCAGTAGCTCTCTCGGACGCGCTGAAGGAGAAACTCGGCTCCCACGGAAATCCACTGACGATTCATTGGTCCGGCTGCCCCGCCGGATGCGGCAATCATCAAGCAGCGGACATTGGGTTTCGCGGCTTCAAAACCAAGATCGACGGAAAAATCGTCGACGCGGTGGCCATTTATGCCGGCGGCCGCACCGGACCGCAGGCTGCGGCAGGCCGCGAAATAATGGAGTGCGTTCCGTGCGACGAAAATTTGCCGGATGTGGTAGCCGAGCTCATCCAGTCGCAGCGCTTCCCTGCCGAACCGGTTAGCGATTGGACTCCTAGCAACGCACTGCCTGCGGTCGCGAGTTGGAGGCGGGTGCGGTCGTTTTCGGCTGTGGGATCGGAAGCCGGCGTGGACTAAAGCGCTGCGCGGCCTCCCGAAGGATCGACCCTCCGTGGCTGAAGCCCGTCGGCCGCCAAGTCAGACGGCAAGGTTGAAAGCCGAGCCCTGACGTTTGTCGCACAGCTTTGGAGCGGCGGCGCTGCAACGCTTCCCCGTTTGTAGTGCAAGTGGAGGAGGAACAATGACTGACTATGTGAGCCCCAAGGATTTAGTCCAGGAAGCTGTCCAGCTGGCTGGAAAAAAAGCGGGTCTCTCCGTTAGGGACATGCTGATTCGCGGCATTCTCGCCGGCGCTTTTCTCGGCTATGCCACCTCGCTCGTGTTCATGGTGTCCTCGCAAGGTCTTCCGCCCATCGTTGGCGCCATCCTGTTTCCCGTTGGATTCGTGATTCTGGTGCTGCTTGGACTGGAATTGGTGACGGGAAATTTTGCGCTGCTGCCTGCCGGTGTGATGGCAGGGAGCGTGCGATTCCCCAGCCTGCTTCGCAACTGGACCTGGGTATTCCTCGGGAACATGATTGGCAGTCTGCTGTATGCCGTGCTGTTTTACCTGGCGATCACCAATTTTCGGACCGGCAATGGCGGGGCCATCGCCGATCTCCTGAAACAGGCGGCCCTAAAGAAAACGCTGGCTTACGTGGCGCTGGGCCCGAGCGGTTGGGCCACCGCCGTGGTAAAGGGCATCCTTTGCAACTGGATGGTGACCATTGGCGCGGTGTTGGCGCTGGCTTCGCGCTCCACACTCGGGAAAATCGCGGCGATGTGGCTGCCCATCATGACTTTTTTCGCGCTTGGGTTCGAGCACTCGGTGGTGAACATGTTCCTCATTCCCTCCGGAATGATTTTTGGAGCGCCCATCTCCGTAGGCCAATTTCTACTTTGGAATCTTCTGCCGGTAACCATTGGCAATATTGTTGCCGGAGCATTGTTCACTGGCGCGGCTCTCCATGCGACATACTCCTCAGCCTCTACGTCGGCCGTTCCCGCGTCGCAACCCATAACGGCACCGACCAGTCAAGAAATGCCGTTCGCCCCTGCTCCCACTGCCCGCCTGCACTCCATGTGAGCGGCTCAAGCACGTTATTTGTCGTGCTGTGCACGCCGGTCGAGTTCGGTATGGATGGTCGCGCGTGCACGGATTCTCACGCCCCGAGATTATGTGTCCATCCGTTCGACCCATTGAGCGCGCGATGCGGGAGCCACGAATGGATCCGCAAAGTACTGTGTTTCCCGCGCAACCTTGTCGCCCGCGAACTCCATGATGCTCACGGTGTAGGACGGCTTGGCGTCATAGGTCAGGATGAATTCGGTGACCCAAAGATCATCGCCGCCAATGATTCGCCGGATAGCAAACCGCTTTTTGTTCGGCTGACTGGCGCGTTGGCCCTGTATGTTGCGTCGACCGCGGGTTCGCTCGCCTGACTGCGGGTATTCCAGCACCGCGTCCTCGTGATAGATGAGGTGCTCCGTTTCAAAGTCGTTGGCATCGGACGCCGCCCAATGCTGGTCCAGCGCCGCGCGGATCTCTCGATCTCGCCCGCCAGAATACTGCTCCTTTATTTGTTGACCGTTCATCTTGAGCCTCCAATTTGACAAGAAGCTAAATGCTCTACCGGAATCAGAGTTTACGACTCGTCAAGTCGCGCTGTTCCTTCGATCACCCCAGAGTCTACCCCGCGTCGAAGCGTCTAACTCCTGATTAGTTTGAATGCATAGGTCGGAGGAGAAGTGCTTGGTGTACAAAAGCCAAACTCAGCGGGCACTGATTCAGGAGACATCAAGGAGACTCCCCATGGCAGGCTTTAGATTATTTGAAAGCACGTCCGATTTCTGTTTGAATAATCCGCAATAAGTTTCACAGGGAGTCGTGATGAAAATTTACAACTTCTATGGCTATTTAATTATTTTGGCTTACATGCTGGCTTGTGTGTATTTTGCCCCGGCTCATTTGGGGCCCTGGATGGGAATGTTGATCGGCGGGACTTATTTTGTCTTTTGCTGGTTTATGGGCGGGTTGTATCTGGCCGACGTTCTTCATTTGGGCATCGCTCACCGATCGCTCGATTATAAGGAATGGTTCATGAAAGCCGTCACTATCGTGAACAACACTTTCGCGATCTATGTGGATCCGATCGCCTGGGTCAATCGGCATCGATTGCATCATAAACATTCTGACCATCCCGGGGACCCCAATAAACTTTCCGAGGATGATTTTTGGCGAACTCTATATCTCTGCTTGATGCCGTATCAATGCAAAGAAAATTTGGCAGGCGACAAAATTTTGAAGTCCCGGACTTTCCGGGTGGTTGCGAATCCGGTTTTTGCAATCCTCGCGCAAGCCTCTACTTTTTATCTCTTATGGAAGTTCGTTGGAAGTCTGAAGTTTGCGCTGACGATGTGGTTTGGAATCAGGATTTTTTCACTGTGGGTAAATATGATTCAAAACTATTGGACCCACACCCGGACATTTGGATACCGGCGGTATCACGATGAGGAAGACAACGCCATGAATATTGGCGAGTGGCTGCCGGTAACGGCGACCTTTAGCGCATGCCTGCAAAATAATCATCACCACTATGAGGGGCTCTTGCGGCTAAGCCACGACAAATCGGAATACGACTTTGGATTTGTAACCGTCAAAGTGATGAAATATTTGGGCTTGGTGAAGGCAACGAGCACGGGCGCACAGTTACCCAAGGACGTCCCCTTGGACGCGCTAGGTTTTTAGGGCGTCTTTCTCTTTCCTACGAATGGTTCGATGGTTTGCCCGAGAAAGCTGGGCGAAATTTCTTCGCCGTCCAGGCCATAAAGTTCCGGCCATTTATCCGGATAGTAGTAAGTTCCGAAAATTCTATCAATCCAGGGAAAATGGATCGCGAAGTTCTTGTCGATGCCCTCTTTTTGAGACGTATGGTGCCAATGATGGTATCGGGGCATAACCAGAAACTTTTCGAGCCATTTGGCGTTGGGACCGAAATTGCAATGAGTCCAGGTGGCGTGAAGGGTGACGAAGACCAAATACGCCAAGATGATCGATTGCGAAAATCCGAACAGGAGCGGGACCAGGATAAATCCACGGACTAGCGTGTCGTCCACAAAGTGCGAGCGGGAACCCGCGATCCAATCCAGCGCCTTGGAAGAATGGTGAATAGCATGAAAACGCCACAGAAAAGGGACTTTGTGCAAAGCCAGATGAATGAAATATTCAGCAACATCCGCAACCACGACGGCCAAGACAAAATTGCAAAATCCAAGGCATTCGAGCGATGAATGCTTGAAGAGCCGGAACACCCAAATATTTCGTGGCCTGAGTGGCAGGTAGCAAGACCAGAAACGATAAAATCTGAATCGGCAGATGGGTGGACATGAAATAAACCACATCCTGGGTCCACCCTTTTCGGAATGTTCCTTGTTCTGGATACCGTGGCCAGATTCTTTCGAGCGGCACGTAGATGAGCGCCATCAACAACAAATCAAGCAAAAACCAGTCCATGCCGATGGTTATGCCATTGAGTTGGCTCCCATTCACTTTTACGCTGGAGCCGCCCCAAGCGGTTGCAGCGATGGCGAGCAGCATTCCCGTTAACGCCAGAGTCTTTTTCTTGCGCAGCAGCGAAGAGATCACTCCTAACGCAACTGCCGCCAGGATGAGGAATTGGATTAAGAGGCGGATCGCGTGTAGAGAGTAAAACGGACGGAATTCGGCGGAGGTTAGGAACTGGGGAAAATGCAGGCATAGAACGCCGCCGAATGCGAGAAATCCAAAAAAGGCCGACAATATCCCACTCCACCAGCCTGTTCCGAAGCCAGTGGACTCGGCATCACCAAAGAATTCGTTGATTTTTTGCTCGAGCACGACCTCAACCTGTTAGCGGTGAATGCTTTCTATCCTCACGCACCGCGGATGCTTCTTGACGTGATGGATTCCACTAACGACGATTCTATACTGCGAATCGCACCTTGTGCACGGCTGGTGCCCGATGAGTCGGACAATCGGAAACCATCCACGACCGAATCTTGTCAGTTTTCTGGGTCTGCGCTGATAAGCGCGGGCTCCAGGCTGCGGCGACAGTATCTGAATGACGCCGACCGCCAGCAAGTACGCTGAGGCCGCCATAAAAAAGGGGATCATGTAGCTTCCGCTCCACTGCAACGCGTAGCCTACGATCTTCGCGATCAGCATCCCGCCGATCGCTCCGGCCATGCCGCCGATTCCGACCACCGAGCCGACGGCGCGCGATGGAAACATGTCGGAAGTTAACGTGTACAGATTCGCGGAAAATCCCTGGTGCGCGGCCGCCGCAAGCCCCACCAGCAAAACTGCGCCCCACGTGCTCTCGATGCGATAGGCAAAGGCAATGGGGATGACCGCCACCGCGCAGATTAACAGAGCTGTCTTTCGAGCAAAATTAACGCTCCTGCCGTGGTGAATCAGCGACGACGAGAGCCAGCCGCCCGCCACGCTGCCCACGTCGGCGATCAAATAGATCACCATAATGGGCGCGCCGATCTGCATCAGTTTCAAACCGTGCTGGCGCTGCAGAAAATCGGGCACCCAAAACAGGTAGAACCACCAGATTGGATCGGTCATGAACTTGCCCATCATGAACGTCCAGGTCTGGCGGTAAGAAAGCAGACGAATCCATTCTATTTTCCCTGGCTGCTCCGCGGGATCGCTGCGAATGTAATCCAACTCCGCTTTCGAAAGACGCGGATGCTCTTCCGGCTTGCGATAAAGCCACAGCCAAAACAATAGCCAGACGAACCCGAGCGCGCCGGTCAATATAAATGCCCACCGCCAACCCCAATGCACGGTAATCCACGGCACAACAAACGGCGTCACGATGGCGCCTACGTTGGTCCCTGCATTGAAAATGCCGGTAGCGAGCGCGCGTTCTTTCTTCGGGAACCATTCGGCCACGGTCTTGATGCTGGCGGGGAAAATGCCCGCTTCGCCGAAACCCAGCGATGCGCGCGCAATCGCAAAGCCCACGAGCGAACCAGCAAAGGCGTGCGCCATCGATGCCAAACTCCAGAACACCATCGCCAGTGCATATCCCAGTCGAGTACCCAAGCGATCGATCAATCGTCCCACCACCACCATGCCGACCGCGTAGGCCGCCTGAAACGCGAAAACCAGATTGCTGTAGTCGATTTCGTTCCAGCCGAAGTCGTGCTGCAGCGTGGTTTTCAGAACTCCCAAGACTTGCCGGTCCATATAATTCTTGGTCGTTCCAAACAGCAGCAGGGCGCAGATAACCCAGCGGAAATGTCCGAGGCGCCAAGAAATACCTGGCGGGGGCTGGCTGGCGGCTGGCCCGGAATCCGCCGTGGCTGCTGCCATGCCCGACGTGTCAGTGGAGTTCCCGTGATCCATGGCGTTGTTCGCGACGCCCTGATTTCGCGGCCGCAATGTTACTCCATTTCGTCCCGCGTCCTTAGGAATGCTGGATTTTTCGGCATCCCGCCTTATGTCCAGAGTCTCGTGGTGTAAAACCTAGCAGACTGCAGAAAAGGTCTTTTTCTTCAGGAGGTCGGTGCTTTAGCGCCGACGTAAACTGCGTACTCTCAACGGGCTTCAGCCCCTGAAGGAAGCTTTTTCTTTCCTTTGTCGCATTTTTCCGCAGCCTGCTAAAGTGCTACGTAACCTTCAATAGGAGGCAAAGTTTCAGCATGCGCATTCCTAACGACGGAGCGGCTCTCACTGTCCTGCTGGTGACCTCGTTCTTGCTGTGTTGCGCCGCCGCGAGACCCAACGCGTCTGGAGACAGGATCCGCGTCGTCCCCAACGAGGCGGATCGCCGAGTGGATATCATCATCGACGGCCAGCCCTTTACTTCGTACCTCTGGCCGGCGACGCTTGCGAAGCCGGTGCTGTATCCACTGCGCACGCCACCGGAATCATTGTCACTCGCGGTTATCCGCTGGAGCCGCGTGCCGGCGAACGCAGCGATCATCCTCACCACGCGGGGTTGTGGTTCAACTACGGTAGCGTGAACGGCATCGACTTCTGGAATAATTCCGACGCCATCAAACCCGAAGACCGCCACAAGATGGGGAATGTAGTTCAGCGCAAGATCGTGGCGGCAAAGAGCGGGTCCGAGCAAGGCGAACTCGAAGTCGAAACCGACTGGGTGAACTCCGAGCAGAAAATCTTGCTAAAGGAACACACACTCTTGGTCTTTCGCGGCGGTCCAAAATTTCGCAGCATCGACCGCATCACCACATTGCAAGCGCAAGGGGAAAAGGTTGTCTTCGAGGACGACAAAGAAGGCCTGTTCGGCATGCGCGTCGCGCGATCCCTGGAGATGCCTTCCGACAAGCCTGAAATTTTTCTCGACGCGAGCGGGCGTCCCACACCGGTAGCGAAAATGGACAATACCGGAGTAAACGGTGTCTATCTGACCAGCGAAGGCAAAACAGGTGACGCCGCTTGGGGCACCCGGGGCCGCTGGTGCAATCTAAGTGGTCAAGTTGACGGTCAACCCGTGACCATCACCATTTTCGACAACCCCGCCAATCCCAACTTTCCCGCGTATTGGCATGCCCGGGGATACGGCCTGTTCGCCGTTAATCCCTTCGGGCGAAAAATCTTCACCAACGGCAAAGAAGAAGCGTTGAACTTTTCCCTGGCGCCGAACCAAAGCGTCACATTTCGCTACCGGGTGCTGATTTCTTCGCAGATCGTCACACCGGAAAGCACCGAGGCCGCCTACCAGCGTTTCATCGCCGCCTATCGCTAAACCGTCTCGTCACTACCACGACTAAACGATTTCCTAGCAGGCTGCGGAAAAAGCCGGATTTGTCATCCCGAACCCGCGTCGCTTGCGGGTGAGGGATCTGCTGTTCGCAAGAAAACCAAGGAAAAAGCAGATTCCTCACCCCGTTCGAAAACCGAACGGGATTCGGAATGACATATTTTGAGTTTTTCCGCAGGCTGCTAGGCTGTCGCGTACCGCTCGCTGTTCGGTTTTGAACCGCTCAGCCCGTAAAACAAGATAAACAAATAACAGATAACCGGAAGAATGAACGCGTGATGAAGCCCTACGCGGTCGGCAATTGCCCCTTGGACCACCGGCACGATCGCGCCGCCTACGATAGCCATCGTCAGGATGCCGGACCCGCTCCCCGTCAAAGGCCCCAGTTCCGCCACTCCCAAACTGAAGATCGTCGGGAACATGATCGAGTTGAACAGTCCGACAGCCAGAATCGTCCACCCCGCCGTATGTCCGCCTAGAATCATGGCGGTGGAGATTAGCGCCGCCGCAAAGATTGCGCAAAGCGCCAGCAGATGCCCAGGCTTCATCCGCCTCAGAAGCCCGGCGCCCAGAAAGCGCCCGACCATCGCCCCCGCCCAGTAAAACGAAACATAGCCCGATGCCGCCTTAGCCGAGAGGCCCGCAATTTCGGGCAAACCAAGATAATTCACCAGAAAACTTCCAATGGAAACTTCCGCACCCACATAAGCGAAAAGGGCAATCGCACCCAAAACCAGATTGCGATGTTTCCAGATCGAATCTTGAACCTTTTCTCCAGTTCGCGGCGCCGCAGTTTCGATCTTCGGAAGCTTGAATGTCCCGATCACCACCGCCAGCAACACCAGCGCGATACAGATCACGGCGTACGGCATTTTGACCGAGGACGCCTGCTGCACCCGATACGCATGCTGCGCTTGCGGTGTGAGCTTCATCAGCTGTTCCGTCGCAAGCGGTACGGCGCTGAGAATCAGCAGCCCTCCGATTTTCGGGGCGATCGTCGTGCCCAACGCGTTGAAAGCCTGCGTCAGATCCAGCCGGCTCGATGCTGTTTCCGGCGGCCCTAACAAGTCCACGTAAGGGTTCGCGGACACCTGAAGCCCGGTAATTCCCGCCGCAAGTACGAGCAGCGCAGTCAAGAACAATGGATAGGAAACCGTGGACGCCGCAGGCAAAAACAGAAACGCGCCTACCGCCATCATCAGCAGGCCTGCCACCATCGTTCTCTGATAGCCGATCGCATTTACCACCTTCGACCAGGGCACCGAAAACAGGAAGTAAGCGGAAAAGAAAGCAAACTGCACCAACATTACCTGCGCATAACCCAGTTCAAAAATCGACTTGAGATGAGGAATTAAAATGTCATTCAAGCACGTAAGAAATCCCCACATGAAAAACAGCGTGGTAACGACTGCCAGCGGACGCGAGTAATTTGGCGTCGCCGAAACCGCTGAGATATTTGACACCCGACCGGAGCCCGTTGTGACTTCACGTGTCGCCATTTTTCTCTCCTCAAATTCTCAAGGGGTCCCCTGCGCCCACGTGCCGCTCCGTCTCTCAGTCTGAGTTCTGCCGTGCCCAAGTACCTTTGCTGAGCTATTTCTCGAAGCCAGTCGTTACCACCGTCGTTACCACCACGTTTCCGCTTGTACTCCGTATGTCAGACCATCCGTTCTGTTCGCAAAGGGAACACCGCCGACAAAGCCCCGGAACGCATCCGACCAGTTCCCGTAAGTGAGGAACGCCCGCAGTACCGGCCGGCTGAAGAACTTTCTGCCCGCTCCGATTTGCGGCGCGATGGTGAATTTGCGCAGCCATCCGTCCATTTGCAGATCGCCGTTTTGCGTCAGCATAAAACCGCTGGTATGGTCGAACCCTGCCTCAAATGCCAGAGAAAGATACCGGGTGAAGAAGATTTCGGGCCGGGCGCCGAACGACACCCACTGGCTCCAGTCGTGTTCCGGATTTCCGTCCTTGCTCCGCTGGTAGATGAAGATGGGCATGATCGCGAACCGGTCGTTCGGCTGAAACAGCACTTGTTCCACGGCAAGCAGTCTGGCCGAGCTGTGCAGAAAAGGCGTCGGATCATCGATCGACGTACTGAAGTTGCTCGCCGCTCCGGTTCCGTACTGGATGGAAAATGTGTGAAAGCCTCCGTGCCACTCCAGCGTTTGATGTCGCAGCCCGAACGCGTAGCCATCCGTTGTGGGCACGACCGTGCCAGTTGATGTCGTCCCGCCTTTCGACGTCGCGAAATTAAACCATCCACCCCAAAGCCCCGCCGGTCCCTTCAGATCATAAAAACGCACGTCGATGTTGCTCTTCGCATAGTTGCCATATTGCGTAACGATGTCCGGGCGCGCGCCCGCCAGATACGCCACGGCCATCTTGCCGATGCCAAGATTCAAATCCTCGACGCCGCCCCCGTAACCACTCATGTCCAGCGGGTAGAAGTCGTCGATTTCGACGTGCTGCCGCCGGTAGTATCTTTCGCCCGCCCAGAACTTGGCGTCCGGCTGGCTCTCCAGCACGTTGCCAGCTTGCACAAAAGCCTCCCGCAAGCGAAACTGATCGTTGCCAGTCCCATTCGGAAAATTCGCGTAACTCGCGGAATTCGTGGTGTTGGCCTCAATCATCGCTTCGGTCTTCATCCACGCCTTATCGGAACTCCGCTCCGGGTTCAGCCAGTTGTTGACGAAGATCAACTCTCCGTAGGTTTCCGCTTCATTTCCCAGGCGGTATTTCGCATCAGCCCCGGGAGCCTGGAACGCCACCTGCTGGCCCCCCTCGCTATTCAGACCGTAACCCGACCGAAAGTACCCGTGGAATTCAAAGCTGCTGATCTGTTGATTTAGCTTTTCGATCTTTTCGTCCGCCTCTTCCAGAAGGTCATATGTCGGCTCCGACGGCACGTCACCTTGGTACTTTGCCCCGACCTGATCGGACTGCCCGAGAGCCGCTTTCTTAGCCGCTTGCTCAGCGGCCAGCTCGGCGGCAGAGATCACGCCCTCCTTCGCTTTCTCGCCGGCCTCTTTTTGTTTTTGAATTTGCTGTTCCAGCCCGGCAATGCGCTGCTCAAGGTCACGCGTCGTGGCTAGGTACTGCTGCTTGAGCTCCTCGAGTTGCTTCTGTAAGTCTTCCGTTTGCGGGACGCCGGTTCCCGCGTTGGCAGATTGCTGGCTGGCAGGTTGCTGAGCGGCAGAAGGAAGAGCTTCCGCGGCTACCATCGCCACGATCCAGAAGCAGCGTTTCAGACGCGATGAACGGTGCATTTCGTGCGCTCCGGAGTTAGAGAGTGGCCGGAACGCGCCGGTTGCATTTATTTTCTAGACTGGGGCGGCACGATTCGTTCAATCGCGTGAGCGGATCGCGTTTTCAATTCTGGAAAACTTTGCGGAATAAGCGGATCGTCTCTGCAAATGCCAGGTCCGTTGCTTCTGGATCGAAACGCGGGCCTTCATCCCGCGTGAAGGCGTGCTCGGCTGGGTACAGCAGGGTGCTCATAGTGGGCGCCGGACTCTCGCAGCGCACGATCGATGGTTTCGCGTCCTGCCTCAGGTACGTGGGGGTCCTTGGTCCCGAAGATCATCAGGAGTTCGCCTCGGATTTCCCTTGCGCGGGCCAGGGATCCAGCATCGGCGTCCTCACCCAGTTTGCCGTCATGGATGCCCGTGCCGTAGTAACAGACCGTGGCGCGGACATCCGGCTGGAACGCCGCACGGAAGGCCAGGTGGCCTCCGATACAGAAACCCAGTGCGCCGATTTTTCCTCCCGCGACCTTCGCATGTTTCGAGAGCCAATCCAGACCCGCGCGGCAATCCGCATCGAAATGCGCGACCGGGGTCTTCGCGGCGTCTTGCTGCCCGCGCGTGCGTCCCGCGTCATCGAAGGGGATCACCGTTCCGGGCGCCTCGACACGCCGATAAATTTCCGGAGCAGCAGCAACAAATCCATACCCGGCCAGCCGTACGCAGGTGCGGAGCAGCGGCGGCGTAAGCTGGAAAATGTCGGAATAGCACCAGATGCCCGGATATTGACCTTCGGCCTTGGGCGCAGCGACGAAGGTTCGCATTGGGGAACCCGTGAGGGGAATGTCCGCGTATTCGGTAGTGACCACCATTTTGCTGTTTGGCGGGCAATTCTGACCGAGAGCCAAGGGCCAGTCAACTCCCGTCCCAAAGCGGTAGTGGATCAGTCTTCCGCAACCGCGCTTTCTCAGGCATTTGCATTACTAATGTAAAATTCCCAGACGAAAGGACCGCCTACTGCCAAATGACGAAAGACGACATTCAGCTGCTCATCGAATACGACCGCTGGGCAAACCGCCGCGTCTTGCGCGCCGTCTCCGCACTCAGCACTGAGCAGTTTACTCGCGACCTCGGCGGCAGCTTTCGTTCCGTAAGAAACACGCTCGTCCACATCCTCGGCGGCGAATGGGGTTGGCTTACGTTTTGGAAGGAGGTGTCTCCTGGCTCCGCCTTCCTAACAGATTTATGGACGCGACATGACAACCTGTTCAATCCAATCGCATTTCCTGACCTCGCTACAGTGCAGCGAAAATGGGCGGAGGTCGAGAAAGATCAGACAGACTTCCTGAATAGGGTGACGAACGAATTCTTGGAGAAAAAGCTGCCTGTTCGCACCACGCAGATCAGCTTGGCGCACCTGATGCAACACTTGGCTTACCATTCCACCTACCATCGAGGTCAACTCGCCCTGATGCTGCGGCTCCTCGATGCCGAGCCTTTGGCCACGGACTTCCATTTGTTTCTGTTGGAACGCGCCCGCGAATCCGCAGTTGCACAGTAGCGGCATGATTGGGTGCCGCAACCCACTTTTCCGGTTGAGCTGGCAGCGTTCAATCGGGCCTTGACTGGAAGGAAGCGTTCGAAACGCGTTGACGCGGTGCCGTCCTCAAATCTGTCAGACTGAATACTGCGAGGTGTTGTGTCATGGGTCTTGACCTAGTTGTAGAGGGCTGCGCCAAGCCTGGGTATGAGAAGGAATGGCGTCGGCTATTGGAGCGCTCTTTCGCTGAAGAAGAGCTATCGGAGGCGGAGGTCGCGCACTTCAAGGAGATTTCGGTTCCCGGCCATCAGCGCATCGGAGCACCGCAGGTTGGACGCGATAGCGCTGCAAACCAATGGATACTGGATGCACGAAAGGTGAACACACCCGAAGAGGTAACTGCTGTGTTGAAGGAGTTCGAGGGCTACTATGTCGTGCCTCTCGTGAAATGTGATGGCGTGCCTACGTACTCCAATGGAGGTTTGTACGAGGGAGCCGGCGAGACGAGTTTCCGTGGGGCGTTTCTGAATGATTGCCAGGATGTGCTGAGCAAAGCCCTGTTAAAAGAGGCATGGAACCACAAGTTTCCGGAACAAGCGGTCGCCTATGGAAAGAGACTGATTGCCGCAGCCGATACTGCAGAGGCTAAGGGTAGAGTCCCTACGATGCGGCGTACGCTTCTTTCACGCTTGGGGCTGTCCAAAGAGCGCGAGCCGGTCGCCATCGCAGATCAGCTTGATATAGTTCGTTCAGCCGGGCGCTGGTTCGTTTTTTGGGGTGAGCGCGGCCACCCGGTCCGCGCATGGTTCTGAAACCACTTCTCCGCTAACCGCGCCCTTTTACAATGCGTTAGCCGGGACCCTGCCGGAAAATTGAGTGCCGGTATCATCACTTCCTCAAATGTTCTGCCCCGAATGCCGCGCCGAATATCGTCCTGGATTTACCGCTGCTCTTGAGGATCTCGCGATTTGGAAGTCAGCGGGCCTGTCCGGGGGAACGTGCGACAACCTTGGTCGGGCGGATCAAAAACGAATCGCCGCCATGAGCACGAATTGCGCGGAGTGAATCAAACTGGAACCTGGAGTCAAGAGACACAAGTTGGGAGGCAAGGCGCGGGGTTGTTGCGGGCAGGCAGGTGAGTTAAGTTGGAGCTGCGTTCGAGGCTCCTTTGTCCACTCAGCTCGGTTCCTGGAAACTGGCAGTCAAGCCGCTTCTCCGTGAGGTACTTCGGGCGGAGCAGCGGATCGTTTTCGGAGGCGTAATGATCTCCGCGCTGTTCGCGGTGGTGATGCCGAGCATACCCCTTCTTTTCATGGGTGTTTGTATTCTGGTCGTCGGGAACGCCATCTACGCGTTGCTGTTTTTCGGCAGCCGGATTTATAGCCACCGGCCGTTCCCGTGGAATTGGATCCTCTATATACCCATGCTAGCGTTTGGCGCATTTTTGAGCCCGTTCGCGTCGGTCGCACTGCTTCGCTGGATGCACCCGTCCGTGGGACCCTACTGGCAAGTATTTCGCGGCGAGTTGGAAGATCGTCGTGGTGGCGTGCATGGTGGGGGGTATTGCCGGATACGCGGTTTTACAGATTCAGGAGAGATTGCAGGCCAAGAACAAACTTTTGGAGCAAGCCGTAGAGCGCGGAACGCTGCAACTGCAGCAGCATGAACAGGAGTTGAAGCAGCGCGCTGGAGATCCAGCGGGACTTGCTGCCGAAGGAATTGCCGCAGCTTCCGGGCATCGAGTTCGCGGGCGCGTGGCAACCCGCGAGGACCGTGGGAGGGGACTATTTTGATGTGCTGCGCCTGGACGACAATCGCATTGGGATTTGTGTGGGCGACGTTTCGGGAAAAGGGCTGACCGCTTCTCTGCTGATGGCCAATCTGCAAGCGGCTTTCCGGGCATATGCCATGCCGGACGCCTCGCCCGCAATGGTGTGCGGAAAGTTGAATGCGTTCGTTTGCGGGAATGTGGCGCCCGGGAAATTCATTACGTTTTTTTATGGGATTTTGGACGGGCAGAAGAAAACCCTTACGTACGAAAACGCGGGACACTGTCCCGGGATTCTGGTGCACGCTGGAGGGCAAACGGAGCTGCTATCAGGGCAAGGTGGAGTTCTTGGGGTGCAGCCGGAGTGGACGTATCAGGATTTCACGATTCGACTGGCTTCGGGCGACCGGTTGTTGCTTTACACCGACGGAGTGAGCGAAGCGGCGAATAAAGAGGCGGAGGAATTCGGGTACCAGCGAATCGGTGCCGCGGCTGCTTCGGCGCGAGCGTCAGCGGCGGATTGCCAGCGGCGGGTGATGGAAGAGGTGATGAAATTCTGCGGTGGTGAGTTCAGCGACGATGTGACGTTGATTGCCGCGGCGGTTCACTGACTTGAATGAGTCCGCTATCGTTCTAGCTCCTGGTTGTCGCGTAATCGTCCAAGTGGTTTTCATCCAAATTTCACTCGGCCGGTAACCGCATTCACCAGGACTTGAGGCGGTTACTTCCGAACTGCCGACGAATGCAGCACGGCGCGGCAAACAGCCTCGGTTGTGGATGTAAATGGGGATATGTCACCGACAATCGAATGGCCATGACATGCTCGTCAGCTCGTGGTGAAACCGTGAACCGCGCTAGCTGGAGGCAAATTGGGCTAAGTCGGCGTTGAACTGCTCCGCGTGAGTGATGATCAGTCCGTGTGGCGCACCCGGATAGACTTTGAATTGGCTACCTTTGATCATTTTGGCGGTCCTGCGCCCGGTGAAGTCGATTTGGCATGAGGCATCTTTGTCTCCGTGAAGAATCAAAGTTGGCAGTGTGATCGCGGCCACCTCGCGACGGAAATCGGTCTCGGTCAGGGCACGATTGCAGGCGATCACTGCTTTGAGCGAGGCTTGCCACGTCAAGCTCATACCCCATTGCATCTGGGCGGCTGATGTCTCCGGTGTAAAGAAGGGGGGAGTATTGTCGGCGATCCACTTGGGAAAATCCCTGCACCACGACGCGTACAATTGTTCGAGCGCGCTTCTCTCCACGCCGTCCGGGTTGTCGGGCGTCTTTAAAACGAAGGGCAGTGAAGGCGCGACCAACACGATGCGAGCCACGCGCTCTGCGCCGTGGCGCGAGAGATATCTGAACAATCTCTCCGCCCGACATCGAGTGTCCCACGAGAGTTAGCCGCGGAGATCGAGCTGGTTTATGACACACGCTAAGTCATCGGCCAGCGTATCGTAGTCGTAGCCACGCCCGGGTTGGGTGGAGCGCCCATGTCCTCGCCTATCGTAAGCCACGCACCGAAAGCCGCGGTCAGACAATGGAAGCGTGTTGTAGCGCCACACCTGGGAGCTTAAGGCAAGGCCATGGATGAAGAGAATGGGATTGCCCGCACCACAATCCTCATAGAACAGAAGCGTGCCGTCGCTGGTCTCAATGTAGGGCTGACGCAGGGACTGGGGTTCGGGACGTTTGCCAGCCACGGCTGGTGCGGTCGTCGAACCCACGCTGTCTGGAAGTAATCCTGAACCGGCAATGGCAAGTGCAACAGAACCAAGCGCTTTTCTGCGATTCATCAAGCTGCTCCTTGGACTGGCATCTGGTCGAGCGATACCGGCCACAACAGCTAAGAAAACTACGATTCCGACCGGAGCATCGCTCTGGTTACAACCGCTTGCCAATTACCTGCGAGGTAATTGGAGAAAAAGTTTTCGCGTGCTAAGGTCCACCTATGAATGCGTCTCCGCATGTGGGCGAGCTTCTGCGGCAATGGCGACAACGACGGCGGCTGAGTCAACTCGAACTGGCGTGCGAGGCGGAGATTTCCTCACGGCACCTGTGTTTTCTGGAGACTGGGCGTTCGCTTCCCAGTCGCGAGATGTTGCTGCATCTCTCGCGTACCTTGGACATTCCGCTGCGTGATAGGAATCTGCTGATGCTGGCGGGAGGGTACGCGCCGGTTTTCAAGGAAACTCCTTTGCAGGATTCAGACTTGCAGCTGGCGCGGCAGGCTGTTGAGCTGATGATCAACGGTCATGAACCTTATCCCGCACTGGCGTTTGACCGTCGTTGGACTCTGGTGACGCAGAACAAGGCGCACGCGCGTCTGCTGCGCGGGGTCGATGCGGAACTAATGCAACCTCCCGTGAATGTACTTCGTCTAGCCCTGCATCCTGACGGTCTCGCTCCCCGAATTGTCAATCTGGCGGAATTCCGCGGGTATGTATTTAAACGCCTGCGGCGCGACATGGCCATGACGGACGACCCGCTCCCCGCCCGTTTGCTCGAGGAATTCGACGGCTACCCGAAGCCCGATGGACACGGTCCAACCGAGGCCACCGCAACGGATTCGAGGTACACAGGCGTGGTTGTGCGTCTTCAGCTCATTATCGAGGGAGCATCGCTTTCTCTCTTCACCGCGAGCACCGTCTTTGGGACACCGCTAGATATCACTCTGTCGGAACTTGCCATCGAATCGTATTTCCCTGCGAATCAGCGGACTGCGGACACCCTTCGAGAGTGGGCGGCGTCCTAGGATTCCCACGTCCACGAATCGGCTGCAGAAAATTTGCACGCGCTCTCCTGATTCATCTGCCTCTGCCATTTCTAAGATGGCCTCTAGAGAATTCCGCCCAACTAGGCTCACACAGCCGTCACTGAATGTCGCCAGAGTGTGGCACAAACTCGATCCGCCCCGTTCAACCCGCGTTACTAACCCTCGAACCTTCAATACCCACCGTTCCCCACAAATTACTTAACCACACAATAACGGCACGCTATCCTTGAAGCCGCTGAATTTGTCGATTTGCTGCTGTCGATTTGCATCTGTAGTCGGTTTTTCAAGACGCCAACGTATGGCCGTTAAAGTCTAGTACTACTAGGCTATTCTCGGGATGGCTGGCCTCCCCCATTCTGTTGGAGTTATCGAGTCGTCTTGAGTCGTTTTGAAGGCGCACAGGTTGGCGTCTTTGTGATCCAGTGTGTCGGGTTGTGTCCGGAACAGTTTGGAAGTGCACTCTCATGAGTGTGTTCGAGCAAAGAGGGCCCAATGTCCAATGCACCGAAAAAGATTCTCCTTGTAGAAGACTCCGACACCACCAGATTGACGCATCGCGTCATGATTGCGAAAAGAACGGGCTACACGGTAGTCGCCGTGGCCAACGGCAAGGAAGCGCTGAAATTGGCGGCATCCGAGAAGCCTGACCTTGTGCTGATGGATGTGATGATGCCCGGAATGGACGGGCTGGAGGTGTGCCGTCGCTTGAGGAAGCAGGGAGCGACCGCAAACATTCCAATCGTTCTTCTCACGTTCCGAGTCGGCGAGGAATCGATCTCGGAGGGTTATGCGAGCGGTTGCACGGCATATCTAAAGAAACCAATCGCGACCGACGAACTCGTCAGCACGCTGCGCCAACATTTGGGAGATTGAGTCACGACCGCCATGGCCCCGACACCAGCGCAAAAGAGGCTTGGCCCATGGCTAGCCGCTATATTCGCGGGACTGTGGCTGATTGCTGCCGCCTTGGGACAGCGCGTAATGATGAACTACGATTACACCGCAGCGGCACCAGGCACCCCACCGGAAAAGTGGCCGGTTGCGACGAGTGTGCCTCGTACACCCGGTCTCTCTTCGATCGTAGTAGTTGCCCATCCGCACTGCCCCTGTTCCCGCGCCACCGTGGAAGAACTAGCCCGGCTGATGGCGCTATTGCAGAACAGGGCAACCGTCTACCGTCATATTCGTCCGTCCAGCGGGATTTTCTGAGGACTGGGAAAGAACCGACCTTTGGCGGGATGCCGCGCGCATTCCAGGGGTCAGCGTGTTAACCGATCTCGGCGGCGTCGAGGCATTCAGATTTGGCGCTCAGGCCTCGGGACAAACGATGCTGTACGATGCGGCGGGGAATTTGCGATTCACTGGTGGAATCACCGCTTCCCGCGGCCACGCTGGGGACAGCCCAGGCCGCAACTCCATTCTTTCCATCGTGAATACCGGAAACTCCGTCACGAGCCATACATCGGTCTATGGCTGCTCGCTTCGCAATCCTGAACGTGCCGTGCGCGAATAGGGGAACGAACTATGTCTGTTATGGGTGTCGCCGTACTCACGCCCGAAGATAGCCAAGCGGCCCGGGCAGAGTTTTTGTTTCATGAAAGCCGGAACGCGAATTACAGGCGCATTGATCGCCTTTTCGCGGGACTCATGTGTTTCCAGTGGGTTGCGGGCGTCATCGCTGCGCTGGTGATTTCTCCCCGCGCCTGGTCCGGCAGCGTCAGCCATGTCAACATTCACGTCTGGGCAGCCATTATTCTGGGTGGCATCATCACTATCTTCCCAGTCTCTCTGGCGATTTTGAGGCCCGGCGAGGCGTTGACGCGGCACATAATCGCTGTGGCCCAGATGTTGATGTCCGCTCTCCTCATCCATTTGTCCGGCGGCCGCATCGAGACCCATTTTCACGTCTTCGGTTCGCTCGCCTTCCTCGCGTTTTATCGCGACTGGCGTGTCTTCATTCCGGCAACGATTGTGGTCGCCGCCGATCACTTCGTCCGCGGGGTTTATTGGCCACAATCCGTCTTCGGTGTCCTTGCTCCAAGCCAGTGGCGCTGGGTCGAGCACGCCGCGTGGGTCATTTTCGAGAATATCTTCCTGGTTAAGTCTTGTCTGCAAAGCACTAAGGAGATGCGCGAGAGCGCTGCCAAACAAGCCGAACTCGAGGCCACCCGCGCAACCGCCGAAGCCGCCAGTCGCGCGAAGAGCGAATTTTTGGCCAACATGAGCCACGAAATCCGCACGCCCATGAACGGAATCATGGGCATGACCGACATGCTCATGGCCACGGAAGTTGACCTCCGCCAGCAATCCGAATATCTCAATATGGTGAAGAGTTCCTCGGATTCCGCTGCTCCAAGTCATCAACGATATCTTGGATTTCTCCAAGATCGAAGCCGGCAAGCTGGAACTTGACCCGTCCGTTTCAACATTCGCGACGTTCTCCAGGATTCCATCAAGTCTCTCGGTATCCGTGCCGCGACAGAAGCGGCTCGAGCTTGCCTACCGCGTGGAGAACAACGTGCCGGATGAGCTCTTCGGAGATCCCGTGCGTCTTCGTCAGATTGTCTTGAATTTGGTGGGCAACGCCCTCAAATTCACCGAGCGTGGCGAAATTGTGATGCGAGCTGGCGTGGAGTCGGTCTCGGACCAGGATGTTTCCTTGTATTTCTCTATTCGCGACACAGGCATCGGTATTCCGCGTGAGAAACACGCTTCCATTTTCGAATCTTTTACGCAAGCAGATGGATCGATGAATCGCAAGTACGGTGGGACCGGCCTGGGGCTGACCATTTCCGCCCGTCTCGTTGCGATGATGGGAGGCAGAATTTGGGTCGAAAGCGAAATAGGCAAGGGCAGCACTTTCCATTTCACTTCGCGTTACC
Organism: uncultured Acidobacteriota bacterium; assembly: GCA_963729285.1. Taxonomy (GTDB): domain Bacteria; phylum Acidobacteriota; class Terriglobia; order Acidiferrales; family UBA7541; genus Acidiferrum. The sequence continues at coordinate 99,287 of CAVSNL010000001.1, forward strand.
GTTTTATCAGCCACGACGAACATCGAGCTGAAGCGCCCGCCGTGATCGCCTGGAACAATCTGCCGGTCCTGGTTGTCGACGACAATGAGACCAATCGCCGTATCCTCTTCGAATTACTTCATCACTGGGGTATGAAGCCCACTCTCGCCGAATCTGGGAAGTCTGCCTTGGTCGCCTTGCAAGCTGTTAAGGACACGCCAGCTCCGTTTCCTCTCATTCTCGTCGACGCGCACATGCCGGAGATGGACGGATTCGCTCTGACCGAGCGCATTGTCGCGATGCCCGAATTCCAAGACTCCTCGGTCATCATGCTCACCTCCGCCGGTCAACCTCGCGATCCACAACGATGCAGAGAGCTGGGTCTTGCGGGCTACCTGACCAAGCCAGTTGGCCAATCCGAGCTCCTTGACGTCATCTCCGGCGCACTTGGGCGCACCGCCGGACGCACGCTGCGCAAGAGTTCGGAATCTTGCCTGCCGCTGCCGCCTGCCAAACGGAGCCTCAGCATTCTTCTTGCGGAAGACAATATTGTTAACCAGAGGCTTGCAGTACTTCTTCTCGAAAGGCGCGGACACTCCGTGACCGTGGTAGGTAACGGAAATGAGGCGCTCGCGGCCTTTCAAAAACAGAGTTTCGATGCATGTCTCATGGACATCCAGATGCCCGAACTCAATGGCCTCGAAACAGCCGCGGCCATTCGTGCGCGCGAGAATGGCACCTCGCGGCATTTGCCGATTGTCGCCATGACCGCTCACGCGATCAAAGGCGATCGCGACATTTGCTTGCGCTCCGGCATGGACGCATATCTTTCCAAGCCAGTGCGCGCCGACCAACTCTTTCATGCTATCGAAAGTCTCGTCGCTGGCCGCACGACTCACGCCTCGGCGGTTTCATCCGTCTCCAGGCAAGACGTCCCCTTTGACGAACGCGAATTCTTGTCGCGGATGGACGGTTCTCACGAAGTCTGTGTGCTGATCGCCGAAACTTTCTTGGCAGAGTGCCCGAAACTGATGTCGGTTCTACACACTGCGCTCAAACGGAAAGATACATTGGAGATCGCGAGCGCGGCCCATGCCCTGAAGGGAGCGATCGCCAACTTCACGGGTTGTACAGCCTTTCACTCGGTCGTCCAGCTCGAGCAGCTAGCCAAAGAGTCAGACCTGCAATCCGCAGCGGAGGCTTTCAAACGGCTTGAGGGAGAAATCGAGTTGTTGTTGCAATCGCTCAAGTCCTTCGCTGGTACAATGCCCAAAGCGTAGTTGTTTCACTTCTCCGTATCGAACTCCCCATTCCTAAAGGGAGGTGGGTAGAATCAAATCCGCATCTCGCCGATCATTTTTCTGCTTCCGCGGCGCGGCCGCGCGAATCTGTGCTGGATGACCGACCCGGCATTCGATTCCCAGTTCTTCCATGAGATTCAAAAACCACTGCATCGATCCCGTGGCTTCGATACCCGTTCGCACTGGGCTTGGAGGCGAGGAATAAAACTCCCTAACGTTGTCGCCTTCGTGCTTGAGAGTCACCTCCAGTACCTCTTCCGTCGTGGTGTCCAACATCGCCAACGTTTGCTGGCGAGCATGCAAATCTAAAACCACCGCTTTTATCAGGCACTGAACTA
>CAVSNL010000002.1:0-99546 GCA_963729285.1 uncultured Acidobacteriota bacterium
TATCAGGCACTGAACTAGGAGTCAGGCAATTTGAACCCTGTTATGCGTATGGTCAGAGCATATCTCTGTCATTTCGTACCTTCTATCTCCGCTTCTTGTAATTCCGGATACAATCGATTGCATGGAACCCGATTCGCAAAAGGTCTCGCGGGTCGCTTTTGCCTACCTGTGGTCCATCTTGTTTTGGATGGGTCTTGCCTTTCTGGCAGCAGGGGAGGATAAGCTCCACTTCTTGGAGAAGAAACTCCACACATCTTACTGGACCGCACTCCTTGTCGAAGGCGGATTTCTACTGTGCGCGGCGCTGTTGACGCCTCCCATTTTCGCGATAGTTCACCGCTACCCGATCACCAAACCGATTCGGTTTGGTCGCGTAGCGGGGTATGTTCTTGGCGTCGCCCTTTACATCATCGCCTACGTGAGCCTCCGTTGGATTTTAGCGCCGCCTTGGAGTATTCCTGCTCAGAAGTTCGAACAACGCTCGTTGCACGCATTCGTTACGGGTTTTTACGTTTTTGCCGAGATCATTTGGAACTACATCATCGTTCTGGCAGCCGCGCATGCATACGAGTATTTTAAGCGGTCGAGGGACCAGGAACTTCAACTGCAGCAGGCGCTGGCCACGAGCGAGCTCCAAGCCCTGAAGAGTCAGCTTCATCCGCATTTCTTATTTAACACTCTCCAGGGAATCTCAGCTCTGATTGATACAGAGAAAGAGCGCGCCAAAGCGATGGTTCTCAAGGTCTCTAACTTGCTTCGGACTGCTTTGCAGTGTGGGAGCTCGGATGTCATTAGCCTCGATGAAGAATTGAAGTTTGTCGACGATTACCTCGGCATTGAGAAAATGCGTTTGGAAGACCGACTTGAAGTGCGTTGGCGAATTGACTCTGCCACGCGGCAATTGCTCGTGCCGCAACTGATCATGCAACCTCTCGTGGAAAATGCGATCTTCCACGGCGTGGCTTGCTGCCGGGGAGGAGGATGGATCGAAATTTCGTCCCGGCGGGCGGGAGGCATGCTGGAGATCGCTATCCGCAATAGCGTTGGAGGAAAGCGGCAAGCTGGGATGGGGCTAGGCCTCCACAATGTGAGAGCACGATTGAAGCACCTTTACGAGGACGAGGCGACTCTCTGCTTCGACCAAGGCAGCGATGGCGTTGCGATCGCGACTCTAGTGTTGCCGGCAATCGGTCAACAGAAGGAGGCGACGAAAGAAATGTTGGCCTCGAATTTGCACGCTTAGTGGAGGGAAAGATCGTGCGGGTATTGATTGTCGACGACGAACCACTTTCGCGACGCGCCCTCGAGAATGCGTTGAGAGCGAGAAACGACATTCAAGCCCTCGATTGCGCGAACGATGCTGTTGACGCCCTGGAATTACTACAAAAGAAGCCCTACGACGTTCTTTTGCTCGACATTCAAATGCCGGAATTATCGGGAATCGAGCTGGCCGACCGGTTAAACAAGCGGCGGCAACCGATACCATCGATTGTGTTTGTCACTGCGCACCATCAGCACGCGGTTGCTGCATTTGAGAAGCATGCCGTTGATTATGTCCTGAAGCCCTTTTCAAACAATCGTATTCATGAAGCGCTAGATATGGCGATCCGCAGAACGGAAGGCGAGCGGGCCGCACAGTTTGTGAAGATACTGCCTCAACTGGAAGAACTGTTGTCGAAGTCAGCGAAAATCGCCATCAAGACGAAAGGAAGGATCCTTTTTGTCGATCCGGCCGACGTGGTGATTATCGAAGCTCAAGGCAATTACGTATTGTTACAGCGGGCTTCAGGATCGAACCTACTCCGAGAATCGATTTCCACGATGGCAGAAAAGCTACAACCGTACGGATTTATAAGAATACACCGCTCCGTGCTGGTGAACCGTTCCTTCGTTGAGGAAATTCAGCCTTGGAACACGGGAGAGTACGTGCTTCGCATCAAAGGGGGCAGAGAATACACAGTCTCACGCACTTACAAGAGCAATCTGAAATCCCTGGCAAAGTTCTGGATTGGCGCTGACACTTTCATCGCGGACTAGCGCCGCGCCAGTTTCACAGCGAGAGAACCAGACACAAAGAGGGCCACTGGCTCCCGATCGTCGTGGACGCAGCGTCCAGGACTCGCCGGCTCTTTTCTCTTACACAAAAACCACCAAGGTTAGATCGTTCCGCGTCCAGTTCGACCTGAATTCGACGCCGAGCGCCCTCCAATGAGAGTGATTCTTAATTTGCGCGATACTGAGTTTGCGCATCGCAAGGATCTACAGAATCTGGAATTCGTGGACATGCGGCTATTTTTTTGGTGTGTCTTCACAAACTAGCGTGACGGATTTCCGAGAATATGATGCAAGCCTCCAAGATACGGGGTTGGAGGCTAACTAGCTCACCTCCACAAACTCATAAAGCCCCAGAAAACAGCTCACGTAAATCATTGAAAAGTAAGCTTCCCAATAGCTTCTCACGTTGGGAACTCGACTTGCTCCAGTTCCGAGTATCCCCGGGGCGTGTATTTAGTTATCTGACGCGGATCACTAGTACATAAATTAATGGAGGCTTCAGTGAACCAAGATTTTCGCAGATTTTTTGTGTTCTCGTGTATGGCCATCTTGGCCCTCAGTCTGACAATCGTTGTGGCCGTGAGCGCTCAAGTAATCAGCGCCGACCTCGTCGGAACCGTCCTAGATAAGACGGGTGCGGCGGTACCAGGCGCGAGAGTAGAAGCGGTTAACTCCGAAACCGGAGTTACGTACAACACTCAGGCAAATGAAAACGGTGAATATCGCTTCAACAATTTACCGGTTGGAACCTACAGTGTCTCCGGTTCCTCCCCCAATTTCGCAACCACGACGATCAACAATTTCCAGCTTGAGTTGAATAAGACCAGTACGTTGCAAATCACTCTGGAAATTAAGGGCACGGTCACGTCCATCGAGGTCTCCGGTGCCGCACCCGCCTTGGACACGACGACGGCGCAGATTACCACCACTTTTGACCAGAAGCTCGCGGCGGACCTGCCCGTTTCGTCGGTCACCGGCGGCGTTCTGAATCTTTCGCTTTTGAGCGCTGGCGTCGCCACCGGCGGCGGAATCGGCGCAGGCACCGGTCCGAGCATCGGTGGCCAGCGTCCCAGAAACAACAACTTCACCATCGAGGGTGTGGACAACAACGATAAAGCCGTGACCGGCCCGTTGGTCACGATTCCGAATGATGCGGTGGCGGAATTCTCAGTTCTGCAAAACCAGTTCGCTCCTGACTTCGGACATTCGTCCGGTGGCCAATTCAACACCATCATCAAGAGCGGCACGAATTCGTTTCATGGCGATGCCTACATCTACTCTGAGAACAGAAATTTTAACGCCATCGACCAATCCACCATCAACAACGGCCTCACGTCAAATCCGCGCTATGACAACAACCGAATGGGTGGAGTGTTTGGCGGACCTATCATCAAGAACAAACTCTTCTTCTTTGGCGCTTTGGAATATAACCCCATCGGATCAGCGGCCGTGCTTGGAGCCCCCGTCTGCGCGCCGACAGCCGCTGGTTATAGTGCCTTGGCGGCTTTGCCGGGGATTTCAGCGACCAACCTGGCCATTTTGCAGAAGTACGTGGCGCCCGCGGCCACCGTAGACACGACGGGGACGTGCGGTCCAAACGCTGCGGCGGCTGGGGTGGAAACGGTCACTAGCAATACCGGCGCAGTTGCGCAGGTTCCGGAAGGCATCCTGAGCTTTTCGGGGCCGAACTACCTTAACAACTGGTCGGCGCTGGGCAGTATTGATTACGATATATCCTCAAAAGACCAACTGCGCGGGCGCTATGTGTATAACCGCTCCGTGGGAATTGACACCAATGCATTCTTGCCTGCCTTTTATCTAAATGCGCCGACTAAATTTCATCTTGTGACCGTTAATGAATACCACACGTTTAACGCCAACACGCAGAATGAGTTCCGGCTTGGCTATAATCGCTTTGATAATATAAACGCCAGCCGGGAACTTTTCGTTCCCGGGTTTGGATAGCTTCCCCAACATCGTTCTCAACAGCCTCAACGGCATCAATATCGGACCGGATCAGAACGCTCCGCAGTTTACGATTATTAACACCTATCAAGCATCCGACAACATCAGCTGGACGCACAACAAACATACTCTGAAAGTGGGTATTGAGGGTCGCAAGTACATCTCTCCTCAGTCGTTCACCCAACGAGCGCGGGGCGACTACGAGTACAACTCGCTGGGGCAATACCTGGACGATCTGAGCCCCGACGCTCTAGCGCAAAGAAGCGTGGGACAGTCGACGTACTACGGCGACCAGTCGGCGCTCTATTGGTTCGTGAACGACAACTGGCGCATCCGGCAAAACCTGACATTGAATTTCGGTGTGCGCTACGAATACACCACAACGCCGTTCGGCATTCGTTCGCAGAGTTTGAACGAGATCGCCAGCGTTCCGGGCCTCGCGGAATTCGATCAGCCACGCGCACCCAAAAACGATTGGGGCCCGCGCATCGGGTTTGCATATTCACCGGGCACCAGCGGGCGCACTTCGATTCGCGCGGGCTTCGGCATCGCGTATGACGTGCACTACGACAACATCGGTATTATTGTCTCTGCCGCCGGAGTTGAGCGTTACCGAAAATACTCCGTCGCTCACCGCGAATATTCCCAATTTCCTCGCCAACGGCGGCTTGCCGCCGGGCACCGGAGGGATAACCACGTTCCCGGATGCGGCGGCAGCCCGTGCGGCGACTTCGACTTACTATCCGCCGGACGTTAAAGATCCGAAGTCCATTGATTGGACATTGGGCGTGCAGCACTCCTTCTGGAACGACTACACTCTGGAAGTGCGCTACATCGGCACGCGCGGCATCCACCTGAACGTGCAGTCGATCGTCAACCTGGCGAACCTGGTGACTCCGTCGTTGTTCTTGCCGACGTACACGAACAACGTGCCGTCGCAGGCTACTTTGAACGCTTCGCCTATCAACCTGAACACTATTCTGAATAGCGGCGACGGCATAGTTCCCGCGTACGACGCCGCCGGGTTCAACGGAAACGCCCTCACCTCCTTTATTCCGGCAGGGTCGTCGATTTATCACGGGCTGGCGACGCAACTAACGCGGCGGATGAGCCACGGACTGCAGTTTGTGGGCGCCTACACCTACAGCCACTTAATTGATAACAGCACCGCAGACTTCCACACCACAGACCTGACGCCGCGCCGGCAACAGGACTTCGAAGATTTGAACGCCGATCGCTCGAACTCGGCGTTGGACCATCGGCACCGCTTTACTATGGCGCTGGTATATGACGAGCCTTTCTTCAAGAGTGGCAATGCGTTTACCAGGAACGTTTTGGGCAATTGGGAGATCGCCCCAATCTACACCTATCAGACCGGTGAGTGGATGACCGCGCAGAGCGGCATTGACGCCAACCTCAACGGCGACCAAGCTGGAGACCGAACAATTACTAACCCCGCGGGCGTGGGAGTGACCGGCAGCGGCGTCGTACCTCTGTGCACGACTGCCATCCCAGCCTCAGAATGCACCTTGGCTAACGTGCTGACCTTCCCGAGCGCGGTGGTCGGCTATGCCGCAACCAATCCCAGTGCGAAGTACATTCAGGCGTATTACGGCGCATTGGCCACCACCGGCCGCAACACGATCCTGGGCCCCCCGACGAACAACTTCGACGCCACGGCGATCAAGCGCTTCACGATCACCGAGCGGTACAAAGTTGAGTTCGGAGTGCAGGCCTTCAACTTGTTGAATCATCCACAATTTATTCCATGCTGCGCCGCGGGTGCTGGCCCCGGTGCGCTCGGTGGAGCGACCAACGCGGTGACTGCCCAGGCCGTTACCGGTTCGCCGCGCAATGCCCTTGAACCGCAACGCGGCATCTTCGACAACTTTAGTGCGGTGTTCCCGAGCGAAGCTCGAGCGCTGCAACTTTCTTTGAAGATTTTCTTCTAGACCTAACCCTTTCGCTTCTCGATGAAGCGGCAGATTCGCAGAAGGCGTCCCGATCTTCGGACGTCTTCTGCTTTTTTCAAGCGACGCACGAAAGCAACCGTTCGTCGGTGATTTCCAGTGCTTCATTTATATCTATTAGTCTTTTAGTTCCCTAGGAGGAATCAATGAACCGAATGGGAAAAATAGTCGCCATGATCGCATTGGGAACCTCTGCGCTGGTTATCGGGCTCGGCGCGTTGCGGCAAACGCAAGCGAAGGAGGCCAAAGAGCCCTATCCCAGCATGGCTCCGCTTGATCAATACCTAATGGATCGCGACGCCGAGATTGCCATGGCGCGGAGCGCGGCCCCGGAGGCCATCTCGCGCGATGCCGATGTCCTCGTCCTGGGAAGGCATGGCTACGAAACCGCAGTCAAAGGTAAGAACGATTTCGTGTGTGTCGTGGAGCGAGGGTGGATGGGCCCATTCGATGGCGAATTTGCCGCTAATTTTTGGAACCCTAAACTTCGAGGCCCGCTCTGCTTCAATCCTCCGGCTGCCCGCTCCGTTCTGCCGATGACGTATAAAAGAACGGAGATGGTATTGGCCGGTCAATCCAAAGCTCAGATCATCGAGGGCATCAAGACCTTCATAAAGCAAGAGCTGCCGCCTCTGGAGCCCGGAGCCATGAGCTACATGATGTCGAAAGAACAGTACCTCAGCGATGACGGCCATCACCACTGGGTAGCTCACCTGATGATTTACACTCCGCTCGCGGACAGTGCCGTTTGGGGTGCGGATCTGCCCCACTCTCCCGTCATGCTGAATCCACAGTTCCATGGCGATCCGGAACCAATCGACGTATTCATGATTCCCGTGGGCAGATGGTCGGATGGAACGACAGACTCAGTCGAGTATTAGCAATGCGAACCAATGTGAGCGGTGGGTTCTCAAGAGTCATGGGATCTATGAAAAACCTGCTGTGTTCTGTCCTTGTTCCAGTTACTTGCCTTGCGCTACTGACCGGACAATGAGGCCACTTGTCCGGTCTCCGCGGTGGCCTCAATCGGTCGTGGCGGATTCGCCGGTGCCCCACTTGGAGCCCCCATTTTTCAGGGCGAATCTAGGCCGCTCGGTAGCGAGGCAAAGTTGGCAAGGGCTCTCGCGCAAGGAGATCCGCAGTGAAGTGGACAACGGACAAACCGGAAGCCATAGAAGACAATCTCGCTGCAGAGACCTGCAACCATCCGAATTTGCTGGTCTTACCGTTCAAATTCGCATTAGTTCGGTCGGCTTCGTAACCGAAACATCTGCCGTGACGAGTGGGAGAATTTCCTTCAACTATGCGGCCTTACCTCGACTGTAATGTCCACGCTCTTCGGAGCGGAGCAGCATCACCGACTGCGCCGCAATCGCCCGAGGATCGCCATCAACAGCGTCGCCCCGCATGCAGGAATGGCAGCCGCGACGAATATTTGCTGCGCCCGAAAGCTGAGCGCCAGCAGCATACCGCCCAGTAGCGGCCCCGCGATGGTACCTACACGTCCTGCACCTAGCGCCCAACCCGCGCCCGTCGAGCGAATGGCAGGCGGATAAGCCAGAGCCGACAGCGAATTGACTCCGGCCTGGCAGCCACCGCCGATGCCGGCCCCGCAGATGACGATCGAGAGCAACCAGAACCGCGGGTTGAATAGCCCTATGAAGAGCACACACAGAGTGCCAAAGGCCAGACCGTAGGTCAGCACACGCTCTATTCCCATGCGGTCGACGATCGATGCCGTGAGCAGAGGACTTGCGATCACGCCCAGGGCGTACATAGTCGTGCCTAAAATCGCCCGAGTCGAACTTACGCCCGCGCTGTGCAAAATGGCTGGCGTCCACTGGAGGATGAAGAAAACGCCCAGTAGACTGAGTAAATTGATCGCCCAAAGCAACACTGTAACTCGGGCAAGCCCGCTCTGAAACAGGGCCGCCACCAGATTGTGCCGGTGGGCTGCTTCGCGCAATGCAGCCGACTCTGGCAGCCACAGCACCAGCAGCGGCACTATCGCGAGTGGCAGCACGCCGCCCGTCACGAAGATTGCCGGCCAACCGAAAAAGCCCACAAGCTGGCTCGCCAGGAATCCCCCCACCGTAAAACCGATCGGTACTCCCGCGGAGATTAGCATCACCAGCTTCCCCTTCTCCATCGGCGGCGCAAAGTCCGAGACTAGTGCGACCGCCAGCGGGACACCGCCGCCGAGACCCAGACCGGTCGGAAATCGCAGCGCGGCTAACTTAATCGGCGAGTTTGCAAATACTGTGAGCAGAGAGAAAACACCGAACACCGCGACACATCCAATCAGGACCGGCTGGCGTCCCAACCGATCACCGAGCCATCCCGCGCAGAGCGAACCGAGCAGCAGCCCCACATTGCCGGCAGTCAGCACCGGCGTGAATGCTTGTGGAAGAACCTTCCACGCATCGACGAGCGATGGGACCGCGTAGCCCGCAGCCGCGATGTCGTAGCCTTCGAGAAACAGAATCGCGCCGCATAACCAAGCAACCCGCAGATGTAGCCGGTCGGCTACGGCGACTCCCGTCATCGCCTCGGCACCCGTGTCCTCTCCATGATCCAGTACTCGGTCTTCTCAGACTCTTGCATCGGTAAGCGCGCGCTTGCCACTAATTCTTCTTGGCTTTGACGAGGACAATGGTTTGCACGAAAGAGTGTGTAGGTGCGGGGTGACTTGCCAGACGCCGCTTCAGGCGGTGCTCGACTTGGTCGCCGAAAGCGCTAATCGCCACAGCGTTTCCCGCGCGTACGCTGGCGAGCGCAGATGCAAGTGAAGGCACGAACACCGAGCGGAAGAAAAGCGCATGCTTGGTGGCCAGAGCTTCCTTGTTTTCATCACACTGAAAATCGGCCCACGCCGCGTCCGGGAGCTCGCACATTTGGCAGTCCTCAACCGTGAGTTCCTGGAATGATCCGTTGGCTGCGAAGGGAGCGAGGAGATCGCGTTTCCGCCGAGGATAAGCCCCCAGTACCATTCTCGAGCGTTCGTCGACCGTAATCGCGCCATCAGCGACCATTTCCTCCAATGCAGTGTTGGCTTCGTCGAACAGATATTGAAACCCCGACGATCCGTCATCGGCGAGTGCAGGAAGTACGACGACTAACCGTCCTCCGGGGCGCAGCTCTCTTGCACGAAACGAGAGAAAGCCTTCCCAGTCCTGCGTGCCTTGGCGATCAAATTCGGCGCGCACGCTGCCGGTACTAAGCGCAGAAAAAAAGTGGCCGGGAATGAGCGTCGGAATCCGACTAAGCCATACTGCGGCGTATGAGGACCATCCGAGGTGGACCGAGCCGGGCGGAAGGACGTTCTCATAGAAGGATCTTCCGATGGCAGCGGGAAACACATGGGGCTCGTCCAGAACATATCTATCGGGGTCAGAATCCAAAACCGTGAAGAGCGTGGTGAAATCATTCGAGGGTTGGTCAATGTGGAACACAGAGATTGCTCGATTAGGGCCGAAGCGGCGGCGCAATTCTCGAATCGCAACCTTCATAGGAACCATCGAGTTTTCCTTGTGATGATCCATAATCGGCGATGACGATGGGTTGTTCTTCCGGGTCGAGCTCTAAGCCTTGAACTGCCTTCTCCAAAAGCGGCATTGCCAAAGCAGCACCGCCCGCGGGCAGCTTTGCATGCTTGTTGTATGAGCCTTTGCCTTCCATGACGCCGTGAGGTTGTGCGGCTGCGTTCGACATCGGGTTTTCCTCTCGTTTCGGGGAGTGAGCCTTTAATCAATCCGGTCGCTGGAATCCCGCAAGTCTGCCACTAGAGCTTATCTCGTTCAAGAGTTCAGGTACCTTCAACAGAAATCTGACGTACGGCAGTCCTTTTTTGTTCGCATCCGAGAAAATAGTGCGAATCAGCTCATTATCGTTGCACCTTCCAAATTCGGATGGTTGCAGAGTTCGCAGAAGTGACTGACAGAGAAGAAATTTTCGTTGCGGGGGCCTGCAACCATCCGAATTGTTTAGTGCTGCCTTTGGGTTGGAACTGATCCGGCTCGCAGCGTAGGCAGCCTGCGAGGTCAAAGGCCCGCTTGGCGATTGCTTCCGTGTAGCTGACAACGCGATTACAATCTGAGGAATATAGCCTGAACGCCTCTATGAAACGCCCAGCTAAGATCGGCGTAGTCGATCGCTTTGCTCCTTTGCGAACCCAGTTGCTCACACTACTTGCTAGTCTTGACGAAGACGACTGGACTCGCCCTACCGCTGCGCCACGTTGGTGCGTTAAGGACGTTACGGCGCACTTGCTGGGCGGCGATATCGGAATATTGTCACGCTCACGCGATGGCTTTAGTCCGCCGGGCGCCGCTGTCAAGAGCTACATCGAACTGGTGGACTTGGTCAACAGGCTGAATCAGGAATGGGTAGTGGCGGTTCGTCGCATGAGCCCGCGCTTGCTTCGCGAGTTGTTGGCCTTGATCGGGCCGGAGGTGGAGGCCTATTTCTCGTCGCTGGACCTGGAAGCGATGGGCGGCCCGGTAAGCTGGGCTGGTCCCGATTCCGCTCCGGTGTGGTTCGACATTGCCCGCGAATTCACGGAGCGATGGCATCACCAGCAGCAGATTCGGGACGCTACCCGTAAGCCGCCTCTTTGCGATCCGTATTTTCTCTCGCCCGTCCTGGATACGTTTGTGCGAGCCCTGCCTCACAGTTTCCGCCACGCGGTTGCCCCAGAGGGGACGGCAGTCAGGCTGGAGATTTCAGGTGACGCCGGCGGACGTTGGTTTCTGATTAGGACTGGGCCCATATGGGAACTCACGCTCGAATCCGAAACGGAGCCCGCAGTCGATGTGATCCTTCCACAGGACACCGCCTGGCGTATGTTTACGAAAGGCGTTGATCCTGAAGTAGTTCAGGCATCGGCTCTGGTTCGCGGTGATGCAACCTTGGCGTCGTCGATCTTCCGCACTGTTTCCGTAATTGGCTGAGGCCCACGGGATGCGTCACGGCACTCCCGCAAGTGTCTCACCGTCTCGCAATTCGATTTTTGTGCACGGTTTGGGCTATCTCCGCTCTCGCATCGATGGAGTGAAAGTGATACCGACCAATAATCGCTCGGGGGAAAGAAAACGACTGACGGTTTGGCCCACGGTTCTTTCTTGTTCTTGATGAGCATTCGATATCCTTGCGATTCAAGGTTCGCTGTTGCGATTTCGACGCTGTCAACGTCGAACTCAAGCCATGCTTGCGGGACACGAATATCGTTAGGCCAGGAATCTTTGCCAAAACACGCCGCGCGGGTGGCTCATCCTTGCGCCTTTTGCAAGGGTGGGTCCTGTTTTTCTCATTCTAGAGCTCTCGAATGCTTCACCTTCTAAAAAGGAAGCACTCCACCAACAAAAAGGCCGGGCGCGCGTGCCGGGTGCCCCAGGTTCCGTTTTTTGGTACCTGGGTCTTGGGGTGCTCCGATCTCTTTTCGAATTAAAAAACAAAAAAGGGCCGGGTGGACCATCCGGCCTTTCCAAACTACTGCCTCAATTGGTTGCGGGGGGGCCTGCAACCATTCGAATTTGTTAGTCCTCCCGTTCAGAATGAAGCTGATCCGGGCGCAGAAGAACCACATTTGCAGTCCTGAGTAGTACTGCCAACGATTCGGCCCAGCGCCGCGGCGGGGCAAGTCTCTTAACTGTTCGATCCGCCATCCGGCTTGATGTTTTGGTTGAGCCGCAGCACATTGTTCGGGTCGTACTTTTTCTTGATCTCCACGAGCCGAGCATAGTTCGGCCCGTAGGCCGCCCGGACAAGCTGGTCGCTCGTATCGCCTAACTGGTTGACGTACACTCCATGCGCAAAGGGCTGCAAATTGTCGCGCGTAGCCTGGACCCATCGCACAGCATCCGCCTTTTCCGCGGGAGCACTCCAGACACCCGCCATGTCTACCTCATAACCCGGCTGCCGCAGAGCAAACGCCATGTCACTCAAAACTACACGGCTAACGGCCCCGCGCAACGGCACAATGATCACCTTGCACGTTGCTGGCGCATTGTTGATTGCCGTCGTAATCGCCGCAATGGCAGGCCCGCTGAGTTCCCGAAGAAAAAGGTCGGTTTGGAAGTGTGCGACCGGCGCTTGAAGAAAACCACCTGCTGCCTGAGCTTCCAGATAGGACATAACCTTGACGCTGTCATCCTGCGGTTTGAGCGCACGCAACGGCCTGACCAAGTCATTACCGATTCGTGGATCGCCGCAATAGCAGAGATCGATCTTGCATCTTGGTCCCTGTTCGGACGGCAACAACTGGGCGAACACATCCATTTCATCTGGCGCTCCTGCGAGAAACCTGACAAAAGCCTGCAGCAATTCTGGAATGCGTCCCGCCGAAAACATCAGCGCTCCCGACAGAACTTCGCCTACCGGATGGAGCTGGTACTCCAACGCCGTCACCACACCAAAGTTACCGCCTCCGCCGCGAATCGCCCAAAAAAGATCTGAATTGGACTTCTGGCTGGCCTCGACTCGTCTTCCGTCCACGGTCACCAATTGCGCCGATATCAGGTTGTCACACGCGGCGCCGTACTTATCCATCAAGCGCCCTTCTCCCCCGCCGAGCGTCAGGCCGGCAATGCCTACCGTCGGGCAGCCACCTGACGTCGTCGCGAGCCCAAAACGTTGCGTCGCTTCGTCCAAATCGCGCACTAGCGCGCCTGCCTCCGCGCGGGCTACGCGTTTGCCGGCGTCAACTTCGACCCGGTTCATCCCGGATAGGTCGATCACCACGCCGCCATCGCACATCCCGAACCCGGCCCGGCTATGGCCTCCGCCACGCACCGCCAGTGGCAAATTCCGGGTCTGGGCAAAATCGAGAGTCCGCGCGACATCGGGCGCACCGGCACAGCGCACGATAAGCGCCGGGCGCAGGTCGAATGCACGGTTAAACACCAGTCGCGACGATTCATATTCTGGCGCCTCAGGCGTGATCACGTGGCCGTTAATTTCGGAGCCAAGCTTCCGAAGGGTCGCAGCATCGAGCGGAGCCGCATCTTTCCCGGATCCCTGCGCAACATTTCTGACAAAGGCCAGACCTGGGCGTGAAAGGCTAACCGCGGCCAATGCCGTCTGTTGTACGAATTGTCTTCGAGTGCAGAGCGCCATGATTCAGGTGAGCCTACGACACAAAAGCGAACAACGTCAATTTCACCTCGGCCTGTGCGCACGGGATTAATCGAACGCAGGTATCTCCTCTATGGTTAGTGGGCAACGCGCACGGTATGGGTAACTCAGCCGATGTGTCGTGAGGCTAAACGGAGAATCGCTGACCGCGGCCTCCGCGGAGGCCTCCGAAAACTGTCAAATTCGGATGGTTGCAGGCTACTCAGAAATAGTTGATACAAAAGAAATTTTGGTTGCGGGGGCCTGCAACCATCCCAACTGTTAGTCCTACCGTTCAGGATGGAACTGATTCGGCTCGTAGCGTGGCCAGCATCGAAGGTCAGAGTCCCGGATTGCTTCTGGGCTGCCGACAACTCTCTCTCGGCATACCACCAATGCCCGCAAGTGTCGATTCTGTAACCATAAAACAAAAAAGAGGGAACTCTCCGAAGGTTTCGCGCGTACCTGATTGGTGGTGGAGGCCGGCACTCCCATGATTCCACGCCAATTCCTGTGCGCTGGCATTGCTGTGATGATTTCCTTCATGTTGCCGCTTCATTCGCAAAGCGGCACTCCGTGGAAGGATCCTCACCTCATGCGGTCCGGTTCGTATCTGTTGGCGACGGTGTTCGGCTGGAAGTGCTGGACTGGGGCGGTTCAGGGAGAGCAATGGTGCTGTTGGCAGGAGGCGGAGACACTGCGCATGTCTTTGACGACTTCGCACCTAAGCTCACAACTCACAATCACGTTTACGGTATAACCCGGCGCGGATTCGGTGCTTCCGGTTATGCTGACGCGGAGAACGTAGGTGAGCGGTTGGGCGAGGACGTTCTCGCCGTAATCGATGCCCTCAAACTCGACAAGCCGATCTTAGTTGGACACTCTATCGCCGGCGCCGAAATAAGTTGGATGGCAAATCGGTATCCAGATCGCGTCGCGGGTGTTGTGTACCTCGAGGCTGGCTATTCCTACGCATTCGATGACGCCAAGGGAGCTTCAGCTTTGGACATGATGAAGCTGCAGGCACCTCAACCTCCACCCCCAGGTGCAGCCGATTTGATAGCTTCAAGTCGTTGCAGAGGTACGATGACCGCGTGAACGGATTCGAATTTCCAGAAGGAGAACTTCGCGAGGAGAGGCAAACGAATCCAGACGGAACCGTCGGGAATTTTCGCGACCCGCCCGGAGGCGCCGTGCTCATGAAGTTGATCTCCGGGGGGCAAAAGTACACTAGGATTCCCGTTCGCTCACTTTTCATTTTCGCGAATCCACATAGCCTGGGAACCTGGGTTGATTCAAGTGCCGATGCATCCGTGCGGTCCGAGGCAAATGCTTATTACACCGCCTTAGGAGCTATGACAGAGAGGCAGGAAAAATCAGTTGAAAGTGGAGTTCCCGCGGCGCATGTCATCACCATCCCCAATGGAAATCATTTCGTCTTTCTATCGAACGAAACGGAGTGCTTGCGTGCCGTGCAAGCATTCCTCTCGAAGCTGAGTCGGCCGAATTGAGTCAGCCGAATGTTGGAAATCTCGCCGGACGGTAACCCGGAATTGAGGTTCAGCTAGAGATCCAGTACTCGACGGCTCCGAGAGCGCTATTACATAGTTGCACGCAAGGATTTTAGAAATATAGTGTTCTCCCCAACTGGCCAGCCCTTGATCGCTGAACACGGACCGAATTTTTGATTCACTGCGTCTACTGCGACACCAGAATTATCTGACTTCCACTCGACTTCGCATCGCCGCCCTGGATTGCAGGCAAACCGGAAATTATCCGGCATTTGACTAGAGCGGCATGTGCGGAGATCTGAATTCGAAGGAGCGGCGGAGGGCTCTCGAACTTTCAACGACGAAAACTACAAATTCGGATGGTTGCAGGGTTTGCGGATGTGATTGAAAGAGAAGAAGCTTTGGTTGCGGGGGCTTGATTTGAACCGTCCGCGAAAATCTTGACCTCTAACGATCCTGTACAAGCTCCCTGACACACAGATCCGGCGCGAAGCCTTCGCGCCGGCGATGCAGACAGCGGAGATTGCTCGCGCTGTCGGCGAGCAAATCCATCCAGTCGCAGATCGCCGCTGTGTCGTCCGTGCGCTCACTTCTTCGCCCTCATTGGTTAGCGGAACTCGCCGCCTTGGGGTGCGGCTCGCCGAAATAGGGAAAATCCGGGCGCATCAGCCGCATATCGGGCGCCACCCCATCGCCGAGGGCCGTGTTCGTGACCAGCGTGAGAATCACGTCCATCACGTCGTCGCACTAGGCCCCGGCCGTTGAAGCCGGCAAAGCTGAATGAGGCGGGCGTGTCCAGTTCATACGGCAGGACCGATGGGCAGAGGCGCGCGAGGAGTTGCGTAGCGTAGGCGGATGGGTCGGCCGCTGAGTGGGCGAGCGCGGTGACTTTTTCCACGAAGTCGCGGATCGGTTTGGAGAACAGCGCCACTTCGTCCGCCGGGACCGCGCGGTTGTAGTTTTCCGATGCGTCGTGCAGCGAAGGATCGGAGAGCAGGAAATGCGTGATCATCGGCAGGCCCCAACGCGACACCTGCACCTCCGGCGCGTGCCCGTAGAGCGATGCGGTCGCCCAGGCGTGCACCACACCTTGGCCGATCAAGCCGCTGGGGAGCTCGAGGACGATGGCGCTGATATTGTTGCCGGCGAAGAAGCTCTGGCCATTCTGGAACGACTCCGGGGCAAACCTGTTTTCAGACCACAGAGCTTTTCTGAAGGCGCCGAAACCGACGCCATCGGTGGCGAACAGATCGGGCGCGAGGCCTGCGTACGCCAGGCAGCCCTGATTCGCTTTCACGACTCGTCCCGTGTATCCGGAAATGATGAGTTCGCCCGCGGCACCCTTCAGAGCGTCCGCTCCGGTGGCGCGCCGGACCGCGAAGGTCTGAACGTGCTCGCCGCCATCGCCGTGGGAGGGCGCGCCGAACTGGACCTTGAAGGTGACGTCTTCGCGAAGATCGCGATCCGTATCGAAGCGAAAGGCGTAGAGACCTTCGTCGCGGAAGGCGTCTGGCGCGCCGACGCCGGCGTTCGGATTCACGGTCAAAGCCATGACCGTTGTGCCCGGGCGGCCGCGAAACAAGTAGAAGTCGCAGATGTTGATGCGGGGGTCTTCTTTTGCGGTAGGCGTATCGAAATGATGCGACATGGCGAATCTTCTCCTAAAGGGTTAGACGCGAGGCCAAAATGCCGATCGCTCGGATGCGGGGCCGATGGGGCGATGATCCTCGACATCCTCAACCTGATCGGAAGATTTCTCAAGTTTGGAATGGCACACGCTTTGACCCGGGTCGCTGGATGAAAATGCTGCCACAGCCGTGGAGCCCGGCGATGGAAGCGACCATGTTCACCGGTTGAATTTACGATCACCTCAAGCCGCATGCCGCCGCGTTGAAAGTGGCGGACCCAATGCTGCTGCGCGTCGGCCTCCCGGCGTCGCCCCAGCCTGAAATTCCCTTTGCAACGTTCGGTAGGCTGCACAACACGGTAAAGAAATTCCACCTAGCCAAACCCAGAGAGCCGTCACTAGACGTCGCCAGAGCGTGGCACTAGCTTCGATCCGTCCCCGTTCAACCCGCGTTACTAACCGTCGAACCTTCAATACCAACCGTTCCCCACAAATTACTTAACGAAACAATAACAGTACGCTATCCTTAAC
This sequence comes from uncultured Acidobacteriota bacterium, assembly GCA_963729285.1. Classification (GTDB taxonomy): domain Bacteria; phylum Acidobacteriota; class Terriglobia; order Acidiferrales; family UBA7541; genus Acidiferrum. Next base: position 16,770 of record CAVSNL010000002.1, read on the forward strand.
CGTGTTTGCTCAAAGCGCACCTCGAAGCTCCAATCCCGCACCGCCAGTCCAACCCGGCCGATGCGCTGACGCGAACTTCCGGCCCTCAACCGCCGCGACGTCTCGAATATGTAACCGCCTTAGAATCAATACTTACAGAAGTCTATCAAAACAAATGACTTTAACCTGCTGTGGAATGAACACTTACAAAAAACAGGGGGAGGGGTGTTATCTTGTTGCTAAACCTACATCTGTCTTCATCTGAATGGTGCTGACGATGCGAACAGTGGTCGCTTGGCTGGGTTTCGCTGGAAATGTCGAGCCGCCTAACGCCGAGTCCTTCGACACGCGCCCACTGCGGACGAGTTTGCGCCTCTGCGGCTACTGCAGAACAGTGCTAATTTGAGGCAAGGAGGATACCCATATGGCCAAATGGAAGGTGCATTCGCTAAGTCGGATCGCCAGTTTGAAATTCCCGGCGTCGCGGAGATCGTGAAAGGAAACGGCGGACTGCCCAAAGGTACGCGTCACCACGCCCGAAGTTGTCGGGGAGATCTATCTGCACGGCGCGCACGTCACTTCCTGGAAGCCAGCGGGCCGCGAAGAGGTGCTCTTTCTGAGCTCACAATCGCGATTTGAGGACGGGCGCGCAATTCGTGGAGGCGTGCCGGTCTGTTTTCCCTGGTTTGGCGGCAAGGCGAACGATCCGCAAGCGCCGGCGCACGGATTCGTGCGCACGAAGGCGTGGCAGCTGGAGTCGATCGCGCAGGCCAAAGGCACGGTCACCGTGAGCATGTTCACCGAAAGTGATGCAGGCACGAAGAAATGGTGGCCTGCTGAATTTCGGCTGACGCATCGCGTCACGTTCGGTTCCGAACTGAGCCTCGAGCTTGCGGCAACGAATACCGGAACGATGCCGCTGCGCTTTGAAGAAGCGCTGCATGCGTACTACCGCGTTGGGGATGTCGAAAAGGCGCGCGTGCGGGGTCTTGATGGGGTTCATTATTCCGATAAGACCGACTCGAATCGGGAGAAGGTGCAGGACGGAGACATCGCGATCGTCTCTGAAACAGATCGCGTGTACCAGAACAACCGGGGTCCCATCGAAATTACGGATACCGTGTTGCATCGTCGCATCGTCGTTAAAAAAGAGAACTCACGCACGACCGTGGTGTGGAATCCCTGGGTGCAAAAGGCACTCTCTTTCTCAGATTTTGCGAAGGACGAATGGAAAGAGATGATCTGCGTCGAAGCCTGCAACACCGCGGACTTGGCTGTGGATCTCGGGCCCGGTCAGGAACACAGGATGAAAGCCCTAGTCGCGGTTACCGATTTCTGAAGAGGTTGCCGATTTCTGAATTCGAGCGGCCTCTCCATGCCAAAAACAAAAAAAGGGCGCCTACAGGATCCGGACGAATCGAGCGAGACGGTTGCTTATGTTAAAATTGTGTTGGAAGGAGATGAATGCTCGTGTCTGGAAAAATTTTTGGGTGTCTTGGGATTCTAGTTGCAGTGCTGCTGGTGAGTGCGCCGGGTGGCGCACGGGCCCAATCGCGCGGAGTAGCACCTGGGCGCCTGAGGAGTCACGCAGTCAGGACGGGCAGGATCATATCCTGCGGCTTTATAACACGCACACCGGTGAGCGGATGGAAATTGCTTACCGGCGCGGAGACCAGTACATTTCTGGCGCGCTCGCCAAGCTCGACTATTTCCTGCGCGATCATCGGACCGGCGATGTTCGCCACTTTGATCCGCGGCTCTACGATATTCTCTACGATCTCACGGCGTCGATCGGGCATCCCGGCGGAGAGATTGACATCGTGTGCGGCTACCGCACGTCCACGACGAACGAGTCTCTCCGCGCGCACACCACCGGAGTCGCCAAGAACAGCCTGCACATTCAAGCGGAAGCGATCGACTTGCGCATGCCGGGAATCGACACGCTCAAGCTGCGCCAAGCTGCCCTCGCTCTGCGTCGCGGGGGTGTCGGCTACTATCCTCACTCTGACTTCATCCACGTCGACACCGGGCGCGTCCGGCAGTGGTGTTTTGACTGCCCTGCAAGCCTGATCAGCGGCGACTGATCAGCGGCGACTAACCCGGATACGGATAGCCCTTCTGAAGTACTTTCTCGAGCGCGGCATCGTGCCCGTAGATGTCGTCGTAAAAATGAACGATGCCATCCTCGGTCACGATCGCGGTGCCGTACACAATCAAGACCGGGATGGGACGCGCGAGATTCACCTGCTGCGTCGTGCTTCCGTTCATCGCGGCGCGAACGCGATCCATGTCCCAGCCCGGATTATTGCGCAGGACCCAGACTGCCACGTCGGCGGGCTTTTCCAGACGGATGCAGCCGTGGCTGAAATCGCGGCGGGACTTCGAAAAGAAGACCTGCTCGGGAGTGTCGTGCATGTACACGTTGTAGTTGTTGGGAAAGATAAATTTCACGAGTCCCAGTGAGTTCTTTGGGCCTGGCGTTTGGCGGATGAAAAGCTTGCCTGAGCGGAGTTGCTCGAGGACTTCGGGCGTTACCGTTCCGGATGTCACAACATCCTGCTTGCTGTTCACGACCTCGAATCCCTTTTTGGCCAAGTAGTCGGGATCACGAGCGATCTTTGGAAGAAATTCCGCCCTGGCGATCGAGTAAGGAACACTCCAATAGGGCCGGAAGACGACGTAAGCCATGCTGTCTCCAAAGACCGGGGTGTCGTGGCCATAGGCTTTGCCGACCACCACGTTCATCGAGAAGGCGACCTTATAGTTTTCGTCATAGGCGCGGAGGCGAAATTCGGGAATGTTGGCCACGAGCGGAGCGGCGTGAGGAGCCACGGCCAGCCATCTCCACCGTTCCAGAGTCAATTGCATCTGCCGCACGCGGCTGCTGAGCGGTACGTTCAGATCCGCTACTGTTTGGGTGGTGATTCGTCCGTCCGGTTCGCGTCCCAAGCGGCGTTGAAAATTTTTGAGAGCATCCACCAGCGGACCTTGATAGATCGTCGCATCCGGTGGAACGTTGGCGTCGGCTGGAAGGTCGCCTACCAGTCGCAACCTGCTGGTCAGTTGAGGGACGCCCGGATAGGAATCGCCGGGGGCGATCGGTTTTGTTACGGCGGGAAGCGGTTGGCCGTCGGATTCCTTGGCTAGCTGCAAGTAGGTGTGCAGGGCTTGAATCGTGCGCTTGTAGCCTGGGTACGGGGGTTCCACTTGCGCCAGGGCGCCGGCGACGTCGGAAGCATCGACAACATTTGTTTTCAGGAATTCGGGCAAGTCATATTTCTTGGCTTCAATGTCGAAGCCAAAGGCAAAGTGCTTCGGGTTCACCTTGCCAATGTGAAGGTCGGAGATATATCTCATGGCGCAAACGGTGAGCGCGACGTCGAATTGCGTGGCATCGACTTCGGAGGGCTGCGAGGTGGCGGGTTTGAGTTTGGCCAGGCGGCTCGGCCCAGCGGGGCCCGTCGTAATCGTCGGCGGACAATCCTTTTTGCTCTGCTTGCAACAGAATCGCGATGACTTGCTGCGCTTGGGCGGTTGGCTCCATGCCTCTGACCCACGGCAGGGAATACGCATAGGAGCCGTAAAATTTCTGGAGGTGCTTGTCGTAGTCGCTAAAATCGGGCCAGCGCAGATCCGGGAGTTTTCCCGACTGGATTATGGCCTGCAGCGCGGCTTGACCCTGGGGGCTGAGCTGTTGAGGCGGGGCGGCGGATTTCGCGGGCGTTTCTGATTGCGTGCTGGCGTTGGCGTGTCTCGCCGAACGTGTGGCGTGAGCCCAAAATAGCGCGATTGCGACGAGCGGCAGCAGTAACAGCAGAACCTTGAAAATCCGCGATTGCTTCACTGGTTCCTCCCTGCTCAACAGCCATCCTTGATGACTTGCAGGTCGTAAGATTAGAGGTAGAGATGCGAAAAAGCCATTTTGAATTTCGGTCTCCACACTTGGGGTCTAGCATGCTGCGGAAAAACTCGAAAACGTGTCATTCCGAACCCGGTTCGGTTTTTGCACGGGGTTCGGAATCTGCTTTTTCCTCGGTTTTCCTGCGAACAGCAGATCCCTCACCCGCAAACGACGCGGGTTCGGGATGACAAATGCGCCTTTTTTCGCAGCCTGCTAGTCGACACAACGTCAAAACCCGCACCCTTAAAACCCAAGGGTGCGGCACCCGCTCTTTGCCTGTCGTGAAAATTCCTGCACACACAGATGACGACAGAGGCCTGCGGTTCCATAGTAGGTTTCAAATCGGGAATCGAGCGTGGACGATTGGAGTCAAAACTTAGGCGACGGCCAATGCGTGTTAGTCGCGCTTTCGTGGTCGAAGTAGGACGACGACGGAGCGGGGAGCCACACGGTAGTTCGGCGTCGCTAGAGGCAAGGCGCGTTCTGGGAAATCGTCGGGACTCGGTAAAGAGGTGTCGACAATTCTCTTCCACTCCTGCGGCGTTCCTTCCTGGATATGGAACACTAATTCTTCCCAGTAGGCATTGATCATCACGTAGATGTCGTCATCGGCTTGAGAAGCGCCGTGCAGACAGAAGGCCAGGCTACGGGAAGGACCGGACAAATCGACTGTGGAACCTGTTCCGTACCAGGAGACGTCTTCTCGCCAGAACCTGCTACGGCCGATGGAAGGGTGAGCTTTGCGAAATGCAATCATGTTTTTGAAGAAACGAAAAATGTCCGCGTTCGCAGAGAGTTGGCTCCAGTCCAGCCAGCTGATTTCGTTGTCCTGGTTGTAAGGATTGTTATTGCCGTATTGCGTGTTCAGGAATTCGTCGCCTGCGCGCAACATCGGGATTCCGTTGGACAACAGGAGCAAACAGCAGAAATTTTTAACCTGTTTCCGGCGAAGAGCCAGCACCTCCGCGGGCGCGGCTTCGTCTCCTTCGTGGCCACAGTTCCAGCTGTCGTTGTCGTCCATGCCATCCTGATTGTTGTTACCGTTGGCCCAATTCCGCTTGCGGTCGTAAGAGACGAGATCGTACAGAGTGAAACCGTCATGGCTGGTTATAAAGTTGATGCTCTGATAGGCGTGATACGCATGGGTGCGGCTGTCGGGAAAGAGGTCATCGCTGCCATAGATGCGGCGCATCAGGTCGGGAACCATCCCCGCGTCACTCTTGACGAAGCGGCGAACATCGTCGCGAAAGCGTCCGTTCCACTGGAGCCAAGTTGAGCCTGGGAATCCCCGCCCAAGTTGATAAGCAGCAGTGTCCCAGGGTTCAGCAATCAAACGTAACCGACCCAAGTCCGGATCGGAGGCCATTTCGCTGAAAATCGGAGCGTCTCCCCAGTTCAGAGAGCCGTCCGCGTTACGGCTAAACACCGACGCCAGATCAAATCGGAAGCCGTCGATGTGCACCTCTTTTCTCCAAAAACGCAAGCTGTCCATCACCATCTTGCGCACGTGTGGTTGACCGAAGTTCAAGGTATTGCCGGTGCCGGAGTAGTTGGCGAAGGGGTTTGCGGGGTCGGAGGAGAGCATGTAGTAGGCAGCGCAGTCGAGACCTTTGTAGCTATAGATCGGTCCCCGATTGTCGCCCTCGCAGGTGTGGTTATAAACGACGTCGAGGACGATCCCAATATCAGCTTGATGAAAAGCCTTCACCATGCTTTTAAATTCGAGATGTTGTTCATGATGGCCGCGGGTGCTCGCGTACTGTGCATGAGGCGCGAAGAAGTTCAAGGGCATGTAGCCCCAGTAGTCGTCCTCTTGTGGATCGCGCTGATAAACCGGCATCAGCTCGACGGTGGTTACTCCGAGCTCTTTCAAATATGGGATCTTTTCCACCAGGCCGGCATAGGTGCCCGCGCGAGACGGGTCAACGCCAGAGTTGGCGTTTTTGGTGAAGCCCCGGACGTGAAGCTCGTAGATGATGGCATCGGATTCGTGATGCGGTGACCGATCTCCCGACCAGTCAAACGTCGAGCGGTGATCGGTCAGAGCTCCCAAGGGCGCCCGGCCTGCGTTTGGTCCTTCGCGCTTGGCAAGTTCGCGATCGAAACCGGGTGGAAAGAAAATGCATCTCGCATACGGATCGAGCAGGACCTTCTGCGAGTCAAAGCAGTGAAGGTGAGGAGAGTCCTCTCCGGAGACTGAGTATGCGTAGTAGCACGCGTCACCCATCTCCGTGAGCGGGATTCTACAGTGCCAGATCCGACCGGATTTGTTGCGCAGAAAATCGAAACGGAATGTCAGGAGGGGAGTCACCAAGTCGTCGGAGGAATAGAGCAACAGGGTGACACTCTCCGCATGTTCCGCGTGAACGGCAAAGTTGAACGCGCGCTCCTGTTCGATCCAGGTGACGCCAAGCGGCAACGGAGTTCCTTCGATCTGGGCCCACGATGGGCGTTTTGTAACTGCGGCGGCCGCGGGCTGGGTGGGGTCGTCTGAACGAACGACGTCCGCGGACGCAACATCGGTTGAATTGTGCACTGCGCCTCTCTGAGCCTATCGCCGAAACAGCGCCCGCCGCAGACGGCGGCCGCTACAAAAAGGCGGGCGTTTCGCGCCACGCGGCGAAGGGATATCTGCAGCCTGTAACAAAGGGGTTAGCAAAGCTGAGATTCGTCATGCGGTTTTTTTATGTTTTCGGTAGTAGCCGATCAGGGTGTTGGTTGAACTGTCGTGTGCGAGCTTCGGTTCTGTTTTGCTTTCAAGCTCGGGGATGATGCGCTGCGCGAGGACTTTGCCCAACTCCACGCCCCACTGGTCGAACGAATCGATATTCCAGACGGTCCCTTGGGTGAACACGGAGTGCTCGTAGAGCGCTACCAACTTGCCCAGGGTCTCTGGTGTCAGGCGGTCAACGAAGATGGTGTTCGATGGACGGTTGCCCTCGAACACGCGGTGAGGAACCAGCCAGTCCGGAGTGCCCTCCGCCTTGACCTGCTCGGGAGTCTTGCCGAAGGCCAGGGCCTCGGCCTGCGCGAGGACGTTAGCGATGAGCACGTCGTGATGGCGGCCAAGTGGATTGAGAGGCTCGGTAAAAGCGATGAAGTCGCAGGGGATGAGCTTGGTCCCCTGGTGAATTAGTTGGTAGAAGGAATGCTGGCCATTGGTTCCTGGTTCGCCCCAGTAGATCGCAGATGTCTCGCGGGTCACCGTCTTTCCGTCAAGAGTAACGTGCTTGCCATTGCTCTCCATCGTCAGTTGCTGGAGGTAAGCTGGGAAGCGCTTCAGGTATTGCTCGTAAGGCAGGACGGCTTGGGTCTGGGCGCCGAAGAAATCGTCATACCAGACCGACAGAAGGCCCATGAGCACGGGCAGGTTTTTTTCGAAGGGAGTGGTGCGGAAGTGCTCGTCGATCTGGTGGAGGCCGCTCAGCATGGCGCGAAAATTATCCGGACCGATGGCCACCATGGTCGAGAGGCCGATGGCGGAGGACATGGAGTAGCGGCCGCCGACCCAATCCCAGAACTCAAACATGTTGGCGGTGTCGATACCGAACTTCTGGACCTCGGCCGTATTCGTGGAAACGGCCACAAAGTGTTTGGCGACGGACTTTTCGTCACCTTGCAGGCCGGCAAGTGACCAATCCCGGGCGGTATGAGCGTTGGTCATCGTCTCCAACGTCGTGAATGTTTTGGAGGAGATGATGAAGAGGGTCTCCGCGGGATCGAGATCATGGACGGCTTCCGCGAAATCGGTGCCGTCTACGTTGGACACAAAGCGAAACGTAAGCGCTCTGTCGGAGTAAAACCTCAGAGCCTCGTAGGCCATTACCGGGCCAAGGTCGGAACCACCGATGCCGACGTTGATGACATTACGAATGCGCTTGCCGGTGTGACCCTTCCACTCGCCGCTCCGTATGCGATTGGAGAAGTCGGCCATGCGGTCGAGTACGGCATGAACCTTTGGAACGACGTTCTCGCCATCTACTACGATGGAGGCGCCTCGCGGCGCTCGCAGGGCTACGTGCAAAACCGCTCGCTTTTCGGTGATGTTGATTTTTTCGCCGCGAAACATGGCGTCGATGCGCTCTTGAAGGCCAGATCCCTGAGCGAGCTGGATCAGGAGCTTGAGTGTTTCAGCGGTGATGCGATTCTTCGAATAATCGAGATAAAGACCTGCAGCCTCGGCGGTGAGATGCTGGCCGCGCTTGGGATCGTCCGCAAAGAGCTGTCGCAGGTGTACTTCGCGGATCTCTTTATAGTGGATTCCGAGATCCTTCCAGGCTTGGCGTTTGAGGGCTGGGCCCTTGGAAATTGCTTGTGCGCGTGCTGCCATTTTCGTTGTCCTTTCGCGTGCTCTGATTATTCGGAATGACTCCCGTGGCCGGCAAAGTCGGCTCGTTGGATTGTTCCCATCCAACGAAAGCCTCCTGGAAACGCATTGAGCTCGTCAACAGCTGAGCATTGTGGAGGCAGATCCTTGGGTTCAGGACTTTGCACTCTATTCACGCAACGAGTAGACGGCATCAATAGAGCGTTAAACGAGACCATTAAATGGGCCCATCCCTGGCAGGGTCGGCGGTATCGATGGTGATCGCGTCGCTGGACCTCAGGACAGGCACGCCACGGGCTATGCCTCTCCTGATCATTGATGAGTTGACCGGCCTTAAAGTTAAGTTTAATTTCCTAGCAGGCTGCGGAAAAATGCAACAAAACGGGGAAAAGCTTCCTTCAGGGGCTGAAGCCCGTTGAGAGCAAGCGGTTTGCGTCGGCGCTAAAGCACCGACCTCCTGAAGAAAGAGACTTTTTCCGCAGCCTGCTAGGCGAGCGAAATGTCTTCAAAGGCCCGAGGCAAGGTACTGGTCGTTCATTCGTCCAGCGGACCGCACAACTATCACGCCCCGGTATGAGAAGCGCTTTCGGAGGAACTCAGGGCGTTGTTCACCATCTCACGGGCTTCACTCACGATTGCGTTCAGATGGGTCTGGCTCTTAAAGCTTTCCGCGTAAATTTTGTAGATGTTCTCGGTGCCGGAGGGGCGGGCCGCAAACCAGCCGCTTTCCGCAACGACCTTCAGGCCACCGATGGGAGCGTGATTCCCCGGCGCCGCGGTCAGTTTGGCGGTGATCGGCTCGCCCGCCAAGTCTGACTCTTTTACCGCGTCAGGCGAGAGCTTCTGCAATTTTGCTTTTTGCTCGGGTGTAGCAGGCGCGTCGATGCGCGTGTAGAGCGGGGCGCCGAACTCCGCCGTTAATTCGCGGTAATGCTCTCCAGGATCTTTGCCGGTGCGGGCGGTAATCTCCGCCGCGAGCAGGTCCATGATTGGCCCGTCTTTGTCCGTCGTCCACACGGTGCCGTCGAGGCGAAGAAAACTAGCTCCGGCGCTCTCTTCCCCGCCGAAACAGCACGAACCATCGAACAGGCCGGGCACAAACCACTTGAAGCCCACGGGCACCTCGGATAACTCGCGACCGAGCTTTTGCACGACCCTGTCGATCATGCTGCTGCTGACCAAGGTCTTTCCAACTGCGACTCCTCGCCGCCACGAGGGGCGGTGTTGAGCAAGTATTGAATCGCAACTGCGAGGTAATGGTTCGGGTTCATCAATCCTGCACTCGGGGTGACGATCCCGTGCCGGTCTGAGTCGGGGTCGTTGGCGAAAGCCACTTGGTATTGATCTTTCAGCGCGACCAGCCTGGCCATCGCATAGGGACTGGAACAATCCATGCGGATCTTGCCGTCGTGATCGACGGTCATGAACGCGAAAGTCGGGTCGATCACGGGATTGACGACGACGATGTCCAGCCCGTAAAGCGAGTTGATGGGTTCCCAATAGGGGCGCGCGGCTCCGCCGAGGGGATCGACGCCAAGTTTGAGCTTGGCGCCGCGAATGGCATCCATGTCGACGACGTTTTTCAGATCGCGAACGTACGGCATCATCAGATCTTCCTGATGCGTGCTTGCGGCTTGCATGGCTTTGGTGAACGGCACGCGCTTGACCCCGACATTGCCGGTTCGCAACAATTCGTTCGCCCGGCGTTCGACCCAGCGGGTCACGTCGGTATCGGCCGGGCCGCCGTGAGTCGGGTTGTACTTGAAACCGCCATCCTCGGGCGGGTTGTGCGACGGCGTGATGACGATGCCGTCCGCAAGGTGATCCTTGCGACCGCGGTTGTAAACCAGAATGGCTCGCGAGATGACGGGGGTCGGAGTTACTCCGTCATCTTGCTGTATGACCGTTTCCACATTGTTCGCCGCCAGCACCTCGAGGGCGGTGCGTTGCGCGGGTGCCGAGAGCGCGTGGGTGTCTTTCCCCATGTACAGCGGTCCGTCGGTTCCCTGCTCTCGACGGTAATCGCAGATCGCCTGGGTGATCGCCAGGATGTGCGCTTCGGTGAATGTGCCGTGCAGGGGTGAGCCGCGGTGTCCGCTGGTGCCGAAGCTAACGAGCTGGTTGGGATCCTGCAGGTCGGGATGGCGCTCAAAATAGTCGTCTTCCAGGCGAGCGACATCGATCAACATCTCCTTGGGAGCGGGCTTGCCTGCGAGCGGCGAAATCGTGCCTTCGCCAGGTCCCGCCGCCGCTGAACGTGGGTGTGGGGTATTGGGCATGGTTCCACCTTCCAAATGCCGGTTGCGTATCGGCGATGGGTCAGAAGCGTATCACGCAATGGAGCGAAGACTCCTGGTTGGTTAGGGCTGAGGTCGTTAGAGAGAATGAGGTCGCAATTCCTCCTTCACTATCCAACAGCAGCGCCAAGGTTTGAGAAGGCAAGGCGCAGCTCCCAGGATGCCGAAACTCGGCAATTGCCGAAGATCGGCGTTAATTGACATGGTCTAAGCTTTGTATTTTCAGTAATTTGCCATTGGCATGCGAGTTGCCCCTAGGGTGGGGATTGGATTCCCAACTGGAGCGAGTTTGTGCCCTGTCGAGCGCCACCACAAGAATGGTGTCACCGGCATATCTCACGATTCTTACGAAGGTGGACGCCACGAGATGCTCAATGAATTGAACCGCAAGCAGGTTCGAACCATCTATTGGTTTAGATTTCATGCCGTACTGGGGAATCGCAAAGCTCTGAAGGAGTCGCAATGACGTCGACAGACAATGCAACGGCTGTAGCCCGGACGCCTATCACGCCGACGTCTCCGACGCCCGCGGCTCAACCCGAGCACGTTACGGCACCCGTGGAGAAGCCGGCATGGCGAAAATACGGAGCCCCCGTACTGATAGTCCTGCTTGCGGTTATCGTGGTGGCAACGATCACGCGGAACTGGAATGCCTGGGAAGGCGGCCACATCGACCAAGTTACTGACGACGCTTACGTGCGCGGGGATGTGACGCCTCTGAGCACGAAAGTCGCCGGGATCGTTGCGGATGTGAAGGTCGCGGACTACCAGCAGGTCCACAAGGGTGATCTCTTGGTTGAACTTGAGGATAGCGACTACATTGCGAATGTGGCTCAAGCCAGTGCGGCGGTGGAGGCTGCGAAAGCTGCAATCGAGAACAATCGACGCCAGCGCGAACTTGAGGATTCAAAAATCAACCGGGCTCTCGCGGGTGTCGACCAAGCGAACGCTCAAATCATCGCGGCCCAAGCGGGCGAAGACGCGGTAGAAGCGGATGTCGTCCGCACACAGAAGGAACGCAAGCGACAAGAGGCGCTGTTGCAGACAAATTCGAGCACACCGCAAACGGTCGAGCAGGCGGTTGCCAACGAACAGCGGTTCGCTGCTCAGCTGGCGAGTACCAAAGCGGATCTCGAACAGGCAAAAACGCTGCTGCACAGCAACGAACTGGCGACCGAGGCGGAGAGGCGCACCAAGTCGGTTTTGGAGTCGCAGGACATGCAGCTCGTCGCGGACCTCCACGCTAAGGAAGCGGCGCTCACGGTCGCGAAGGTCAATCTCGGCTATACGAAGATCGCTGCGCCTGGTGATGGCACGGTAGGCGAGCGGCAGGTGCGGCCCGGCCAGTTGGTTTCGCCGGGAACACAAGTGATCGCGTTCGTCAGCAATATCAAATGGGTGCTGGCGAATTACCGCGAGACGCAGCTGACCAACGTGAAAGTCGGCGACGCAGCCGAGATCCGCATCGACGAATACCCGGGAAAAATCTTCAGGGTAAAGTCCTCGAGATCGCCCCGGCCAGCGGCTCGCAATTCGCGCTGCTGCCACCCGACAATGCAACCGGCAATTTCACAAAGGTCGTGCAGAGAATCCCAGTCAAGATTGCGTTCGACGATTCAGGCATCGCGACTACCTTGCGTCCGGGGCTATCGGTCATCGCCACCGTCCGGACGAGACATTAGTCGGAGCGCGCGATGGCTGCGTCAACCACAGTCTTACGTCTACCTCCACCGGCACAACTCGCTGAGGGCGTCGCGAAAATAGCGCCGCTTAACCTGTCGAACAGCCCGCTGCTCGGCATCCTTGGCGTCATCATGGGCGCGGGGATTGTCACGCTCACGGGCCGCATGTTCTCGCTGGGCCTTGCAGATCTCAAGGGCCACGCAGGAATCAGCTTCGACGACGGCGCGTGGATCAACAGCGCCTACAACATCGGGCTGATGTTCATCGGCCCTTTCACCGTGTACCTGGGCGGCCTGATGGGACCGCGGAAGATTCTATTCTTTGCGGCAACGTCGTTTACCGTGGTCTGCGCGCTCCTTCCCCTGATCCACAGTTACAGCTTGCTCATAACCGCGCTCGCTCTGGCAGGGCTGACCTCCGGGACTTTCTACCCGCTTACGCTTACTTTTGCGCTGCGCAATATTCCGCTTAAGTTCCTTCCCTTCACCATCGCGCTCTACGCGACGTTCGTCGACGGCGCCGTGAACATCGCACCGACGCTTTACGGCTGGTACCGAGATCATCTCTCGTGGGAATGGATGTTTTGGAATTCGGCGATGATCACGCCGCTGATGATGCTGTGTATCTATTACGGGATTCCGCCAGCACCCCCAAGAAAGAAATCCACGCCAGCGCCCAGTTTCGCGGGCTTTCTCTACGCCAGCGCAGGCTTTGCGATGGTGTACGCAGCAATCGATCAAGGCGAAAGGATCGACTGGTGGCGCTCCGGATTGTTCACGGCGTTGTTCGTGGGTGGTTCATTGTTTCTGTTGAGTTCACTCGTGATTCGCTTCCGTAGCCCCAACCCTCTGGTGGACTTGCCCTATCTGCGTCAATGGAACACTTTGCTGCTGGGCCTTGCTCTCATCCTCTTTCGTTTCAACCTTCTCTCTACCATCATTCTCGTCCCACAGTCGCTCTCGATACATGGCTTCGAGGCTGATCAAATTGGGCCAGCCGTTATCTGGAGCGCCGCTCCCCTGCTCCTTCTGGCATTCGTGGCCGGGCTCTTACTGCTGGAGAAATTGGATTCCCGCCTGTTGATGGCGGCGGGTTTCACGTGCATGGCGTTCGCGGCCTGCCTGAATGCAGAACTCACGAGTGCGTGGTCCGCATCGAATTATTACCGCACCGAATTGCTGTTGGGAGTTGGACAGTCGTTTGCGTTTATCGGCCTGGTCGCAACCATCATCCTCCAAGGAGTCTTCTCGGGGGGACTATCCAAGCCGCAGTGGATTCTGACATTTTCCGCGTTTTTTCACGTTGTGCGACTCTTCGGCGGGGAGGTCGGCGCGGTCTTCATGGGCCACTACATCGCGCATCAGGAAAAGTTGCACTCGAACCTCCTTGGCCTGCACGTGGAACGCGGGAACTGGATCACCGATGGCGCCATTCGGATGCTAACAGGAGGGTTGTTTTCGAAATCCTCCGGCGTGGAGGCCGCAACGGGACGCGCGATCGGAGTGGTGAGCGGTCAGCTGCGTCTTCAGGCGTATACGCTGACCTTCATCGATGGATTCCATTTGCTGGCTTGGTCGTGCGTGATCGCACTGCTGCTCGTCGCCTTGCTGCGCAAGGCACCACTGGACTACGGCGACCTCAGTGTCATTCAACCAGTGCCCGCACATCAGGATGCAAAATCATGAACCCCAGTTCAGCCATGTTGGAGTTGCGGCCGGCTTCGACCAGCCTTCCACACTTGAGGAGAAATGCTATGACTGGAGCAAGACTTCTCCGGATATCGTCGATCGCGGGTGCGCTTCTTGTTTTCGCGACCTCAACCCCAGCCGCGCCACCACGGCACATCAAGCTCGCCGAAGCAGTTCGTTTGGCCCTGGAGCAGAACCGCACGCTCAAGATCGCGCACTACAAGGTCCAGGAGAATGAACAGCAGAAAGCCGGTGCGCGCTCCGCTTACTATCCGACCTTGACGAATGAATCGAACGTCCTGCATATCACCGAACTACAGAATCTTCAGATTCCTCAGGGAGCCTTCGGCAACGTAGCGGGATCCCCGGTTCCCGGGCAGAGTACGGCGTTGCCACAAGGCAAGGACACGCTGGTTTCGAGCGGCACGATGCTCGCGCAGCCCATAACGCAGTTGCTGCGCATCCATCAACAAAATCGGATTGCGGCGGCGGAAGTCGCAACCTCGCGGGACGAGTTGAAAAATGCTGAAAATGAAGTCGCACTGCAGGTGCACGCACTCTACTTCGGCATCCTGGTAGCGCAACTCCAGAAAAAAGCGGCGGAGCAGGAAACTTCTTTTGCCACGGAAACTCTACGCGAGAATGAAAACGATGTCCGCAACGGAAGCGCCCTCAAGGTCGCGCAGATCCAAAGCCAAGCACAGCTGCTCCAAGGGCAGCAATCTGTCCTCACCGCGGAACTCCAGATCGAGGACTACACCGTCGAGCTCAACGACCTGCTCGGGCTTCCGTTGGACACCAAACTCGAACTGGACCCGGAGGTCGACACCAATTTTGAAACACTGACGAAAGCCGACTACGTGGAAGCGGCCTGGAAAGAGAATCCGCAGATCCGCTCGGCCGAGGAAAGCGTCGCGAAAGCGCGGGCGGGCGTGGCAGCCGCCAAAACAGCCTACATTCCCGATATCACCGCGTTTGCCCGCTACAGCTACCAGGACGGCGTGCCGTTCTTTGTCCACAATTTCGGGACCGTCGGGATCAATATGAACTACACGCTGTGGGACTTTGGTAAGCGCAAGTCTACCGTGCGTGAGCGTGACGCGCAACTTGGTGAAGCTGAACAGAATCTCGAGCATCTAAAAGAGGAGGTCGCCGTCGAGGTTGAACGTACCTACAACAAGCTGGTACGCACCAAGAGCATGGTCAGCGTAGCAACGCAGGTAGCGGAGCTCCGCCAGGAGAGCGAGCGCCTGGCAACCGATCAGGCCGCCCAGGGGGTAGTTCTGATTTCGGACGTGAGGAACGCGGCAGCCGCGAACTACAAGGCAAAAGCCGACCTCTTGCAGGCCACTCTTGGATATCTGCTGGCGCGTGCAGAACTTGAGCGCACGGTTGGGCGTTCCCCGGGATTGGCGACGCCATGAAAATTCGCAACAATCCGCCGGCAGTTTCAAATAACGTTTACAAATTCCCGATAGAGGTAGCACGACATGAGCATCCAAGTGAAGCCAACTAGAGTCGTCATCATCGGTGGAGGGTTTGCCGCCGTTCAGTTCGCAAAAACTCTTCGCCACAGTCTGCGCGCTTCCGAGTGCGAGATTCTTCTCTTCAACCGCGAGAACCACATGGTCTTTACTCCGCTCCTGGCGGACGTTGCCGGAGCCTCCATCAATGTAGACTCCGCCGCAGCCCCCCTGCGCCAAATGCTCCCCGGAGTGGGCTGCCGCACCGAGCGAGTGGAAAGGATAGACCTGGCTGCCTCGGAAATTGAATTTGACGACGGATACGGGGCGCTGACGCGCCTGCACTACGACCACGTAATGATCGCGTGCGGCGCGGAAAGCAACCTGGGAATCATCCCAGGAATGACCGATCACGCTTTCCCGTTCAAGGTCATGCGCGACGCCGTCGATCTTCGCCAACATGTGGTCCGTCAGATGGAACAAGCCGAGGCCGCGACCGATCCGGAGCGTCGCCGTTGGCACCTCAATTTCATCGTCGTGGGCGCCGGGTTCAGCGGCGTAGAGGTGGCCGGCGAAATCAACGAGCTCGTTCGCAGCAGCACTCGCTTTTACCACAACTTTCGTAAACCCGACGTGGTAGTCACCATGGTGCATTCCCAGGACCAGATCTTGCCCGAAGTGGCACCCACGCTGCGCGAATTTGCCAGAAAAAGAATGGAAAAAGCCGGCGTCACCATTATGTTAAAGACCCGCGCCGTTGCCGCCACACACGAGGGAGTCACGTTAGACAATGGGCAGCTGCTACGCGGAGGCACGGTAGTCTGCACCATCGGAACCTCGATCTCTCCGTTAGTCCAACGCCTCGACGCTCCAAAAGAACGAGGCCGCATACGTACAACCCCCGAAATGCGAGTCGAAGGACAAACCAACGCCTGGGCCACCGGCGATTGCGCGCTCATCATCAATGCCTTCGACAACAAGCCGTCAGCCACAACGGGCCAATTCGCGGAACGCCAGGGCCGCCAAGCCGCGCTAAATCTCGTCCGCGTTCTAAAAGGCCAACCCACCCAACCGTTCCGCTTCAAAGCCCTGGGCCAACTGTGTTCCATCGGGGGCTACGAAGCGGTCGCGGAAATGTTCGGCATGCGGATCGCGGGCTTCCTGGCCTGGATCATGTGGCGAGGCGTGTACCTCTTCAAATTACCGACGTGGTCCCGCCGCCTTAAGGTCAGCCTCGACTGGGCATGGGACGTGATCTTTCCACGCGATCTCAGCTTTCTCAGTAGCGATGCGGACAAACGCCTCACCCATTCCTACTATCGTCCTGGAGATTTTGTTCATCAACAAGGCGAGCAAGCGCGGACCTTCAGCATCATCGAGGAAGGCGAAGTAGAGGTTCTGGAAACCTCGGAACAAACGCACAAAGACGAAGTTATCGCCGTTCTGAGCAAGGGTGACTTTTTCGGCGAGGCCGGCCTCTTGGGGAACGGCTCCTATGGAGACAGCGTTCGTGCTCGCACCCCGGTTCGCCTCGGGCAAATCGGCAGCGCGCTATTCGCGCAACTCGCAGGCTCCTTCGCACCCCTGCGCGACCTGCTAGCGCAAGCGGTGACTCGCCGCCCCGGCGACTTTTGGCGCCGTTTACCGCTAGCCAAGTCGCTTCTAGCCAACGAGCCGCTCGAGTCCCTCATCGACCCGCTCCCTGCCAAGCTCCTTAGCAAAGAGACCACGCTGGCGGACGCGGTGAAAGCCCTCAATGAGAGCGCGACCGGCGAGCTCCTTGTCGTCGACGATAAGCAGCGGTTGTGGGGAACGTTCGACAGCGACGACCTCTATCGAATTGTCGCGCGCATCGCCGCCACTTCCACCGGCGCGGAGGGAGACGTCATCAAGCACAAGATGGCCGATCTTCTACCCAGCGAGCCGGTGTATGTAACTCTCCAGGATTCCGTCCTCATAGCATCCGTCACTATGCTCAACCACAACACCTCTTGGTTGCCGGTCGTCCAGAGCAAAGATGATCTTCGGCCGGTGGGTACCGTCCGCGGAATAAGAATCAGCAACCGCATGATTCAAAAGATCAGCCCCACGGAGTTGGATCGCGCCCGAGCTGCGGGCTGAGTCTATCGAAGGAAGTGGCGGCGGGAACGCCAAGTCCTAGAACTTGAAGGGCACCGGAGGAAACCATCCGGCCGGTGCCACTTCGGCTCCGATCCTCGCGTCACGCCCTCGACGCTACCGTCAACTCCCTGCCATGAAGCGGTCACCCTTGCTTCGCACTCGCGCCCGATCCGCCCCCTTTTCTATTGAAAACAGGACAGATGGCTGATCTCCGCCGCACACCCCTCAATGGAAACCGGGATGCTTCAAGGAGCAGTGGGAGATCACCATTGAGCTACTCATACGAATTTGAAAAGCGCAGCACGCGCGCATACGCAGAAGCACCCAATCGCCGCTCGCAAGTTTCCGGAGCACACAACACGACCGCACTCTCGACCTCATACGGTTCGGCCGTCCACCAGCGCCGCACCGTCGTCCGGTCTCGACCTGAAGTCCAGGGATGGGAAGCTGTCCAAGAGATGTATCAGGCCTCGCGCCACAAATTCATCGGGCTGGCCTTCTCCATCTTGCGCAACAGAGAAGACGCCGAAGATGCCGTTCAGGACGCTCTGATCTCGGCCTATCTCCACGCGCGCTCTTTCGAAGGCCGGTCCGCACTTGCGACCTGGTTCACTCGCATCGTCTTCAACGCGGCTCTCATGATCCGGCGAAAACGCAAATCTCTCCACACCGATTCCCTTCCGGAATCCTCCACCACCACGAATGAAACTCCGTGGGTGGAAAAGATTCCGGCTCCGCAACCCGATCCGGAAACGTCCTGCGCGGAACAAGAGACGCTCCGGTCCATCGACGTTCTGCTGTCGAAAATGAGTCCCATACTGCGGCAGGCATTTACGATGGCGTACTTCGATGAAATGTCCAACGAAGAGGCCTGCGAACTGTTAGGAATCGCCGCAGGAACGTTCAAGTCCCGCGTCTTTCGCGCCAGGCAACATCTCATGAATAAGGCCCAGCGTGTCCTGTCCGCCCCTATCCGCAGCAGAGTGACGCATTCCCCAATGGCCAGGAGCAAGAGTGAGTTTGCGGGCATGCCAGCCACACCCGCTGAGTTTGCTTCTCCAGAAATCGCGTTCTCATGACCCACGCGATGCCACTGGTCTCAATTTCACACTGTGCGTAGATGCAGCGGCCTTCCTTCTTCTTTATGCGGTCTTGGTGGTGTTGCTTCTTGCGATAGCAACACGATTAGCGCGGCCTCGCGGAATTTTGAACGGTATCTGTCGAAGAAGCACACACGAGCGCAACCTTCAATTTCAGAGGGTAGGGATCCTCTTCAGCGGCACGACTGAGGTTTCGAACCAGGAATTCTAATTGTGGGCACTCCGATGCAAGGCCAGGGCTGTTTCCATTTTGTCGCGGGCCTGTGACACGGCTGCTTCAAAACTGGGTGACCGCAGGGTGTCTGCTGCCGCTTGCAGGGGCTTTTGCGCAGCGTCCGTCGCCTCGCCCGCAAGTGCCAAACGAACCGCCTCAAATTCTGCGGCGTGGACCCTTTGGGCCGCGTCTTCGATGATTGCTCTCAATTCCAGGAGCGCGCTATGGGCCTCGCGCGTGGCAAGTGCACCCTTGTTAATCGCTCGCTTCATATTCTCCTCCTTAGCATCGGAGAGTGGAGTCTATACTCAAGTGAGCCTCTCGATTGTTAGAGGCGGCAGTCTCGCAGGCGGAGTTTCATTTTCTGGCAACCGAGTTTGCAAGGGCCTGTGGTCCCGAGTTGAACAAAACTAGAAAAACCTGCAGGGCACAAATTCGCCAGGACTGTCGGAAAGATACTGAACAACGGCGAGCGAGGCGGGTTATTCGCTCGACTCCTTATATTCCATAACTTGCGTAGAAGCAAGACGCCCAACCAAAAGAGTTGGGAGAGTGGGTTGAGCCTCTGCGCGATTCGAAGTTCGCGTGCGGCTTCTTCGCGCTGGCCGTCCTTTTTTCAGAGCGATCGATAGACTATAGTGTGCGCCAGCGTCCTGTGGATTCCAGGCCGAGACGACGGGCACAGTCGAACAGAATTTCGGACTCCCATGGCGGACGGCGCGGATTGTTTGGATGGGTCAGGTCGCTGGGAATTCGGCCGGCAGACTTCAGGAAGACGGCGGCGGAATGTTTGTAGGCGGGAACTGGGTCACGAAAGGCGATATTGCCGAGATATTGCAGAGCGTCGGAAAGTGCGTAGTAGTTAGGGTCGCCGGTTTGCCAGAGGCGGTCGCGTTCGGCAAATTTTTCTGGCGCTAGCGTCGCAAGACCGAGCAAATAGTCCGATCCGTACTCGATCATGTCGATGCCCAAATCGTTTCCGGTGTAAATTACAAAATCGGGGCGATGGGCGTCTCGCAAGGCGAGCCGTTCGAGTTCCACCAAGCGATCGAGCGAAGAATGCTTCATTCCCTTGATCTCGGGAATGTCCATCAGACGCTGGACCGTTTCCTGATCGAAGATTTCGCCATTCGGGGCGAACATCCGACCCAATTCGAAAGCCAGGACTTGCGGATATCCTTTGCAAACTGCCCGATAGATGGATGCCTTTTCCCGGGATGATTTTTCGTGGAGGCGGCTGGTCTGGAACAGGATCGGGGTGCCGCCGGAACTTACGATTTGATCCATCTGGCGACGGTAGAGGGAGACAACGTCGCCAACTTCATTCTCGATGTATGCTCCGGCGACGAAGGGCACATCTTTGCCGAGGGCGTCACGCGTCCAGTCGCAGGACATTCGCCTTTTGCATATCGGTCAAATAATTTACGTAGCCGGTATCCATGTTCACAGCGTTCATCAATCCCGCGCGATGGGTGGCTTGGAGATGAAGCGCAAAGGCGCTTTCGGCGATGCGGCCATCTGGTTCGAATGGCAGGAGCGCGGCGGCAATGCCTTGCACCTTGCGCTTCGGTTTTTTCCGGTCGAGTAGGGACTGGATGTTCATCGCTTGGCCTTCGCGGCAGCCAACCGCACCATCATCTCGGAGTTTTTGTAGTGGCTATCCAGTGGATAGCATCCGGATGGCAAGCCGTTTCGCGGGGCGGTGGTGCAGTCGCTGAACGTGCGGCAAATTCGCTTGTGCTGGAGGGGACGTCCTTGCGCGGCGTCCACAAGGATTTCTGGATAGGTCAGAGTCATACGCCCCAGGCCCACAGCGTCGACCCACCCTTCACGCAATACGGGCTGAGCCACATAGGGCAGAAAATCCTGCAGATAGCTATAGGCGGTGCCCACCACGATCAGATTGGGAAACAATCGCTTCAATTGTCGAGCGACATTGAGCTGCCGGCCCACCTCAATCAGCGGATCGTGCGGAGGCAAGTATCCATCCGATGGGGGAAACAAAGCGGGGCGCTGGAGATGTGGATTGTAGTAAGGGCTTCCCGCCGTCAAGGTTCACCAGCGGAATTTGCAGTTCTTCGAGCAAGGAGAGAAAACGAATCGGCTCGGTCAGGTCCGCCTGCGTCGGATCTTGCGGATCGAGACCGAATCCCCAATTAAAGGGAATCAAGTGTTCGTAGTCATCGGGAATTCCGGGGCCGCGCTTTACCGTTCGACGACTGCGCGGGGTCCGGCCGGAACGGAACGGTATCGAACGCCGAAAGGCGCACGCCAATCTCTAGGCCAGGCGCATTTGCACGGATACCTTGAACTATCTCGCGCAGGAAGCGAGTGCGATTCTCGAAACTGCCTCCGTACTTACCCGAACGAGTGTGTGCGCTCAAAAATTCGTGGCCTAGATAGCCGTGACAGTGCTTGATGTCCACGAAATCGAAGCCCAACTCCCAAGCCGCGCGCGCCGCGGTGTGAAAATCCTCGATGATCGCTTCGATTTCCGCGTCGGTCAGGAGGGGATAGTCGTCTGGCAAATTCAAGCGGCGATCCAGAATCGGGTGGCGATAGAGAATGCGGGGTTCCGGGTGGTCGTGAACGTGGGGCCGGCAATAGCGGCCGGAGTGTGTGAGTTGAATCCCGATGAGCAGGTCGTCGTCCGAACCCATGGTCTTGCGGTGCTCCGCAACCAATACGGCGCGCAACCGCGCGATATTTTCCCGCGTATGAGGCGCCATGACCAATTGGTTCGGATTCGCGCGGGCGGAAGCTGACACAGCGACGGCTTCTCCGCCCCAGATGAGCTTGGCGCCACTGGCTCCAAATTTTTGCCAACGACGGTAAGTGAGTTCACTGGGGTTGCCGTCCGGCGTTCCGTCCCATCCTTCCATGGGATTGATAGCGATGCGATTGCCGATTTTGATTCCGCCGCGCTGCAGAGGAAGCAAAAACGGAGAGTCGGCTGCAGGGGCAAGTTCGAGGTCGCAGGGGATGGCTACTTGCAATGAACGCAAATGCTCTTGAAATCGAACGGGGTCCTTCACAGAGCCTAGCCGCAGAATGGCCGGATTGCTCACTGCGCCGGTCCCCGCTTTGGGAGCGCCGCCGTGGCCGCGGCTCCGACGAGCGCCACCACAATCAGCGTAAGAAAACCGCGCGAGTACGTACCACCAGCATCGCGCATACGGCCGACCATCCACGGAGATACGGCCTCCGCAACTCCGTCGGCGGTCAAGATTACCCCCAGCAACCTGCCGAGGACTTGCGTGCCAAAGATCTCGGCGGTCATGAGAGGAATGATCATATAGTCGCCGCCCAGCGCGATGCCGAACACCATGGCAAAAACATAAATCGCGAATGGGAAGTGCGAAAGAAGGAGAAGTGGAATCGCCGCGGCCACCAACGTGTAGATAGACAGCATCACGTATTTCTTTGGGAAGCGGTCGGCAAACCAGCCCATCAACAGGCGGCCGACGATGCTGAACGTCAACACCAGGGAAAGAATGCGTGCGGCCGCAGCCTGCGAATAGTGCTGGTCGAGACTTAAGAACAGTTTCAGATTTTGCTGCGTACCACTGACCGCTGCGATCGAGCACATGCTGCCCGCGATCAACAGCCAAAATGAGAGCGTTCGAAATGAGCGGCCCGCTTGCGACGAAGCGGCGCCGGTCTGGAGTCTCTGTGGTTTCGGCGGCTCTTTCACGAAAAACGCCATCGGGAGCGCGATGACAACGATCGACAGACCAAGAATCTTGAGAGCGGCCTGCCAGCCGAAATGCTGAATGAGCGTGTGCGAGATCAATGGGACGGCAGCGCCCCCGAGGCCGATGCCCAAATACGCGAAGCCCATCGCTTTGCCTCGCGATTTGTCGAACGAACGTGAAAGCAAAACCTGATTGGGTAGCGGTCCGCCTAACACGTAGCCAAGTGCGTTGAGCATGTAGAAGAAATAAAACATACCCAGTGTTGAAATGCTGCCGAGGCCGACGAGCGCGACGCCTGCTAACACGATACCTGCCATCATGATGCGGCGCGGCGAAAAGCGATCAATCAGCCAGCCAGCTACAAAACCAAATGCAGGGCCGATTACCAACTTGCTGAGGGCATTGCCGGAAGTGACCTGAGCGCGGCTCCAACCGAACTGCTGGACCATGAAGTCATAATAGAAAGGAAGGCCCCAAACGGTGAGCCCGACGACACAGAAAAGGACAACGAAAGCGGTTGCCGCGACTTGCACATTACGGCGGGAAGACTCCAAGCTAGAGGTAACTTCGACAGTTGTGGCCACCGAAATGCCGGTATTGTACACTCCCGGTATAAAGTCGCAAACGGATTCTCCGGCATTGGCGGATGCCGCGCCGTCGCCGGCATGTCGAAAACGCAAGCAACAGCGGCGTTTTAAGGACTTGATCATTCCACGCGAAGACTGAACAATCCCCTTCGACGCCGAACGTGGCGGAAAGTCAAAATCGGAACCGAGTCAAGTGAGGCACGTAATAGGTGGCCAACGTGGAGGTCGAAGTCTTTCCTATCGAAGCGCTACGCGAATTCTGCGCACGCGTTTTTATGCATTTCGGTGTGCCTAAAGATCAGGCCACGCAGGCCGCGGATGTACTCGCCGCAGCGGACCTGAGAGGCATTGACTCGCACGGTGTGGCACGCATGAGTAGCTATGTTGGCGTTCTCAGCGAAGGGCTGATTAATCCAAAGCCTGAAATAAAGGTCGTGAGATCCACGCCGAGCACCGCGACTGTCGATGGCGACAACGGCCTCGGTTTGGTCGTAGGGCCACGCGCGAATCAGATGGCCATCGAAATGGCGGAAAAAGCCGGGTCTGGCTGGATTTCTGTTCGAAACACCAATCATTACGGTATCGCCGGGTACTACGTTCTGAAGGCGGCCGAGCGCGACATGATCGGCTGGGCGATGACCAACTCCTCGGCGCTTGTAGCACCGTTGTGGGGCATGGAGCGTATGCTCGGCACGAACCCGATTGCGATCGCGTTCCCTGGCAAGCAAGAGCCGCCTATCGTCATTGACATGGCTACGTGCACGGCGGCGTATGGAAAAATCGAAATCGCCCTGCGGAAGGGAGAGAAAATTCCCACGGGTTGGGCGATCGATAACCGGGGGCGAGTCACTAACGAGCCTGCCGATGTGCTTGCGGGCGGAGCGCTGTTGCCGCTGGGATCGGATCGCGAACGTGGCGGACATAAGGGCTACGGGCTCGGCATGATGGTTGACCTTTTGAGTGGAGCGTTGAGTGGGGCGAATTGGGGGCCGTTTGCTCCGCCTTTCGCGCTACGGCAGACCATCCCGACTCGGAGTGTTGGCAAAGGAATCGGACACTTCTTTGGAGCGATGCGGGTCGATGGATTTATTGACATCGATTCGTTCAAGTCTCAGGTTGACGAATACATCCGAGTCTTTCGGGCCACGAAACCCGCGCCGGGTACGAGCGGTCCGTTGATTCCGGGCGACCCCGAGCGGGAAGCGGAAGGCATACGGCGCAAGAGCGGCGTGCCGCTTGTTTTGCCGGTCGTAAATGACCTTCGCGAAATCTCCAAGAAGACCGGTATACCGTTCGACTGAAGGCCGTTTCGGTTGATTCCTTGCCGAACTGGGGCGCAGCCTGCTGCGCCCCGCAATTCATAAGGTAGCTCGTCACCAGCGTTGAGCCCTGCTAAAGCGATCGTTTATCAGTCTTGATTTGACAGGACGGCAGGCAGGATTTGAGAATCCGTGCCTATGCCACGAACTATATTCACGGCCTTTCCGATCGCGATCCTGTTTGCAGTTACTCTCGCAGTTTTTCCGGTCACCAGTGTCGGCGCGACGGAAACCCTCGCGTCTGCAGCCCTTGAGATTGAGTTGAATGCTAGCCCGTTTTCATATCGAGTGACGGAACGCTCGACCGGGGAAGTGCTGGTGTCGCAGACCGGCGCCACGACCTTTACGGACAACTTATATACGGTACGGAACGTGAGCGACGTCGTGAAGACGAAGGATGGTATGCGTGGGGTTCTCCACCTCGAGGGGACCTCGGAGCCGGCGCAGATCAGCTTGACCTTCCTTCGGCCCGAGGTCGTGCAGGTTTTGCTGACCTTCAAAAATGGAGTCCCAGCGAACATCCGGGAGGAATTTACGGATGAAGGCGAGCACTATTACGGAATCTGGGAAACGCCGTTCGGCGCGAATATCGACAACCGCGGCGCCGACCATGATTTTCTCGGCATACGTCATCAGGCCGATGAGAACTATTCCAGCGTGAGGGCTCCCTTTTATGTGACCTCCAAAAAGTATGGCATTTACGTGGAGACGACCGCGAAAGGACACTTCGCGATCGCGCAAGGTGGGAAGACCAGTTTTACTTTCTTCGATACGCAATTGAAGTACGACATCATCTACGGCCCGACTTACGCGGATGTTTTGAAAAGATATAACTCGATTGCCGGCCCTGCGAAGATGTGGCCCGACTGGGCGTTCGGGAGCATCTGGTGGCGGGACGATCATCACGAAGATCTTCGCGGAGTAACGAATGCTCAAGAGAAAGTAATCGCGGACGCGGACCGTTTGCGCGCGTTGCACATTCCAGCCGGAACGATGTGGCTTGACCGACCGTTTGGAACGGGCGAAATGGGATGGGGCAACATGGACTTCGACCCGTCGTTTCCCGATCCACCGAAAATGATCCGTGACTTGAATGACCGCGGAATGAATCTCGTAATTTGGATTGCGAATCGCGCCTGGAACCAACTTCTGATCGAAGGATCCGCGCGCCGATACTTGTACTTTGGAAGGGGATCGGCCGCCGACATGAAATTACCCGGCGCCTACGACTGGTTCAAGGACAAATTGAACGAGTACGTGCGGCTGGGCGTGAAGGGATACAAGATAGACCGCGGCGAGGAGGACGAACTGCCGCTTGCGGACGAAAATCTCAACGCGATTCTCTTCCCGAAAATGGCGGCAGAAGGGCTGAGCGACGTCCACGGGAACGACTATTTCACGTTCACGCGCAATGTGAATGATGCGGGGCGGAAATATACGGCGGTGTGGAACGGCGATACGCGATCGACCTTTGGCGGACTGGAAGTGTCGGTGAAAAACGCATTGCGTTGTGGCGCGATCAATTTTCCCATGTGGGGCTCGGATACCGGCGGGTATATACGAGTGCCGGAAAAGGAGTTGTTTGCGCGCTGGCTGGAATTCAGCGCCTACAGCCCGATGATGGAGATACTGATCGGCCCTAAACGCACAATCTGGGACGACTACGACAACGAACTCGTGGATATCACCAAAACCTATGTATCGGCGCATCACGACCTGATTCCCTACACGCGATCATTCCTGTTCGAAGCTACGCAGTCTGGAATGCCGGTGATGCGATCCTTAATTTTTGCCTATCCCGACGACACCAGCCTAAGCGACACCTGGAATGAATATCTCTACGGCGACAGCATCCTTGTTGCGCCGGTTACGACGGCGAAAGCGGAAAGCCGCGAAGTCTATCTGCCTGCCGGCCGCTGGCTGAACTACAACGACCGAAAGACTGTCTACGACGGAGGGAAGGCAGTCACGGTTGCCGCTCCGTTGGGTACTTTGCCGCTGTTCGTTCGCGAAGGGGCGATTATTCCTAGGGGCGACATCGTAAAACTGAACAACAATTGGGATGCGAATTGGAGTCCCAAGTTGCGGATCGAGATTTTCCCGGCTGCGAAAGGTACAAGTGAGTTTAATTACTTCAATGGGAGCAAAGTTGAGAAGATCACGGCCTCACAGGATGGCGACGCGGTCTCGGTAGACTTTGGCGACTTGGGGGCGGTCGGGTCGGTGGAAGTGTATGGCCATAGGGCGAAGCAAGTGATAAAGAATGGAGCAAAACTGCGCGAAGGGGCCGACTACACTTTCGACGCATCTGCACAAAAACTCACGATTCCTTTCAAGGGCGGAACAAAGCTGACAATGCAAGGTGTCGGAAGCCTCTTCTAAGCCGGATGGAATAGTCCTCGCAGCGAGTTCCTCTTCGACAGAAAAACAAATAGTAGCGCGATAACTCTGCTAGTCTCTCAAACCGTTGGCGAATCGAGGGAAGATGGCCGTCATGGCGGTCGATCCGGCGGTTGCTCAGAGCGCGCGAAAACGAATTGCGTGGCGCATTCTTCCTTTTCTCTTCCTGCTTTACATCATCGCATTCCTGGATCGCATCAACGTGGGCGCTGCGGCGTTGCAGATGCCTGCGGATCTGGGCTTCGACGATCGAGTGGTTGGTCTTGGAGCCGGAATGTTCTTCGTCGGATACCTGGTCCTCGAAATTCCGGGCGCATTGATTGCCGAGCGTTGGAGCGCACGGCGGTGGATCGCACGGATCATGATTTCCTGGGGAATCCTGACCGTGCTGATGGCGTTCATTCGCACATCCCGAGATTTCTACGTTGTTCGTTTTCTTGTGGGCGCCGCGGAGGCCGGCTTCTTCCCCGCGGTTATCGTTTATATCTCCCATTGGTTTAGAGCCGCGGATCGCGCGAAGTCGGTGGCGAGGTTTTACGCCGCGAGCCCACTTTCGTATGTCATCGGGTCCCCACTCGCCGGTTTGCTGCTGGGGATTTCGTGGTGGGGTCTGCGAGGGTGGCGATGGCTATTTATATTGGAGGGAATTCCCGCAGTCGTATTTGGCGTTGTCACGATTTTTTACCTGACGGACTGGCCGCGCCAAGCCAAATGGCTGCCAGAGGATGAGCGGAACTGGATCAGTGGCGTCCTCGATCAGGAAAAACAGGCAAAGCAGAAGATCCGTTCGTACACGATTTGGCAAGCGCTCGTGCAGCGCGACGTCATCCTGCTGACGTGCTGTTACTTCTGCGCGACTACCGGCGGGTACGGGATCGCGTTTTGGCTTCCGACGATTCTGAAGCGGCTTTCCGGGCAAAGCGACATTCGCGTCAGCTTGTTTGCGGCCCTTCCGTATGTGGCGGGCTTCGTAGTGCAACAGGTGAACAGCTGGCATTCGGACCGGGAGCAAGAGCGGCGCTGGCACGCTGGAGTCGCAATTTTTCTTTGCGGCATAAGTCTGCTGCTGGCGGTCGTTTTCGGATCGACGAACATGACCGCCGCAGTCATCTTGTTCACCGCATCAGGAGGCTGCTATTTCTCGTTTCATCCATGCTTCTGGGCAGTTCCGACGGCTTTTCTCACGGAGTCGGCTGCCGCGGCATCGATCGGGTTAATTAATTCGCTGGGAAATCTCGGCGGCTTCGTAGGCCCTTTAGTGATGGGCTATCTCGTCCATCGAACCCATTCTTTCCGTGCTGGACTGCTCTATCTGGTGGGGAGCCTGTGCCTTTCGGGGATTCTGATGCTGGCCGTCGGAGTGGGACGCCGGCGGGTTTCTCCTTCGGAGTTCAGTGAATCTCAGGTTCAGGGATAGGCGCGGTGCCTTCCAGGAAATCGAAATCGCATCCTTCGTCGGCCTGCGTGATGTGCTCCATAAACAATTTTCCATAGCCTCGGGGATAAATTCCTGCCGTCGGCCGCCAGGCTGCGCGACGAGCCGCAAGCTCATCGTCGTTCACGCGCATGTTGAGCTGACGCGCGGCGACATCGAGTTCGACAACATCTCCCTCTTTCAGCAACGCGAGTGGACCTCCGACGAAGGACTCTGGCGAAACATGCAGGACACAAGCGCCGTAGTTTGTGCCGCTCATCCGCGCATCCGAGATGCGAACCATGTCTCGGATGCCCGCTTTGAGCAACTTTTGCGGAATGGGAAGATTTCCCCATTCCGGCATTCCGGGCGCCCCTTTCGGGCCTGCATTCCGCAACACCAACACGCTGTCCGCGTCGACATCGAGGGCCGGGTCATCGATACGCGCATTCATTTCGTTGTAGCTGTCGAAGACAATTGCGCGACCCGCGTGCTTGAGAAGCCTGGTTTCGGTGGCCGAGGCTTTGATCACGGCGCCTCGAGGAGCCAAGTTGCCGTAAAGAATCGCTAATCCTCCGGATTGAAGCACCGGATTGTCGGTGCTGCGGATAACGTCCTTGTTGAATATTTCAGCGTTGGCGATGTTTTCACCGAGGGTCTTGCCTGTGATGGTCGAGCAACTCAGGTCCAGGTGCGGAGCCATCGCTTTCAATAGCGCCGGTAACCCGCCAGCATAGTAAAAATCTTCCATCAGGTACTTGCCACTCGGACGAATATTCGCCAGCATCGGCGTCTTCCTGGAAAATTGATCAAAGCGATCGAGTGCGAGTTTGATTCCCGCGCGTCCCGCCAAGGCCACGAGATGAATCACCGCATTCGTCGAACCTCCGAGCGCGAAGACCGCAGCAATCGCATTGTTAAAGGACGCGTCCGACAAAATGTCGCGTGGCTTGAGGTCTTCCCACACCATTTCCACGATGCGCCGCCCGGAACAATTGGCCATTTTGGGGTGGTTGGAATCAACGGCAGGTATTGAACTCGCACCGGGCAAGCTGAAGCCCAACACTTCGGTCAGGCTAGTCATGGTGGATGCCGTGCCCATGGTCATGCACGTTCCAGCGGATCGGGCGATGCCGTCTTCGATTTGCGTCCACGCTTGTTGATCGATGTTGCCGGCGCGGCGTTCCGCCCAATATTTCATGACATCGGAGCCGCTGCCCAGAATTTCGCCTCGCCAGTTGCCGCGAAGCATCGGTCCGGCGGGAACGTAGATCGCGGGGAGATTCATGCTGATGGCGCCCATCAAGAGTGCCGGCGTCGTCTTGTCGCATCCTCCCATCAGAACGCATCCATCGGCCGGATAGGAGCGCAACAACTCTTCGGTCTCCATCGCCAGCAGGTTGCGATACATCATCGTGGTGGGCTTCTGAAAGGTTTCTCCGAGGGTGAACGCTGGGATCTCCACCGGGAACCCTCCGGCCTGCCATATACCCTTCTTAACATCTTGCGCACGTTCTCGAAGAAGGCTGTGACAGGGATTGACGTCGGCCCAGGTGTTGATGATCGCGATGACGGGTTTCCCTGCATAGTCCGCCTGCGTACAACCCATCGATGCGACGCGCGAACGATGTCCGAACGAACGAAGGTCATCGGGACCGTACCAGCGATAACTCCTCAGGGATTTGGGATCTCGTGGCGACATGTAATCCTTCCGCGGCGCAGGGCCTCGATCAAAAGTCGTAGAAGTTTGAAGTCACCCGGTCAACGCGTGTCAAATTCTAAGCTGCTCAATGCTTTATGGGGTCGGTTTGATTTTTCTGGAGCGCGATTTGCTAGCGACGCCCGCTACTATTATGGTGAAATGTCCAGCGGTTTGACGCAAGGCCATGACAAAAGACTCCATCATCGTGCTCGCCGATCCAGCAGAACCCCAGCTTGCCAAACTGCGCGAGTTATTGCCCGAGGTAAAAATTATCGTCGGGAACTCGGTGGACATATTCAAACAAGGCGCATTCGAACAAGGGGCAGCGGAAGCGAGGGTGCTCTTCAATTGGTCGGGCTCTCTTGCCCTGATGAAGCAGGTCTTCGTGGCGTGCCCGAATTTGCTTTGGGTGCATTCTCGTTCCGTCGGGCTGGAGCGAACGCTCTTCCCCGAGTTGGTGGAAAGTTCCGTACCGCTCACGAACGGGATCGGAGTTTTTAGTCCGGCACTGGGTGAGTTTGTGCTCGCTGCCATTTTGTACTTCGCCAAAGACTTTCGCCGCATGATTCGCAATCAGATCGCCGGAGTGTGGCAACCCTTTGACGTGCAGCCCGTAGCGGACCATACCGTCGGAATTATCGGATATGGAGACATCGGCCGCGCCGTTGCCACGAGAGTGCATGCCCTGGGGATGAAGGTCCTGGCGGTGCGGCGGCATGCTTCGGCGCAGGGCGCGCGCTGACCCAATGGTTGAACAGGTTTTCCCTCCGGAGCGTCGCATCGAGATGCTTTCGCGCTGCGACTACATCGTCGTAGCTACGCCTTTGACTTCAGAAACCCGCGGAATGATCGGGACGCCAGAGTTCGCCGCGATGAAGCCGACCGCGGTCGTAATCAATGTCGGCCGCGGGCCCGTGATCGACGAGCAAGCGCTGATCGGCGCACTTTCCGATAAGCGAATCAAGGGCGCCGCGCTGGACGTCTTCGATCAGGAACCATTGCCCCCGGGCCACGCCTTCTACAAGTTGGACAACGTCTTACTTTCGCCGCACTGCGCCGACAATACGCCCGACTGGCTGGAGCAATCCATGGAGCTTTTCATCACCCAGTTTAAACGGTTCCGCAAAGGTGAGCCGTTGCTCAACGTCGTCGATAAGAAACTCGGATATTAGGCGGTAGACGCTCGCGCAAGCCCTTTGGATTGATATTCATACAAAACGCCGGGGTCCAAAAGTGTATGGGGCCAAGAGTTAGCCTGCCTTGAGCATCTCACCCACTTCTGACGCCATCATTCGGGGAGTTCTCTTGACAGACATTGGTGCGATAGATAGGGTTCAAGTTCCAGGACCCTCACGAATATCCCCCGCTCGTCGCTTCGGTGCTTTCTTCGAATTGATTTCTTGCCAAGGAGAGAATTATGGCCGTCTATGTCCCCCTTCCCGGTAGCAAACGAAGTTTATTGCCTAATTCGCGGCCGGCTGGTCCGGTGGATCCTTCGGAGATTGCCAGTTTGACCGTGCGTGTCCGTTCGAGTGGCGATACGGCAGCCTTGGCGAAGCGGGTTTACGACCAGGCTAGCCAGCCGCTGGCGAGCAGAACGTATTTGACGCGGGAGGAATTGGCAGCGCAGCACGGTGCATCGAAGGACGACCTGGACAAGATTGAGGCGTTCGCTCAGAAGCACAACTTGTTCGTGGTTCATCGAAATGGGGCCGAGCGGTCCATCGTGTTGCGGGGAAAGCTGAGCGACCTCCTCGCGGCGTTTCCTGCAGACGTACAGATCTACCATCACTCGACGGGAACCTATCGCGGGCGGCAGGGAGAGATCTCGATTCCGCAAGAACTCGACAAAATTGTCACCGGCGTGTTTGGTTTCGACACGCGGCCGAAACACCGGAGTGCGCGAGTCCAACACCTCGTGAAGAATGGGCCGGGCGGAGCGAACGGTGTTGCGGCCACAGAGTTCGCTACGCGCTACAACTTCCCGACCAGCTTCAATGGCGTGACGTTGGACGGCACCGGGCAGACCATCGCAATCATTGAATTGGGCGGCGGATATCAAACCAGCGATCTGCAAGTTTTCTTCCAGGAAATCGGAGTCGCATTGCCAAGCGTGGTGTCGGTCTCCGTCGACCATGCAGCGAACGATCCGACAACGCCGGACTCTGCCGACGGTGAAGTGATGCTGGACATCGAAGTTGCAGGGGCGGTGGCCCCGAAGGCGAAGTTCGCGGTGTATTTTGCCCCGAACAATGGGGACCAGGGATTCATCGATGCCATCAGCGCGGCGGTACACGACACCGAACGCAACCCGAGCGTGATTTCGATTAGCTGGGGCGGCCCGGAGGTGACCACCGATCAGCAAGGGGTGAACGCGTATCACGAGTTATTTACGGCCGCCGGAGCGCTGGGGGTTACGGTGTGCATCGCTTCGGGAGACCACGGCACTGCGGACTTGGACGCGCAGGATTGGGACAACAAGATTCATGTGGATCACCCTGCGTGTGACGACATGGTTCTGGGCTGCGGCGGGACGCAAATTGATGGGGGCAACGATGTCGTGTGGAATGACGGGACACCCTTTGACACTAGCGTGCCGGGAGGCGGCGGATGGGCCAGTGGAGGCGGCATCAGCGAAGTATTCGCGGTGCCCACATATCAGACGGGCGCGAATCTTCCGGTGTCGATTGATTCGGGAAATCCGGGCCGAGGAGTACCAGACATCGCGATGAGCGCGACAAATTATTTCACGCGCGTGGATCGCTCTGAGGGGGCTTCGGGCGGCACCAGCGCGGTAGCGCCATTGATGGCCGGACTGGTGGCGCTGTTGAACCAGGCGAAGCAGAAAAATGTGGGCTTCCTGAATCCGTTTTTATATTCAACCGTCTCGAAAGGCATCGTTCATGATGTGACAGTGGGAACCAACGCGATCACGAACACGGTCAAGGGCTACAACGCGGGGCCGGGATGGGATGCGTGCACGGGGTTGGGAACCCCGGATGGGACAGCGATTTTGAATAATTTGTAAGGCACGCCCCAGGAACGTCCGATTCACCTAGAACAAGGCAACGCATCGGCAAGAGGCGCAACTGCACCGGCATTCGGCATTGACCCTGGCGTTGCCACTGGCGTTACCAGGCGCCTTCTTTGCCTCCCCACCACCAGATGAGGCCGAGGGTGGCGGTGTTTTGTTCCTTACTGAGAACACCCTGGGTGCTGGTGAGGAACGACGGTTGATTTGAGAAATCGCGGCGCCATTCGTAGCGCATCAGGAATCCTTCGCTCAATTTATAATCGAAGGTGGCGGTTGTTTCCTTCAATGCCTGATTCAGTCCGCTGAACATACCGCCGCGGTCGGAGAGATACTCGGCGCGAGCGGCTGCCGCGAAATGTTTGGAGAATTCGTAGCGGGCATATCCTGCCGTACCATCCACATGAGCGGGAGCGGCCGAGCGGCCCGGCGCCTGGTTGCGCCAGAGGCGCTGAATGACGTAGTCACCTTCGAGCGCGAAACTTAGTTTTGGGTTGGCCTGCCAGGTGACGTAGCTGTCGAAAATGTGGAGCAGGCCGTCTGGCGCCGGGGTAATCGCCGTAAAACTCAGGCCTGGTTGGACGGGAATAGGATTTGTCGGCGCGGTCACTACACGGTCGGGATGTTCCTGGCCCAGATAATAATTCACGACCCAGGTCACGGACTTTTTGGGTTTTGCGGTGAATCCAAAAAGCTCGTCTTTGAATCCATTGGTGGCTTCCACCTGATTGGTCCCGTTCACGATCCAGTAGTTGAGAGAAAAACGATCGTTCACCGGATAGGTTAAGCGAACACCCATGTGATAGAACGGCAGGAAATCGAAGTAGAACGAACGCGAATAGTTCATCTGATCTTTGGTGTAGTTGCCTTCGATTCCCAGCGAACTGCTCCATTTGCCGAAGTCGATAGTCAGCCCGTTGCCTACCGCCGCGACGTAGGTTCCGTACGCTTGAAAAATATTCTGATAGATCGATGGGCGGGGTTCGTTGGCGGGATTGCCTTGCAACGTGTCGGTGGCCTGCCCGTATTGCAGATCGAGGCGCGCGCCGAAACGGCGTCCGGCACTCACGTCAGGCTCGTGATCGAAAATGACCGAGGCCTGGTTCAGGTTGAAGTTGTTGCTGAGGACATCGTAGGCGCGAAGCAAATTCACGCGGCCCACCGGAGCGTTGAAATTATATTCGTAGTAGCCATCGAGGCCGAGATTGATGGTGGTGTCGCGAAGGAAGTTGAGTCCCTTTTGATCTGGTGGAACAGGCGCGGACGCGTCGATGCTCGACTGAGTCACGGGCGTCGCAGCGGCGGGGGTGACGCTGCTAACGGGAGGCGCTACGGCACTATTGGACGCCGAAGCCGAGGCGGCGGGGGAATTTGCGGTCAGCAGACGCTTTAAGTCCGCGACTTCCGCTTCGAGGGCCTCAACGCGCCGCTCGAGGTCCGCAGGGGCATCGGGCGATTCCGAGTCCGCGGTGCGCCGAGTTTCAGCCCGCGCGTCAAGTTTCTCGGCATGCGCGAGAAGAAGCCCGACGATGAACAAACAGATCATGGAAGCGCTGCGACGGGCGGATGGGCTGCGATGGATTCTGTGAGTCTCGGTTTGGTTCGGCATGAGTGGCGTTCCCTTCTTACTGCTCGGGTTTCCCGAGATGAAGCAGGTTAAGTTATATTGCATTGGAAGTTTACGCGGCCATTTCCCGGAGGAAATCATTCCATGCGCAAACATATTCGCCGATCGGTATTCGGAACCATGCTCGTCGCGGGGAGCGCCATGCTTTCATCCTCGGCGGCCGCGCAACAGGAGTCGCAACAGGTTCCTCAGCAACTTCAGCCGCCCGCCGGTGAGGGGCTACTGCTCCAGGTCCACGCGAAGGGCGATCAAATCTATACCTGCAAAGGAGACGCTGCGCAATTCACGTGGGTACTGAAGGCCCCGGACGCGCAGCTCTTCGACAAGGATGGAAAGCCTTTCGGTAAACATTTTGCCGGGCCATCGTGGGAAGTCAATGATGGCAGCCGTGTGAGCGGCAAAGCGGTTGCGAATGCGCCTTCGCCCGACGCCGAATCGATTCCGTGGCTGCTGGTCAACATCGTCGGCCACAGTGGCAGTGACGGCGTGCTCACGCGCGTAACAACAATCCAGCGGCTAAACACCAAAGGCGGCAAAGCACCTGCCGCCGGATGCGACGCGGGACACTCGGGCCAGGAAATCCGCGTCGCGTATTCCGCCGACTATCTATTCTACGCGCCCAAGTAACTGGCGCAGCGCGAGCAACGTTAGTCGAGAAAAAGTGCGCTGAAAAAATGCGAAAGGCCCCACGAGCCGCCTGGCTCGTGGGGCCTTTCTTCTTGCAAGAACGGGGGCAAACCGCATTTGGTCGGGGAGTGGTGGGTTGCGGCTTGCCCCAGTTTGAGGCGGGTCAGGGAGGGGCTACTTCGTGGTCATCGCGACAAGGACCTGTTCGGTGGTGCGGGGTCCCTGAGCGATTTCGTTATGGGGGAGCTTAGGTGCGGAGTAGCGAAGATCGATGCCCAACTCGGCCAGATGCAGGTCGCGGACAACGCGCATTCCGCCGACGCGCTCAACGGTGATGCTGCTGGGGGCGTCGCTATTCTTCGTGTCGGTCGATGAGGTCATAACGATTGCGAAACCGTTCGGACCGTGAAGGATGATCTGCGCTGGAACCGACGCGGACTTCAGCGCAAACGTGTATTCGCCGGCGGGAAGCATGACCTGGGACCAGCGAACGTCTTCGGCGAGGGTGAAGCGGCCTTTGTAGGCGTCTTGCGCGGCGGCGGGCGCCGGGGAGGCGCAGACGGCGATCAGTCCGATCGCGATGATGGTGAGGATGCGGCTCAGATTATTTTTCATGGTGGGTCTCCTTTCGAAACGCTGTGCTTGGCTGCACGCTTTTAGAAGGAGCATCTTCCGGGCCACACTGGCTCGCGTGCCGTCGAGGCAAGACTGATTGATGGTGAAGGGTTTGCGGAAATCCGGCCAGCAGCGCTCGCGGCAAAGCTATCCGATCGGATAGCTTTGCCTATCTGGAGGGATAGAAAAGGAGGAATGCAAGAAGGGAACAAGAAAAAGATTTAACGCAGAGGGCACAGAGGATGCATGCAGAGAACACGAAGGATGCGGAGGTAGGGCAACGATTGAGCCGGTGTGCGACTGCGGTTTCGGATCAGGCTTTATTGCGTTTTTTTAGCGTGAGGCGAAGATCGAGATTGCGGATCAGGCGGTGGAGGTAATTGGAGTGAACACCCAGGAGGCGGGCGGCTTCCGTGATTTTCCCATCGGACTGATCCATGGCGGTAAGGATGAGCTGACGTTTCAACTGGCGGACCGCTTCGTGATATGTCGATGAGCGCATCGATTGTGCCGGCGTTTCGTGCAACGTTTCGGGCAGGTCTTCAGGAAGGATCATTCCCGAAGAACCGAGAACGACGGCTCGCTCGACGGCGTTCTCCAGTTCGCGGATGTTGCCGGGCCAATCGTATTGGCTGAGCAGCGCGCCGGCGTCGGGCGAGATGCCGAGGATGCGGCGATTACATCTCTCGGCGTACTTGGCGGCGAAATATCCGGCGAGCAGCGGGATGTCTTCCTTGTGGTCGCGCAGCGCCGGCATGGTGATGGAGACGACGTTGAGCCGGTAGTACAAGTCTTCGCGGAAGGTGCCATCCTTGGTGGCCTTCTGGAGGTTCTTGTTGGTGGCGGCGATGACGCGAATGTTCAGCGGCATGGAGCGCGTGCCGCCGACACGCGTGAATTCGCGTTCCTGCAGGACGCGCAAGAGTTTCGCTTGCATGCCCGGGCTGATCTCGCCCATCTCGTCGAGGAAGATCGTGCCGGTGTTGGCCATTTCGAGCTGGCCGCGTTTCTGGCAGACGGCACCGGTGAACGCGCCGCGTTCGTGGCCGAAAAGTTCGCTCTCCAGCAGGGTTTCGGTGAGCGCGGCGCAATTGATGGCGACGAAGGGCTGATCGCGGCGGGCGC
Source organism: uncultured Acidobacteriota bacterium (assembly GCA_963729285.1). Taxonomy (GTDB): domain Bacteria; phylum Acidobacteriota; class Terriglobia; order Acidiferrales; family UBA7541; genus Acidiferrum. The sequence goes on from CAVSNL010000002.1 coordinate 53,685, forward strand.
TGTTGCGATGAATCGCGCGGGCGGCGAGCTCCTTGCCGGTGCCGCTCTCGCCGTAGATCAGCACCGTGGAAGGGGTGGCGGCGACGCGCTCGATTAGTTGGTAGATCTCGCGCATTTCCGCGCTGTCTCCCACCATGTCGTGATCCAGATTCACTTCCGCGCGCAGGCGAAGGTTTTCGCTACCAAGCCATTCGACTTGGCGTGCGCTTTCCATGGCCATCGCGGCAACGCCCGCGATGGCCGTGACCAGCTGAAGATCGTCGTCGGTGAAACGCACCACCGGATTCGCAGTGTCGAGATAAATCAATCCCACCGCTTTGTCGAGATTCAGCAGCGGAACGCAGATCAGCGAGTGCACCGGAGGGGTGCGCGGGGTTTCGCTGGGGTCGTTGCTAAGAATACCGATGCGCTCCTGAAAAACCTGCTGCGCGAGATCACGATCCACGTGGACGGGGTGCTGCGGGCCTGCGACACGGTCCCAAGCGACGACCGACGAGAACTCCTCGGGATCGGTGCCGGCGAGAATCGCTCCGCGCTCGGCGGGAACGACGTCGAAGATCATGCCGAGGAGTTGCCACTGCAGCGATTCGACGTTGCGGATCGAGCCGATGGCGGTGGCGATTTTCAGCAGCGTTTGTAGATCGCGCGCGGTTCGTTCGCCGGTGGGCAGCGCCGCTAGCGCTTCGGGATGGAGATAGCGCGCATCTTCGCGCCGGAGCCGGGTGGTGGCCGCGGCGTTGTTGGCGCTGTCGCTCAATTCAACGGGATTCGGAAAGGTGGCGGTGGGCTCTTCCCGCAAGAAGAGAAATGTGGAACCACCAACAACGATCTGGTCGCCGTGGGCCACGGTCGTTCTACACCGGAAGGCCATTCACGAACGTGCCGGAGAGGCTGCCGAGGTCCTGGACCGCGCATTGGCCAGCGTCGAAGGTCAGCCTGGCAGTGGCGCGGGGCAACCATACTGTCGTCGATGATGAGGTCGTTTGAGAGCTCGCGCCCAATCAACAGGGCGCCATCCTTCAAGGGAAAGACCGAGTCACGTAACGGACCGCTAATGGCAGCGAGTCTTGGGTTCACGGTTATGGTGGCGGCCGAAAAATCCCAGCCTTCTCCAGGGCACGGCCGGATTGGCTGCATAGTCTACCCCGACTCCTAGTCATGCGCTACTGGTCTTCCGAACGGGGCGGACGGCGGTTGCAGGATGGATCGCCCGCGGTTGGGCCCGGGGGGCGTACCCAGTTACCTTGAGCTTAACATCCCGTTCCAGTACTCCGTATTGCTGCCTTGGTGCGCCCGTTTTTGGATTTAGCGCATTGCCTAAATTTTCACTTGCGGGCGCTGCGGACGGTGGTAGGCTTCCCCATTGGGTTGCGGAGGCTAGAAGTGAGTGCAGCAGCTAGATTTTCGGGGATTGAGTCCCGGCGAAGCACCCGGATCGATCGGACCGTGCCGCTGGTTGTTGTGGGCCAGACGAAGCTGGGTTTGTCGTTCCAGGAACGCACTTCGGCGGTGAGTTTGAACTTGCACGGGTGCCGTTATCCGTCTCGGCATGACTATGCGGTGGGCTCGTGGATCGGGCTGCAAGTGTTGGAACCGAACGGAGAAAGCAGTACTCCGGTCATGCGCGCTCAAGTGCGGTCGATCCATCCGCCTATGAGTCCGCGCGAGCTGTATCAGATTGGCGTAGAACTGGAATCGCCGGCTAATGTTTGGGGCGTGCCTGCGCCGCCGGAGGACTGGCAGAAAGCGTTGGGAGCAAACGGTTCGCGAGTGCAGGAGTCGACAGGAGCGGCGCCCGCACGGGAGCCCGAAGCTACAACCTCTGCGCCTGCGGCAAAATCAACACCTGCGGAACCCGAGTATCGCAGCACCGGGGTTACGGCGTTTCCCTCGCAGCCTCCGGCTGCCGCGGCGAAGCCAGAGCGGGTGGTCATCACTTCGGATCAACTCGTGGCAGCCGTTCACGGCAAATTGCAGACCGCAGCCGATAAGGCCGTGCACACCGCGATCAACGATCATCTGATGGGTGCGGTGCGCCAGGCATTGAGCAAGATCGATGATGTGTGCAAGGCCAGTGTGCACCAGATCGAGGAGCACTCGGAGCAGCGTCTGGACACCATGATGCGCACCGCTCGCGAGGAAGTGCTGAGCCGTATGGAAGCGCGGCTCGCGGAAGACCGGACGCGCTGGGAAGAACACCAGGAAGAGTTTCGGGGCCGCACGGATGAGCTGGCGGAACGCCTTGAGCACCTTGCCGCGGAGACACAGCGGTGCCTGACCGAGGCACAACGGATGCTGGAGAAAACCAGTAAAGAAGTGGAGCCGCGGATACGCGAGCAGCTGACGCAGTCGGTCGCACGCGTGACTGAGGACTTTGAAGCGGCGGCGACACGTGTTTCCGACCGGCAACTCGTGCGGCTGATGGAAGACAAATTGATGGTGACGCGTGAGGCCGCAGCGCAGATGGACGCGAGCAGCGCGGGGGCGCGTGCGCAACTGCAAAGCTCCGCGAACACGACGATGGAGGAGTTCAAACGACAGTCGGAAGTGCAGGTGGATCTGATTATTTCGGAAGCGACGCAACGCGTGATGTCCTCGCTGGCGGCGCTGGAAGCAGAGAATCGCGCGGCGTGCGAGACGCGGCGCCGTACGATTGAAAGCGATGTGGCGCGCGCGACGGAGCAGTCAACCGAGCAATTCCGCACGGGTATGAAGGCGTTCCTGTACTCCTGCCTGGTAGCGGCGGTAGGCGCTGTGGACGAGCATGCGAAGTCCACACTGGACGGGCTGAAAGATCCCGGTAAGGCGATTCGCGAGATTGGCAGCGCGGGCAATACGGGCAATGGCACCGCCGAGGGCGCGATGGCGGCCGCGAACGAAGTCGACGCCGGGCCGCACGCGTCGTAGCACCGAATTCTCCAGGTTCTTCCCTTCGTGATTATAGTTAGCGCGACTGTGAGTTGATGCGGCCGGCCGCTTCAAGAGTACTTCTGTCATTCTTCAACAGACTAACTAATTTGCAAGCGCGCGCCGCTTGGCGAGACTTCGGGCTATCGACCGCCATCGATGCTGCAGGGTCCGGAGCCGAAGTACGCGATCATCAGAGCCGCTCCGAGCATCGACACATTCTTCGCAAACATCGCTTGTTGGGTGTGCACCATGACGGGGTCCTGCAATTTCCAGAACGCATGCATCATGAATGTGACCGGTATGAGAAACGCGACGAGCGTCCACGCGCCCCACCGGGCTTTGTAGCCAACGGCGATGCTCAATCCACCGGCGAGTGCCATGACTCCGGAAATCGGCACCAGGAGTCCGGATAGCGGGACACCGAGTTGAGCCGCGTGCTCAATGCCCTCCCTGGAAAAATGGCGGGGAGCTGCGGTTATGAAGATCAAGGCGAACAGGATCCTTCCGGCGAGAACGAGGTAACGCATGAGATTTAGCTCCGTTCCTTAGTGAGATTTATATCACTACTAGTGATAGGTGTATCATCAACAAGAGAGGATGTCAAAAAGGAGGCCGCTCGCTTGGCTCACGATCTGGATAAAGAACTCGACACGCCGCGCCCGCGACGCGGGTCTCCGGCGCAAACACGGGAACGGCTGGTGGCCGCGGCCGCACGCCTGTTCAATCGCGCCGGCTATCACGGCACGGACTCCAACCAGATCGCTCGCGAGGCTGGTTACGCGACCGGTGTCTTTTACAAACACTTTGCCGACAAACGCGAGATCTTTTTGGCGGCCTACGAAACCTGGGTCGTTTCGGAATGGAAGGCGGTTGAGGATCAATTGTCCTCAGGTAGAACGCCGGAAGCCACCGCGCGCAAGCTCGTTGCGCTAACCGTGGATTTCCATACGCGTTGGCGAGGGCTGAGAACTTCGCTGATGGAATTACTCGCTAGCGACGCCAAGGTTAGACGCTTTTATCGCGAGCAGCGAAAGCGGCAACTGGACTTGATGGCCAGGATTCGTGGCGAGATTGGCGCGCCGCGGCATCGTCGCGAAGAGGATGCGATTCATTTGTTTACGATGGAGCGGACCGCGGACGCGATTGCGCAGGGTGAATTGCGAGATTTGGGACTGGATCGCGACGTGGTGATTGACGCGCTGGTCAAGAGGGTTGCTGCCCTGCTGGCCTAGCGGGATGGCCGGACAGCCACCATCGGATGGGGCGCCGGGATAAAGCCACGCGGCTACAGTACTGTAGAGCTTCGACCAGCACGAAAGAACTTCGATCGTTTTTGTTCACTGGGCCCAGGCCAGGCCGTCCGGTTGCTTGCCCGTTGGGATTTCACTGGTGACCTCTAGAGATTTCAGGTCTACGACGGCAACTTTGTCTTTACTGCTTACGGCTACAAAGGCTCGGGAGCCATCGGCTACGATCAGGATGCCCGCGGAGCCGCCACCCAGATTCAATCCTTTGATCTCTTTGTGCGTTGCAGCATCGAGAATCGCGAGATTCGATCCCTTGGGAGTTGCGGCTGGCCCTAAGCCGGAAATCAGAACGCGCTTGCCATCGGGAGTGAACTTCAAGCGATTCGCGTGATTCACCGAGATTGGGAAAGTCTGAATGGCTTTCTTACCCGCGACGTCGATGATCGTGACGGTGCCGTCCTGCGCGTTTGCGCCCCAGACTTCTTTCCCGTCGGGCGAGATGTCAAAACCTTCCACACCTTGGCCCGATAGGATGTTCGTTATCTTCCAGGTCTTTCGAGGCGCTCCTGGACCGGGACCCGGGCCTTGACCGGGGCCGGGCCCTGCGCCTGGCGGAGGACCGTTTCCGGGTGGCGGAAACGACGGCATGACCTGCTCGATGATGCTGATGGTTCCGGAATTGACGTTCGCCGTAAAGATGCGATCAAGACTTTGGGACACGAGGATCATGTGGGTGCGATCCTGACCGGTGCCGAGAACCCAGTCGATTTTTTGGGTGGCGGGATCGTAGCGGCCGAAAGCTTTGTTGGTCTCGGCGGTAAAGTAGAGTTTGCCGCCGGCGAAGTCCAGTCCGTGCGCGGAGTGCAAGGCGCCGAGATTAATCGCAGGCAGAGGCTTTTGAGCGGCGAGGTCAACCATGGAAATCGTGTTTAGATTGCTGTCGTTGCCTCCGTAGTTCGAGATGTAGGCCACTTTGCCGTCGGGAGATGTGACGATTTCGTGAGGATCTTCACCGACGGGAACGCGGGCGACGATTTTCAAGCTCGTTGGATCGACAATGGCGACGGAGTCGTCACTTTTCTCGAGGATCAGCAACGCGGGCGACGGAGTTTTTTGCGCAACAACCGATTTTGCAGCGAACAACAGTAGTAGAACGATCGGCGCTACCGTTCGGCAGAATGAAGATTGGCCTGTGTACGTCGCTGACATGGTTGCACTTCCTTTCACGAGAACCACACTTTTTTCGAACAAACGATCCACCAGCGTTTTGCCGAAGATCTATTTAGCGGGACTCGGTTTAGCCAACTCCTCCTGGACGTGCGGAGGCAGCGATTTGATGCGCGCAATGTAGGCAGTGATGGTCCATAGCTTCTGGTCCGAATCCCATTTGCCGTTCGCGAACATTCCCGAGAGGCGGATGCCGTGTTTGGCTATCCAGAAAATTTGCGCTTGGGAGTACTGCGTGCCTGCGGCGGGAAGGTCCGGGATCGGCGGGTACAATGTGTCGCTGGATTGGTTTGGCTTTCCGGGCGTGCCGTGGCATCCGGCGCATTCGTTGAGGTAGAGCTTGCCGCCCGCGACCAGATTTTCGTCGGTCGGTGCAATGGGATTCGGAACCTCAGGGGCTCTGCGGCGAACCGACGCGTGGACCGCGGAGTACATGAACGATCGTTCCCACTGAGAAGGAGGCAGGTCAGCTCGGACTTCCGCGAGTCCAAGCTTCAAATAGAGGAAGCCGCCGATGGCGAGGACCAGCAGCGTCGTCACGACGCCGAGGAGGAAATGCTTCAATTTGTAGCCTCCTTTCGTGCGGCACGTTCGGCCGTGAACCTGGTTAGCGGCAGGGATCCTTCGAAGCTGCGTGCGCTCCTAGGAAAGAAGGTGAGGCTCGAACCATCAGCAAATTGCGTCGGTAACCTGGTGGTGCAAAATCCACGGCTGCTCAATCGGCGCTACTAGCCGACGACACTTTGTCTTTCAGCTTGAGTTTGCCCTCGGCTTTGTTTTCTTCCAGGAATTCACGCAGTTCCTTGGCCGTGTCTAGTAGGCGAACCCACTGCTCGTAGTACAGCGTCACGGGAAAACGTCCCAAGCCATAGACGCTCACGCCTCCCTTTTCGCCGACACGAAAATCGAGTTGGCCCGTGCGGTGCCCCGGTTTCTGCTTCTCGAGCTCTGCGAGACGCGCTTTGAGTTCCTCGTATGAAGGCTCAGCCATGTACCCTCCTTGGTTGATAGGTGGACGTTCGCCATTATACTCACACTCGCGCCTTCGGCGGTCCGAGGAACTATATCCCTAGTGGGTCCACACGCTCGATGAAGGCCGCAACTTTCCGCGACGGTCCGGGTTTAGGTCACTGCCTTCGCCTAAGCACGGGCGTTCAGTAAAGGTCAGCTGTCTACGGGTACCAACGATTTGCTGGCAGGAATCGACTACGATAATTGTGTCCAAGCTCTTGCTGAATTGCATCGTATTTCCGCGGGAACCAAGTCCGCAGCTCGGGGGAAAAGCTTAAGAAGAGGTGCGAGCACCCTCCAGCGCACTCTTTCTTTCAGAGTGTTGACCCGTGTTGTCCCCCAGCTACCGCGATGTCAAACTGAGGACGTGTCCGGCATCAACGCCAAGGGTGGGCAACCATTCCCAAGTAAAATCTATCTTCTAGTCATGGTTCATTTCGCGCAGTTCAGTGCCTTCGGGAGCTGCGTAGTACGAAAGCAACAAATTTAACGCATGGGCGGGTTCATGAAGATCAATGGGTTCGGGTGGAGTCGAGGCGCGATCCTGGGTACTTCCCTTCTGGCATTCGCGCTGCCGTGGTTGAGCGCATCCGCGCAATCGCCGGACACGCAGGCGGTGACCGCCACGCAGGCCCCAGTAGTTCCCGCACGCGTCACGCAAACGGTGGACGACGGGAATCGCGTGACACTGCACGGAAACGTGCATCCCATGGCGCGGCCGGAACTTGATCGCGGCCCCGTGGCGGATTCCGAACCTGCAAGCCGCATGTCGTTACTGCTGCAGCGCAGCCCAGACCAGGAAACGGCGCTTCGCCAACTACTCCAGCAGCAGCAGGACAAGACTTCCCCGAACTACCACAAGTGGCTCACACCCGATCAGTTCGGAAAACAGTACGGTCCCGCGGACGCGGACATCCAAGCGGTGACCGACTGGCTGACCTCGCAGGGCTTCACCGGAATCAAGGTTAGCGCCGGCCGCACCACCATTGAGTTTTCCGGAAACGTGGGCCAGGTGCGAAATGCGTTTCAAACCGAGATCCATCACTTTTTCGTGAATGACAAGATGCACGTTGCGAATGTGTCTGATCCGCAGATCCCCGCGGCGCTTGCGCCTGTGGTGGCGGGCGTGCTCTCTCTGCATGACTTTCGGCCGAAAGCCCAGGTGCACCAACTCGGCACGTTTCGTAAGACCAAAGCAACCGGCGAGGTGACGCCACTGTTTACCTTCGCAGGGTGCGGATCGAAGTCTACGGTGCCTTGCTATGCCGTCGGGCCCGGTGACTTCCAGAAAATCTACAACGTGCCGTACGTGCCAACAACATCGGACGGCACCGGCGTCACCATCGCGATCGTGCAAGATTCCAACATCAATGTTGCCGACGTTACCTCGTTTCGCAGCCTGTTCGGCCTTCCTGCCAACTTTTCGACCAGCAACATAATTCTGAATGGTCCCGACCCCGGCATACAGGGTCCAAACAACCCGAACGGCAACGATGACGAAGTCGAAGCAGACCTCGACGTGCAATGGGCTGGCGCTGTGGCTCCGGGCGCGACCATCGATCTGGTGGTTTCCCAAGATTCCGACACGATTGGAACCGCAGGCATCGACCTCTCCGCGATCTACATCATCAATAACAACATCGCGCCCATTATGAGCGAAAGTTTTGGCGAGTGCGAAGCCGGCCTCGGAACTAGCGGCGAGGACTTCTATATCCAGCTCTGGCAACAAGCCTCCGCGCAAGGCATCACCGTAGTTCTTGCCGCCGGCGACAACGGATCGGCGGCCTGCGATCCCTCGTCCACGGCCAGCAATCAGGACGTCGCTGCGAACGGACTCGCGGTAAGCGGCCTGGCTTCGACGGGGTATAACGTCGCCATGGGCGGAACCGACTTCCAGAACGGAACCGTGCCGTCGCCCTTCTGGAATACAGCGAACAGCACGAGCGGAACCTTGACGCAAGTCTCCGCGAAATCTTACATTCCCGAGTCGACCTGGAACGATTCCTGCTCAGCACCCGCGACTGCGGGGAACGTAGCCCTGAACACGTGCACCGCGACCAACATCAACAACAACAACAATCCAAGCTCGCTGACCTTTGGAAACGATCTGGTCGCAGGAAGCGGCGGGCCGAGCAGCCTTACCTCGGGTGGAAGTCCGCTTAACCCCATACCGATCTGGCAAACGGGAACCACCGGCATCAGCGCGACGGAGACGTTCCGAGTTCTCCCCGATATTTCGTTTTTCGCCGGCAATGGCTTGAACGGCAGCTTCTACATCATCTGCCAACAGGACGCGAATACCGGCACGGGAAGCAGCACCAGCTCATGTGACCTCAATTCGCCGTTCAATGATTTTCAGGGCGTCGGAGGAACTTCGGCGGCAGCTCCGGCCTTTGCTGGCGTTATGGCGCTGGTCAACCAGAAGACCGGCCAGCGTCAGGGCAACGCGAACTTTGTGCTGTACCAGCTTTACAAGAAAAACACCGCGGGGACCATTTGTACTTCGAACACCGCCTCTGTGACCGCAACAGGCTGTATTTTCTACGACACGGTCACCGGCAACAATTCCGTAGCGTGCCAGGGCGGAACGCCCAACTGCAGTAACACCAGCACCGCCGCAAATCAGTTCGGCATCCTGGTCGATCCCGCTCACCCAACGAATCCGGCTTGGCTAACGACACCGAACTATGACTTGGCAACGGGTCTTGGCTCGCTAAACGTCGGAAACCTTCTGACGGCATGGTCGACGGCGTCATTCACGGCGGACACCGTTACGATTTCGAGTACGACTCCTACGGCCCCCTTCACGATCGTAGCACGGCACAAATGTCACGTTCAATGTCAAGGTGTCATCCACGACCGCAACCGGAAGGCGTGTCCCTGGTTGCATCGCCAACCGGGAACCCCCAATTGGGAATCGGCTCGTTCTCGGAGAACACGTCCACTGTGCTCAGCGGCGGAACAGCGACCATCACTACAACCCAGCTACCAGGTGGAGCGGCTTATCCGGTGGTGGCCAGTTACTCCGGCGACGGGGTCTTTGCCGCAGGAACGTCAGCCCCGGTCACAGTCACCGTGACTCCGGAAGCAAGCAGCACCGCTGTCAGTGTTTGGACCTCCGACGCCAACGGAAATCTACTCAGCAAGAACGCAACGACCGCGCCCTATGGCTCCAACTATGTCCTTCAGATCGCGGTGTCCGACAGCGGCGGAAATCAATGCGCCACGGTCGTCGTTGCGTGCCCAACCGGAACAGTCACACTGACCGACAACGGCGGTCCCTTGAAGGATTTTTCGGGAAGCAATACCACAAAGCTGAATAGCCAGGGATTCGCCGAGGACCAACCGATTCAACTCGGAGGCGGAACCCACAGCCTGGTGGCTGCTTATTCGGGAGACAACAGTTTCACGGCAAGTACTTCGACGCCGGACGGCTTCACGATCACGACCGCTCCTACGACGACCACGGCAAGCAGCGGCGGCGTGGCTTCGGTCGCGATTGGCCAGTCCATTACCCTCACAGCCGCGATTGCCACTGGAAGCAACGGTGCGGGACCCACCGGGACCGTTACATTTACGGCGGGGGGCAAGACCATCGGTACCGGCACGGTAACCGGAACCGCGGCGGTCCTGACAGGCGCCGGAACGGCCGCAAGCGGAACCGCTTCGGCGAGCGTGTCTTTCACGGCAGCCGGGGCGCAGAGCGTCACCGCAGTCTACTCGGGCGATGGCAACTACGCAGGGTCCACGTCCGCTGCGATTACCGTCACAGTAACAGGCGGAACGCAGACGACCTCTACGGTAGTGACGCCCAGCACAACGTCGATCGCGTCGGGCGGTAGCGTGACCTTCACGGCAAAGGTGACCGGCACCACCAACAACGCGCCCGGACCCACCGGGACCGTGCAATTCATGAACGGGACCACCGCGCTGGGCACGGCAGCAACTTGCATGCCCACGGCGGGCACCGCCTCGACTCCGGGGACGTGCACCGCAACCCTGATGACCACATTGGCGCTTCTGACTCCACCCGTTCGACCCTCAAACCGGATCGCCGAATTTGCCGGTTGGACCAATGTGGTTCGTCGCCGGGCTGCTCCTGGCCGCAATTTATGCTTACCCTCGCGCGTGCCGCAGGTCTGCACCGCGGACGAGAAGCGCCTCAGCTACGCCTGTGCAGGCGCGCTGCTCTTCGCGTGTCTTGCCGCAGGAATCGCGGGATGCGGAGGTGGCAGCAGCAGCGGCGGAGGCGGCGGGGGGAACACGCCACACAGCGACAGCATTACCGGCGTGTATAGCGGCGATGGCACCTACGCTGGATCGACGTCAGCAGCAGTGACGATTTCGGTTCAGTAGAGAATCGCGAGCAAAAAAGCAACGGCGGCCGCAAGGTTTGCGGCCGCCGCTATTTTTGAGGGGACCCATAACCCTTCCCGCCTCCGCTGGCTAGTCGAGCTAGTTAATCGAAGGTGGAAAAAAGACGTTCCAAAAAACTGGCGAAGGAGTCGAGAATTCCACGGGCACAAGTGAACCTTCCGCTGTGGTTTGCGGCGGGCGCACCACCTTGGCCTCGACCTTGTTCTGCGTCTTGGTATTTTCGACGGTGACCTTGGTACCTTCCGCCAGAGGCTCAGACATCACGATCATCGCGCCACTGGCGCTCACCGTGTGCGTATAGCCCTGGATCGGCGGCTTGCCCGCAACGTGCACGACCACCGCGATGCGCAGCAGCACACGCTGTGCGCGTCGCCGTTCTTCCGCGGTCGGCGGACGATTCAGGGCTGGCCGGGCGGACGGCACCGGCAAAGGTTTCGCATTCGTCAAAGGCTTCATAGTTCCAGACCCCAAAAGTCCATCTCCGGCGCGACAAGCTCGACGCCGTATTCCCAACCGCCTTCCGGGCGTTGCGTTCCCTTCCAAACGATCACCGCGGAGTTGCTGGTCTGCGTCGCGACGTTGGTCAGGGCCAGGCGATGCTCAAGATTCAGATCGTGGTCGATCACAACCATACACCCGTATGGATTAACGACGCGCGTATGAGCCTCCGCGCTGCACCGCCGCCCTTTTGGATCGTCCCATTCCAGGCGAATCGGAACACGCGAGTTCATTCGCCGCCCGCGTCGATTCTCGCTATGGCGCGGCACCACTTGCTTCAATTCACGGCTTTTTACAGGCATCTATCCCTCGACTAGGCCATGCTAAAGTTGAGGCGAGAGAGGGTCAATGGTACGCGTGCGTGATCTCGTACCATTGGGTAGCTGGTCGAAAGTACAGGTTGGCTCGCGCCGCCCGTTAAATTTGTGAGAAATTTGTGAAGAATCTGATCGTCAATGCGGATGACCTGGGATGGACCGAGGGCGTGAATCGCGGCATCGCCGAGGCCCACCGCCACGGGATCGTGACCAGCGCGTCGCTGCTGGCCAATGGCGCGGCCTTTGCCTCCGGTGTCGAGGTGGCGCGGTCTACGCCCGGGCTCGGCGTGGGCGTGCATTTGAATTTGAGCGATGGTGCGCCGGTAGCTGCGCGGGAGTTGGTCACTAGTCTGGTGAACGATGCGGGCGAGTTCGAAGGTGGCCCGGAGAACCTCCTGCTGCGCATCGCTAGCCGCGGACTTACGCCCCATGAGGTAGAGCAGGAATGGGAGGCGCAGATCGAAAAAGTGTGCGACGCTGGAATTCAGCCCACACACCTGGACGGACACAAGCACGTACACATGCTGCCGGGACTCTTTGAGATTGCCCTGCGGCTGGCCAAACGCTATCGCGTCGGCGCGATTCGCGTGGCCCATGAAGCGTCCAGCTTGCGCGCGGCGCTTTCGACCCGCGAGGAACTGCATCCGGCGGCGGTGCTGAAGCAAGGGGTGCAGGCGCGCGGATTGAAATTGCTGGCGCGCGATGCCCGAGAGCAAGCGGACCGCGTTGGCATCTCCACGACGGACTATTTTTGCGGCATCGCCCAAACCGGGGAGATGACCAAGGAAGGAGTCGTGCAGCTATTGCGAAACTTGCCGGACGGCACCACGGAATTGATGTGCCACCCGGGATACGCGGATGAAGCGCTGCAGAATACGCCAACACGATTGCAGGGATCGCGGCAAACGGAACTGGAGATTCTGACCGATGTGGAAATCAGAAATCTTGTCGCCTCGCAGGGGATTCGCCTGATAGACTATGGACTTGTAGCCAGCGAAACATGAGAACTGACTCCACAATTCGCTACTCGGTGGTCGTGCCCTTCTTCAACGAGCAGGAAAATATCCCGCCCCTGTACATGAAGATCACCGAAGTAATGGATGCCCTCGGTGAACCCTACGAACTGGTGTTCGTGGACGACGGCAGCAGGGACAACACCTTCAAGGTGCTTTCCGATATTTACGAGCACGATCATCGTGTCAACATCGTCCGATTGCGGAGAAATTTCGGCCAGACCGCCGGGCTGAAGGCGGGATTTGATTTCGCGCGCGGCGAGATCATCATTTCCATGGATGGCGACCTGCAGCACGATCCCGAAGAGATTCCGCGCTTTCTCGAGAAAATCGAAGAAGGCTTCGACCTGGTCAGCGGCTGGCGCTACGCGCGCCGCGACCATTGGCTGATGCGCCAGGTTCCCAGCCGCGCCGCCAACTGGATGATGGCAAAGTTGTCCGGTATCGATCTGCATGATTTCGGGACCACGTTCAAGGCTTATCGGCGCGAAATCATTCAGGAAATTCAGTTATACGGCGAACTGCACCGCTTCATTCCGGCGCTGGCGGGCTCCACGGGGGCGCGGATCACGGAAGTACCGATCACCGATCTTGCGCGGAAGAATGGGAAGAGCAACTACGGTATTGGCAGAACGTTGCGCGTCTTCCTGGATTTGATCATCGTGAAATTTCTGCAGGATTATTCGACCCGCCCGCTGCAGTTTTTCGGCCTGTTGGGAGTTGGTGGAGTTTTGCTGGGGTCTTTGGACGCCGCCTATTTGTTGTACGAGAAGTTCGCGCATGGCGTAACCATCATGACCCAGCACGGACCGCTGATGCTTGCCGGAGTCGCGCTTTTCGTAAGCGGAGTGCAGTTCATCTCCATGGGCCTCCTCGGCGAAATCATCGCGCGCACCTACTACGAATCACAGAACAAGCCGATCTACGCGCTGCGCGAAGTGAAGAGCCATCGCAAGGAAATGGGCGACTCCGCGGAACAAGCCCGCCCTTCCGGCAATTCCGAACGCTAACATTCGCTTTTGCAATTCCCTCCCACTCCCGAGCGCACCCAGTCCGAAGTAACACAGACACTCCTGTTTACCCTGAGTCTCGAAGCGTCTGTGTCCCAGTCCAACCCAAGCACGGGTACTGAATACGTGGATCGTCGTGGCTACAACGGCATACGCTAAATTGGAGACGCAATTGTGAGGATCGAACGATGAATCGCGAACAGTTTTACGCATTGATGGGTGGAGAAGGCACGCTCGACTACGAACTATATCTGAATACCAAAGCGCTGCTCTCCTGCCAGACAAAATTCGAGGAACTATGCAACGCGGACGAACTGCAGTTTCAGATCGTACATCAGGTCGAAGAGCTGTGGATGAAACTGATCGCCTACACGCTCCTCGATATCGATGAATATCTGCAGCAAGAAAACACCAATCGCGTGATCACCCTGTTTCGCCGCGTGCACACCGCCCAGCGGCTTATGACTCAGCAGATTGCGCTGTTGGAAATCATGTCACCCAAAGAATATCAGGCCATTCGCCAGCGACTCGGCAACGGAAGCGGCCAGGAATCACCCGGATTCCGCGTCCTGCTGAAGATGTATCAACCGCTGTGGGCCTCCTTCAAGGAACACTACCTCGACAAGCACGGACTTACGCTGGAGAAAATCTACGACTCCGAATATTCCCACGACGACGCATACGTAGTAGCGGAAGCGCTGGCGGAATTCGACGAGCTGTTTCAGAAATTCCGGTACGAGCACATGCAACTGATTCACCGGACCATCGGCTTCGGCTCGAAGTCGCTGAAGGGCAGGCCCGTCGAGATTCTGGAAGATGGCATGCGCCACAAGTTTTTTCCAGAACTGTGGGAGATACGCGGCGAGATGACCGACCGCTGGGGCGCCGAGTACGGAACAAAGCGCGATCCGCTGGGTGGCCACCACTAGAGCCATCGCTAAAGATGGCTTAATCTTCGAACTGTGAGCGCCAACGACGTGTCATTCCGAGCGGAGCGAGGGATCTGCTTTCTTCAAACCCCGCTACCACGTTTTCCGTCATCGCGGCCCCTAAAATCAGGGAGCGATCCGCCGATAAGCCCCTCGGAAGAATAGCAGCGGCTCGCCATCGAACACCTCGGTGCTTTCAACTTCGCCGATGAAAATCGTATGATCTCCGGCGGCGTAGGATGCGGCAACATTGCACGTAATGTGCACGAGAGCGTCTTCGAGAACAGGAATGCCGCTCGGGGTCCAGCGATAGCGAATGCCGAGCTTGGCTTCGGTTTCCAGGTTCTCTTCGGTCTGCGCGAAATACCTCGAAATAGCCACCTGATTTTCCCGCAGGACGCTTACGCCAAAGCGGCCCTGTTTCTTCACCATAGGCAGCAAGTGCGCGCGTTGATCCACACAAACCAGGAGAAGCAGAGGCTCGAGCGAGACCGAAGTCACAGAGTTCGCGGTCATGCCGTGGGCTCTGCCGGGCGCACGCTCAGCGGTCACCACCGTAACCCCAGTAGCAAATTGTCCGCAGGCTAAGCGAAACTCGGCTGGCGTAGGAGCTTTCGTCGGCATATTCAGGATTTTCGAAGATATCATACTGGCGTGGTGGGAGCCTGCCAAAGTAGCGCCCTGCTTATCACGCCGCAATCATTTGAACCGAATGAGAAAGATGACGCCAATCAAAACTAGGATAGCGACCGCGATCAGTGCGACAACCTGGAAAAACTGCTGGTCCATCGGACGTTTGCTCGTCACCGAGACCTCATCCTCGGCCGAAACGAAGCTGAAGCGCTCCTTTTTATAGGACCTCCACAGTAACAACAGCGGGAGTATTACAATGACGGAGTAGACTCCTGCAAACACGCAAATCGCTCTCAGCAGATGCGCCGCCCTGTCTCGGGCGTCGCTATATTGCCCTATCCACGCGAGCGTCAACCAAAGCCCCAGCATCTGAATGGAAAGCTCAGCAAATATAAACATTTTTATAAACGATTTGATCTTGAGCTCGTCAGCCTTGGACTTTACAAGATAGCCGCGACCCCGGACTTCTCCGCCAAAAACAACCACGCGGCCGGCCGGGTCATCTCTAAACGACCGACTTGCAATGGAGTCAAGAAGGCCCATATGCATATTCTCCTTGGAGAGATTCCTCAGGCCTGGTTGCCTTCCCAGTTTCACCTCGAAAAACTCCACCCGCTACCGGCCGCAAGTACGGGTGTGATGGCAAAGTTAATGCCGAATCAGATGGCCCTATAACCTCGAGCTGCAATCCGGAACGCAGTCCGCATTCCACGAAGCGTCTTACGTATAATGGCCGTCTCGATTGCGGCATTGCCGGTTGCAGCTACGCAACACGAGGACGCGTGGAATAGACAAGACCCGGAACGAAACGGAGAAACGCAGATGGCGCGAACGGTGGCAATTTTAGGTGGCACGGGACCCGAAGGAACCGGCTTGGCGAATCGCCTCGCCCGAGCTGGCGAGCACGTCGTAATCGGCTCACGCGATGCGCTGCGCGCGCAGGAAGTGGCGAAACAGCTGCGCGAGCAGATCGGTGGGTCGGCCCAGATTGGCGGTACGGATAACGCTTCCGCCGCGGCGCAGTGCGACGTCGCGCTGCTGACGGTTCCCTTCTCCGGCCTGACGCCGCTGCTCAAGCAATTGAAACCGGTCTGGAAGCCCGGCACGATCGTGATTGACACCACCGTGCCCCTGGCAGCGTCGGTTGGGGGCGCGCCGACGCGAATGTTGGGTGTGTGGCAAGGCTCGGCCGCCGAGGCCGCCAAGGAGCTGCTGCCGCAAGGCGTGAGCATCGCAGCCGCATTTCACAATCTCGGCGCGGCGTTGCTGGCGGGCGACGCGACAGTCGATTGTGACGTCCTGGTCTGCAGCGATGATGACAAGGCCAAGCAGGTAGCCACCGAGCTAGCGGAGAAAATTCCCGGAGTGCGCGCCTTGAACGGCGGGAAGCTCGAGAATGCACGCATCGTGGAATCACTCACGGCGCTGCTGATTGGTCTGAATATTCGTTACAAGGTTCACAGCGCGGGTCTGCGGTTTACGGGACTCTTTTTGTAGATGTTCTCTTGCGGAACGATCCTGCCGCAAACCGCGATGAGACTCAGCCGTGTGCCCCGACCTACAATCGCAGCAGCGCGCGCGCAAGTTTGCGTTTGTCAGCACGAGACTTCATCACCGTCGGCACGACCGCTACCCTCATGTCCAGGCTTCGAATTGCTTCCACATCCGACTCATCTGCTGGATCCACCACGAAGGTGCCCGTGAAATCCGCGTAGAGTTTGGCCACGCCGCTGGCGGACGATTCGTAGCCCAACTGCGCCAGCATTTTGTCCGATGGACCCTTCAAGCGATTTGCCGCCGACAATGGGGCAGACAGCGATCACATCTTTCCGCCGCGCGCGCAGAGCTTCACGGATCCCGCGCACCGCCAGAATCGGCCCGATGCTGATGAGCGGATTGCTTGGGCAAATGATGATGCGATCGGCGTCGCGAATCGCTTCGAGCACGCCGGGCGCAGGACTAGCGGACTCGACCCCATCGAAGCGTATCCCCCGCACAATCGGCTCGGCCCGACGCTTCACTAGATATTCCTGGAAATGCAGCGCGCCTTCGTCGGACTCAATGATCGTCGGCACCGCCTGGTCGGACATCGGAAGGATGCGCGACTTCACCCCGAGCGCAGTACGAATCGACTCAGCGGCATCGCTAAGCGATTTGCCTTCGGCCAGCATCGCCGTGCGATGAATGTGCGTAGCCAGATCGCGATCGCCCAGATTGAACCAGTTGACGCGCCCGAACACCGCCAGCCGCTTCAGCGCGTGAAATGTCTCGCCGCGAAAGCCCCAGCCTTTCGCAGGATCGATCACTCCGGCCAGCGTGTAAGTCACGATGTCGAGGTCGGGCGAAATCTTCAGCCCATGAAGAGTGATGTCGTCGCCAGTGTTGACGATAGCCGTGAGTCGCGCGGGATCAGCCACATCGTAGAGCCCGAGCAGCAACTTCGATGCGCCGACCCCTCCAGCCAGCGCGGTAATCGACATTTCCCTGTTGGTTTTCATGCGGAAAGTGGTTTTCATGCGGAAAGTAGGATGCCGGGTTACAACTCGCGGCTACACCGCAAAGCCGTCTCCGCCAGCAAGTAAATCGAGGCGCTTTCGAATCGCGGACGACGCGAACTCCTCACGCCGAACGAATTCCGGATAAAGCGCCAGGCGTTCGCGCAGCGTGAAGCCACGCGCGGCGGTCTCCGCGTCGAGCTTGCTGATTTGCGGCCACGCCGCCTCCGGATTGATGAAATCCCGAGTGACCGGCGAGATTCCGCCCCAATCATTGATGCCCGCCTCCAACAGCCGCGGGAAATCCGCATAGCTGAGGTTCGGCGGAGCCTGAATGTTCATCTGCGGTCCCAGGACCAATCGCGCGATAGCAATCGTTCGAAGCATATCCTCAAGTGACGGGCTCCGGATGATTCGCCATCGGAATGTCGGGCTTCGCGCGAAAATTCTGCACGATCACTTCCTGAATATGACCATATTTTTCCTGAAGCCCGCGAATTGCGAATAGCGAATCGACGCGCTCTTCCATCGTTTCGCCGATTCCGATCAAAATTCCAGTCGTAAACGCGATCGAGAGTTTGCCGGCTTCCTCTATGGTCCGCAGCCGCAGCGCAGGCACTTTGTCCGGAGCTTTGGCGTGAGGCAAATCGCCTCGCATCAAGCGCACGCTGACGGTCTCCAACATCAAGCCAACACTGGCATTCGAATTCTTCAGCCGCTCAAGCGCCGCGCGATCCATCACGCCAGGATTGGCGTGCGGCAAAAGCCCGGTGCGCTCCAGAACGAGTTCGCACATGGCGGCAAGATAGTCGAGCGTGCGCGCAAAGCCTTGCTGTCGTAGAAATTCGCGCGCTTCAGGAAAAATGCGCTCCGGCTGGTCCCCAAGGCTGAACAACGCCTCCTTGCATCCCGCGCGGCGCCCTTGCTCGGCGAGCGCAAGCACCTCGTCGGGAGTCATGAAATGCGCGCCAGGCTCGCCGGGATCCTTGCGAAAAGTGCAATACCCACAATAATCGCGACAAAGCGTGGTCAGCGGAATGAAAACTTTTTTCGAGAAGGTGACCGTACTTCCCTTCCCCCGTGCCCGCAGAGCACTCGCCGCACTCAGGAGTTCTTCCAGCGGAGCATGCAAAGCCAGCTGCAGCGCATCGTCGGCGGGCAAGTGGCTGCCCGTCGAGCTTTTGGTCGACCGTCGGCGCTGTCGCCACGCCCCTGACGGTTGAGCTCTGCAATGAGCATTCTGGCCGCATATTCAATCGATCCCGAACGCCTCTTTCTCGTAGGGTTTCAGAATGCCAGCTTCCCGAAGCGTTTGCCACCCGCTCACCGGAACAAATCCTCACTCGCGGGACGTAGGATGCGAGCAGCTGGATCGAGCACCCGCCTGTACCGGTAGCCCCGCACGATGACCGCCGGAATGCCGCCCGCCTTGGCCATCAGCAGCCCGCCGGCAGCAGCGAGTTCATCGGCCACCGCGAGAATCGTAGCCTGCAGCGGCTTGCCATGCAGATCCAGCGTCCCACGCAAGTCCACAAGCGCGGGAACACCTGCCGCACCGATGGCAACATTGGTGAGCCCTAGCCGCCAAGGTCGCCCGAAGGTATCACTGATGACCACCGCGATTCGCTTACCTGTCAGCTTACCAAGCGCGACGGCAAGCTTGTGCGCGGTCCCATCAGGGTCGCGCGGCAAGAGCGATACCACGTCGCGCCCGGGAATGTTCGAGTGGTCCACGCCTGCGTTCGCGCAGACAAAGCCGTGATGCGTTTCCACGATCAACACCGGATCGCTGCGTACGATGCGCTTTGATTCCCGAAGGATCACTTCGACCAAGCGCGCATCCTTTTTTAATTTTGCTCCCAGTTCCTGGGCTTGCGGTGACGCAACGACCTCCGAGAGTGCGATCAGTTGTCCTTCCGCCTTCGAAACAATTTTCTGCGCGATCACCAGCACGTCGCCGTTCTTGAACACCATGCGCGCACGCCCCGCGGCAGCGGCGATCACCCCGATAGATCGTCGCCTGCGTCAATTTCAGGCAATCCGGGAATAGCGTGAATCTCGACGGGCGCAGCGGTGCGCGGCGCTTTCCGGCTGCTAAATCGGGACGGTGGGACCTTCCTCATCTACGGGTGGGACTTCCTCATTTACAAATGAACAGGAAGTCTATGCGAAGCCGCGCGAGAATGCAGCGTTGGGAGGCTAACGTCCGTACGTTTCGTCGGAAAAGCCACGAACGAGTCAGTGTGAGAACTCCGGTTTTTCGGTCACGGCTTCACAGGCTACGGAAAAAGTCTTTTTCTTCAGGAGGTCGTGCTTTAGCGCCGGCGTCAACGCAGGCTCTAACGGGCTATCACCGAAGCAGCGTTTCCGCTCCGTGCATTTTTCCGCAGCCCGTTCAGCCATGCCGTAACGGAAGCCGAATCAACAAGGCTTCGGCCGCTGAGGGCTTCTTCTCTCCGTCGTCACACAGCCACGAACGCCCAAAAAAGACACGGCACGACTTGCGTCGTGCCGTGAACGTGCGTGAACGAGCCTGCTCTATGAGCGATTACGCCACTCGTTATTTTGGCGGTTTATTGTCTTTTTCCTTTTCAGGTTTCGCGCCTTTCGCCGGCGGCTTGTCGTTGTTTTGCTTTTGTTGCAGCTGTTTCTGCTGGGTGTCGTGCTTTTTTTCCAGGTCCTCCAGCTGCTGCTGCTGTTTTTGCTGGACTTGCGCCTGCTTTTGCTGGTCGTTTACCGCCTGTACCCGTTGCTGTTCCTTGATCTGCTGTTGCTCCACTTTCTGTCGCTCTACATCTTGTTGCTTGCGCAGATTTTCCAGTTGTTGCTGATGTTGCTGCTCGACGGCTGGGTTGACCGGGGCATTTACCGCCGGCGGACGCGAAGCGGCAGGTCGGTCGGTATAAGCGCGCTGATTGTTGTTTGCCGGAACGTTTCCCGGAACATTGTTGGGCGCATTTGCAGGGCGGTTGTTCGCATTCGGTGGAACACTGCCGTTGGTCCGTTTCACCACATCGTTATGCGGCGGTATCGGTGTCACCGTCCGTGTCGGCGGGGCGATTCTCACGTTCGTGCGTGCCGAAGCCTGCACATTTGCCGGCTGCAGTTGATGATATTGCGTAACTGCCAGCGGTCGGCCCCCATTTTCCCGGATGGCCGCCGCCTGCCGGTCAAACGATGCCGGAGGTGGCGGTGGCGTAGCCTTTGCTACCACCGTGCGACTCGCCAGCACCGCCGGAGGCCGCACGTTCGTGGTCGCCCCCGCACCGACAAACGTCTGTCGCGTCGGCGCGATCGCTGGTGCGACAACCTGCGTGCTGACAATTTCCCGCTGATCCACGTGAACCACGTTGCGCGAAACCGACTGACCCGACGTAAAGCTCGCGCCCGATGTCGCCGTGACCGCGCCGTTCACGCGCTGGTTGACGTACGTCACGTTGGTCACGTTGACCTGCTTGTTGACCACCACCGTCGTGTAGTAGTTGTTGACCACCGTCGTCTCGACCCGCGTGTTGGTCACGTTGATGTTGGTGACGTAAGCCCGGCTCACTGGATACGAGGGCATGTAAACTTCACGCGGCCCCAGCGGGAACCAACCCACGTTGACTCCGACGCCGACTCCAAAGTGCGGACCACCCACCCACGCTACCAGCGCAGGGGCGTAAACGGGACGTACATACACGACGCCAACCACCGGCGCGGGTGCTGGCACCCATCCCCAAACGCCGCCAACCGTTACCCAGCGGCCATAGTGGAACGGAGCAAAACCCCACGGTTCGTCCTCTACCCACGTGTAGCCCCACGGCGCAATGTAAACCCAGTGGCCATAGCGATAAGGCGCCCAGCCGACCACCGTAGTGTGCGGAAACCACACCGTGCCGTACTGCGGCACAGGCCGCCAGCCACCGTAGTCATCCAGATCTTCATACCCGATCACGTCAGGCGAAACATACCGCGCCGACGTGGAGCGGTCTTCGCGGCGATCGCGGTCCGCGCACCACTGGTCGAAATCGTCGCCCCCGGCAAAGTCCTGAACATCGGCATCCAGTTGATCAGTGCCTGCGAATGTCGCGGTCTGATTCGCGTGTACGGAATAGGCTTGCCCGCCGCCGGTGACTTCGCCTTCGCCGCCGAGCACCGACACCACCGTCGTGTCGCCGGCTTCATTCACGCTGACCCGGTAAATGCCGGGACGCAACACCGAGAAAGCAAGGTTAGGAGTATCAATCTCAAAGGTTTCGTTCTCTTCGAGCCGCTTCACACGTACACGAACAGTGCCTTCCGTGACCTGGATTTGCGCGACGTTGTCCGTGAGGTTCAGAAAATTGAAGCCGGTGGTGCCGCCAATTCGCAACGACGCGGAACCAATGTGCAGCTCCGCCCGTCCTCCATCGTCGGACCAGAGCTTGTCGCCGGTTGTCATCGGCCGGTTAATGACGGCGCTCACCCAATCATCCGTCCCCGCGGGATTGAATGAGACGTTGCCGTCGGTGTGGCTCAAGCGAGCAACGCGGGTTGGCGGATCTTCTTCATCCGCCAGCGCGCGCATAGGTGTTACAAACGCCGTTGCCAGCGCAAGGCTGAGCAACGCAAGAAGCTTAGGCGCGACTTTCCTCATATCCGATTCTCTCCTGGAACTACGCGCGGCGAGGTTGGGATGCACCGCGGATTCGCTGGCCTGATCAATGCCCTTGGAAATGCGGGTTCTACCAAGACTATCACCGGTTCGCCACGTCTCGGCCTATCCTGCATTATCCGTATGTCGAAACAGGAAATGCGGGATGTAATATGTTGAACCCGCACGAACAAAAAGAGTTGTTTTTCCCAAGGGGGGCGGGGCTTCTTGACGCTGGAGCCTCGAAGGGCGCCGTCCCGCGTTGCTCCCTCTGCGAAATCTCGGCGCCCTCTGCGTCTCCGCGTTATCTTTCCAATCTTGGCGCAGAGAGGCTCACGGCGCGATGCGGTCTTTTGGAAATTTAGAAGAGGTCAAGGCGAGCCCGGACGACAAGTCCAGTATTTGGCCCTCAGTGATGCCCGCCACCATGCGAGCCTCCGCCACCGTGCGATCCGCCACCACCACCAGAACTGTGTGGCGCCGAAGAGCTATGGCTTGGCGCCGAATTCGACCGCGCTGGTGCCGAGTAGGACCGCGTCGCCGGGTAGCTCGACCGCGGAGACGAATAGCTCCGGCTCGGCGCCGAGTACGACCTCGCCGGCGGCTCGTACGATCGACTGTTGCTCGAATACGATCGCGCTGTACCGCCATTCGAGCCGCCCTTCGAGCCAGAACCCGCCCAGGCCGGGCGGTCCGACCGATTCATGCTGGCGGCTTGCGTCGAACTGCCGTTTCGTGTTCCCGCGCTCGTGTTAGCGGTCCGGTTCGCCTCGGTGCCAAAACCCTGCGGCGCACGTCCACGGTCGGTGGCCGTGCCTTGCGCTGCCCAGGTGCGCCCGCCATTCGCGCTAGTCACGGGACGATTGTTCGCCGCGCCAGCCATCGACGGCGGCCGGCCTTGCGACAGTTGGTTCTGGCGCCCGCTCGCTGCTGTATTGCCTGTTGTATTGTCGGTTGTCTTTCCTAAATTGTTTGGCACCGTCGAGCGACCACCGACTTGCCCCACCGTCCGGCCAGCCGACAAGTTGGTCGTATTCACGGTGCGGACCGGCATATTGCCTGCCCCCGCTGCGGGAGCAGTCCGAGCCACGACCGACCGGTTTTGCACCGACGTCGGCGGAATAGCACGCGCCGTCGTGTTCGCCGCGCCGAATGCACTCTGATGAGTCGGCGCGAACGACGTTCGGTTGCTGACTTCGGCTCCTCGCAAAGAAGCCTCGGTAACATGCGCCGCACCGCGATTGATCGCCTGCCCGCCTACGAAAGCGTTCCGCGAAGTCGCCGTGACCGCCCTGGTGTTATGTGCATAGGCGTAGTTGAAGTTGTGCGCGCCGCCATTCAGCACGTTCACGTTGCGGATCGTCGTGTTCCGAATATTGATGTTGTTGATGTAAACGCGGCTCGCATGGAATCCCGGATAATACGGCTCGTGAAACCCCAGCGGAAACCAGCCCACGCCGAATCCGGCGCCAAATCCGAATCCGAATCCCACTCCGAAGCCCGCCCCTCCTAGGAAGCCCACATACGCGGGACCATAGAACGGACGCGCGTACATCAGGACCTGGGCACCAGCCCCACCGTCCACCGATCAACCCCCAGCGGCCATAGTGATACGGCGCGAAGCCCCAAGGCTCATACCCAATCCACGTCCAGCCCCAGGGACCTACGTAATTCCAATACCCGTCGCTGTATGGCGCCCAGCCCGGAGCTTCCGAATTCGGATACCACACTGGGCCGTAGTCCGGCTCTTCGTTCCAGGTGCCGTTGTTGTCCAGATCGGCGGTCCCCGGAACGTCCGGCGAAACGTATTTTTGCGAAGTCGAGTGGTCTTCCCGCAGATCACGCTCGGCAGACCACCGGTCAAGACCGTCGGGAGCTCCGG
Organism: uncultured Acidobacteriota bacterium; assembly: GCA_963729285.1. Lineage (GTDB taxonomy): Bacteria > Acidobacteriota > Terriglobia > Acidiferrales > UBA7541 > Acidiferrum. The sequence goes on from CAVSNL010000002.1 coordinate 77,849, forward strand.
GCGCGGCAGTTACTTTGTATTCGGGATTATCGACACCATCAAATTCGGCGCGGTCGCCCGCGTGTACCGCATACGTCTTGCCACCCGCAACGACTTCGCCTTCTCCGCGAATTGCGGTAATGGCGGTCGCATCGCCGCTCTCGCTCACATCCACGCGAAAGGCGCCCGCCTGCTTCACGGTGAACGCCACGTTCGGTGTGTCAACCTCGTAGGTGTCGCCTTCGCGCAATTCGCGAACCCGAAAATTGATCGAACCTTCCGCGATGCGCACCTGCATGATGCTTTCGTCGAGATTCAAAAACGAAAGCGCGGTCATGCTGCCCATGTGAATGGTGGCTTGACCCGCTTGCAATTCGGCCCGCGAAGCTTGGTCGGCCCAGAGTTTGTCGCCCACAGTCACCGGGCGATTCATTGCAGCGCTTCCCCAATCGCCCGCGCCTCCAGGTTGAAACGAAACCGTGCCGTCAAGAAAGCTGATGCGTGCCACGCGCGACGGAGGATCGCCTTCGTCCGCGCGGGCATTCGGCGCCACAAATGCCAGGCAAAGAAGACCGGCCAGCGACAACAACACTTTCAATTTCCCTGTTCCCGCGAATATGGTCTTCATAAGAGGGCCCCTGGACCCATACACATTAGATGCGTCGGGAGCGCGACGTTCTAACCTGGTAGTCGCTAACCTTATATAACTCCCAAAACTTTAAACCCGAAAGTGGAAAAGAAGTTGCTAGCACCTGCCCGTCAGCGCCTCATTCGGCACATTCGCCTAACCGAGAGTACACAGCAGAGCTAAGCTATTTGTAATCAACACTTACAAAAGTCTATCAAAACAAAAGACTTTAACCCCCTTTACAATGAATACTTACAAAAAACCCAGGGGGGGCCCTCCAACACAAGTCCCTTCAGTACAAGGTCGCGCCGAGAACATTCCCTCCAAGCTGTCTGTTACACCAGGACCCGTTACACCAGGACCCCACGTCAGACGTTGGCGTAGAACGGCAAAGCGTCTCGCCGTTTGATGAACCCGCGACGCGATCCTGGACACGTGCGATGACCTCGGGATCTTAGGTGCTATAACGATAACTAACACTCCCCAAATCTGTACCAGAGAGCAGGCGCTAATCTCAGGCGATTTTCCTAAACTAGCACCTTGTCGGCGCATCTGCGCTCTGGGAGAATGCATGGTCATGAACCTCAAGTGGTTAGGAATCGGGGCAATCGCTCTGGCGACTGCTTCCGTCGCGCCAGCGCAGACGTGGCGCCAAGTGGGACCTCCAGGAGGCACAGTTATTTCCCTGGAAGCGGACCCCCACGACATCAGTAAGCTGTACCTGGGTACGTCGGATGGCCACGTATTCAGTTCGACCGATGAGGGCGGGCACTGGCAGCTGCTGAGCCGCATCGGCAACGGCCAAGACGACGTGGTCACGCACATTTTGGTGGACCCGCGCGACTCGAACCGGCTGTACGCGAGCACGTGGGCACTGTATTCCGGCGGCGGCGGCGTATATCGCAGCAACGATGCTGGACGCACCTGGCAGGTGATCGGGCTGGCGCATGAAACGGTGCGCGCGATTGCTCAGTCACCGACCAAGCAAAATATTTTCGTGGCTGGCTCGCTCACGGGCGTGTATCGCTCCGTGGACGACGGCAACACCTGGGAACGCATCACTCCTGCGAAGCACGACGATCTTCGCAACTTTGACTCCGTGGCATTTGACCCGCGCGACGAAAATATTATTTACGCCGGAACTTTCCACTTGCCGTGGAAGACGATTGACGGCGGCAAGACTTGGTTCCCGGTCAGCAAGGGCATGATCGATGACTCCGACGTGATGAGCGTCGTGGTTGATCCTGCGAATCCGGACAACGTGCACGCCACCGCGTGCTCCGGCATTTACCACAGCACGAATGGCGGGCACGCAGTGGACTCGCTATAACGGTATTCCCTTCGTGTTTCGCCGCACGCAGCTGATCAAGCAGGATCCGCAACATCCGGATACGCTCTATGCCGGAACGACCAGCGGCTTGTGGAAGACCACCAACGAAGGTGCTGAGTGGAAGCGCCTGACACCCGGAGACTGGGTGATCAATGCGATCATTATCGACCAGAAGAATCCGCAGCGCGTGATTCTGGGCACCGAACGCGAAGGCGTGCAGATCAGCGAAAACGGCGGCGTGACCTATACGTCGGCGAACGTCGGATTCCACCATCAGCACATTTTGGATGTCGCCATGAACAGCGAGCATCCAGAGCGCGCACTGGTTGTGCTGACTTTCGACACCAACGCATTTCTGGCCACCAAGGACGGCGGCACCACGTGGGCACCGCTCGGACCGGGCCTGAAGCGCACCGACCTGAAGCATGTTTACGCAGCGCCGACGGGATGGTGGGCTTCGCTCAACAACGGCGGCTGGATGAAGTATGAAGACACCAGCGGCAAATGGGTGAAGGCTGGATTGTTCGCCCCCGATGCTCCTGACGCTCCGGCACCGACCAAGGTGACGAAGATCGTCAACGGAAAGAAAACGACTGTGCTCGTCAAGAAGCCGGCGCCGAAAGCAAAGGCTCCGACGCTGTTGGCGTTCCAGATCAACGACATGGTGTTCGCGAACGATGGTTGGTTTGCGGCAACGACTGGCGGCGTGGTGATTTCGCATGACCGCGGCACGACGTGGAAGTCGGCGGCCAAGGACGAACTGGTGAAGCAGCCGGCACAATCACTGGAAGTTTCGTCGGATGGTTCGCAAGTCTGGGCGATCGCTCAGCGCAACCTCTTGTACTCCGCGGACGGCGGCGCGCATTGGGATGCACGGGAACTCCCGTTCGCTTCCTCCGGCAATTTGCGGCTGCACCGCATCGACGACACCAACCTGTTCATTACTTCCAACATGGGCCTGTATTCCTCGAAGGACGCCGGACGCAACTGGAACCGCGCGGACGTTCGGGACCTGCAGTTCCAGGACGTAGCGGGCTCTGGCAACGCGCTGGTCGTGTCGTTGCAGAGACATGGGCTGATCGCATCGTCTGACTCGGGCAAGTCGTGGCAGCACGTAAACACTCCGTTTGCCGAAGGCTATGTCCCAGTCGTGCGCGTGCGGCGTGACGGCACAGTGGTCGCGGCTTCCGCAACCGAAGGGCTTCTGGCCTATGAGCCGGATGCGCCACGTTCGGCGGATAGCAGCGTCGGCGTTTCGTCGTTGGCTCCGGCCGTTTCGACCGTAGGCGCCCAGCAGAAACCGAAGGAATAGTCGCAAGTCAGAAGTAGTCGCAAATTAGAGCAAATCAGGGCGTTCCGGCGTAAGCCGGAACGCCCTTTTTCTTTTTGCGCGCCCCTAGTGAGCCGCAGAAACACTGCGTCCTTGGTCGTCTAGCTTGCATCTAGCGAGTGGAAAGAGGTAAAGAGTTGGCTGCCGGACCGAGGTTTCGCCGATCAGCCGGTCTGAGCTGGAGGCTTAAATGAAGAAGCTGCTGGCTACCGTCGATGATAATACTTTGACATTGATGCGACTCATTCTGGGTGTGGTGTTTTTCCTGCACGGGTCGCAAAAGTTGCTCGGGTGGTTTGGCGGCTTTGGGTTTTCGGGAACGATGAATTTTTTCACTTCGATGTTGCACATTCCGGCGCCGTTCGCGGTGCTGGCGATCTGCGCGGAATTTTTTGGAGGGCTCGGATTGATACTTGGCTTGCTGGCCAGGGTCGCGGCGTTTGGCATTGCGATGAATATGGTGGTTGCCGTTTTGCTGGTGCACTTCGCTAACGGGCCGTTTATGAACTGGTACGGCAATCAGAAGGGCGAAGGTTACGAATTCCACTTGCTGGCTTTGGCGCTGGCGATCCCGATCATCATCCGCGGGGCCGGCGCGTTTTCGGTGGACGGCGCACTCGCCGCGAAAGGATAAATAATATGAGTACTCCGACGATGGGCGTTGAAAGCGGACGCGGAATCGAAAAGCTGGAGAGTAGCCGAGGCTTCGACGAGACGTTGGAGCATTTTGAGAAATTGCTGGCGGCTCGGGGTATGACGGTGTTTGCGAAGATCAATTTCACATCGGACGCGAAGAAGTCTGGTCTCGAGATGCCGCGGATGCTGTTGGTGGTGTTTGGCAACCCGAAGGGTGGGACTCCCGTGATGGTGGCGGCGCCTAGTTCTGCGTTGGATTTGCCGTTGAAGGTTTTGATTTCAGAGGATGCGGATGCGAAGGTCTGGCTTAGCTACAATACGCCGGAATATCTGGCGATGCGTCACGGGATTCCTGAGGAGTTGGTGAAGAATATTGCGGGGATACGGGTGTTGGTGAAGGATGCGGTGGCGTAGGACTTAGGCGCACAGCCAGATGGCGTGCCACGAGCTTGCAGGCCGTAATGGCTGTGCCACGGGGCTTTTGCGCAGGCTCGAAGTCGTGAGCTAGACGGAACGCGATTGCATGTCGCGTTGGTGCGGGTGGAGTTTCGTCTAAACCCCGCCCTCTCGGAGAGGGCGGCTACAGGTTGCTCTTTTTGCAGGAATGATAGGCCACAGCATGTTTGGCGTGGGCTTAGATCGGAGCGGTGGCTGCCTGCACAGCTGAACGGGGGGTCGCGGAGCTTCCGCCGATTTGGTAGCCGACACCGCGAACTGTGCGGATCAGGGCGTGGTCGTAGCCGGTGTCTACCTTGCGTCGCAGATAGTTGATGTATACGTCGACCACGTTGGTCATGGTGTCGAAATTCAGCTTCCAGACCTGCTCGATGATGGCCGAGCGGGTTACGGGCTGGCCCGCGTGGCGCATCAGAAATTCGAGTAACGCGAATTCCTTGGGGCTTAGATCGATGGCGTGGCCGTTGCGCTGGACGGAGTGGGACACGCGGTCGACGGTCAGATCGTCGATGGCCAGAACAGCGATACCGGGACGGCTGCCGCGGCGCAGAACCGCGCGGATACGAGCAGCCAATTCGGCGAAGGCGAAAGGCTTGCCGATATAGTCGTCGGCGCCGGCATCCAAGCCGCGCACGCGCTCCTCGACCATGGAGGCGGCGGTAACAATGAGCACCGGTAAATCGGGCTTCTTGGCGCGAATGTTGCGAAGCACATCCAGGCCACTGGTTTCTTGCGAACGACTCAGATCCAGGAGGACCAGGTCATAGGCTTGTTCGGAGGCGAGGCGCTGTGCCTCGATACCGTTGGACACAAGTTGCACGGCGAATTGTTCCTGGACGAGGCGCTGGTGCAGAAATTCGGCCAGCGGCGCGTCGTCTTCTGCGACAAGAATACGCATGAGCGCACACTCTGAGAGCTAGATTAGAAGGGGGTAGAGCGAGTCTGGCTGGAGGTGGGAAATGTGTCAAGGCGACAGTTTGGCGGGTTGGCTGAAACGCCATCAGATGTTACGGCGGCGCCTCGCTATCGGAAAGCGGCTTCTGCGACTGAGTTTGACGCGTCGGGCGAGGATCAAAACCCGCACCCTTAAAAGGCAAGGGTCCGCGACACCCGTATGAGGGTCGCGGTAACACTCAGGAGGGCACGCAGTCACGTTATTGTGGTTGCGCGGGTGAAACTTTTGCTGCGGGGGGTGGGTCTTCTGAGGGGGCGGAGAAGGCGTCGAGTGGGGAGGGATTCAGGATTACGATGTCGACGCGGCGGTTTCTGGCTCGGCCGTCGGGTGTGGTGTTGGGGGCTACGGGATGAAATTCGGCGTAGCCTGCCGCGGAGAGACGGCGAGGTTCGAAAGCGTAGCGTTCGACGAAGACTTTGATCAGGTCGGAGGCGCGGGCGGTGGAGAGTTCCCAGTTCGATCGATAGCGTCCGGTGTGGATCGGTACGTTATCGGTGTGCCCTTCGATACGCAGGGATTCGGTGCGCGCTTTCAGGACCGCTGCGAGGCGGTCAATGGCGTCTTTCGCGGAAGGCCGCAGATCGGCTGAGGCGCTTTCGTAAAATCCAATTTCACGCAGGCTGACGATCAGGCCTTCGCGGCTCACTTTCAATTCCACAACATGCAACTTTATTTCCGGGGCGAGCGCCTTCTGCAATTGGGCTTCGACGTCTTTCAATGGCTGATTGATCGAGGGGCTCAGCTTCCCTTTCATGGGTTGCACGAAGCGGGTGAGGTCGGTGGTGCGCTCGGTGTTTTGCACGACCTGGATTTGGGAGAAGGGGATGGCCTCGGAATCGTTCAGAGGGATGAGCGTATTCGAAGTCTCGAAGACACCCATTTGCTGGAAGGCGACCTGGATCGACAGCGCGAGTCTTCCTACCTTGCGTTTGTCTACTTGCGAGGAGGCGTAGAGCACCACGAAAAAGGCAAAGAGCAGGGTGATGAAGTCCGCGTAGGAAACGAGCCACCGGTCGTGGCTCACCTGCTTTCGGCGTCTGAGGCGGCGGCTCATGAGCGCGCCGGGACGCCGGCGGACTGATGAGTTTCGGAAAAGAAAGCCAGCAACTTGGCTTCAATCATGCGGGGATTCATACCTTCGAGAATGGAGATCACGCCTTCGAGCATCATCTCGCGGCGAATCTGTTCCTGGCGTAGTCGCAGGCGGATCTTTCCAGACACCGGCAGAAAAAAGAGGTTGGCGGCGCCGACACCGTAGATGGTGGCGACGAAGGCGACGGCGATGCCTCGGCCTACTTCGGAGGTGTCGTCCAAGTGCTGCATGACTTGAATGAGGCCGAGCACGGCGCCGATGATTCCGATGGTGGGGGAGAATCCTCCGGCGGACTCGAACACTTCGGGAATGTGCGCTTCGTGCTCGGCTTGATTGTCCAGCTCCTGCTCCATCATTTTGCGAATTTCCTGCGGCTCGGTGCCATCGACCGCGAGCATAAGGCTCTTTTTGAGAAAGGGATCTTCCACTTGTTCGAGGACTTTATCGAGGGAGACGATGCCGTCCTTGCGGGCCTTCTGGGCGTATTCGACGATTTCGGCGATCAAGAGCTGGGGATCTCTTGAATGATCGAAGAAGACATGGCCGAGTCGGAGGAATGCCGCGATCACGACGCGGAGAGGAAATTGCAGCATTACAGCGCCTAGAGTGCCGCCAAAAACGATGAGGGCCGCGGTGGGCTGAAGGACTTGTCCGAGCTTTCCACCCTCCAGTGTCAAGCCCAGATAAATTGCACCCGAAGCGATAAGAATTCCGGCAAAGCTGCTCTTGTCCATCGGGTTCTCTCAGCCCGAACCGGCTTCGGCGGCGGGAACGTCGTGGATGCCCGAGCCGGCGACGGTTGAAGAATGTAGAAACGCCCCCGAAAGAATGTCGCGGCGAAACGCGATGATTTTTTCAAGAACCTGCTGGGAGGACTCCAGCACAATGATTTTTTCGCCGGAGACCAGGGTCAGAACGGTGTCTGGCGCCTTCTCGACGAACTTGATGAGATCGGAGTTGACGATCAAGGGCTGGTGGTTGAGGCGGGTGAGCTGGATCATGACGGTTCGAACGGGGCGCACAGACGGTGCAGGAAAGGAGCGCCAAGCCTCGCAGATTTTATGGCAAGTGACGGGCCGCGGTTGAGGCGCGTTAGTGCGTCGTTTCCAGGACAGATTGGAAGTTGCTTATTGGCCAAGTGCGTGCAGATTTTCGCGAGAGGGGTTGGAGGGGCAACTATGACGACCGTGGCACTTTCGATGATTGTGCGGGACGCGGCGGCGACTTTGGCGGCTTGCCTGGAGAGCGTGCGTGGGATCGTGGATGAAATTGTAGTAGCGGACACGGGTTCCACAGACGAAACGATGGCAATCGCCACGAAGTACCACGCGCAAGTGATTCGAGTTGCGTGGACAGACGACTTCGCGGCGGCGCGAAACGAGGCGCTGAAGCGGATGAAGAGCGATTGGGTGCTGGTATTGGATGCGGATGAGCGGCTGGACCCGGCTGCGGCGGGTCAGATCGGTTCCCTGATTGCAGACGAATCCACGGCCGCTTACCAGGTGACCGTTCGAAACTACGTGTTGAGCTTGGAGGATCGCATCTGGGATCGCGCCGCGAAACCCAACGATTCCAAATCCCCATTCGCGCGGAACTATCCAGCATACGTGGAGCAGGAAAACGTGCGGCTGTTCCGGCACTTTGCGGAAATTTATTTTATCGGACGGGTGCACGAGAGCGTGGGCTCGCGAATTCTCGCAACGCACGGAAAGCTGGGGCACGCTCCTTTTTGCATTCATCACTTTGGTGTCGGGGTTGATGCCGAGACACGCGCGCACAAGAACCATTTCTACCGGCGCCTGGGACGCGAGAAGCTCCGCGAATGGCCGCAAAGCGCACAGGCGCATCTGGAGCTGGGATTGGTGGAGCTAGATGGCTTCGGCAATCTGGAAGAGGCGCTGGAGCTGTTTGAACGCGCTTGCCGACTTGATCCGCGCTTTGGCGCAGCGTGGTTCTTTCGCGGACTCACGCTGACAAAACTGCGGCGGATGCGGGACGCTTTGAAGTGCTTGTCGGAGGCCGAGCGTCAGGGCCACCTCTCATCGCTGGTGTACGAAACGCAGGGAGACGCGCACTACAATCTTAAGGAATACGAGCGGGCTTGCGAGAATTACGACCGCGCGCTGCACCGTAACGCCGGCAGTCCGCTGCTGGAGAGCAAGCTGGGGCTTGCGGTGATGCGGGCTGGGAACGTGGAGCGGGGCCTCGGTCTGATCCGGCAAGCGGCGAAGTCCAACCCGGGAGCAGGGGAATTGCACGACCGGCTGATCCTGTCACTGGTGTGGCTGGAACGGATCGAGGAAGCTGGAGCAGCGGCGGAGGCGAAGCTGGAGAAGATCGAACATCCGGAGGCGGGGGATTATCTGAGGGCTGCGAGCTTGTGGGCGCGGCTGAAGAATTGGGAGCGAGCGGCGGGGGTGTTGCAAGTTGGGCTGAAGCGTCATCCGAGCGACATCACTTTGGGGCGCAGTTTGTCGGAAGTGAGGCGGACTTCGGATGTGCCCAGGTATGCAACTGCCATGCATTCAGGGACTTCGGAGCGCTAAAGGGTTTCCCTCGTAAGCCGATATACATGGTGAGTACGTCGGCGGTACCGAAGCGAAGTGCGAGCCCCAAAAAGGCAACCAGGGCATAGCCCACGCACGAATGGCTCCCAGACCCCGACAACAGAATTCAGAGAGAAAAAGGAGCCATCACCATGGCAATCAGTCTTCTCAATAATATCGCAGCACTAGAAGCGCAGAATCAGTTGACCTCAACGCAAAGCAAATTGCAGAACACACTGTTTCAGCTGTCGTCCGGTTCGAGAATCAACTCCGGCGCGGATGACGCGGCGGGTCTGGCAATTGCGAACGGGTTGGAAGCAAATATCACGGCGTTGACGCAGTCTTCGGCCAACGCGACCAGCGGCGTGGGATCACTGCAAGTGGCCGATGGCGCGCTCGCGCAGATCACCACTTTGCTCAATCGCGCGGTTACGCTCGCTACCGAAGGCGCGACCGGCACGGTGTCGTCGCAACAACGAGTGGCACTGGATACGGAATATCAGCAAATCAACAACGAAATCGCGAGCATCGGAAGTTCGACGAACTACAACGGGACGGCGGTTTTCAGCACGCAGGCGCAGAACGTGTTCTTGAGCGACGGCGTGAGCAACAGCACGATCACGACCACTACGGGAACTTTGTCCAACGCTACATTGGGGTTGGTCGCAGGCACCATCGCGGCAGACACACCAGCAACGAACGCTTCGGGGCAACTGACCATCGCGGCACAACCAGCTGCGAATGATACAGTCGACGTCGGCGGCACAACCTATACATTTGTCGCTTCGCTCACGGCAGCCGGGCAAGTCAAAATCGGCACTACCGCAGGGCGCGACTTTGGCGAACTTGGCATCGGCGATCAACGACACCGACGGTCATAACGGAACGACTGTGGCCTCCGCCCTTAACACTTATGATGTCGCGGCCGCGAATACCGGCGCGACGGCCACGACGCCGGTCGGCAACACCCTAACGCTCACGGCAATCTCGGCGACCGCAGCAACCGGAAACGCGGTTGTCTTGACGACACCGATAGGCACTGCTTTTACGGCGCCTGGCGGCGGAACACTCACGGGCGGAGTTAACGCAGCCATGGGCACAACGACTGTGACCAATACGCTGCTCTCCGCAGCCGGAGCCAACCCGGGAGCGAACGCGCAGGCCACACTTGGCCTGGTTAATTCGGCCATCGCCAGCGTTGCTGCTCTGCGCGGCTCGATCGGCGCCAACATCAACCGGCTGCAAGCAGCCACCAACGTGGAAAGCGTGCAGGTGCAGAACCTGACCGCGGCAGAAGACAGCATCGTGGCGGCGAACATTCCGCAGCAAGTGACGAACCTGTCGGAGTACTCGATCCTGAACCAGTCCGGCATCTCGGCGCTGGCGCAGGCGAACTCGGCCCAGCAGAGCATCCTGAAGCTGTTGCAGTAAGAGAGGCAGCAACAGGATAGTGGCGGCGGGCGGGTTCCTAATGGGGATTCCGCCTAAACCGCTTGGAGCAGAGACATGAAAATTACTCAGGAGCCGGTCCCGGGCACACCCGCGGACGCCGCGAGCGTTGCCCCGAATCGGGTAACAACCCAGCGGGTCGCGACGCAAGCGTCGGCAAAGCCAGCGCCGCCGGTAGTCGATGAGGAAAAAGCACCCGCGACGGCACATTCCGCGACGACACCTGCGACCGCAGGGCGCCAGACGACCGTGACTTTCCGACGGGACACGGATGGCAGCGTTTACTACGTGGTGTCCGATGCGCGAACCGGCGATGAAATTCTTCAGGTACCGCCCAAGGCTGTGCGCGATGCGGGTCAAGGCATCGAGGAATACCTGAAGAGCCAGGAGTCCAAGGCTACAGCGACAGCGTCAACGCGTATCACCGTGAAAGCTTAAGGAGTTCGTCCCGATGTCTACTACCAATCCCCTTTCGTCTCTTGGCAGTCGCCCTAGGAAGTTCGTCGACGTCCGGAGCCACCAGCGGTACGGGGTTAGGCCAAGGGATCAACGTTCAGCAATTCGTGCAGTTCGCGGTGGCCAATCAGACGGCGGCGATTACTGCGCTGCAAACGCAGCAGACGAGTTTGGGTTCGCAAAGCACCGAACTTGGAACCATCAACACCGACCTCGCTGCCTTGGGGAGTGCCGCTGCAGCTTTGAGCGATCCGCTAGGGGCCCTGTCCGCGGAAGCCGCGACCTCCTCCAATTCAGCGGTGGTGAGCGCGACAGCTTCAGGGGTGGCTACGGCGGGTTCGCACAGCGTCGTGGTGACGTCTCTGGCGACCACGTCCTCGTACTACAGCAATATACCGGCGAACAGCACACTTGCCGCGGGGAGCTTCCAGATTCAAGTGGGGAGCAATGCACCGGCGACGGTCACGGTGAATTCGACGAACAACACGCTCAGTGCACTCGCGGCGAGCATTAATAGCCAGAACATTGGGGTCAATGCCAGCGTGATTCAGGACTCGACAGGGTCTCGGCTGGCTTTGGTCAGCGCGAGTTCGGGCGCGCCGGGAGACCTCACAGTATCGGGCCGCGTACAGCGGTCTCAATTTTACGAAGGCCGCAACGGGCCTGAACGCGGTGCTAAGCGTGGACAATGTCCCCATAAGCAGCGCGAGCAATACGGTGAGTAACGTAATCAATGGCGTGACGTTGAATCTAGGGTCGGCTTCGCCGAACGGCGCACCGGTCACCGTGAATGTCAGCCCGGACACCACCCAAGCCACCACGGCGATCAACGCGTTCGTGAGCGCATACAATACGGTCATCGGCGATATCAATACAGCAGTTCAATGTGGCATCGGACGGCAGTGGCGGCGGACCGCTGGAGGCCGACAACTCACTTCGCGACGTTCAGAGCCAACTGCTCGGCGCTATCTCCTACTCCATTTCGGGCAACAGCGGCGCCGTCAATCTTGCCAGCATCGGTGTCAACCTGAACGATGACGGTACGCTTTCGGTGGACAGCGGCGCACTTGCCACGGCGCTCTCTTCGAACTACGCCGGGGTCCAGAATTTGCTGCAGAACAGTACGACCGGCTTCTCACAGAACCTATCGAACGTCATCAATAACATTACAGCGCCAGGGTCGGGCGTGCTCACGTTGGACGCGCAGAGCCTAACGAGCACGGCGCAGGACCTGAACCAGCAAATCACGGACCTGCAAACGGCCCTGACGGCGCAAGAACAGAATCTGACCACCGTGTACTCCAATGTGAATGCTACGCTGCAGGAATTGCCGCTGCTGGAAAGCCAGATAACCAGCAGCTTGCGAGCGTCGGATGAGCACCCAGGATTCCGCTTCCGCTTATCACCAATCCATGGCAGTCGGGGCGTCGGCGGTGGGTCAGGTGGTCGCGCTGTACGACACGATCCTGCGGGATTTCCATCGCGCGATCGCCGCGATTGAGAGCGAGCAGATCGAACAGCGCGTCAACGCGGGGAATCACGCACTGATGGTTATAGGTGAATTGCAGGGCGTACTGGATTTCGAGCGCGGTGGAGAGGCTGCACGGCGGTTGCAGAGCTTCTACAAGGTTACGCGCGCCATGACGTTGGAGGCCAGTGTCCGGAGTTCCCGCGAGAAATTTCTGGAACTGATCGCGATGTTTGCCCGGTTGCGAGGGGCATGGTCGAAGATCGAACGAACGGTGGGGTTCTCCGAACCTAGCGAGCGGCTGCGCATCTGCTCGCGGCCAGAAGGCACATTTTCGCAGAGCGAACCGTCTGGCGAGAATTCCGGGGGCACCACCGGTAGATGGAGCGCCTGATGGGCGAAGCGCTGAGGCAGACCGTCGAGAGCTCAAATTCCCGCATCGGAGAGTTGCTGGCAGGTGCGCAGGGCGCTCTTCGCGGCGAATGCCCTTTTGGGGCGAATGAAGTACGTGCGCTGAGAGTGGTTCTCGCGGAGATGGCTCCGGTGATAGCGCGATCGGAGGAACTGCGCCGCACGCAGCCAGATATGGCTGAGGCCCTAAACCTATATCGATCGCAACTTGTGAACCTGCAGAAGACAGTCGAAAGGCTGCGCATTACGCTACTTGTCCACCGGTCTACACTGGAGGGCCACCGAACGCACTTGTCGGCCGCCACATTGTGGTGCACGGCGTTTCAGAGAACTCGTTAGCTGGGCTTAAAGAGGCCGATGGTATTACCCTCGGGATCCGCGAACCACGCGAACGTGCCGGTTGGAATGGCGACAGGTGGCACCAGCATTTTCCCGCCGAGAGAAGCCGCTTTGTCGAGATAAGCCTGAACGTCATCGACCTGAACGTAAAAAATCGTGTAACGGTAGGGCTCGTGGCCGAGAGCCGTGATGTGGCCCGTTACCTCGCCGCCGGTATTGATCATGGCGGCGGGACCGGCATCGTGCACTTGCCAATCGAACAGCTTGCCAAAGAAGGACTGCGTCTGGGCGCGGTCACGACAGCCGATTTCAAAATGAACGACGGGATTCGGCATGATGAGGTTCCCTGCCTTTTTTTCAGATCTGGTTACGTCCAATTCGCCTGAATCTTGCCCAGGCTGATCGAAATTCGGGATCATCAGCACCCGAGTGTTCGGCGCCCGAGTGATCGCAGAGCTTAAAAGAGTCTATAAGGAGCCGTCAAATTCAATTCGCGGGAAGCGGGAAGAAGGATTTTAGAGGAATGATTACGGACCCAACCGATGCGGAGGCGGAGTCGCGGACGAGAACGCGGAGCTGGGTGGATTGCGAGCGAACCGGAAGTTTGCGTTGAAGCACTAGACCGATGCGGGAGAAACGCTCGTAGTCTTCCGAGCTCATGTCCAAGTCGAAATGCTGTTTTTCGGCGGCGATGGTTTCGCTTGCGGCATTGCGTTGAACAAAAAGGAGGTCGAGAGAGGCTTTCTGGTGGTCCCCGGAGGTCTGCAAAAGGAACTGCCTGGGATCGAGCGCGATCTGGAGGAGCAGAACGCGCGAGGAAGCGGGATCGACCGTTTTACCGGTGACCGTGAGTCCTAAACTGGTGGATTCCAGGGGGCTTCGAGCGGCATCGAGAAGAGCAGAATTGGTTGTTGCTTCGTCGGCGGAACGGTCGGGAAAGGCGAAGTAGCCATCGCGGTAACGAAGCTGCGCGCCTCCCACGCTGGAATTGATTTTGATCGCGCGAAACTTGCCGTCCCATTGGTTGTGATCCGGATAGAAGCCGATGGTGTAGGCGTAGCGGCCATCGTCGAAGGCGCGACGAATGGCGTCGCGAATGTCGTTGTTGCCGAAGAAGGCGATGCCTCCGGTGCGGTCGGCCAGGAGTTTAAAAGAATCACGATCGTTGTGGCGATTGAAAAAAGCGTCGGAGTTCACGGAGGGAGTGAAGCTGCGCATCCCCGGACTCACGCCGGGATCGAGCTCTGCGCCGTGTACATCGACGGGATAGATGGCGACATTGGCGCGGTTCAGCGCTTGCGCGGCTTCGCCAGCGTTTTTTTGCAGCGAACCGGACTCGCGATCAGTGGCGGCCAACTGATTTTGGGCATTGCCACCGCCTACGGGTTGGGCCTCGCCGCGGCCCGCAGCGGATCGAGGATCGTGGGTCGCTGACGGGTCGATGGAGGCATCGCGATCTGGCGCGGCGATGTTGCCAAAGCCAATCTGAATCGGAATTCCGCCGGAGACCCAGACTAGACTCTTGCGGCCGGGGATGGCGGCGACGTGATCGGCGATGGCCTCCATTGCGGCGGCGGTGGTGCCAACGCGGTTCATGGTGTAGCGGTCGCTGATCTGGCCATTGGCGTTGTTCAAGGCGTTTTGAAATCCCAGCCAATCGGGATCGCCGGTCAGGCCGACCAAGTCGACTTGGGCGGTGTGCGAGGCGTCGAACGAGGCTAGTTCTTTGGGAGTGAAACGGTTGACGGCACCGACGGGCGCGGATGAGTCTTCGGTGAAGTCGTGAAGAATGAGGAGCTGTGTGGTGAGTGCATAAATAGCGACATGATCCTGTGGCTTGAGTGTTTTCAGGAAAAGAAGGATTCGCTGGCGGACGCGCGATTGATCTTCGCTGGAAGTGTTGAGGGCGTCGAACAGAATAATGGTGACCGCACCAGGATCCTGCCCTTTCTGGTCGAATCGATTGGTGAAGACATTGAAAGGCAGAGGCCGCGGAGTTTCGAGTGGCGCGGGAATTGCCTCGGAGAAGACAGCGATGGTCTGAGGACGGCCGCGATCCAGGATGCTGAAGTCCTCTTTGGTGAGCCCGGTTAGGGGGTCGCCTTTGCGGTCCTTGACGACCACGCTGAGTTGCACCAGACGCGTTGTGGAGTGAATCGCAGCCGACTGCTGGGCGTCTTTGTCGACATGGTTCGGCGTTTGCGCAGCGGCCGCAGCCGCAATTGTACCCATCAAGAAAAGCGCGCCGCAAAACCACAATAGACGAGCGAGCATAGGTTTCTTCGCTTGGGCGTGCGAACACCGAGATATTAGCTCGACGCGTTATCGGTAGCTACTGCAATTCGAGTTGTAACGCATCCCTCGCTCGGGATGCGTCCACGGGAAAAAGCTTCCTTCAGGGGCTGAAGCCCATTGAGAGCACGCGGCTTACGTCGGTGCTAAAGCACCGACCTCCTGAAGAAAAAGACTTTTCCCGCAGCCTGGTTAGCTGTTGCCTAGATATTCGACGTGAACGTAGGTGCCCAGCCTGGCGTTATAGGCCAGATACCAGCCTTCGTGGTCCGGGTCTTCGTAGATGACGACCTGATCGGAATCCCAGAGCCAGTTGCTGCAGAAGCCGACGTCGTAGGGCGCGACGCTGAAGTAAAAGCCGCCGAACCAGAAGCGCGACGGGCCTCCGCCGGCGAGATGCCAGACGTGGCCGCGGCCAAACCCACCGGTAAAGCGGCCATGTTCCCAGGGATGATCGAGATGGTAGTGCGGATCATTGCGGCCGGTGTCGTGACCTATCCACTTATCATTCGTGTGCACGTGGGGAGCTTCCGGATGTCCGGCCTTGTCGCTAAAGGTAGGGTGCTCGGGCGCTGGATGGCCATTGCCTCGTACGGGAGCTGGACCGTGGGCGGGGATGTGACCTCCACCGACGCCGTGAGGTGCGCCTCCAGATGGATGTTGCGGTGAAGAGGCTTCGGCATGCGTCAGAACAGGAACGAACAGAGAAAGGGAAAACGCAAGAATTGCCGCAAGTGTTTTCATTCAGGCTCCTCCAGCCAGACTACGCATTAGTTCCCTTCCACCTAGAAGGTGAGAAGGTTCCCAGGTCGGCACGCGAGATGGTAAGTCCCAACAAACGATACAGGAACGCGGCCGGGAACGCGCCGGATTTTAGATGCTGGGTGCCCTCATTGTGTTTCGGGTGCTGGTCCAGGCTTAGCGCCGGCGTTTTATTTCCAGGGCTTCGATGAGCTTGAAGGTGAGCGGGGTTTCCGCGGGGAGGGTGATATCGCGTTTGCTGGTGAAGCCAGCGCCGCCGGTGCCGACGGCCGCGCCGATCAAGCCACCGACGGGAGCACCTTTGCCGCCGCCCGCGCCTCCGCCGACCATGCCCGCGGTGCGTTTACCCTTGGCGGTGCTGTTGTCGGTAGGCGCGGAGGTTTGGATATTGTAGTCCTGGTTCCTGACGGTAATGCTGGTGAGGGTGAGCGATAGCACAGCGCCGCCTTTGAATCTTCCAGCGGGCTTGGCGTCTCTTACGAAACCGGAAGCGCGAGCCCCCTTGGGGATGGCGAGCCTGCCGTCGACCTCGATCGGGACCTGGAAGGTGGCGGAAAATGCCTGGCCGGGAGTGCTGATCTTGGAGCCGACAGCCTGGTCGAGGAGGACGGAAATGACAGTGTCGGCTGGGACAATTAGGGGCCGCGGAGGAGGTGGTGGTGGTGGCTTGCGGGTGGGGGTGCGGGCGCGGGCGTGGGCTGAATTGCCATCGGCGGAGCGGGGTTATCCGCGTTCGAAGACGCGGCCGGAGGAGGTGAGGGGTATTGCTGATTGGCTGCCTTTTGGCAGCCAAGAACTGCGAGCGCGAACGCGAAGCACAGCAAGGACAGATTTGCCGATAGGACGCGACTACGATTCACGCAGTACCTCCATTTTTGAGGCGGGAGGATTCCGAAAGCGTTGTTCAACGATACTAGGATTGAAGTTGAAGTCAATTTGGAGATTGCGAAAAGCATGGGCGCGAAGGGTATGCGAGAGCAGGTTGCAATGTTAGGATTTTCAGAAAAAGGCGGCTAAAGTTTTTTTTGCGGTGTGCCGATAGGCGACTTGAGCGGCGCGCCTTCTTCGGTGGTTGCGTGTTTGAGGGCGACGGAAAACGGCATCAAGCAGGATCCGGGCAAGAACTGCCTGTGGGTTGCTTCCCCCTACGGGACAGAGTTCCGAGACGGGGCGGCATCGTTGCGTCTGCATCTCCGCAAAGCTATTCCTTCTAACACTCTCGACTGGTCAACTTTGGCGCTGAAAGCGCATGGATTCTTTCTGCCTGCGGCCAGGAAGAATTTTCCGACCGCGTAAAGAGAAATAAGAGCGTTCTGATTTGTGGATTCGATTTTAGAAATATGGGGTAATCCATGGCCGCCACCGCCACACCAGGTGTCATCTGTTCGCGCACTGCGCATTCTTGTCGCCAGCGCCGACGCGGCATTCCGCAAGCGCATTTTGAACGATCCGGCTTACGCAAATGCTTTTGGCGAGGAAGCAATTGGTGGAGCGCAAGCGCTGGCGAAATTGATGCAATTCCCGTGTGATGGCGTGCTGCTGGACCAAAATCTTCCGGATCTGGATGCGCGGGAGGTCGCCGAGCAGATCCGAAAACAGTATCCACGGATTGAAGTGAAACTGGTGGATTCGCGGGCCGGGATTACGGAAGCGAGGAAAAGCGGGGCTGGCGGAGGGTATGAGTCGCGCGAGAGTGTGGACTCGACGGCGGAGACTGAGGAGCCTGGTTCGCGGACGGCCGAGACCGCGACACCGAGTGCAGCGCCTTTGCCGGGGATGATCGGATCGAGCCGCGCGATGGAGCAGGTGTACCGGCTGGTGCACATGGTGGCGGGCCGCGACACGGCGGTGCTGGTCACCGGAGAAACGGGCACGGGGAAAGAGCTGGTGGCGGGTGCGATCCATCAACTGAGCCGGCGCGCGCGAAGCCCTTTTGTGGTGGTGAATTGCGCGGCGATTCCGGAAGCGCTGCTGGAGGCGGAATTGTTCGGGTACACGCGCGGAGCGTTTACCGGAGCGGTGCAATCGCGTCTGGGAAGAGTGCATGTGGCGCAGGGTGGGACCCTGTTTCTGGATGAAGTGGGTGAGCTTCCGCTGAGCATGCAGGCCAAGCTGCTGCGATTTCTGCAAAACGGCGAAGTGCAACGGCTGGGAAGTTCGGACGTGTATCGCGTGGATGTGCGCGTGGTGTGCGCGACGAATGTGGGGTTGCTGGAACTTGCGCGAGCGCGGCAATTTCGATTGGATTTGTATTACCGGCTGGCGATTTTTCCTATCGCGATACCGCCGCTCCGCGAACATGCCGAAGATGTTTGTCCGCTGGCGGAATATTTTTTGGCGAAGCTGTCCGCGGACGCGAGGATGCCTGAGAAATACCTGGTGGCGGCCGCGTTGAGCTATCTGGAAAAAGCGGTCTGGGCCGGCAATGTGCGGGAATTGCAGCATGCGATTGAACGCGCGTTCATTCTGGCGGGCAACGACGTGAAACTCTGCGTTGAGCATTTTCAGACGTTTGGCGAGAGCTGTCAGCTAAGAAACATTTAAGCGTCGGAATGAGGTTACTGGCCAAGGTCGTGCAGCGAGGTCACCGTGCCAAATTTACCCAGACCCCGGCAAAGAACGAGCGGCACATCCGTCACAGGCGAAGACCATGTGGCGGCACAAGAGAATTTGACGCGGGCGTTTCTGACGTTCACGCAAGCGGCGGGTTCGCTGGAAAAGTCCTATACGCAGTTGCAGGCGGAGGTCGCGCGGCTGCACCTGGAATTGCAGAGAACGAATTCGGAGCTGGAGCGGACATTGGAAGAAAACGCGCGCGTACGCGGCTACCTGGCGCGGGTGGTGGAGAACCTCCCCTGCGGCGTGCTGGTGGTGAGCGCAAAAGGAGCGCTACAGATCATCAACCCTGAAGCGCGGCGGCTTCTGGAGGTGCCGGTGGATTGGGCGCCGAGGAACCGGAACTGCTTGCCACCGACGTTTGAGGCGGCCATTGCGGAGATTCCGGCGAACAGCTTTCTCTGTGAGCAAGAGACTCTGGTCAGTGGGGCTTCCGGCAATCGTGCTATCGGCATTCTGCGAGCAAACATTAGCAAGCAAGCGGATGGCGGTTGCCGACACGATCTGGATTGTTCGGGACATCACAGAACAGAAGCGTGTGGCGTGCGAACGGGAAACCGCGCGGAAATCGCTGGCACTGGCAGAGATCGCGACCGTGCTGGCGCACGAGATTCGCAATCCGCTCGGGAGCATGGAGTTGTTCACCGGACTGCTTGCTGACGCGACCGCGCACTTACCGGAAACGAGGCAGTGGATCACGCACCTGCAGGCTGGGTTGCGAGGGTTGTCGGCAACCACCATCGATATCGTGCAATAGACAACCACCATGCCCATTCGACTCGATCCTGATCTTCTTCCCGAACCTTCTGGTCGCCATTCAGCAAGACCAGGCGAACCTGAATACCGCGACCCAGCAGCTCTCGACGGGTCGCAACGTGAACCAGCTTTCCGACAATCCCGCCGCCGTCGCCGCACTGGTTGGTAACCACAACCAGACGGGACAGGACGACCAGTTTCTTCAGAATATCTCCTCATTGCAGTCGCGGCTGCAAGTCAGCGATTCCGCCTTAAGCAACGTCGTCACCGCCCTCAACCGCGCTCTTTCCATCGGCACCGAGGGCGCCAACGGCACCCTCAATACCGCGGATCGTCAGGCCGTTGCCAGCGAGGTCCAGGGCTTGACCTCGCAACTACTGAGTCTCGCAAACACAACTTATCAGGGCACATATCTCTTCTCGGGCACCGCGGTCACCACCCAGCCGTTCACTCTCAACACCGCCACGAATGCCGTTAGTTACGGTGGTAACGCAAACACCATCTCGGTCCAGATTTCCACCGGAAACTCCATCAACACTAGCGTTCCCGGCAGCCAGCTGTTCACCAACGCCGCGGGCAGCGCGTTCGGCGCACTGCAAGACCTGTACACGGCCCTGACCACTAACACCAACATCGGCGCAGCCGTCACCGAGGTCAGTTCGGCAATCGCTCAGGTCGGCGTCCAGCGCGTCTTCTACGGCAACGCCCTGAACCAACTCAACCTCAGCGAAAATTTTCTCAATCAAGACACCATCAATCTCAGCTCCCAGGAAAACGCCCTTGTCGGCGTGGATCCCGCCAAGGCCGCAACCGATCTCTCCCAGGCCCAGGTCGCCGACCAAGCCACGATCAACGCTACCGGCCGCATCCTAAGCCTCCCGACCCTGCTCGACTTCTTGCAGCCGCCTCCATAACACCGACCGGCGGGCAGCAACCCGCCCGTCTCACTGAACGGGGATGGAACTGATTTCCTCGCAATGCATATTGAGGAGTTTTCGATCTCTGAGGCGTCGCTGCCAACGGATTGTCAAAACTGCGGATGACGGACGGTAAGGACGCGTCGCTCTACGCTCGGATTAAGCCAGGAAACCGGCGCGCGCTGGTGTCGAACCCAGGAAACACCGCTTTCAGGTCCGTCACGCCGACATGCTTGACCAACACTTCGCTGAGCACTGAGCGGAAGTCGGTCGTCAGAGCCAAGTCTCGTCCCTCATTCAATTGATGGTCGGCCAGCCCCGGCCAGTTGCCGTAGACGCGGCCACCTTTGACGTCGCCGCCCATCACGAACATGCAATTCGCGTGACCATGATCGGTTCCGCGGTTCCCATTTTCTTTCGCGGTGCGTCCGAACTCGCTCATGGTCACCACTACCACGTCCTGCATCCGGTCGCCCATGTCCTGATGAAACGCTCCCAGCCCCTGGCCCAAGTCTTTAAGCAAGTTGGAGAGCTGCCCTTGTACGCCACCTTCATTCACGTGATTGTCCCAGCCACCGCAATCGACGAACAAAACTTCCACGCCGATGTTGGCCTTCAACAGTTGTCCGATCTGCTGCAAGTTTTGTCCTAACCGGCTGGTCGGATACTGCGCCCCATTCTCCGGCGCGTACTTGCTGGGATCGACTTTGCGAAGCATGTCAATCGCTTCAAAAGTCTCCGTACCGGTGCCATGCAGTGCGTGATCGACCGTTTGCGCGTACATCGCCTCGAAGCCGCCCTCCACGGCCGCGCCCATTCCAGCCGTCTGCGGCATCACCTTGAACTGTTTCAAATCCGGCAGAGCAATGGCCGACGCGCTTCCGTGCAACATACGGGGCAAATTCGCCCCCATCGCAACGGCACGGAATGGCGACGCGTTTTCTTCCGGCGCTACTTCAAGCGCCCGGTTCAGCCAGCCGTCCTCAGTTGCCTTCACGCCCGGCGTGCCTGATTCCATAAAGTCCTGCGCATCGAAGTGCGACCGCGTCGGATCGGGTGATCCTGCCGCATGCACAATCGCCAACTGGTTCTGGCGGAACAGTGGCTCCAGCGGCGCAAGGCTCGGATGCAATCCGAAAAATCCATCGAGATCGATTGCCGCGTCGGTGCCGCCGCGCCGCGGTTGCGGAATCGCAATCGTTGGCCGCAGCCGGTAGTAGTTCGGCTCCCCAAAAGGCACTACGATGTTCAGTCCGTCCGCAGCCCCGCGCTGGAACAG
>CAVSNL010000003.1:0-102570 GCA_963729285.1 uncultured Acidobacteriota bacterium
GTCCAGCGTGATGGGCTTCTGGGGTTTGTCGGCCGCCGCTTTGCCCTTCTTGCCCTTACCCTTCTTCTTTTTCTTGGGCTCGTCCGGCAGACGGATACCGATCGTCTTCTTGGGCAGGTCCATGACGTGCCCGATCGACGCTTTAACGGTGTAGTCCCGTCCTAAATACTTGTTAATGGTTTTCGCCTTTGCGGGCGATTCCACGATTACCAGCGAACGTCCCATCTGTTCTTTGTAACTCCGGATTCTTCTGCAGGAAGGCCCAGCGGCGGGGCTTGTGTCCTTCTCGCTACCATTACCAGATGCGGAAAACCCGCCAGTGGATTCATCACCGCTTTGCGGCGCCGCGCAACTTCAATCGTCTCAATAGTTTTCGGGGACGATCGGAATCTACAACAATACCTTATTAAACTGCTTGCCGGGCATCTGCCGCACGATCCCTTTCATCTCCAGATCAAAAAGGGTAGCCAGAACCTCCGAAGAGTTCAAGCCAGATCGTTCCACGATGTCATCAATATGCACTGACTCATCGGATTTCAGCAATTCGTAGATTATCTTCTCCGAGGAATTCAGCGAGGCTGCCAGCAGTAAATTGCGTTGCGCCGCCTCCGGCTTTTCCGCTTGGACGAGTGCCGCCCTGACCGGTGTGGGCAGGTCTTCGATTACATCTTCGCCGTTGGTAACGAGCTTGGCACCCTGCCGGATCAGTTGGTTGGGCGCAAAACTCACCGCCTGTGTCACGTTCCCAGGCACGCCGAAGACCTCGCGCCCAAATTCCATAGCCAAACGCGCGGTAATCAACGACCCGCTATATTGCGCGCCCTCGACAACCACTACTCCCAGCGGCATCCCGGCCACGATCCGGTTCCGAATCGGGAAATTCTCCGGTGCGGGGTGCGTGCCGAGCGGAAACTCACTCATAATCGCACCGCGTTCCAGCAGCTTCTCGTATAACTTCTTATTTTCTTTGGGGTAGCAAACGTTGACCCCCGTCCCCAGCACCCCGATAGCCCGGCCGTTCACGGTCATGGCCCCCTGATGCGCGATGGCATCGATCCCCCGGGCCATTCCGCTGACCACCACCACGCCCCGCGCAGCTATTTCCCGCCCTAAGCGCTCGGCCATTTGCGTTCCATACAAGGTTGGACGCCGGGTCCCCACGACGCTGATGCTCGGCTGGTTCAGCACGTTTACATCGCCGCGGACGTACAGCAGCGTCGGCGGATCGTAAATCTGCAAGAGGGTCTGAGGGTATTCCGGGTCAGCGCGGCTTACCAACCGGCAATTCTCGATCCCTCGAATCGAGGCAAGTTCCTTCTCCGCCCGCTTGAACGCCTGCTTCTTGAACACCGCCTGCGCGACCGCCGCGGGCAACTTGCAGCGCTCCAACCGTGGCAAAGGCGCCCGAAACACCTCCTCCGGCGACCCAAACTCCTCTAACAATCGCCCGGACAAACGGGAAGCCAAACCAGGCGTAAGCGCCAAAGCCAGCCAAGGAAGGGAAACGTCCAGCTCCATCGCCCCGCGAGCCTAACATGAATAGTAACTATAATGTTAAGTATTTATAATAATATAGATGGAGATCTCGGAGAGGCGCGGTTTTTGCGCGCGTCCGGTGGGCTGAGGCCCCCCAGCCCCCCTCCTTTTTGCGTAACGATTTGATTCTAAGGTGCTTACGCTACCGAACGGCGCAGTGATTTGATTCTAAAGGAGTTAAGCTTACAACTACGGAGCGCCGGACTGAAGTCCGGCGCCTACAAAGATGGGTGCCGTCTCCTGGACCGCAGCCACGAGCGATAATGAGGACCGGGTGCATCATATAACTGGGAAATACTATAACATATATATTACTGGTGCGCGAGGAGAAAAACCGTTTGCGACGCTTGGCTTCAGCATTCAGCGGCATTCGCATAGTGGGGCGCCTGGGCCCAGGCTCGGCGTGAGGCACTGTCTATGCGAAGGTCGCCGCGGAGAGTGCCGCGGCTTTGGGGGCCGGCTGCGCGGCGTCTTCCTGCAGAATGGAGTCCAGCATCTCCACGAACAAGTTCGCATCCGCTTCCGAGAAAATCAGCGGCGGGCGCAGCTTGATCACATTGTGGCCGGGCCCATCGGTCCCCGCCAGGACCCCGCGCTCGGGTAGCCGGTTTACGATGTAGTCTGCCTGGTGCGTCGCCGGTGCTCGCGAATCCCGGTCCAGCACGAGATCAACGCCCAGAAACAGCCCTGATCCTCGCACGTCACCGATCAACGCGTGGCGGTCCTGCAAAGACCTCAGTCGTTCTAATAGATGATTGCCGACGCGCAGCGCATTCTCCGGCAGTTTTTCGTCCCGCAGCACATCGAGGACCGCCAACCCCGCCGCACATGCCACTGGATTGCCGCCAAACGTGCTGAAAAACTCCATGCCGTTGGCGAACGAAGCGGCGATCTCCGGCGTGGTAATAACCGCCGCGAGCGGAAATGCGTTCCCGATCGGTTTCCCCAGCACTACGATGTCCGGCACCACAGTCTGCGTCTCGAATCCCCAGAAGTGCGTACCCAGCCGCCCGAATCCCACTTGCACCTCGTCCGCAATGCACACCCCGCCGGCTGCGCGCACAAACAAATACGCTTCCCTCAGATAATCCGGCGGAAAAACAATTTGTCCGGCGACGCTTGGTAAAGTCTCCGCGATAAACGCGGCGATCTCACGACCTTCTTCCTGCGTGTCACTGATGATGTCTCCCACATATTGCGCGTATTTCTCGCCGGCGGCGTTGTCGCCGCGACGGTAAGGTCCGCGATAGTCATCTGGAATGGGGGCGACGTGCACCCACGGCTTGCGTCCATTCCCACCCGGCCCATTAAATTTATACGGACTGATATCGATCAACGTGTTGGTGTGCCCGTGATAGGCATGCTCCAGGACAATCACGTCTTCGCGGCGGGTGTGCGTGCGTGCGAGACGCAACGCCAGTTCGTTGGCCTCGCTGCCGGAATTGAGGAAGTAGCAAACGCGCAGAGGTTCCGGCAGAAGTTGGGTGAGCCGCGCCGCATAGCGAACCACATTGTCGTGAAGGTAGCGGGTGTTGGTATTGAGCAGCGCAAGCTGCTCTTGCGCGGCCCGCGCCACACGCGGATGACTGTGCCCCACCAGCGGAACGTTGTTGTAGACGTCGAGATAAGCGCGCCCGGTCTCGTCGTAGAGATATTGCTTCCACCCGCGAACAATTTTGAGCGGGCGCGCATACGACACACTGAGGTTTCGTCCGAGCAAATTCCGGCGCGCCGCCAACGTCTCCGTGGCGTCTTTTTCGTCCACCACGAGTCGCTGGCCGGTAAGCCCCAAGAGCAAATTCGGATCCGGGGAAAGGTTGGTCCACACGCCGCGCTCGGCCGCGTACGCAACGCCGGGAAAATCGGTGCCGAGATCCAGTGGATCGACGATTACCTGGAAATGGAGATGCGGCGGCCAACCGCCATTCTCTTGCACCGCTCCGACGCGCGCAATCCGTTCGCCCCGCGCAATGGCCTGGCCCACACGCAACTTCGCCAGCGTCTCCTTGGTGAGGTGCCCGTACAGCGTGAAAAATTCCTGGCCCTCGCCCGGACCGTGCCTGAGAATCACCACCGGGCCATAATCTTTCTCGGCAGTGTTGTTGGCCAGGGCGTGGACAACACCTTCCAGCGGCGCGTACACGGCGCTGCCCGGCGCAACGAAAAGATCGATGCCCAAATGAATGGTGCGGCGCTCGTCGGTGGGATTGCCGTTGGCGCCGAAAAGCGGCGCATCGTAAAGCAGGCGCGGCTCGTTGTATCGCCCGAGTCCCACGCTGACGCGGGCCTTCCGGAGTTCCGAGAAAATCGTGTCGCTCAGCGCCTCGGTCTGGGCAACGCTGGGATCTGCGCCGAGGAACGCGCTGCTCACCCCCAGATCAAGAACCAGGAACGGCGTGGAGCGCAAATTCACATCCAGCAGGGAAGCCGCAGAGTTGGCATGCGCGGCGAGCCATTTTCGGACGGCGCCGCTCTTGGGCACTGGCAGTAATCCGCAAGCTTCTTGAAAAGTATAATGCGCGAACCGCGGATGAACCTGCGCCAAGCGCTCCAGGGCCTCCCAGGCGGGAGCTTCGGTGATGGTGACGTAAGAATCGTCGGGTTTGACGGAAGCGCGCAGGGCCGAATTGATAACGCTGACGGCCAAGCGCATGCCAATCAACGCGTACATAATAGAAATTTCGAGTTCTGTTAGAGGAAACACCAGCTGGTAGCCGGCCACCACGGCAGCCGCAGCGCGCAGCGGCTCTTTCTTGCCCAGGATCGCGTAAGCCGCCGCGATGGCAACCTCGGAGACCGTAAAGGTTTCGTGCATGTCGCCGAAATCGATCACGCTGATGGCGCGGCGGGGTGTGGGCCAAGGCTCGCCCACCAGCACGTTGTAGTCGTTGGCGTCGCCGTACACGACACTGCGGCGAAGGCGGCCCATGACGGGCACAACTTCGGCGTCGTAGAGGGCCAGAAATTTTTCAACGAGCGCGCGACGCTCGAGGTCGGCGATCAACTGCAAATGCTCGCGAATCCAGCCAGCGCGCGCGAAATCCCACTTTAGATCTCGCTGCGCGGCGGGATGCGAGAAATTCACCAGCGCAGAGTCTATATCGCCAAGCAATGTACCCAGGCTCGCGAGAAGCTCCGCGGTATGCGGCTTGGCGTAGGCCATCACGGTGCCCGGCACGAAGGTAAGAAGCCACGCAAGCCTTGTCGATCCGTCCGACAACGCAACGGAAGCAAACGGCTCTCCGGTCTTGGTCAGGCAAACGCGCGGAAGATCGAGCTGGGGCGCGCGGCTGGCGAGATGTTGCAGCGCGCGGCATTGCAAATCGATCAACGATTCTTCGCGCGCAGGATGCATCACCTTTAGGACAAATGCGGAGCCATCGCCGGTGATCGGAGGCCCCAGGCTGCCGGGAGCATGGGGAGCGGCATTGGCGGGCCGCGGAGACAGCTCGTTGAACGCGAACGGGGAAGAGGGTGCTTTGTCAGTAACAGTACGAGACTTGGTCTTCTTGACGGCCGTTAGATGAAAGTTGTCGTCGTATTCGCCGGGAAGCGCCTTGGCGGTTACCTCCAGCCCATATAGTTCGAGCGCGAACCGTACAGCTTCCGCCTCCGTGGTCACCTGCCCTACACGCTCTTCCAGCAGCATGCGGAAATCTTATCCGTAAGGGCTAGGCGAAACCAACCCGAAACTTGAAATGGCAAGACCGGAAAAACAACAGCAAAATGAAAAGAGAGAGCGAATCCAGCCCGGTTGGATTAAAAATTGCCCGCGATGGGAGATCATATGAAACTCATGCGCCTTTTGACGTTTGGGACGGTCATGCTGATGACGAACGGCGCTGGTGCGCAGAATTCAGACAAACCATTTCCTCTCGACGAGGCCACGATCAGCGATGTGCACGCGGAGTACAAGTCCGGCGCCCTCACATCCGTAAGGTTGGTGCAGGCTTATCTGGAGCGCATCCGGGCCTGCGACCAGGCGGGCCCGAAGCTCAATGTGGCGATCTTTCTCAATCCTCGGGCCTTGGAAGAGGCGGCCGCGCTCGATGAACATTTCCGCAGGACCGGAAAGTTCGTGGGCCCGCTCCATGGAATCCCGGTGCTGCTGAAGGACAATGTCAACACGAAGGACATGCCGACCACGGGCGGCTCGCTCAGCCTGGCGGGATACACTCCCGTCACCGATGCGGCCATTACTCGGAAATTGCGCAACGCGGGCGCAATCATCCTCGCTAAGGTTAACTTGCATGAGTTCGCGATCTGGGGTGAAACGGTCAGCTCGATCCAAGGGCAGACCCTCAATCCCTATGACCTAACCCGCACGCCTGGCGGGTCGAGTGGTGGTACCGGCGCGGGTGTGGCTGCCAATTTCGCGATTGCGGGCATTGGCACCGACACCGTCAATTCCATCCGATCGCCAGCGTCGGCGAACAGCATCGTAGGTATTCGCCCGACGCTCGGTCTCGTCAGCCGAGCCGGTATTATCCCGGTCTCATTCACCCAGGATGCCGCTGGTCCGCTCGCCCGCACGGTTACTGACGCGGCGAAGATGTTAAACGTGCTCGTCGGCTATGACCCTGACGATCCGGCGACGGCATGGAGCGTCGGGAATACCGAGGAGGACTACACGAAATTCCTGAAGGCCAATGGTGTGCAGGGCAAGCGCATCGGCGTATTACGCAGTTTCTTCGGCATTGCACCCATCAACGAGGAGGTCAATCGTATCGCGAACCAAGCGGTCGAGGATCTGAGGAAGTCTGGCGCAACGGTAATCGAGCTGAACACTCCAGATCTCGATAGCGAAAAGATTACCTCTGACGTCAGCGTTCATGTGTATGAATTCAAGCCGGCGATCAACGCTTACCTAGCCGCGGGCAACGCGCCCGTTAAATCGCTCGAGGAGATCATCTCTTCCGGCAAGTTTCATCCGAACATCCGGGACAACCTCACGAAAGCACAAAGCCTCGAGATGGACGACAGCTATCGCCTGCGTCTTCAGAAGCGCTCCGAGTTGCAGCAGCGTGTCATGAAGATCATGGCTGACGAGCGACTCGATGCGATCGTGTTCCCGCATCAGCAGCGGCTTGTGGTGCCCGTTGGGGAGACTCAGGTGGAGCGCAACGGCGCTCTTGGATCGGTGACCGGCTTTCCTTCGATCGTCGTGCCCGGCGGATTTTCTTCCCCAACTCCGGCGGCCACACTGGGCGTCCCGGTGGGCATCGAATTTCTCGGCAGACCATGGTCCGAGAAACTATTGGTCGAGATCGGCTACGGTTACGAACAAGCGACCAAGCACCGCCGCCCTCCGCCAACCGTACCGCCACTGCTCGCCGCCCGATATTCTGCCAGGTGACGAGGTCAGTGTGAGGTTAAGCCTTCACGCTAAGCGAAGAGTCAAGTTCGGGCTTACGGCGCGTTCACAGAAACGGGGCCGTTTTCGGTCGACAAGCGGATTACCGGGGTTCCGCTTCCGTACTCGATTCGGCGGTGCTCGTCGTCCCACGTCTTGCGCGCATCGTCGCAAACGCTGGCGTGACAACTTATCGGCGAATGCCCACGAGACTCCACGAGGAAAGCGGACTGAAATCCCGAAGGCACACTCAGTGACACCGGCCCGTTGACCGCGTCGGCTTCCAGGCTGCCCCCGTTCCAGTTGGCGCCAATCAGCGCGATGGAAATCGGGCCATTCTGAGTGTGGAACCGCAATTTTCCGCCCGCGCCGGAAAAACTGATTGGCCCATTCACCGCTTCAATATCCGCCTCGCCGGTGCAATCGGACATGGTGATTGGCCCATTTGTGCCGCGCGCGGTGATCTTGCCGTCCACATGGTAGAAGGACGCGGGACCGTTGTGAGACTTGAGCTCGACTTCCGCCGCTGGCGGCGTGCGGATCAACAAGTACACGTTCCAATCGTTGTGTCGAGCAGGCCCGGTGACGGAAACATGGCCATCCCGTATGGAAAGCTTGATCTGCGAGATGAGTTGTTTGGCGTCGCCGCGGGTGGCGTCGGCAGCTTTGCACGCGGTCACGGAATAGACGTCCTTTTCCCAGCCCTGAAGTTGTACACCGCCATTCTCCAACTCATCTATATGCAAGACTTTGGCGTCGGACTTGGAGAGCGTGCGTTCTTCCGACTCGAGGACTGCGGGCTCCTCGTTGAAGCGAATGTTCAAGTCGGCGCAATCGGATGCCGGGCCGTCGTGCCGCGTCGAATTGCCGCGTCGCACGTTCATTTCGAACGATGAAATCGAGGGCGACGCAGGAGCTGGCGGAGCGGCCGGCTCCGCAGGAAACAATGGCGACGGCGGTGCCTTGACCATCATCGGAATGGGCGGTGCTGCTGGAGCCAACGGGGTTGGCGGCATCGCAGGTTCTTGTACTGCGGATTGAGATCGCCCCGGCGCCGCCGACAAAACCAGGCCGCACGCCATAGATGCCACCGTGAAGAGAATCAGATCGCGCAATCGCATGGGTAATATCCTCCACCTGCCCTATAGACGATGGGAACCGCCCTTCGGTCTGGTGATTATTTTACTCGCTGGGTCGCATCCCTAAGGGCCGTGTTTCCAACCGGGCAGCTGGGGTGCGAGGTTTATAGGCGATCCGGAAAGACGAGCAACGGTGGGTGGATCCTTAGCGAGTAAAGCTGGAAAAGACAACGCAGAGACGCGGAGAACGCTGAGAGGAAAACCACTGTGGCGAAGAAAACTTGGCCTACGGACGATGGAAGAGGGTAAACCGCTCGCACGGCGGATCATCGCGGGGCTGGATAAGCGTGTCGCGCGGGAAGCGGTTATTGCGTCAGGGCTACGACGTTTGCGGTGAGTAGCGCGCTTAGATCTGCGACGATGCCTTCGGCGGTGTCCTTTACGGCTTTTTCTGTGGTGTTTTTCGCGATCTCAAATTTCGCTACGGGCGCGTAGGCACTGACCGTGATTATTGTGCCGGCCTTATTCTCACTGCTTGTGGGATCAGCGCCCTCGTACAACGCCTGGTCGGGCCGTGCGAGGTTGCCGATGCCCACGAACAGCGACATCTTGCCGTCCCCGGTGATCGTGCCGATGACCGCTCGCCGCAAGCGATTTTGCTCATCAGGTTCGCCGAAAATTCCACTGATTCGTATTCCGTCGCTGGGGCGCGTCTCTCCCGGTCGCAAACGGTGCGCGGTGAAGCCGGCTTTTTCCAATTCCTTTACCAGGGTTGTGGACATGAAATCGACCAGGCGGCCTGCTTGCTCGACCGGACCTTGCTCTCGTTTGGGATCCAATTGCGGTGCGGCGGATGGCGGGATCGCGGGAACGCTTTTTTCGAGCTTCCCGTCGGCATTTACAGCGTCCAGCTCGAAATCGCTCACGTACACGATTTTGGATTTATCCGGGGCCGGAGCGACGGTCTGAGGTTGCGGGGTCTGTTGGGGAGATTGTTGCGCAGCCTGCTGTACGGATTGTTCGGCAGCAGCGAGTTTGGTCTCTTCTTGCGCCGCGGCGCGTGCAGCGCCCAAGGCAAGCAGCAAAGCGGTCAGAGAAACCAGCGCGAACAGCCTCATGGGCAAACCTCACTGCGGGCGACCTGAGGGGCGGATGCCCACCATGATAGTGACAAGTACAGGATAGGCGAGTGAGATCTCCAGCGATAGTGTCCCAAACTACACCTCACTTCGCGAGCGGGATAGCCAACAATAACTATTTAACTATACAGTAAATATTATTTAAAAGAACTCGAAATCGTCATCGGTACCGATGGGCGGGCCGTCGGGAGGCTCGGACGGGGGCGCGAGTTTCAATTTCGAAGGATCTTTCTGGAATTGCTCGATCTCTGCCGCGCCGAAGAAGGAATGAGCGCGCAAGTCAGGGTCCTGCTCGGTGGCCACAGCAGCCGTCAGCACTTGTTTCAATCGATCGAGTTCTGTTGCAGCCAAGGCGCGCACCTGAACTAGAGCTTTGGCGTCGTTGGCAAGAACCATCAGGTCATAGAGTGCGACGTTGTCAACCACGCGCCCGAGTTCACCGGAGTATCCGGGGCTGCGGGACCATGTGCCTGTGGACGTAAAAATTCGATCGAAGACTTCGTCGAGACTTGGATTTGCGGCATCGCGCGCGTGGAATTCCACTAGCCGCGCGGCACGCTCGGGATTGAAGAGAAATTGCAGGACATGCTGCGCCGCGGCTTCGGCGGGAGCCAGGGCATCAAATGCGGGACTGGTGCGGATTTTGAAGTCTTCACGGCCTCGCGGGTAGCCGACAGGGCGCGGCGGAATCAATTTCAGCAGCGGCTCTGGAAGGGCGAGTACTTCCGGGTTCAGCGTCGCGAGGACGGCGGCCAGCGCTCGCCGCTGCTCGGGCGCCGCGATGATCTGCGTTGGTGTTTGCGCGTCACCGCGTAGGGCAACGGTGTAGTCCATGCCGCCGACCAGTTTGCTGGCGGCTTCCACCTGGTAGCGGTGCAGCAAATAAATGGGTACGAGCGCGTCTTCGATGGTGGCGAGCGGAGCGCCTTCGCGAATGTTGTTCTCGCCAAATCGGGCGAGCGCGGCGGCACGCACCTTCATCAGGCGGTTCAACTCATCCACCGCGTTCGGGCCGGAATCCCACAGGTGCGCCACGCTGCTGGACGAACCGGCCGGCCGCGCGTCCTGATCGGTGAGGTAGCGGAGATGCTTGCGCGCGAAGGCATCGTCGAGAATGGCGTTCAGCGCGGCGCGCTCGTCGGTGTCTGGCGCGAAATCCTGATAGCCCCAGGTGATCGAGACTTTATCCCACTCGCCGATGCCCATCGCGTACGCTTGCGAAAGATCGGGTACGCCGTCGGCGCCCAGGGTCACGACTGGCGGCGGATAGTCCATCACCGACGAGCGATTTACGGTGCTGGCGGAGTAGTTGTGCTGCAAGCCCAGCGTGTGGCCGACTTCGTGTGCGGCGAGTTGCCGCAACCGCGCCAGCGCCATTTCACGCATTTTGGGAGACACGGGCTTGCCTTTTTCATATGGCGCGAGCAAACCTTCCGCGATCAGATAATCCTGGCGTACGCGCAGCGAACCGAGCGACACTTGCCCCTTGATGATTTCGCCGGTGCGCGGATCGCTGATGGCTTCGCCGTACGACCAACCGCGGGTGGCGCGATGGATCCACTGGATCACGTTGTAGCGCAGGTCCATGGGGTCAGCGCCTTCGGGCATCAGCTCGACGCGAAAGGCATTCTTGTAGCCGGCGGCTTCGAACGCCTGCTGCCACCAGTTCGCGCCTTCCAGCAGCGCCGAGCGAATCGGCTCGGGCGCGCCGCGATCCAAATAATAGATGATGGGGTGCACCGCTTCGCTTACGGCTGCCTTCGGATCTTTCTTTTCCAGCCGATGCCGCGCGGTGAATCGCTTTACGATCGGTTCACTGATGGGCGTGGCGTAGTCCATGTACGAGATCCCGAAGAAACTCGATCGTGGATCATAAACGCGCGGCTTGTAGCCTGGCGGTGGCAACTGCACGAACGAATGATGTTCGCGCACGGTGATCGATTCGGGTGACGGCGTGACGTCCTTGACCCACTGTCCGGGTTCGTCGCCCGCAAACGTGAGGGTCGCTTCGACTTCGGTGTTCAGCGGGAAATTTTTCGTGCGTGGCAGATAAAGCGCGCAACGCGTTGCGTCCAGTCTGTATGCGCCTTGCTTGGTGCGGCGCAACGTTTCGGGAACGTGATGGGCATCGCGCAGGAAAAAGTCGGTGGCATCGACCAGTACGCGATCGCCGTCTTCCGCGGCCGCGGTGAATCCCCACAGCGCGGACTCGGCAAAGGAATCGCGCACCGCGCGGCGTTCGTCTTCGTCATTGCTGATCGCGCGATATTCGAGATTTGACTGGATCAGCAGGACTTTCGGTCCGCTACGCTCAAAGCGCACGATGCGCGTCGCGCCCAGTTGGCCGCGGTCGAGGCCAATATCGTTCGAGCCGATTCCCGCCGGCAGCGAGCTTTGATACAGGAACTCGGTGCGCCCACTTATCAATCTCGAGCCACAACTTTCCTTGCTTGGCGTCCCAATACAGGTTGAAGTAGCCCGCCATCTTCAGCGCGCCGGCGGTTTTCTCGGCGATCGTCGGGGAAGGTTTTGCATCATCGATGGTTGCGGCCGGACGAGCGTCCGCCAAACGCGACTCCGGAGAGCGCGACAAGGTCGTCTGCGCACAGGTCAACAGGGTCACAAGCGACAATGACAGCGAACGTTTCAACATTTTCAACGCCTCCGAATTCACCGGCTGCAGAAGTGAGGAAACGTTTTACAACAAATCGGCTCCAGCGCCGACCAAAATCGCGCTTGCCATGTCTGCTATACTGAAGCTTCCCCGAAAGGCGCGGACACCCTCCGCTCGCGGAAAAACGCCAACTTTGCCAAAACTGCGCATCTCGGTTGTCCAATATCTGAACACTGCCCCGCTGGTTTGGAGCTTCACGCACGGCCCGCTGCGCGGCAAGTACGAGCTTTCTTTCACGGTGCCGTCGCTCTGCGCTGAGGCCTTGCGCACGGGCGCCGTCGACGTCGCCATCATCCCGGCCATCGAGTACCAGCGCATCGACGACCTGGTGATCCTCCCGGACATGGCTATCGCGTCGAAAACGCGGGTTCGCAGCTTGCTGCTGGTTTCCCGGATGCCCATCGAGAAAATCCGCAAAATTGCGCTGGACAGCAGCTCCCGCAGCACGCAAGCACTCGTCAAGATTCTTTGCCAGCAAAAATGGAAGATCGCGCCGGAGTTTTTCGAGATGGCGCCGGACCTTGCCGCCATGCTGCAGCGCGCCGAAGCGGCCCTGGTGATCGGCGACCCGGCCCTGCGGCTCAGCCTGGCGATGGAGTCCGGCACGCGGCGCGGCGAAGCCGGCGAGCAAATCTGCACCGCGTCGGCGTTAGGCGTCGAGGGCGCAGGGATCGACGGCGACAGTACGCTGCACATCTACGACGTCGTCGAGCAATGGCGCCGCATGACCGCTCTCCCCGCGGTGCTGGCGGTCTGGGCCGGGCGCCGCAAAGCGGCCACGCCGGAAGTCGTGGCGGATTTCCAAGCGTCGCGCCATTACGGCATGCGCCATCTCTCGGAGATCAGCACCCAGGCCGCCGCTGAGCTAAACCTCCCTGCCAACAAGCTCCAGCGGTACCTAACGGAAAATATCAATTTCAGCCTCGACGAAGAAAACCAGCGAGGCCTAGCCGCGTATTTCGCGCAAGCCGCCGAGCTGAACCTGATTCCGCGCGTGAAACCCGTCGAAATAGCGGGAGCGCGCCCGGAGCGCCTCCGGGACGCCGACGCCGCCTACGCCAAGCCCCGCTAACCGATTGCAACTCGGAACCTTTCGCGATATCGGCCCCGACTGCTCGCCGTGAGCGTCGAGAAGTGGCGGGGACTCTGGACCGCCCGTTGGCAAAATCGCCGCTCTGGCGGAGAAATGCTTGTGCAGGGCAAGGCGAAGTTGTAACGTTTTTACACTCGGTGTACCGGAACGGGCGCGTACCGGACTGGGCGTGTACCGAAATGGGAAAGATGCTTCACCGTCCCGCGTCTCATCAACATTCGACGCGGCTCGGCCAACAACGTCCAAGGGCTAAGCATGCTGGAGTTGGTGGTCTCCGTGGCGATCATCCTGGTCATATCCGGCTTCGCCATCAGTCCAATCACAAAAACGCTGAAAACGTACCAGTTGAATGACGCCGCCAATCAGTTGGCCGGCATTCTGAAATTCAGCCGCTTCGAAGCCATCCGAAAAAATACGCCCATCAACTGCGTGAATTCCCAGGCCACGGCCTACGGACAGGCAAACATCTGGTCGGATGACAACGGGGACGGCGTGGAAGGGCCGACGGAAAAGCAAATTTTGCTTGGTCCCAACGCGACACTGGTTTCGGCTGGCGTAGTCCCGAACACGGCAGCGCTTGCGGCGGCGGCAAACATTCCGGCGCTGACGCCAATTTCGCCCGGCAGCGGCGCCGTTAGATTTGATCAGCGCGGCGCCGTGGTGGCCTCTCCGCCGGCGGTCTACGTCTTTTACGTGGGCAATACTTCGCCCGACGGGGGGTACCGCGCGGTGATCGTGTTGCCGTCGGGTTCCGTGCAGGTGTGGACCTACGCGGGAGGCACCGGAAGCGCATGGCAACAAATCAGCTAGCGCGCTAAGGCTCAAAACAAGATGCGCCCGCAAGACACGTCGAGAGGCTCCGGTGAACGCGGCTTTACGCTGATGGAGGTGCTCGTCGCGACGGTGATTCTGCTCGTCGGTATGGTGGCGGTAGCGCAGCTCGTGCCGATCTCGCTGACCATCAGCAACGGCAATCGCACGGGATCGACGGCGCTGGTCATCGAACAGCGGATGCTGGAACAGATGCTGGATCAGCCGCTTACCGCCGCGACATGCACGGCGCCGACGTGCCCTGACGCGCAAGCCACGACCTGGAACCTGGGAAGCTCGGCGACCCCGGCGTCTATCGTCGGCAGCCCGGTGACGCAGGTGAACAACAGCCCGGCGATCGATTTTTCCGCGGGGCAAGTGCCGGGCTACTCGATGACGGTTGCCGACCCGGAAGACCCCTACGGTGCAAACTACGACGTACGCTGGGCGGTCGTCACGTACGTGAACGGAGCGCAGCACGTCACCGGCAGGCGCTTCCTGATCAGCGCGCGCCAAATCGGCGGCCAGGGATACTTTCTGCCCCTGACGCTGGATGCGACGGTGGAAAAGTGAACCGCGCCCACACGCCCGCGAAAGAAGCTGGTTTCTCGCTGCTGGAATTGCTCGTCGCTGCCGCGATGTTTCTGGTGGTCGCGGGAACCGCTTTCGCGTTGTTGGGAGCGGCGCAGAAGCGTTACCAAACCGACTCGCAAATCCTATCCAGCTTCCAGGAAGCGCGCCTGGGGCTCGATCAAATCGTTCGGGACGTCAACGACTCCGGCTACCCGCCGCCGAATCACTTCTTTGTTTTGCCCGCGGCAAGCCTCTACGCGGCGACGCCCTTTGCCGCCAGCCCGAGTTCCACGTGTAGCATCGGAATAACCTGCGCGAGTCCCCAGGGCTTCGATCTGATCATCGAGACCAGCATCGACCCGGCGAACAACGCGAACGTTCAGTGGGTACGCTATCAATTGCCCGCCGGCACGACCACGCTGATGCGGGGCGTAACCAACAAAGTGATGGGGGATCCCATGGCCGCAACGGCGGGGGCGATGGTTCCCTACATTCAAAATGTGATGAACAACGCCACGGGCACTCAGATCAATGCCATTCGCGGGGCATATCCCACGATGTTTCCGGGCGGAACACCGGTACCGCTGTTCACCTACACGTGCGAAACCGGCGGCAGTACTCCGTTAAGCTGTCCGACCGCCGGGGCTTTCAACACGCCCTCGAATATTCTGGATGTTGAAATCACACTGATTGTTCAGGCGACGGCGACCGATGCGCAGACGGGCATGCCACGTTTAGTGGAACTTCACGGCCGGGGCCATCGGCTCAATCCAAATCAATAGAGCGATAAAGGAATGAACACCACCCGCCATCGGCGATCCAAGCATTCCCAAGCAGGAGTCGCACTTCTCATTGCCATCTCCGCGCTCCTCTTGATCAGCGTCGTGGCCATCTCTTTGATCATTGCCGCTGGAATGGAAACGTCACTTTCCGGGAATTACCGGTCGTCGACTGGCGCCTACTACGCCGCCAGGGCTGGGCTGGAAGAAGGCCGGGGCCGCCTGCTGTCGAGAAATCCCAATTACTTCAACACCACTTCGCCCGGATTCATCCCTGCGACGCTTGCGCTGGGCCAGGTGCGGTACGTCACGAATCCGGTCGGCGCGGAAAATGTGTTAACCGCGTATCCTGACACCGAATACGCTACGGAATTTGGCGCTCCCTCCTGGTGGCGGGGTGCAGACCATTGCTTCAGTGGCGCCCTTGCCCGTTGCGGGCATCAACGGAGCCCTTTACAAATGGGTCCGAATCAACCCGATCACGGAAGCCTCCATCAACATCGATGTGAACGGCGATCACGTTCTGGACAACACCACGCTGCTCTTTTTCGATGGGCAACATCTCAATCTCAACTCCACGGGCCAGCAAGCTTTGGAAGTCACCTCGTTAGCGGTGTTGCCGGATGGCACCCAGAAGATTCTGCAGTATGTCGTGGCACCCACGGTGCTGAGCATGAGTTTTCCGGCCGCGGTCACGGCGGTGGGAACGTACACCGGGGCAACCAGCTTCGGCAATCAAAGCGGGGGTTTCGGGATCAGCGGCACAGACTTCTGCAACCCCGCGGCGGAGCAGTACGCGGTTGCGGGCACGAATTCCACTTCGATCACCAATCTTTCCGGGAAGCTCACGCCTGCGGGAAATTACCCCGGCACTGGCGGCAGCGCGGGACCTCCCGCGATCGCCTCGGTCGGGAGCAACGCCGCCGCCATGCAGAGCTTTCCGGATCCGCTGCATCCTGGGCAAACGCTGGACCTCACCAGCATCGCGGGACTCAATCAATTGGTAAGCGAAATCCAGTCTGCCGCGGATTACACCGTGCCCGATTGCAGCACGACCAGCAACCTCGGCTCAGCTTCAAATCCCACTGTGGTGATGGTCACCGGTAACTGCAGCCTCAGCGGCAATCCTTCGCCGCCAGGCTCCGGAATTCTCCTGGTACAGGGTGATGTGCAATATGTCGATCACCCCTATGACGGCCTGATTCTCGCGATCGGAACGGGAGTATTCGAGCAGCCAGCCTCGCGGCTCACGCATTTCTATGGCTCGCTGGTGCTCGCGCAGACCGTGGATCCCATAAGCCACGCGCCGCTCGGCACTCCCGGGACGCCGACGCTCAACTGGTTGTCAGGCAGCGGCAATCCCAATCTTCAGTACGACAGCTGCCTGGTAACGAACGCCCTTCCCACGATTACTTACAAGACGCTTTCGTTCCGCGAAATTTCTCAATAGTGATATAAGAAGTCCATGGACAAGTGGGGCTTCCTCAGAGGCGCAGCCGCTCTCTCCGCACTGCTGTCAGCCGTATCCATGCCAATCATGCCGGCCGCAAGAGAACAAACTCCGCCCGATTCACAGTCACCGAGTTCTGCGTCACCTACGCACAAGGTCAAGGTCTGGACCAACGAAGAACTGATCGCCACACGCACTCCGGCCGACCTCTA
Organism: uncultured Acidobacteriota bacterium; assembly: GCA_963729285.1. Lineage (GTDB taxonomy): Bacteria > Acidobacteriota > Terriglobia > Acidiferrales > UBA7541 > Acidiferrum. Next base: position 16,699 of record CAVSNL010000003.1, read on the forward strand.
CATCTTTCAGAAAGAAGAGCAAGCCGCGGCCCTCGAAATGGAAGGCTTCAACAACATCGCTAGCTGCTTCGCCTTCGGCCAGCCTGAAGGCAACGCCGAGGAGACTCAAAAGGAAATCGACGCCACGATTCAATCTATTCGCGACAGCGAAGAAGCGGTCAACCAGTCCAGAAAAGCTCTAAGCACGGGTCCGGAAGATCTCAAGCTCCGCAATCAATTGGAACTCGCTCAGCGCATGTCCGAGTTGAACCACGCCCGCGAGCACCTGTGGACCCTCCAGGAACATTTGCGGGAGGTGGAGAAGTCGCCCGCCGAACCGGCCGCGCCTAACCAGTGACCTAGCCAGCAAATGATGGAAACGGTTCGGAATCGTGGGAAGGCAAGAAATCCAGCGACATCGCTTTTGAAAGACTTCGAGAATCGCTCGGAGCCACGAGAGCAATAAGCGCGCCGATGCGCTTGGCGTGGACTCGCGCGGCTGTATAATGGTCGAATGCAAAATGGGCAGGAAGCGCACAGTGGCACGGCACTACGGTGCTGTGCGTGCGCAAAGATAACAAAGTGGTGCTGATTGCCGATGGTCAGGTGACCATGGGCGACCACGTCATGAAGCACAGCGCGCGCAAGACGCGGCGGCTCTACAACGACAAGGTCATCGTGGGTTTCGCGGGTTCCACTGCGGATGCCATTTCGCTGTTCGAGCGTTTTGAAGGCAAGCTTCAGGAGCATTCCGGCAACCTGCAAAAGGCTGCCGTGGAGCTCGCCAAGGAATGGCGCAAGGATCGCGCCCTTCGCCATTTGGAAGCGCTGCTGATTGTGGCCGACAGTAAGGGCACGTTTCTGCTTTCGGGTAACGGCGACGTAATTGAGCCCGACGATGGGCTCTGCGCGATCGGTTCGGGAGGCACTTATGCGCTGTCCGCCGCTCGCGCGCTGATCAAGCACTCCAAGCTGGGAGTAAAAGACCTCGCCATGGAAGCGATGCGCATCGCGAGTGAGATTTGCATCTATACTAATGCTAACTTCACAGTAGAGGAGTTGTAGAACTGGGGCGCTATCCGCCGACTTGCGGCATCCTAGTATTCACCGGCGAACGCGTAGCGGCCGTTCCGATGCGGGCGCTTTCAGGGAACACAATTCGGCGCGGGCACGGAGAAATCACTGAGATCGGCATCGAGACAGAGCAGCACCGAGATAGAAGGATGGAATGACCAGCAAGTCTGACAAAGAGATCGTTTACATGCCCGGTGGTAATGGAGCGGCGCCTGCCGCGGAGGCGGAACTGCTTCCCGCGCTCGACGACATGACGCCGCGCGAGATCGTCGCGGAGCTCGACAAATATATCGTTGGGCAGAACGCGGCGAAACGCGCTGTTGCGGTAGCCTTGCGCAATCGCGTCCGCCGCCAGAAGCTTCCGCCGGAGATCGCCGAAGACGTTCTCCCCAAGAATATCCTGATGATTGGCCCTACGGGCGTTGGCAAAACGGAAATCGCCCGCCGCCTTGCGCGCCTCGCGGGGTGTCCATTCGTTAAAGTTGAGGCCTCCAAATATACGGAGGTAGGCTACGTCGGTCGCGATGTCGAATCCATGGTGCGCGATCTGGTCGAAACCTCGATCGACATGGTGCGCGAAGAAAAGCTCGACGAAGTCGCTGACCGCGCCGAACAAACGGCCGAAGAGCGGGTGCTCGATCTGCTGCTGCCGCCTTCTCCGCCGCCGGCGCCAAACAGTACCGAAGGGGATGCCGCGCAGCAGCGCGAGCAAACGCAGCGCACGCGCGAAAAGCTCCGCGCGCAGCTGCGCGAAGGCAAACTCGACCAGCGCATGGTGGACATCGAAGTTCGCGAACGTTCGATGCCTTCGTTTGAAATCATCTCCAACCAGGGCGTCGAGGAGATGGACGTCAATATCAAGGACATGCTTTCGGGCATGTTCGGACAGCAGAAAAAGAAGCGCAAGATGAGCGTCGCGGATGCCTTCGAGTACCTGATTCAAGAAGAAGAGAACAAGCTTCTGGACATGGACCAGGTCACACGCGTGGCCGTGGAGCGCGCCGAGCAGATGGGTATCATTTTCATCGACGAGATCGATAAAGTCGCCGGGCGCGAATCGGGCCATGGCCCGGATGTGTCTCGCGAAGGCGTGCAGCGGGACATTCTGCCGATCATCGAGGGCACGACGGTAAACACGCGCTACGGCATGATCCGCACCGATCACATCCTGTTTATTGCGGCTGGCGCATTCCACGTCACCAAGCCGTCCGATTTGATTCCGGAGTTGCAGGGCCGCTTGCCGATTCGGGTGGAGTTGCAATCGCTAAAGGAAGAAGACTTCGTCCGCATTCTCACGGAGCCCAAGAATGCGCTCATCAAGCAATACATCGCGCTGCTCGAAACCGAAGGCTTGAAGCTCAACATCACGGAAGACGCCGTCGAGACCATCGCTAAATTTGCCACCAGCGTCAACGAGCAGACTGAGAACATCGGGGCCCGGCGCCTTCACACCATCCTTGAAAAAGTACTTGAGGAGCTTTCGTTTGAGGCTTCCGACCTGAAAAAGAAAAATGTGAAGGTGGACGCGGCGTACGTGAACAAACAGCTCGCTGAAATCGTCAAGAACCAGGATTTGAGCCGCTACATTCTGTAAGACGGGCTGTAAGGCGAGACTCGCTCAAACACGAAACCTTAAAATGGACCATCGAAACTCGCGGACACCGCCCACGCGAATGCCGGTCGACTGCTCGTGCACCAATTTATTTTGGTCAGCGGTTGGTACGGCGGTAAAAAGATTTAACACAGAGGGCACAAAGGTCGAAGCACAGAGGGCACGGAGAACGAGAGAGCTCGGCCGGTTACCGATTTGTCTTGGTTTTCGTCTTTCGACTTTCGATCGCGCCGTTTCGATTCTCGGCCTCTTGTTTTTCCTCGCGGGGTGTGGCGCGCCCGGGGATCCCGTTGCACCTTCGCCGCCGATTCCAGTCGCCGTCACGGACCTTGCCGGCCGTCAAGCCGGCGACGCTGTGCAACTTACCTTCACCATGCCGACCAAAACGATCCGTGGTGCGCGCCTTACCGAGCCGCCTGCCATTGAGGTCTTGCGGGGCGTGGCTAAAGCCGACGGCACGCCGGACGCCAATTCGTTTCGCATTGTGGACACCATTCCCGGCGCGCTTGCCAAGAAATATGAAGCCGATGACCATATCCAATTCCTCAGCGCAGTCGGCCCGGACGAGACGCGTACCCATCCGGGAGGCGCGCTCGTTTACCGCGTGCGGACCCGTGCCTCCAAAAAACGGGCGTCTGTCGACTCCAATGCTGTTTCTGTTCGGGTTTTCCCCGTGCCGGAACGTATCGCGTTCATTCAATCGAAAGTGAATGAAACGTCCATCGACTTGAGTTGGCCAGCGGCTACGCGAACGTCCGGCGGCGATCCCATCGCAATCTCGGAATATCACGTTTACCGTGGGCAACTCGATCCCCGGACACACGACCCCGCCACGAAAGACGTTCTGCATGAAAAATGGATCGCGCCATTAACTATGCTCGCTGCCTCGGGCACGCCCGAATACCGCGATACCCAATTCGACTTCGGCAAGACTTACGTCTACGTGGTGCGCAGCGTCACTACGGTCGCGGGAAATCCGCTGGAGTCCAGCGATTCCGATCCGCTGGTGCTCACTCCGGCGGATACCTTTCCGCCCGCTACTCCGCAAGGCGTAGTCGCGGCGGTGCTGGCCAATCCGAACGGTGCAGCACCGGAAGTCGATCTATCATGGTCGATCAACGCCGAACCTGATCTAGCCGGCTATCGCGTCTATCGTAGCGAGCAGGAGAACGACAAGGGTCAGTCCGTTACGCCGGACTTATTGCTCTCCCCTGCGTATCGTGATACTTCTTTAGCCCTCGGCCATCAGTATTGGTATCGCGTGACTGCCGTCGACCACTCCGGCAACGAGAGTGCGCCCACTCCGCCAGTGGCTGCCGACGTCGCGCAACATTCCCCGTAGTCCCGGGTTTAAGCTTAAATCGAAACTGGGAGGCCCCGCTGTGATGCGGGCCTATGCGGGTTGACAATCGTTTTACGGACAACGAATTGGCTCTCGTCTTGCGGGATTCAGGAGTGCGCACGGGAGCGTGTTCAGGCATAGGTCTGGCCATCACGTTGGTCGCCTGGGTATACGTCGCCAATCGCGTTGCGGCCCTCGAGACCGTGGCGTTGCAGCGTAACATCATTGCCGCCGCGGCCTTTGGCGTGTTCTTTCTTGTGCCCGTGGTTCGCTTCATGTGGCGGCCCGGACGGCTGCTGGTTTCCAGCCTGATTGCCTGGAGCATTCTTACGTTTACGTACCGCGGGTTATCCATGGTTTTCAGCGCGCTGGGTGAGCGGTACAGCGCGGTTCAAATTTTCACCTTGGGCGCCATCGTGTGTATGATGTTGGCGACGCTCTCCTGGATCGGCACGTGCATCTGGAGAGTTCGAGAATCGTATATGTCTAACCATCGGGTATCGCACTCCAACCATCACCTATGAAATTTTGCCGGTTTCTGCCGCTGGACACTTCCGTCGCGCGGCCCGCTACTCCCCTCTACGGCCTGCTGGAGAACGGGCAGGTCTGCGAACTATCGGGCGCGCCGTGGGGAAAATGGTCGCGCACGACCCACACCTGGCCGCTCTCGGACGTGCGCCTTGCCGCGCCCGTCGTGCCGGGGAAAATTGTCTGTGTCGGCCGGAACTATGCGGCACATGCCGCCGAACTCGGCAACGACGTCCCGAAAGAGCCGATGATCTTCCTCAAGCCATCGTCTTCGATCGTCGGTCCTGGCGAACCGATTGTGCTGCCGATCTACTCGCAACGTATCGAACATGAAGCGGAGCTTGCGGTTGTGATCGGGCGCCGCTGTTCGCACCTGAGGGACGCGGACGACGCCCTCGAAAATGTCCTCGGGTATACCTGCGTCAATGACGTTACCGCACGCGACTTGCAGAAGACCGATGTGCAATTCACGCGAGCCAAAGGCTTCGACACGTTTTGTCCCGTCGGGCCGCACATCGAGACCGATCTCGATCCTACGGATGTGCTCGTCGAAGCCCACGTCAATGGCGCACTGCGTCAGTCCGGCAGCACTTCGCTCATGTTGTATCCGTGCGAATTTCTGGTCCGGTGGATATCCCGGATGATGACGCTTTATCCGGGGGATGTGATCTCCACGGGCACTCCTTCTGGTGTCGGCCCGCTGGTCGCGAATGACGTCGTGGAGGTATCGGTTGCGGGAATCGGAGTGTTGCGTAATCCGGTGCATGCCCCACAAGCGTAACGCGCGTCTCACGTCGGGTTTCGGTAGAATACGCATTCGTGAGGGATTTTCGGCCTGACCGAATATCTCCGCATGAACGTAGACGAGGCTACCTCCGCAACGAGTGCGGTCCTCGCGCGCTTCAATTCAGGGATACTCAGGGAGTTCGTCGAAGACAATGTTTGCTGATTGGAAAGTGGCGGTCGGGATGGGTGCCGCAGCAGTTGCGGCCATCGCCATGGTGGCGTACGCCTTTTTTCGTCCCGCGGAGGCGCCGGAGAATATCGAACGCAAGAGGCGCCTGCAGTTGAACCAGATCGGACGGATCGCGGAAGGCCAGGTTGTTGAACTGGTCGAGCATCCCCCGGAGGAACCCGCGGCTAAGCGCATGTTTGGTCCGCGTGCGCAACCGATTACGGATACGCGGCCGCGGCATCTGGTTTCGTACAGCTACGCCATTTCCGGCGTGACCTATCACACCGCTCAAGACATTACCGGCCTGGAAGGTCAGATCCGCTTCGAGCGCCTGGTTACCGGGCAGCCTGCCAGCATCAAATATGATCCCGCCAACCCCAGCGACTCCATCATCGTTGCCGACGACTGGTCGGGTTTGCGCTGAGTCTGGGGCTCGCTCCGATGGCAGGTGAACCTCGCCGTTCTGATTTCGCCGCGGTTGCGCTATCCTTCTTCGGGACTTCCGGTAGTTGTGTGGTAACACAAAGAAATGCCTTGGTGGCTAAGCCGGGTTGATCGCCTTAATAAGGCACAGCTTAACGGGCTGCGGAAAAACGCCGCGCTCTCATGAAAAAGATTCTTGCCTCGATCTTTACCACCGTGCTCATTGTCGCGATGACTCTGGGCGCCATGTTCACTCTTGTGACTGCGACTGTTTACGTCACGTCCATTGAATCGCCCGCGCAGCGCGCCGTCGCTATCGGCGCCGAGATCGTTCTGGGTATAGTTTTGCTTCTCGGCACCACCTGGCTCGCCACGCATCTTGCCGTACGCATCTTCCACAAAAAAGAACCGTCCGCCCCGGGAGAGACTCTTGGCTGAAAACAAATCCGCAACGCACCAGCGCAAAGCAGCGGGACCGCATGGAAGAGCTCCGGCGTCTTGACGGGGAAGCCGAAGCGGGTGGCGGCCCGGAACGGCGGGAGCGTGAACACAAGGCAGGCAAACTCTCCGCTCGCGAACGCGTGGATTTGCTTTTGGATGAAGGCACCTTCGAGGAACTCGACAAATTTGTGCGTCATCGCTGCGTGGATTTTGGTATGCAGGAACAGCGGCCTGTGGGCGACGGCTTCATCACAGGTTTCGGCCGAATCGATGGCCGACTGGTTTATGTTTTTGCGCAGGACTTTACGGTTTTTGGCGGTTCGCTGTCGGAAACAAACGCTCTCAAAATTTGCAAAATCATGGATCTGGCCATGCGCGCTGGCGCTCCCGTGATCGGGTTGAACGATTCCGGCGGGGCACGCATCCAGGAAGGCGTCGCTTCGCTGGCGGGTTATGCGGACATTTTTCTACGTAATACGCTGGCCAGCGGCGTGATTCCGCAGATCAGTGCCATCATGGGGCCTTGCGCGGGCGGGGCAGTCTATTCGCCGGCGATCACCGATTTCATTTTCATGACGCGCGAGACTTCGTACATGTTCGTTACAGGTCCGGACGTAATCAAGACGGTGACCCACGAGGAAGTCACCAAGCAGGAGCTGGGCGGAGCGATGACGCACAACGCCACAAGTGGCGTGGCTCATTTCGTATCCACCGATGACGCCGATTGCCTGGCGATGATTCGAGAACTGATGAGTTTTCTGCCTGCCAACAATCTGGAAGATCCGCCGCGGCGCGCGACTTCCGATCCCATCGATCGACGCGATGAATCGCTGAATGCTCTGGTTCCGGAAGATCCGCAGAAACCTTACGACATTAAGGATGCAATTCATTCCGTCGTTGACGACGGGTACTTTTTTGAAGTCCACGAACATTTCGCGAAGAATCTGGTCGTCGGGTTCGCCAGGCTGGATGGGCGTCCCGTGGGCATCGTGGCTAACCAACCCGCTTTCCTGGCTGGGGTGCTGGATATCAATGCGAGCGTGAAGGGTGCGCGCTTTGTGCGGTTCTGCGACGCGTTCAACATTCCGCTGATCACGTTTGAGGATGTCCCCGGCTTTCTTCCAGGCACGCAACAGGAGTTCGGCGGCATCATCAAGCACGGCGCGAAGCTTCTGTTTGCTTTCGCCGAGGCTACCGTGCCGAAAATTACCGTCATCACTCGCAAAGCGTATGGCGGTGCTTATTGCGTCATGGCCTCGAAGCACATTCGCACCGATGCCAATTTTGCCTGGCCCTGCGCGGAAATCGCGGTTATGGGACCGGAGAGCGCGGTCAATATCGTCTTCAAACGCGAAATCGAACGCGCACCCGAGCATGAGCGAGATGGTTTGCGGCAGGATAAAATCGCGGAGTTCCGAGATCGCTTCGCCAACCCCTTTGTCGCCGCCGAACGCGGTTACATTGATGCGGTGATCGAGCCGGCGGACACTCGTTTCAAGGTGATCACTGCGCTACGCTCGCTTGAGAACAAAAAAGACATCAATCCCAAAAAGAAGCACGGCAACATCCCGTTGTAGCAAATAGTCATAGTAGCCGCTTTCGCAGACCGGGCGGATTCTAGCAGGGCGCCATCGGAACGTTCCCGCCAACTCCGCTGTTTTCCTTGACCGGAGGCTGCATGCAGCCTAAATTAAGGGTCCCCATACTACGCGCCAAAGGCCGTAGTACATTCGCGATTTCGTAAAAGAGGTCCGCAATGGCCACGCCCGGAAGAGAACTTTCTCTGGATTATCATCTGCTGGAACGACTGAAATACAGCGGGATCGATGCTCAAAATCTTGCTGATCTGGTTGCTATTGCTGTCAGCCTTAAAAACAAGTACGGCATCGTGCCATTTGCCGCCGTCGCGCAAGGGCACCCGGTTCCCAACGCGCTTGCCGTCCGTTACCTCATGGAGGGGATAACGGTCAATAAAATCGTCAGCGTTGTCCTGGATGTTCCCAGGCTCAGCGCGATGAAGATTATGCCGCGGGGGCTCCCCAAGTCGGCCCAATTTGAGGTGGAGATCACTCTCGGCGGCTAATTTCGTTATTGCAACAAGTACCGACGCAAAAATTCCACCGTGGCGTAGAACTGGAAGTCTTGGTTCGACTTCTTGCGGTAGCCGTGGCCTTCGTCTTTCGCGATCAATAGCCAAACCGGGGTTCCTTGCTTTTTCAGGGCGTCGGCGATCTGCTGCGATTCGGTGACAGGCACGCGTGGATCGTTCTTTCCGGCGATCACGAACATGGGCTTTTTGATCTTTTCGATGTTGTTCATCGGGCGCGATCTTTTCGAGATACTCGCGCATTTTGGGATCGCGCTCGTCGCCGTATTCGACGCGGCGCAAATCGCGGCGGTAAGCTTCTGTGTGTTCCAGGAAGGTCACGAGGTTGGACATGCCGACGATGTCGACGGAGCAGCGGATGCGGTCGCTGTAAAACGTCGAGACTGCCAGCGTCATGTGGCCGCCGTAGCTACCGCCGGTGACCGCGATGCGATCCGCATCGAGATCCGGCCGCGACGCGATCCAGTCGAATAGCGCGTCGATGTCTTTGTAGGTGTCGTCGCGCTTGAAGCCATTGTCGAGCAGCGTGAAAGTCTTCCCGTATCCGGTGGATCCGCGGACGTTGGGCACAATCAGGGCGATGCCCATCTCATTGAGATAATAATTTGCGCGTCCGAGAAATGTTGGCTGCGACTGGCCTTCGGGTCCGCCGTGAATCACCACCAGAACCGGCCGCTTGCCTGAGAATTTCGCCGCGGGTTTGTACAAAAATCCAGAGATCATTTTTCCGTCGAAACTCTTCCAGCGCACGAGTTCCGCTTCCGGAAACGTGTCGGTTTTCACCGCGGTCTCGCTTATTGTCCAGCGTTCCACTTTTCCGGTTGTGACGTCCAGCGAGTAGCAATCACCTGGACTACGCGCGTTGTTTAACGAAAATCCCAATTCGCGGCCGTTCTTGTGCCATCTCAGGGCGCCGATCACGCCCACAGGGAGCTTGGGTAGCGGCACTTCTTTCTCTGTGGCGGTGTCCATTACATGCAAAACGCTCACGCCCTCTTCATCGTTTACAAATGCCAGCCTCTTCCCGTCCTGCGAAAGATCAAACTGCTCACATCCCACAGGATCTTACTAGTCAGATATTTGGTTGCTTGTCGCCAGATCGAGATAGGCCAGAGTTGAAACTCGGAGTCCTTGTCCGTCGTGACATAGACGCCCTTGCCGTCCTTGCTGAATTGCGCGTCACCGTAAAAAATCTTCTCCTTTGCGTCGCGCGGCGTCAGCTCGGTCTTGGCTCCGGTGGTTGTGTCCACAAGCCACAGATAGCTCTCATTGATCGAGATCTCCTCGGTCAGCAAGATCTTCTTGTCGTCTGGTGACCAGTCCTGCGGCTGCCAACCTCCCCCGGCCAATTGCGTGAGCAAACGATCATTCTTCGGATCAGCCGGATTCATCACCCACAAATCGGTGTCCTTCCCAGTCCGCCGCGTGGACATATACGCGATCTGATCGCCGCGCGACGACCAAGGTCCCCGCAAGTTCCGCGACTTGCCATCCGTTAGCAGCGTCACGTCGCCGGTGGTCACGTCGTAGCGATACAACTGAAACCACTCGCCGCCGCCGACATCCTTCGAGAACACGATGTAGTCGCCGCCATTCGGATGAAACGTTCCGTTGCCGACAGCATCCGCGAAAAAGGTAAGTTGCTGCCGTTCGCCCCCCGGCATCTTCACCAGGTGAAGCTGCGGCGTATCGCCAAATCGCGTCGCAATTAGCATCTCGCGCCGCGACGGGTGCCAGTCGGCCAGCGTCGCCCCTCGATACGACGAATATCGCCCTGCGGAATCGACCAGCGAAGCCGGAATCGCCGGCACGCCATCCACCACCAAGTTTTCCCCAGGCGCAATCGCCGGCTCCTGCGCATACGCCGGCACGCTCGCAACAGCGAACAACGCCAAAACTACAACCAGCTTCCATCTGTTGGTCATGCTTCTCCCCGTTCTCACCCGGTGTCCCCGCATCCAGCGCACTCGGCCTTTAACGAATTTGCCGCACCTTCTTACACCCGAAACGATTGGACACGCAACCTGCCTCCCTCGCCAGCCTTACCGCACCTGCATGCTAGAATTTCCCCGCATCGCAAAGACGGCATGTTCAAGAAAATCCTGATCGCCAACCGCGGCGAAATCGCCGTCCGCATCCTTCGAGCCTGCCGGGAACTCGGCATTCGATCCGCCGCTGTTTTCAGCGACGTCGATCGCAAATCACTGCACGTCCGCCTGGCCGACGAAGCTTATCCGATTGGCGCGGCTCCCGCCCGCGAAAGCTATCTCAATATCGAAAAAATTATCGGCGTAGCTCGGCGAGCTGGTTGCGATGCCATCCATCCTGGCTATGGCTTTCTCGCGGAAAATGCGGCGCTTCCGCGTGCTTGCACCGAAGCTGGCATTACGTTTATCGGACCTTCCGCCGAAGCGATGGAAGCGCTGGGATCAAAAACCGCGGGGCGGCAGATTGCGCGGCGCTCCGATGTTCCCATCGTTCCTGGGACCAATGATCCGATCGAGAAGCCCGATGAAGCGCACGCCCTCGCCGACTCGATGGGGTTTCCGGTTTTGCTGAAAGCGGTCGCGGGTGGCGGCGGAAAAGGCATGCGGTTGGTGTTGAGCGGCGCTGAATTCGCTTCCGCTTATCGCGACGCCTCTTCTGAAGCGATGAATGCGTTTGGCGATCCGCGGTTGTACCTTGAAAAATATTTGGAGAAGCCGCGGCACATCGAAATCCAGATTCTTGCCGATTCGCACGGCCGCGTGGTTTCACTCGGCGAGCGCGAATGCTCCGTGCAGCGACGCCACCAGAAGGTGATCGAGGAAGCGCCTTCGCCGGTGGTCACTCCCGACCTGCGCAAGAAAATGGGTGACGCCGCGGTGCGCCTGGCGCGCGCGGGACGCTATACGAACGCCGGGACCGTGGAATTTCTTGTGGATGCGCATCTGAATTTTTATTTTTTGGAGGTCAACACGCGACTCCAGGTCGAGCATCCCGTCACCGAACAGGTTACCGGGCTTGATCTGGTTAAGCTCCAGATCGCGATCGCGGCGGGTCACCGACTTCCGTTCGCGTGGGAGACGATCACGCCGCGGGGACATGCCATGGAAGTGCGCCTCTACGCGGAAGATCCTGACAACAATTTTTTCCCGTCGCCGGGAAAGATTCTTTCGCGCCATGCGCCTAGCGGACCCGGCATTCGGCTGGACGACGGCGTGTATGAAGGATGGACCGTCCCCAACGACTACGATCCGCTGCTGGCCAAGCTGATTGCCTGGGGCAACAGCCGCGAAGAGACCATCGCGCGCCTTCGACGGGCGCTCGAAGAGTCCACCATCACCGGTATTAAGACCAACATTGCGCTGTTCCTCCGCCTGCTGACGGAGCCCGATTTCCTTCGCAACGAGATCCACACGAAATGGCTCGATGAACTCTTGGCTCGCAAACGTCCCGGTGTCGCCGCGGACGAAAGCGTCAGCGCCAGCGCGGATGCCGCTGCCATCGCCGCCGCATTGTGGCAGGCAAACGAAGCAGGGAAGACGAGCGCGTTGTCGAGTAGTGCTCCGGAAGCTGGTAAGGAGTCACGCTGGAAGACGGAAGGCCGGCGTGCGCAAGTGGACCGCACGCCATGAAATTCGATGTCCGCATTTTGGGCAAGACGCGCACGGTTGAGCTGCAACGTGAAGGCTCCAGGTGGCGGGTCTCGCTCAATGGCGTTGCTGTCGATGTAGACGCGGTCGAGATCGCGCCGAATGTTTTCTCCATCTTGCTGAACGGCGAATCGCACGAGGTGCGGATCACTGTGGCGGCCGATGGCACGCTAACGCTGCAGGACGGCCATCACGAATTCACGGCCGAAGTCGTGGATCAGCGGGCGTGGCGCGGGCGGCGGCACGGCGCTGTCGAGGCAGAAGGGCGTCAGCAGGTCGTCGCACCGATGCCGGGGAAAGTAGTGCGATTGCTCGTTCAGGTAGGCGATAAGGTCGAGGCGGGACAGGGGTTGCTCGTAGTGGAAGCGATGAAGATGCAAAATGAGGTGCGCTCGCCGAAGACCGGCACCGTCGAGCGGCTGCTCGCGAAAGAAGGCCAGGCGGTCTATGCCGGCGATATTTTAGCCTGGATCGACTAATTTGCGCGGACACATGGCGGTGGGCTCGCTCGGCCCGGCCTCAAGCGAGGCGCTGCTGCAGCACATCACGCCACTACTACCCTAACGAATTTCTTCTTTCCGGCGCGCAACAAAAACTCACGGGGCTTGCTCATGTCGATCTCTTTGCGCGCATCGTCAACACGGGCACCATCGATTTCCACTCCGCCTTGCTCGATCAAACGGATTGCTTCGCTCTTCGACGGTACGAGCCGCAACTCAACGAGCAGCGCGGTAAGCTTCTTGGGCGGGCCCAAAGGAACTTTCTTTATTGGCGCTTCCTCAGGCGCTTGACGGTCGCGGAAAATGCGCTGAAAGTTTTCGGCGGCCTTACGCGCAGCGTCTTCACCCTGGAACCCAGCGATCACTTCCTGGGCTAACTGCATTTTTGCGTCCATCGGATGCAACGCTCCAGCACTGACCTCTATTCTTCAAGGCCTCAATCTCGGTCGGCGTGCGGTCCGTTACCAATTCGTAGTAGGTCCACATCAAGTCGTCGGGAATCGACATGATCTTGCCGAAGATTTCGTTGGGCGCTTCGGTGATGCCGATGTAGTTGCCGAGGCTCTTGGACATTTTGCGCTGGCCGTCGAGCCCGACGAGTATCGGCATAGTCAAGATGGCTTGCCCGGGCAATCCGTATTCGCGCTGGATTTCTCGATGCACAAGCAAATTGAATTTTTGTTCGGTCGCGCCCAGTTCGACGTCGGATTTCAAGGAAACGGCGTCGAACGCCGTCAGCAGGGGATAGAGCAGTTCGTGCACGGAAATGGGATGGCCCTTCTCCAGGCGCGAACGAAAGTCCTCGCGTTCCAGCATGCGGGCCAGGCGGTAGTGCGAGGATAGTCTGACTACGTCTCCTGCCGACATCTTGCCGAGCCACTCGCTGTTATAACGAACTTCGGTCTTATTTCGGTCCAGAATCTTGAACACTTGATCGAGATACGTTTTCGCATTGGCATCGACCTGCTCGCGCGTCAGCGACGGCCGCGTTTCCGAAACGCCCGTGGGATCACCAATCATGGCGGAAAAGTCACCGATCAGAAAGACCGCCGTGTGCCCCAAATCCTGAAAGTGTTTTAACTTGCGCAGAACGACGGTGTGTCCGAGATGAAGATCGGGCGCCGTGGGGTCCACTCCTAGATAAACGCGCAGAGGATTTCCGGTTTTCAGGGAGTTGGCGAGCTTCGCTTTCAGCTCGTCTTCGGGAACAATTTCCGCCGTACCCTTTTTCAGATAGGCCAGTTGCTCATCTACCGATTTGAATTTGGTTTCGCTCATGGTCTCCGAATCGCGCTCGCTTGTGTGTTACGCCTGCACTACGCGGCGTCCTGCAATTTTGTATTTTCCTTCCAGCACGATCCTTACCGCTTCGGAATAAATGCGGTGTTCTTCTGCCAAAATGCGCTCGGACAACGTCGCCTCGGTGTCTTCGTCGTGGACCGGAATCGCGGCTTGCAGAACGATCGGGCCTGCATCGAGATTCTCATCGACAAAATGCACGGTGCATCCCGCGATTTTCACGCCATACTCCAAAGCCTGGCGTTGCGATTCCAGTCCGGGAAACGAGGGCAACAGCGACGGGTGAATATTCAAGATGCGATTCGGAAACGACGCGACGAAATAGGGCGATAGCAGACGCATATATCCGGCCAGGCAGATCAGGTCGACGCCGTGCTCGCGTAAAACTGCCACAACCTGCCGGTCGTACGGCTCGCGCTCCATTCCCTTGGACGGGATGACCCGAATCGGGATTCCGCGATCCTTGGCCTTGTCAATTCCCGGCGCGCCTTCTCGATTGCTAACTACGATAGAGATTTCTGCGTCGGGAATTCGGCCGGCTGCCACGCTATCCGCTAACGCCTCAAAGTTTGAGCCGCGGCCGCTCAACAGGACGCCTATGCGCTTTTTCATAAACTAAAAACGTTAGCATATCTGCGCGAAAGGCCGAAACGCGCTCCTGTACCCTGGCACCTGCTTGAGCTGAGGCGTATATATGGTCTGTGTGGAACACCGACCCCAGGAGGTCCCATGACCACGACTAAAGATGACCACTCCCAACCCTTGAGTGATGCGCCGGAATGCTGGCCTCCTCTGCCGCTCGAATCCTGGGAGGACACTCGCGCGACTCTTCATATGTGGACGCAGATCGTGGGCAAGGTGCGCCTCGCGCTCACTCCCTTGGTCAATCATTGGTGGAATGTGCCGCTCTATGTGAGTGCCCGCGGGCTGACCACCTCTTCCATGTCATATGAAAAGATGGTTTTCGAGTTGGAGTTCGATTTCGTCGATCATCAGCTGGTGCTGAAAAAGAGCGACGGCTCGGTCAAGAAGCTTGCGCTTGCACCACGCAGCGTCGCCGATTTCTACAAAGACTTCATGAACATGATGCGGTCGGAAGGCATCCACGTCAAAATCTGGAAGATGCCGGCCGAGATCCCGAACCCCATTCCTTTCGATCAGGACCAGGTACACAAGTCGTACGATCCGGAAGCGGTCCGCAAATTCTGGCGCATCCTGGCCTCCGCCGAGGCGGTACTCCTGGATTTCCGTTCGCGCTTCATCGGCAAGAGCAGCCCGGTGCACTTTTTCTGGGGCAGCTTTGATCTGGCGGTCACGCGGTTTTCGGGGCGGCGCGCGCCGGAGCGTCCCGGCGCCGACCGAATCACCAAAGAGGCGTATTCGCACGAAGTGAGCAGCGTCGGATGGTGGCCGGGCAGCGGCGATGTCAAAGAGCCCGCGTTTTATTCCTACGCCAGCCCGGAGCCCGAAGGTTTCAAGGAATATCGCGCGCTTCCGAAGCTGCCGCGTATCGCAAAGACCTCGGCGAATTCCTGCTGCCTTACGAAGCTGTGCGCCACGACGCATCTCCAACCAAGGCCCTTCTCGACTTTTGCCAATCTACCTACGAGGCCGCGGCAATCCTGGGCAAATGGGACCGCCCCGCCTTGGAGAAAAACCCTGAATCCGCCGCGACCGCGGCGTAATGCGCTAGAATAGCGCGTTCTTTTTTACCGATGAATTTCCCTGGGAGCTCAATCACATGAGAAGTCGGCGAACCGTATCGCACGCGATTGTCGTGTTCTTGTTTCTTTCCAGTTCGCTTTTGCTGCTGAGCGCAGCGAGTGCGCCGGCGTTTGCGCAAACGGCCGCCGTGCGCGATCCGGCAGAGCCGCAACAAAAAGTGGAGAAGCCGAAGGTTTTACCGCGTCCCGCCGGCTCCATCGCCCGCGCGTCCATCGACGAAAAGTCGATGCGAGCGTTGATCGACCAGATGGTCGCTTGCGGCACGCGTCTGTCGATCGCGCCTTGGGACGATGCGAATCGCGGCCCGGGCTGCGGCCGTGACCGCATCGTGGCGCGGTTCAACGAAATCGCGAAGGCCTCGGGCGGCAAATTGCAAGTGGTCGTCGACAAATTTGAAGCGACTTCGGCACGCACATCCAACAAACCGGCTCCGATGGAAAATGTGTATGCGATTCTGCCTGGCACGGACGAGAAACTTTCCAAAACGGTTTTTATCGTTTCGGGCCACCTCGATTCGCGGCCTTCCGATGACCAGGATACAAAAGCCGACGCGCCCGGCGCGGACGATGATGGATCGGGTGTAGCCGTGAGCGTGGAGTCGGCCAGACTGTTGAGCAAGGCGGGTACGAACGGAAAGGGCGGCTATCGTGCGACGCTGTTGTTTGCTGCGGTGTCTGGCGAAGAGCAAGGGTTACTGGGAAGCACGCACATGGTCGATTGGTTGAAAGAAAAAGGCTACACGGTTGGCGGGATGCTGGACGACGATATTGTCGGCGATGATCCCGCGCCGGGAGCGCCGCATCGCGTGCGTGTGTTTTCCGGGAACGGCGAAATCGACGATTGCGATTCGCCTTCGCGGGAATTGGCGCGCGCGGTGGAGGAGATCGACGGCCGCGCCGCGATTCGCATGATATTTCGCGTGGACCGTTACGGCCGAGGTGGCGATCACTATCCCTTTTACAAAGCAGGGCTGCCTGCGGTGCGCTTCACCGAGCCGCTGGAAGACTACACTCACCAGCACCAGACGCCGCGGACCGAAGGCGGCATGGAGTATGGCGATTTTGCGAAATATCTGAACGCCGCATTTTTGGGAAATGTTGCGCGGGACAACGCGGAAGCGCTGCGGCAGTTGGCGCTGGCCCCGGCGGCGCCGGTCAACGCGCGGCTGACGGGCGCGGTCACTCCGGACGCCAAGGTCTCATGGTCAGCAGAGGAAGATTCCGAACGCGCGGGATTCGAGATTCTGTGGCGTGAGACAACCGAGTCGCGCTGGAGCGTCTACACTTTTGCAGAATCCGCCGGAGAAACGGTGTTGAAAGGGGTTTCCACCGACAATCATTTCTTCGCCGTGCGTTCGGTCGGCAAGAACGGCGCACGTTCCATCGCCGTACCAACCGAAATGGAGCGGCGACCAATTCCCGGCACCACGAAAAAGTAAAGCACTAGAGCCAGGTAACAAGCGATTACGGAGATAAGCAGCTGTAAATCCCTAGCGCTCTTCTTCGTTACTTCTTTGTTTCATTACTTCGTTACTTCTTATCGGCAATCTTTGCGCCCCAGGAGTCGGGGCTCAAGTCTTTGGCGTGTTGCGAGAAAAGCCAATGGTGCCCGTCGAGATCGAACACCCCGTACTGCAGTTCGCCGTAGACGGTTTGGTTCAGCTGCTCGGCAATCCGGGCACCGCTTGATTTCACTTTGCGGTAATGCGCGTCCACGTCGTTCACAAAGATTGTCAAGCTCTGCGTTCCGTACCCGAGTTGGGCAGGGCTGGAAGAGCCTGGTTTCGCCGCCTTCACCATGATCCAAGCGTCGCCAAGATGCATTTGCGCACCGCTGACGGTCCCGTTGGGCTCGCCGTAGCGGTAGTGCTCGACGAAGCCGAACGTCTTGCTCAGCCAGTCGATTGCGGCGACGACGTCCTTATAGAGGACGTGCGGGAGGACCGTGTCGACTGGGACGGAGCGGTTCTTCATGGCTCGCATCATCCTACAACGATTCGGCTCAGCAACTCTAACGCGAGCCATTCCGCGATCTTAGTGAGCGGCGGCAACCGCTTGGGCGAAGGTGATGTAGTGGCCGGCGGGATCCTGGTAGCCGACTTCGCGCATGCCGTAGAACGCGGTGCGCTCCGGCTGCACGATTTTGGAGCTCTTCAGGGCCGTCAGGACCGCATCCAGGTTATCGACTTCGATGTAGAGGAACGTCGGGCCTTTTCTCGCGGCTTCTGAGATGAGCGGCATATCTTCGCCAAGGCTCGCGTAGCTCTGGTACATCACCTCGGTGGTTCCCTTCTGCAACGCAACGAAGCCCAATTTGTCGCCGTGCGGGACTTCGATGGTCTTGGCAAAGCCTAGAGCGTCCACCCAGAAGGGGAGGACGGGTTCGATTTCCTTGACAAAGAGGACCGGGGTAATGCGTTTAACGTTCATCATTTCCTCCATTGGATTCGCGGGGATCGTGTAGTAGACGGCCGAACAAAGCCTGAGCGACGAGAACGACCAGGAAGAGTCGAAAAAATAGCCGAGGCTCATATTTTGCTTGCATCGCTCAGGTAGTCTTAATTAGACTACCTGAAGTTTAGTTCACTCGCCTTCGCGATGTCAAGCGAGGTGATGGGGGAAAAGGAGACGAACAATCCATGGAAAAGATCCTGATCGACAAATTCATCGTTCCCGAAACATCCAAAGCATCGTTTCTCGAGAGTGCGCATAAGGTCCAGCGCTTTCTCAAAACCCTACCCGGCTTCGTTGAAGGATTTCTCTATGAGAAGAAAGAGGGGGAAGGCCGATACAACTATATGACGACAGCTGTGTGGGAAAGCGAAAGAGCTTTCAACGAAGCAAAGAGCGTCGTTGCCACTGAATTCAGCAAGGAAGGCATCGACCCGCAGAAAGTAATGAGTGAACTCAAGATCGAACGTGAGCGGGCTGTATATGAAAGATCGCACTACTAGAAGGCGGTGACAAAATGCGAGTAAAGGAGGAGTGATGCAAAGAGATACCAGGCAGCTTCAGGATTTGATCTCGATCGGTCCAGCAATGCTGCGAGATTTTGAGTTGTTGGGTGTCCGCAGCGTGGCGGATTTGGCTCGTCGAAGCCCCGAGCGGCTTTATCGTCAACTTGGGCGCGTGGCGAAACAACATCAAGACATTTGCGTACTCGATACGTTCCGTGCGGCGGTGGCGCAGGCGCGCGATCCGCGCTTGCCGGCCGAGCAGTGCGCCTGGTGGTGGTGGAGCAAGAAGAGGAAAGGCGCCTGAGAATGCGGAATGGGAAGCGAGCGAAATGGACCACACCCGATCTGGTGATTTTGAGTTTGCTGGCGGAGCGGGGGATGCATGGGTATGAGGTGAATCTGGAACTGGAGCGGCGCTGCGTACGGGATTGGGCGGGGATTTCGCGGCCGCAGGTTTATTACTCGCTAGAGAAGTTGGCTGCGGCGGGGCTGATTCGCTCGGGCGAGAGCGATGAACCTGCCGCCGGGCCGGAGCGGCGCGTGTTCGAGACTACCGCGAAGGGAAGACACGCGTTGAGCGGTGCGTTGGAGCGGCAAGAATGGACTACGCAGCGGGATCGGCCGGCGTTTCTGACATGGGTGGCGTTGTCCTGGCAGGCGCGGGATGGCGTGTTTCAGAAGCAGATCGCGCGGCGGAGGGAATTCCTGGAGAGCGAACTGGCGAGGGAGGAGGAAACGCTGCGCTCGATACTAGAGGAAGTTGGGCATCCGTATCATGAGGCGGTTTGGATGGTGAGTTTGATGATCGAGCAGTTCAAGACGGAGTTGCAGTGGTTGCGCAAGGTGGCGCGGGAATTGCCGCGACGCGCAAGCGCGAAGAATCCCGAGTATGCGACTTCGCAGGAAGCGAATGACACTGCGCTAGCGCGCGGGAATCATCTTAGGTACTCCGGGCTCCGTCCAGATGGCGTCACCATTGCTGTCGTAGAACTGTAGCGCCGGGCCCATCGGAACATTCATGTTGAGCTCAGGACCGCTCATATCCTTCCTTATCCTGACTTGGGGATTCAAGGTTAGGCGGGCGCGGATTTGGCCACCTTCGTCTTTCACGACGAAGTCTTGCGCTTCCACGGTACGCGCGTGGATTACGGGGGAGTCGACGTGGTCGGCGGGCTTGGCCGCGATCAGGATCAGCGACGTGCTTGATAATGCGAGCACGACGCTAGCTAGCTTCCAACGGCGAGCTTGAATTTCCAGTTTATCAAGCCGCGCAGATAGCGCTTGCAGGTCGCTATGGATTGATGGCATGAGTCACCTCCGGTAATTGGAGTCGGAAGGAATTCCTGTCGGCATTAGACGCGGCGGGCGGACATTGGTAAGCGCGCGCAAATACGCGTGTGGCAGCTCTCGGAAGTCTACAAATGCAGCGAGCCCGTGTAGGTTACCCGGGCTTTTCCGGAGTCGCCGCGCTCAATGCGGCCGATCCGGAAGAATTTTTCGCGGCGGCGCTTGAGGTCGGCTTCGACGGACTGCACGCGGGCTTGCGGGACGACCAGGATCATGCCGACGCCGAGGTTGAACGATTGCAGAAGTTCGTCGGTTTCGATTTTTCCGATCTTCGCGAGATATTTGAAAATAGGTGGAACGGGCCAGCCAGCAAGGTCTACCTGAGCCTGAACGCCGGACGGCAGGACGCGCGGCAAGTTGCCGGGAATACCGCCGCCGGTGATGTGCGCCAAAGCCGAAACCCAGCCGCGAGCCACAATATTTTTCAGCGCGGGGGCGTAGCAGAGGTGCGGCTTGAGGAGTTCGGCGCCGATCTTGTTGCCGACTTCCGCGACATACGTATCCGGTTTCAGTTTCGCGACATCGAAAACCAGCTTGCGGGCGAGCGAATAGCCGTTGGTGTGCAGTCCGGCGGAAGGCAGAGCGATGAGCACGTCCCCCGGCTTTACGCCCTTTCCGGTGATAAGATTTTTGCGTTCCACGGCGCCTACGATAAACCCGGCGAGATCATATTCGCCCGCAGGATAGAAACCCGGCATCTCGGCGGTCTCGCCGCCGATCAACGCGCAGCCTGCTTTGCGGCAAGCTCGGCTCATTCCCTCGACGAGTTGCTCGACTACATTGGGATCGAGCTTGCCC
Source organism: uncultured Acidobacteriota bacterium (assembly GCA_963729285.1). Taxonomy (GTDB): domain Bacteria; phylum Acidobacteriota; class Terriglobia; order Acidiferrales; family UBA7541; genus Acidiferrum. The sequence goes on from CAVSNL010000003.1 coordinate 37,420, forward strand.
ATCGCGAGATAGTCCAGAAAGAACAACGGCTCGGCGCCCTGCACCAGAATGTCGTTAACGCAATGATTTACGAGATCGCCGCCGACCGTGGAGTGAACACCGGTGGCCATGGCGACTTTCAGCTTGGTGCCGACGCCGTCGGCGCTGGAGACCAGCACCGGCTCTTTCCATTTCTTTTTATCCAGGGCAAACAATCCGCCAAAGCCACCGATGCCTCCCAGGACTCCAGATGTGAAGGTGCGGCTTGCATGATGGCGGATGCGCTGCTTGGCGGCGTCAGCCGTGGCGATGTCCACTCCTGCGTCGGCATATTTCATGGGGGAAGATTCGATGTCCGTTTCTGGTCCGGGCGCGCGTGATTCCGGCCGTGCTCTATTGGAGGATAACTGATTGCCGCGAGGCGGGTGCGGCTTTTTACTCTAACGGCTACTAGCTGATTAAGAACTAGAACGTGTGAAATAAACGCTTCCAACGTACGAGGCCGGGATGCAGAAGGGCGGTTGCGTAGGCCAGAAACCGTTCGCGGGTCTGACCAGGCTCCCACGCATCGGACGGTACGTCGAGCGACATGTAAATCATAACCGGTGTGCCGATGATGTCGCCGCGCGGGACGCAGCCCCAGAAGCGGCTGTCGTACGAATTCGTGCGGTTGTCGCCCATCGCGAAATAACAATTGTCCGGAACCTTATACGGAAACTTTATGTCGGTGTAGCCCGGCGGTGCGCTCCCCGCAGGAGCAGGTTCGCTCGGTCCGACGGCATACGTTTCGTGGAGTCTTGCTCCATTGACGTAAACAGCGCCCCCGCGCATATCGATCGTGTCGCCGGGCAAGCCGATGGTTCGCTTGATCAAGTCTGTGGTGTTCGGGGGCGAACGGCGGCTTGAAGATAATCACCTGCTGGCGGTGCGGGTTGCGCCACAGCGGCACATGCCAGTTGGTGAAGGGTACGCCGGCATCGTAGCCGATGCGGCTCATGATCAGGTGATCGCCGACCAGCATGGTGTTCTCCATCGAACCTGATGGAATCACGCGCGCCTGACCGATCGTACCGTTAATCAGCATGAATACCAGGGCCACCCAAAACCAGGCAACAATTTCGCGCTGGATGCGCTGCCGCACCGGGACGATCGCTGATCTCTCGTTTGCGCCTTCGATTTTTTTGGTTTCAGCTTTCACATTCCACCGCCACAGGACAACTCGGCCGCTGCGTTTCTGATTCGATCGCCATTACCACTACTTGCGATCCGCTTGGAAACTAAAATGTATGAAACAATCGCCGCCATCGCACCACGCCGGGATGCAGAATGGCGCTCGCGTAGGCCAGGAATCGTTCGCGGATCTGGCCGGGCTCCCAGGCATCCTGCGGCACGTCGAGCGACATATAAATCATGACCGGCGTGCCGATGATGTCGTTGCGCGGAACGCAGCCCCAGAAGCGGCTGTCATACGAATTCGTGCGATTATCACCCATCGCGAAATAACAATTGTCCGGAACCTTGTACGGAAACTTGATGTCCGTGTAGCCCGGCGGCGCGCTGCCCGGAGGAGCCGGCTCGCTCGGGCCGATCGTGTACGTTTCCTTGAGTTTCTCGCCATTGATGTACACCGAGCCGCCGCGCAGATCCACGGTATCGCCCGGAAGCCCGATGGTGCGCTTGACATAGTCCGGCGTGTCCGGCGCAAACGGCGGCTTGAAGATAATCACCTGCTGGCGGTGCGGATTGCGCCACAGCGGCACGTGCCAGTTTGTGAAGGGTACGCCGGCGTCGTAGCCGATGCGGCTCATGATCAAGTGATCGCCGATCAGTAATGTATTTTCCATGGAGCCAGAAGGAATCACTCGAGCCTGGCCAATCGTGCCATTGATGAGCATGAACGCCAGCGCCACCCAAAACCACGCGATGATTTCGCGTTCGACCCGCTGACCAACCGGGAGCTTTGCGTCTTTTTCTTTCTTGTCTTTATCTTCGTTCGTGGGATCAGCTTTCACGTTCCACCGTCACAGGGCGCTCGGCCGCTGGGTCTTCTATTCGACTGCCATTCGTTGCGTCACGGAGTACCTCGTTGGACGCGCCTTTGCCCACTTCCAACTGCACCAGGTCCGTGGGGTACACCCCAGTGTAGCAAGACGTGCAGTAATTGCCCTTGGTGTCGTTCACCGCTTGTCTCAAACTGGCAAGAGAGACGTAGCCGAGCGAATCGGCGCCGAGAAACTTGCGAATTTCTTCGGGCGAGTTGGAGGAAGCGATCAACTCTTCGCGCGTGGGCGTATCCACGCCGTAGTAACAAGGAGAAACCGTCGGCGGACAGCTGATGCGCACGTGAACCTCTTTCGCGCCGGCTTCCTGCACCATGCGGACGATCTTCCGGCTGGTGGTGCCGCGGACGATGGAATCGTCTACCAGGACGACGCGCTTGCCTTCAATCAGCCCGCGAATGGGATTGAGCTTGAGCTTCACGCCGAAATTGCGAATCGCTTGCGAAGGCTCGATGAACGTGCGGCCGATGTAGTGGTTGCGAATCAGTCCCATACGAAACGGAATGCCCGATTCGAGAGAGTAGCCGACCGCAGCCGGCACACCGGAGTCCGGCACCGGGACCACGATATCGGCCTCGACGGGATGTTCCTGCGCCAGCAGGCGGCCGAGCTCTTCGCGGCTTTCATTCACCGAGCGGCCAAAGATGATGCTGTCCGGCCGTGAAAAATAGACATGCTCGAAGATGCATTGTTGCAGGGGCTTTTCCGGCGCAAAGCGAATGGATTCGATGCCGGAGCGCGAGATGCGCACCATTTCGCCAGGCTCGACTTCGCGAACGTATTGCGCGTTCAGAAGATCGAAGGCGCAGGTTTCCGACGCAACCAGCCAGGCATCGCCAAGCCTGCCGAGATTGAGCGGCCTGAATCCGCGCGGATCGCGCACGGCGTAAAGTTCGTCGGGCGTGAGCACGAGCAGCGAGTACGCACCTTCCACTTGATTGAGGGCGTCGCCGATCGCTCCGGAAAGATTGCGGGCTTGCGAACGCGCGAGGAGATGCACGATGACTTCGGTGTCGCTATTGGTCTGGAAGATCGAACCGCGATGTTCGAGCTTGCGTCGCCACTCGGCGGCGTTGGTGAGATTTCCGTTGTGGCCGAGCGCCACTTTTCCTTTGTTGCAATCGATCAGGATGGGTTGCGCGTTGAGCAGTGCTTTGTCGCCAGCGGTGGAATAGCGCGTGTGGCCGATCGCCGAGTTCCCCGGAAGAGTGTTCAATACGCTGGGCGTGAAAATTTCTTCCACTTCGCCCATGGCACGATGAAGATGCAGATCGCCGCCATCGCTGGAGACGATTCCGGCCGATTCCTGGCCGCGATGTTGCAGCGCGTAAAGGCCGAGATACGCGAGCTTCGAAGCTTCTTCGTGGCCGAAGACGCCGAATACACCACATTCGTCGTGAAAATGGTCGTCAGCGAAAGCGAGCTTTTGCGTCATAGTAAACGATCGCACTGCGATATTTCCCCGCGAATCACAAATGCCGCTAATCCCCTGCGACCATCAAGGCGGCTACCGAACTTTTAGAGCGCGTTCTAGCGAATGGGCCCAGACGTCGCGCAGAGATTCGAGTGGGCTGTCGATCGCTGCGCTCCTCTTATATTGGATGCGAAATGCCTTGTCACGGGTAACCTGGCCGATTTGTTGCGCGGTCACACCATATTGTCGCGCACTCTCCAGAACGCGGGCAAGCAGAGAAGACTTGACCGAGACGACAGCGCGAGCGCCGCGCTCGTTGAAGAGCGCGTGTTCCGCGGGAGGTTCGGATCCTTCCAGCATGACGCTTGTGCTGAGCCCGTTAGCCGCAAAGCAGCATTCCGCCAGCGTGACTGCTATGCCGCCGTCACTGATGTCGTGCGCGGATTGCACCAGACTCTCGGTGGCCAGCGCCACAAGCATTTGTTGCAAGCGCTTCTCGGCAGCGAGGTCGATTTGGGGCGGTTCGCCTGCCACGATCTGCGCGATCGCCTTGGAATACTCGGACGAAGAGAATTCTTGCGCCAGATTGGCAGGCGACGCCGTCGCGGCGGCGGATCCGGCGCCGTCCAAAAGCACAATCAGGTCGCCCTTTTCACGAAACCCTAGTTTCAGCGCACGCGACGCGTCGTCGATGATGCCAAGGATTCCGATCACCGGTGTCGGATAGATCGACTTGCCCAGCGTCTCGTTGTAAAAGCTGACATTGCCGCCGGTAATGGGCGTGTCGAGTTCGTCGCACGCTACCGTCAGCCCATCGATCGCTTCGCTGAATTGCCACATCACTTCCGGTTTTTCCGGGCTGCCGAAATTGAGACAGTTTGTCGCGGCGATTGCGCGTGCGCCGCTGCACGCAACGTTTCGCGCAGCTTCCGCGACGGCGTGCATTGCGCCCAACCGGGGATTCAGATGGCACCAACGGCCATTGCCGTCGGTAGAGAGCGCCAAGGCCCGCTTCACTTCTCCGGTCTGCGGATCCTTGATGCGAATTACCGCCGCGTCACTGGCTCCAGGGCCCGCGAGCGTATTCGTCCGCACCATGGTGTCGTATTGCTCGGTGATCCATCGCTTCGATGCGATCGCCGGCGACGCCAGCAGTTTCTTGAAATTCTCAGTGAAGTTCGTTGTGCCGGCTTTGAAAACGAACCAATCCGACGCCGTTTCTCGGCGTAGGGGTGGTTGCGCGATCGGACGCTGGTAGATCGGTCCCTCTTCGGCCAGCGGGTGCGCGGGAATTTCGGCCGCGACCTCGCCGTGGTTAAGCACTTTCGCGATGCCGCCTTCGGTGACCGTCCCGACCACGACGGCATCCAGCCCCCATTTCTTGAAGACGTCGAGCACTTCGCGCTCGCGGCCCTTCTCTGCGACCAGCAGCATGCGCTCCTGCGATTCGCTGAGCATGATCTCGTACGGCGTCATGCCGGACTCGCGCTGCGGCACCTTCGCGAGATCGATTTCGATGCCGGTCCCGCCTCGCGAAGCCATTTCCATTGTCGAGCATGTCAGACCGGCAGCGCCCATATCTTGAATTGCAACCACCGCACCGGTGTGCATCGCCTCGATGCACGCCTCCAGCAACAACTTTTCCATGAAGGGATCGCCAACTTGCACGTTCGGCCGCTTTTGCTGCGACTCTTCGGTGAATTCAGCCGAGGCCAGCAGCGATGCGCCATGAATACCGTCACGCCCCGTTTTTGCGCCGACGTAAATCACAGGATTGCCGATGCCTTTGGCCTTGGCGAGGAAAATTTCTTCCTTGCGCGCGATGCCCAGCGCGAGCGCGTTGACCAGCGGATTTTGCGAGTAGCACGGCTCGAAGCAGACTTCGCCGCCGACCGTTGGAACACCGAAACAGTTGCCGTAGTTCGCCACGCCCCGAATTACGCCGTCAAGAATGCGACGATTCTTCGCGGCTTCTTCTTCACTCGTAGTCGCGCCAGCGACGATTTCGCCGAAACGCAGCGAATCAAGCACCGCGATCGGCCGTGCCCCCATCGTAAAGATGTCGCGCAGGATGCCACCAACGCCGGTGGTAGCGCCCTGGAAGGGCTCCACGTAACTTGGATGGTTGTGCGATTCGATCTTGAACGCGGCCACCAAGCCGTCGCCAATGTCCACAACCCCGGCATTTTCGCCAGGGCCCTGCACCACAAGCTTCCCGCGCGTCGGCAGGCGCTTCAGATGCACTTTGCTGGATTTGTACGAGCAATGCTCGCTCCACATCACGCTGAAGATGCCCAGCTCAGTGATGTTTGGGTCGCGTCCAAGGATTTTTTTGACGCGAGCGTATTCTTCTGACGTTAGTCCGTGTTCAGCGGCAATTTCCGGCGTAACTTTAATTTCCGTGAAAGCAGTAGCCATTAAACCTTTATCGCCGGGTTCGAAATGCCCTCAGCGCTCTTGTAGGGGCGACAGCACTGCTGCGCCCCATTTCAGCTTGATTTCAAATATTTCGGCTTTGCCCAAAACTTCCTCATTCGATCGCCCGATAAAGCGACTCACGCCGTTGCCTTTGCCGCGCCAACCAGCGCTTCGATCATCGATTGGAAGATCACTAGCCCATCGGCGGAGTCCAACACGGATTCGACGGCGCGCTCCGGATGCGGCATCAAGCCGGCTACATTGCGTTCGCGGTTGCAAATGCCGGCGATATTCGCCATCGAACCATTCGGATTTCCGCCGGCGTCATCGGAACCATCGGGAGTCGTGTAGCGGAAAATGACTTGGCGATTTCTCTCCAACTCGGAGAGCGTCGCTTCGCCAACGGTGTAGTTGCCGTCGTTATGCGCGATGGGAATCCGGAGGATTTGGCCCTCTTGGGCGGCATTGGTAAACGGCGTGTCAGTCTGCTCGACACGAATGTGCACGTGCCGGCAAATGTACCGCAACCCGGAGTTGCGCATCATCGCGCCCGGCAGCAGTCCCGCTTCCAGCAGAATCTGAAAACCATTGCAGATACCCAGAACGATGCCGCCTCTATTGGCGAATTTTTCGACCGACTTCATCACCGGGGAAAAGCGCGCAATCGCCCCGGTACGCAGGTAGTCCCCGTAGGCGAATCCGCCAGGCAGAATGATGGCGTCGCAGTCTCCAATATCCTCGGATTGATGCCAGATAAATTCGACCGGTTTCTGCAAGACATTCCCGATGGCGTAAAACGCGTCGTGATCGCAATTCGATCCGGGAAAGACAACGACTCCAAACTTCATCAGGTTGGCAGCTCCTTTTGGGAACTAGGGAACTTCTATTTTAGCACAGGGGGAAGTTTGACTTCGGATCGAGATCACTTGCCGGCAGCTCGAACACAGAGGAACGCGGGAAAGCTCGGGGCCGCCTTGCTTCCCAGACCAGACGGTTACCCAGCCAAGTGCGATTCACTTGTCGCTATGGTCCTGGCTGAAGGCCAAACGGAATCCGAAGGGATCTTCGACGACCATTTCGTAGCACTTGTAGATGCGCAAAACTGGTTTTTCCAGAATGTTGGCGCCCTTCGCTTGCAACTCCGCGTACAGAGCATCAAGATCGTCCACCCAGACATACGCATCCAGGCCAATTTTGCGGCGGTTCACGTTCGGTGATACTTCTGCTCCCTCATCCACTTTGCCGAAATGAATTTCCGCTTGGTCGCGCGCAACCATGGCAAATCCAGGCGGGTTCCCGAAATAACCCAGGATCTGAAAGCCGAGAATATCGCGGTAATGCTCGGCCGCGGTCACGACATCGCGAACGATAAAGTGAGGATTAATCGCTTTGAGACGGGCTTTTGCACTCGCACTGGCGTGGGCTTCGGTCATGACGCACCTCGAATCCGAAGTTTGCCCTAAACGCCGTTGCTCATCAAATGGAGCGTCCGGAGAGCCCAGACGGGGGTGGCGCATCGGCAGGCTTGGTCGCGATGGGCACAATGCCGTCTAAACCGAGCACATTGACGAGGCTGGCATTGGCGGGAACAATGTATTTCGTGTTCTGCGCCAGAGTATTGTTCAGCACTTCGAGCTTCCGCATCGTTTCGGCGCGCTCCTTGAAATAAGTCTCGGCTGCGTTGGAGACCAGCTTGATCGCCTCGGCTTCGGCATTCGCCCGCGTGATCCGTGCCTGAGCGTCGCCTTCAGCTCGCAGAATCTCCGACTGCTTCGTGCCTTCCGCCTGCAAAATCTGACTCTGCTTGATTCCTTCCGCCTCCAACACCGCGGCGCGCTTCTCTCGTTCCGCTTTCATCTGGCGCGACATCGCGTCGGTGATATCTCGCGGCGGCTCGATCTTCTGCACCTCGACGCGCGTGACTTTCACGCCCCATCCATTCGTAGCTTCATCGAGCACCTGGCGCAGATTCGTGTTGATCATGTCGCGCGCCACCAACGTTTCGTCCAGCGTGCGGTCGCCGATCAAGTTGCGCAGGTTGGTTTGCGCCAGCGTGGTGCAGGCATAGCCGAAGTCCTGTACTTCGTATTGCGATTTCACGGGATCGATCACTTTGTAGTAGACCACCGCATCCACTTCCACGGTCACATTGTCCTTGGTGATCAATTTTTGCGGAGGCACGGTGATGACCTGCTCGCGCATGTCCACGCGCACGATGTCGTCAATAAAAGGAACGATGAAGGTCAGCCCCGACGGCGCCATGCCGTGATACTTCCCTAGCCGCGTAATCAGCCCTTTTTCATACTGGCGGACCGTCCGCGCTCCTCTGGCCAGTGCTACAAGGCCGAAAACCGCGAAAATAAAAAGAAATGCGATAAACAATGCGCCGGTATCCATCGTCCTCACCTCACCCTGAGCGTTACGCCCTCGACCGATTCGACTTTCACTTCCGCGCCAAGATCGCGCGCCGCTTCGCCGGCACTCGCAAGTTCCGCGCGCCACACCTCGTCACCCACTTTGACCATGCCGGGTTCGTGCAGCGCAATGCGCTTGGTCACCACGCCGGTCCTTCCCACGATCGCATCGATATTGCTGGGATGATTTTTCACCGTGAGCTTGGCTTTCAACCAGCCACGGAAAATAGCGAGGTACACCAGTGCCAGGCCACCCGCGGCGAGCAAACCGATCTTTTCCGAACTGGCCACGAATCCGATGCCACCGCCGATGGCGAGCGACCCGCCGATCAGCGCTAGGTCGAATCCGGTCATCGCGCCCAGTGCCAGTTCCACGATCACGCACACGATGCCGCCGATGATCAGCAGCCAGTTCACCCACATGCCCACAGAGATACTCCTCACCGTGCAAGAATGCCGGACGATAACGTCGCGATAGGTTCTTCCAATGATCAAGCCAATCCGGTACCGCTTCGCGGAAAGGACGACGGGCCATAGCGAAAGAGTACAAGGGTGGGAAAGACAACGGCGGAAAGCTCTCGTCGGGTTTGGCGCTCGACACTACTTGCCGAGCTACTTTGTCACTTGCGACTTTCAGGGACGCGCGTTCGGCGAAAAGAACCCAATCGGCAAGTCGCGCGAGGTCCGCAATCCCGCCGGCGCATCCAGAATCACTGGGATCGAGTTCACCACCACGGACGCAGTGGCAATATCCCCGTGCGAGCCCCCGGAATCACCAGGCTAATGTTGGGATGCCCCTTCAGCTCGACTGTGTCCGCCGGATCCTTCGCGCCCACGTACATCTGCAGTTCGAGGTACACAAGTTCTTTCCCGCCGCCCGTGCCTCGCGCGATCTGGTGCACGCCGGCGGCTTGGCCCGCTTCCACGGTCAGAAACTCTGTCTGCACTCTCTCGGTCGCAACCATCGGCTCGATCGTCTCCGTAATGTCATCGACCGGCAGATTCAAGCTATCGGCCACCATGGCCACGGACTCGGGAAGTCCCACATGCTTGATCACACCTTCCGCCACCCTCGCACGAAATTCTTCCACCGTCATTCCCGCGCCAATCTTTTTCTGCAAAGGCAATCGTCGTTTCGACGCGTCCACAATGCGCAACGCTCTGGCATGCTCGATCCGCTGCGACACCGCTGCGAGCGTCACCACCAGCTTGTCCATCACGAACCCCGGATTCACGCCGGTGCCCACGAGCGCAACGCCCCAATCCTTTGCCGCCGCATCGAGTTTCGCCGCCAACTCCGGATACGTGCGGTACGGATACGCAAGCTCCTCGCATGTCGAAACGACGCAAGACTCCGCTTCCAGGCAGGCCAGCAACTGATCCATCACCTTCGACAACGAAGACGACGTCGAATGAATCACGACGTCCGCGGCCTGATCGAGAACGTCCTTCGCGTCAGCGGAAATTTTCACGCCCCAGGGAGCGTCCGAAGCGCCGACAACTTCTCCGAGATCTCGGCCAACTTTTGCAGGATCGGTGTCAATCGCCCCGCAAATCTCGATGGCCTGCTTTTCCCGCATTAACCGCGCGATCGAGGCGCCGATAGGCCCTACGCCGTACTGGATGGCGCGAATTCTCTTTTTCACGAAGCTCTCCGTTGTCGTTTCACAGCCCGGCAGCACACCACGCATTTTCGCTGGAAGCGAATCTCTAACGATAGAGGAATTCGCAAAGCCAGGCAACGCAAAACGCGCCGCCCACAAATGTAGGCGCCAGGCTTAAGCCCGGCGCTGCCGACACGATTCCCGGCCATCGACGGACGCAGGACATATTAGAATGTCTGTTTCACATGACGGCCCCAAAACTTCATCCGGTGCGCGCCCTCATTTTTGATCTGGACGGCACGCTCATCGACTCCAAACGCGACCTGATTCACTCCGTAAACGCCATGCTTGGCGAAATGGGCCGCGCAAGACTCGACGAAGAAACGATTTCGGGCTATATCGGGCACGGCGCGCCCCTGCTAGTTTCGCGCGCACTGGGCAGCACTGCAAAAGAGGAAGAGCTGCGGCGCGCACTGCAATTCTTCCTGGCTTATTACGAGGAACATAAGATGGACACCACGTGCGCATACCCCGGGATCCCCGATGCGCTCGCCGAACTCAGCCGCAAGAAGGCACCGATGGCCGTGCTCACCAACAAGCCGGTGAAAATCAGCGTGCGCATTCTGGAGTCGCTCGGTTTGGCGAGCTATTTTCGAGTGATCTACGGCGGCAATAGTTTCGAAACGAAAAAGCCGGATCCCTTGGGCGCGAAGAAAATTCTCACCGAGTTCGGCGCGCAGCCACACGAAACCATGCTCGTCGGCGATTCCGAGGTCGACGTGCAGACGGCACGCAACGCAGGCGCCATCGCGGCGGCGGTGAACTACGGCTTCGGCGTGCACGATCGGAAGCAGTACCCAGCCGATATTTACCTGGATAAACTTTCCGATCTCGTCCCGCTCGTCGACTGACCTTCGCAGCACGCGAGCGAAAAGCGGCCGCCACGAACAGGCCCCGGCAATAGACAACTTGCCTTCCGGCGCGGCAGTTGGCAGACTCTGCGCGTGATTATCGGCCTCTTCCCTGAACTCGAACCCGCCGGAGGAATCCAGCGAGTAGGCCGTCATCTTGCTTCGGTGATAACGGAGTTCGCAGCCAGTCGCAGCATGGAATGCCGTCTGCTCAGCCTGAACGATACGCCGGAGCTTCATAGGATGTCGGTCGCCGAACGTGAATTCGTTTTTACCGGAAGCGAGCGAGCGAAGGGACGCTTCACCGCGACAGCGATGCGCTCCGCGAGGCGGCACGCAAAACTCGTCGTGGCCGCGCACCCGTATCTCGCCCCGGTGGTGCAGGCTATGCGCATCGCCGCGCCGCGCATGAAATCGATCGTCGTGGCTCACGGCATCGAAGTTTGGGAGCCCCTCTCCACCCTTCGTCGCCGCGCGCTACGTGGAGCCAATCTGATCCTCACCCCTACGCAAGACACGGCCGACCATATCGCTTCCCAGCAACAGGTTCCACGAGGCCGCATCCGCGTTTTGCCCTGGGCGCTCGATCCAGATTTTGACGCGCTTCCGATATCGCAATCTGCGCTGCCCGCGAATTTTCCGTCGGGGCGCATAATTTTGACCGTAGGCAGATGGCAAGCGAACGAGCGTTATAAAGGAATGGACACGCTCATTTCCGCCCTGCCGCGCCTGCTGCACGAGTGGACCGATTTACAGTTGGTCGCGGTTGGCCAAGGAAACGATCAGGCTTGGCTCGAGCAACTTGCGGATGGTTGCGGAGTTCGACGCCACGTCCACTTTTTCACTGGGCTCACCTACTCCGAACTAGCCGCATGCTATTCTGCCTGCGAAATTTTCGCCTTGCCGAGCCACGGCGAAGGTTTCGGCTTCGTTTATCTCGAAGCGATGGCGCGCGGAAAACCCGTAATCGGCGGAGCCCACGGTGGTGCGCCGGAAGTGATCGACGACGGCAGAACCGGCTACCTGGTGCAACACGGCGACGCCCCACAGCTGGCCACCTCGATCGAAACGTTATTAGCAAACCCGGACTTGGCCCGCGAAATGGGCGCGCGGGGTCGTGAACGCGTGAATCGCGATTTCAAATTCAGCGTGTTCGCGAAATCGCTGAAAAAAATCTTCCGCGAGCTATGCGAATCCTGAACGTCACCCAGACCTACGCTCCCTTCCTGGAATTTGGCGGCCCTCCCGTAAAAGTTCGCGCATTGTCCGAAGCCCTGGCTCGCCGAGGTCACCAGGTGACGGTGTTGACCGCGGATTGGGGCCTGGAACGGCGCTTTCCCAGCGGCGTCGAGCCCACTGGCACGTCGCGATCGCCGTTCGGCTGGCGCCAGGAACGAAACGGAGTGCAGGCGGTCTATCTGCCGTCCTGGTTTCATTACCGGGCACTGAGCTGGAATCCGGCAGTAAAACGTTTCGCACGGGCGCGGCTAAAGAATTTCGACGTCGTTCACATTTTCGGCCTGTATGATTTCCTCGGCCCGGCGATTGCTGAAGTGTGCCGCCAAAAGCAAGTTCCCTACGTGGTCGAGCCGATCGGAATGTTCTTACCTATTGTCAGGAGTCGTGGGTTGAAACGCATTTATCACAAGACGCTGGGCCGATCGATGCTCGCTGGCGCGCGTTTTCTGATCGCGACTTCGCAGCAAGAGTGCGACGAGCTGGCCTCCACCGGTATAAACCGCGAGAGAATTTTCCTGCGCCGCAATGGAGTCGAGGTTCCCGATACGCTTCCTGGACGGGGCAAATTTCGGGCCGGCCTGGGCGTCTCACCGGATGCCAAACTGATCTTGTTTCTCGGCCGCTTGTCGGTAAAAAAAAGCCCCGATCTGCTGCTGAAAGCGTTCGCGATGCTTCCGGCGAAGAGCTGCGGGTTGCAACTGGTGTTCGCGGGTCCGGATGAAAGCGGTATGAAGGCGCGGCTGTCACAAATGGCGGAGCGGCTGGGCGTGGCGTCGCGAGTACAGTTTTGCCGTCCGCTGTTCGATGCCGCCAAATGGGAAGCGTACCGGGATGCCGACGTTTTCGTGCTGCCTTCGCAAAATGAAAACTTCGGAAATACTGCCTTGGAGGCGGCTGCGGCCGGTACTCCGGTGGTTGTCACCGAGAATTGTGGCGTCGCGCCACTGCTGGCCGGGGTCGCGGGCCTCGTCGTGCCACACGATGCCAAGGCGCTAGTAGAGGCCATCGAAAAACTTCTCACCGATCCCGCATTGCACGCGCAATTCAGCGCCGGATGTAAGGAAGCGGCAGAGCAGCTTGGCTGGGGCGAGCCCGCGAAGAAAATGGAGTCGTTGTATCGTCATCTTGTCGGCGCGGAAAGCCGCGTGTCATAATCGCGTTCCTGAGGTCGCTTTGTGTTCCGCAAGAGACATCCGATTGCCAGGTCGCAACGGTTCTCCGCGTTTCTGACTACAACGGAGATCAAGTAAGCGCGTGTGTGGTATTTGTGGGACCGCATTCGCAAACCGCACCTCCCAAGCCGAGCAGCGAGTGCGCGCCATGGCCGCCGCTCTTCAGCATCGCGGCCCAGACGACGAAGGGTTCCTCCTCAACGATCCTCGCGCGCCTGGTCTCGCGTTGGGCATGCGCCGGCTCAGCATCATCGATCTTCCGGGCGGGCATCAGCCGGCCTGGAATGAAGCCAAAGACGTCGCGGTCATCTTCAACGGCGAAATCTACAACTATCGCGAACTTCGCGAACGCCTGAACTCTCTTGGACACCGCTTCGCGACACAATCCGACACGGAAATTCTGGTTCATGCCTGGGAAGAGTGGGGCGAGGACTGCCTCACCGAATTGCGCGGGATGTTTGCCTTCGCGTTGCTCGATCTGCGCAAACGCTACGCCACTTCTCCGCTTTTGTTTCTCGCCCGAGATCCGCTGGGCATCAAGCCCCTCTATTACACCCAAACGCCCGAGGGCTTCGCGTTCGCTTCCGAGGTGCGCGCGCTGCTGGCCAGCGGAGCGGCCGAGAAGCACATCTCGCAGGACGCGCTAACCTCTTACTTGTTGTTCGGAAGCGTGTCCGAGCCGGTGACCATGCTGGAAGGTGTGTTCTCCCTGCCGCCCGGCCACCGCATGTTGCTGTATGTGCCGGAACGCCGTCGCACGCCCCGCCCGCGGCCTTGGTGGGATCCACAGCAAAGTCCCGCGGCGCGCGACACTCGCAAGCCACGCGACTTTTCTTCCTCCGCGAAGCAGCTGCGCACTTTGCTGGAAGAGGCGGTCGGCGCGCATCTGATAGCGGACGTGCCAGTGGGACTCTTTCTGTCGAGCGGCCTGGATTCCGGCGCGATTGCCGCGCTGGCGGCGCGTGCGTGGCCCAACATTCTGAGCTTTACGTTGTCCTTTCCTGGTACGCAATATGATGAAGCCCCGCTCGCCCGCTTGGTGGCGGAACGCTGCGGGACGCGGCACCGCGAAATTCCGCTGGATGGCAGCGCGGTGCTGGCGCGCCTCGACGAAGCCCTGGCCGCGCTCGATCAGCCCACGATGGACGGCATCAATACCTACTTCGTTTCGTGGGCTGCCCGAGAAGTTGGATTGAAGGTGGCGCTTTCGGGCCTCGGCGGCGATGAACTCTTTGCCGGCTACCGCACCTTCGCGGATACGCCAAGGCTCGAGCGCCTGGTCCGCCTCGCGTGGTTCGCGCCGGCACCGTTACGTCGCGTGGTCGCGCCGATTTTGCGCGCTTTGTTCGCGCCGCAAAGCGGCCCGATGCCGCGCGCAAGGCTATGGACGCATGGTTATTGCCGGACGCTCTTCCGCATCCATATTTCTTCGCGCGCGCGCTGTTCCCCGTTTCTGACTTACCTCGGTTGACCAACCCTCGCTTTCGCCCAAGTACCGTAAACGCGGATGGCGTAACGCTGGAGCCAACCTGGCTGGGCTGGCTCCAGCGCGCCGCGGACACCGCGCGCAAGCTGGAGCCCATAGGCGCCGTGTCATGGCTTGAGATGCGCTCGTACATGGTGAACACCCTTTTGCGCGATACCGATTCCGTCAGCATGGCGCAATCGCTGGAGGTCCGCGTACCGCTGTTGGATACGCCGCTCGTGGAATTCGTCGGATCGCTGCCGGACGCGGCCCGGCAACGCCCCGGAATCCAGAAGGCGCTCCTCGTGGAAGCGTTGTCGGGCATTTTGCCCATGGAAATTCTCTCGCAGCGCAAACGCACCTTCACGTTGCCGTGGGAGGAGTGGCTGCGAGGTCCGTTGCGCGCTCGGCTGGAGCGAAGCTTTGGCGATCCGGCGCCCGCATTCTCGGCCCACATGCATGCGGACGGCGTGCGCAGTGTATGGAACGCGTTCCTCGCGGAGAAGACTTCGTGGTCGCGCCCTTGGGCACTCTACGTCCTGAACGAATGGTGTCGCCGGCACTTATAGGGGCGCAGCATTGCTTTGCCCCGAGGCTCGAAGGGTGTGCCCAGCTTGCGCAGGCGAAGGCCGCGGGGGCGCGTTTCAGTTCGCAGCCCTTCCGACGCGCAGCATCTCCGTCTCCCCTCCAAACGGAGCGCGACTTGTTTGCCGGCAATAACGGGAGCAAACATCGCCGCGCGAGAATAAGTTATAGTGCGGTACACTCGTTTACCGAATGAATATCCTGGGCATCAACGCCTATCACGGCAACGCATCCGCGGCAATCGTTTGTGATGGACGGCTTGTCGCGGCGGTCGAAGAAGAGCGCTTCAATCGCGTCAAATACGCGGCCGGTTTCCCTGCGCTGGCGATCCAATATTGTTTGAAAGCGGCGGGGCTGAAGCTTCACGAAATCGACCACGTGGCCGTGCCGAGGAATCCCTATGCGCGCATGGCTACGAAAGTATTTTATGCCGTGCGTATGCCCTCGTTTGCGAGGGACCGAGCCCGCGTTCTGGTGAAATTTACTGGCATTCGCGAGGCACTCGCCGCTGCATTCGACGCCGATCCCGCCACGGCTAAAAGCGAACTTTCACCGCGTGGAGCACCATCAAGCACATCTCGCCAGCGCGTTTTTCGTTTCACCATTCGAACGCGCGGCCTTACTCTCGGCCGACGGTCTCGGCGATTTTGCCAGCACGATGTGGGGCACCGGAACCAACAACAAGATGAAGATCGCCGGTGCGATCGCCTTTCCCCACTCGCTCGGGCTCTACTACAGCGGGGTCACCCAGTATCTTGGCTTCCCGAAATTTGGCGACGAATACAAGGTCATGGGCCTTGCCGCTTACGGCGAGCCGGAATACTTGGATGCCTTTCGCGACATCGTGCAATTCGATGGGAATGGGACTGCCAACGGATTTCGTTTGGGTCTCGAGTACTTCATTCACCATCGCACCGGGCCGGAAATGAGCTGGGCGGACGCCGGGAAAACTCCGGTCATGGGAAAACTATTTTCCGAAGAGCTCCCGCGGCGGCTGGGTCCAGCCCGGGAGCCCCAGGAGCCGCTCGAACAGCGGCACAGAAATCTCGCTGCTTCCCTGCAGGCGCGGCTCGAAGAGGTCTATCTGGGCATGCTGAAAAAGTTGGCCGAACGCACTGGATTGAAAGCCGTGTGTCTGGCGGGCGGCGTCGCCTTCAATTGCGTGGCGAACGGAAAAATCTTCGACAGTACTCCGTTCGAACAAGTCTTCGTGCAGCCGGCGGCGGGCGATGCCGGCCTCGCGGTCGGAGCCGCTTACTACGTCTGGCATCAGAAGCTCGGAAAACCGCGCTCATTTGTGATGGAGCATTCGTATTGGGGGCCGGAGTTTTCGCACGAGGATTTGCGTTCCGCCATCAATGCCAGTGATCTGGCAAACAACGGGTACGCCGTTGAGGAACTCCACGATGAAGTATTGAACAAGCGCGCCGCTGCCGTCGTCATGAGCGGCAAAATTCTAGGCTGGTTCCAGGGCCGCGCCGAATGGGGCCCGCGGGCGCTTGGCAACCGCAGTATTGTGGCCGACCCTCGCCGGCCGGATATGAAAGAGATTCTGAATCAGCGGATCAAGCATCGGGAAATCTTCCGTCCGTTTGCGCCATCGATTCTTGCGGACGCCACCGGTGAATGGTTCGAGAAGTCGCACCCTTCTCCCTTCATGACCATGGCGTACGCCGTTCGCCCGAACAAGCGCGAACAGATTCCCGCGCCCACTCACGTGGACGGCACCGGTCGGCTGCAAACCGTCACGCGCGACGTTAATCCGCGCTACTGGCGGCTCATCAAGGCCTTCGAACAAGCCACGGGCGTGCCCATGGTGCTGAACACTTCCTTCAACGACAACGAGCCCATCGTATGCCGTCCGGAAGAAGCGCTGGACTGCTTCTTGCGTACGCGGATGGACGCGCTCGTGCTCGGCGATTTCCTGATCACCAAAAAATGAGCCGCTGTTTCCACGGCGCGATCCGATGAGAATCCTCGTGCTCAACCTGTACTATCCGCCGGACACCTCCGCGACGGCGAAGATGGCGGCCGCCTTCCTGGAACCGCTGGCGTCGAAACACGAGGTCACGCTGATTTGCGGACGCCCCTCGTACGACCCAACCGAGCGCCGTGCTTGGCGGTTGTGGCAATCGGAACGATTGCGGGGGCGTCACCGTCGTCCGCGTGGGCTCGACCGACTTTCCGCGAACCCAAATGGCTCGCCGCGTGCTGAATTATCTTAGCTACGTAGCGTTAAGCGTTCCGCGAGCACTCTTCGCGCGCTGCGATGTCGTGCTGGCGATGACCGATCCGCCGTTCGAAGGAATCGTGGGTGCCTTCGTGGCCATGCTGAAGGGCAAATCCTTCGTATACAACATTCGCGATCTTTATCCGGATATGGCACTGGGTGGATCAATTGTTGCGCCGGGCCTGTTGGCGCGAGTGTGGGAAATGCTGCACCGCTGGGCGCTGCGGCGAGCCACGCGCTTAATTGTGCTCGGCGAGGACATGAAAGCACGGATCGTCGCCAAGGGCGTACCTGCCGAACGCGTGTCCATCGTGCGCGATGGCGTAGAGACCGCCGCGGTATCCTCGGCTGCACCCGAACTCGACAGCGAAGTGATGAGCGCAATCCGCTCGGGCTTCCGCTTCGTGTTGCTGCACGCGGGAAATCTGGGATTTTACGGGGCCTGGCAAACTCTACTGGTGGCTGCGCGCGAACTGGAAGGTGACGGCGTCGGACTTGTCTTCGTCGGCGACGGTGCGCAGCGCGCCAGCTTGGAAGCGGCTGCGGCCCGCTCGACGAACGTACGCTTTCTGCCTTTTTTTCCATCGAGCAAGATTGCGTCGGTGCTTGCCGCGGGTGACGCGCACGTGATCACCATCAAGCGAGGCCTGGAAGGCGTCGTCGTGCCCAGCAAGATGTATGGAATTCTGGCGGCCGGACGCCCGATCGTTGCGCTCGCCTCCCAGCAAACCGACGCCGCGTCATTGGGGGCTCGTGAGGGCTTCGGCGTCGCCGCCGATCCCGACAATCCCGCCGAGCTGGTCGCCATTGTGCGCGCGTTGCTCGTGCGATCCTGCCCGCCTCGCGGAGATGGGAACGGCCGCGCGGACCGCCGCATCTCAATATGCCAGAGCAAACGAAACCCTCAAATTTCAGCAGATCCTCGAGGAAGCCGGCCAACCGTAACGCACCGCGAAACGCCGTGGAGTGACCCTGTTGGTGAACCGCTATCATGGTCACCTGTAGCGCCTCGGTCCGCGATCACTAAAACAGGCTGCGGAAAAAGTCCTTTTTCTTCAGGAGGTCGCTGCTTTAGCGCTTCTTCAGGAGTCGGTGCTTTAGCAATTCTCAGGGGGTCGGTGCTTTAGCGCCGACGTTAACTGCGTGCTCTCAACGGGCTTCAGCCCCTGAGGGAAGCTTTTCCCTCGTTTTGTTGGATTTTTCCGCCGCCCGTAAATCCGCATCATCCGTTCGCCAATCCCCCGCAAGCAACTTTTCCCCTCCTTACCGTGTCCAATCGGCAGGGGCGTTACCCTAACACGTGGGATGCTTCATTTTTTCTTGGAACTGGGACTCTGAACAAGGTATGGTGTTTACGTTGCGTGGGGCAACTGCAGTTTACTACACAGTTACATAATCGACTTGGGATAGCTGGACCCCCAATCCAGCCAATGTGAAAACCCGGCACCGCAGCCTTGCCCGGCCGGATGATCACGCTAATCAAAAACGAGGATACATGCCAGCAGGCGTGCTTGCCTTTGTCATTGCTCTTTTTGCATCTCTGATGCTGACCGTGCCGGTGCGCGCTCTTGCGCTGCGCGTCGGCATGGTCGATCTCCCCGGACCCCGCAAAGTCCATCTTCAACCGATTCCGCTGCTGGGCGGCCTCGCCATGTACGGCGGCGTGATGTTAGCGATTCTGTTCGCGTTCGACGGCGCGGCGCGCGCGCAAAGCGCGGGCATCGTGACCGGCGCTACTTTGGTAGCCGCCGTGGGTTTCCTGGACGATCGCGGATGGCTGCATCACCAGATCAAGCTTTTCCTGGCTATGCCCCTCGCGGCGGGCATTCTCCTGGCCACCGGCGTTCACGCCCAGGTTTTCGAAATCCTCTTGCGAGGTCACATCGGCTACCTGCTCGACGCCGCGCTCACGGTGTTCTGGGTTGTCGGCATCACTGCTTCGTTCAGCATCCTCGATCATATGGACGGCTTGTGCGCCGGCATCGCCGCGATGGCCTCCATTTTCTTCGCGATGCTGGCCTACTTGAACGGCCAGACACTGGTAACCACTCTGGCCGCAGCGGTCCTGGGCGGCGCAACCGGCTTCCTGCGCTGGAATTTCAAGCCCGCGAAGATTTTTATGGGCGACGGCGGTGCCATGTTTCTCGGCTTCTTGATGGCCACGCTGGGCCTCAAGCTGCGCCTCGATCACTCCAATCATTTGTCAGGCTGGCTGGCGCCGCTACTGATTCTCGGCGTAACCATCTTCGATACCACGCTCGTAACCATATCGAGATCGCGCCGCGGCCTCCTGCCGTTCACCACCCCTGGGAAGGACCATTCCGCTCATCGCCTCGCCAACCTCGGTTGGGGGCAACGGGGAGCGGTGCTCGCGCTCTATTCTCTCGGCGCGCTCTCCGGAGGCGCGGCCGTCCTCGTCTCCTATCTGCCGACGCGCGGAGCGTTGCTTGCCGCAGTCATCGCCGCGACCCTCGTGTTGCTCGGCGTGGCATTGCTGGAACGCGCTCCGTACGAGCCCCAGGTTCGCAAGTCCACCGCTCGTGCCTGAACAGGAATCTCCGCCTGGGATAACTTGCCGTTCAATTATTTCGTCCTGAGAGAGTTTGCCGCTCCTTTTGGATTCGTTATACTTGCTCAGCTACCGTCCCGGCATTTTACGAGTCAACTCGAACGGGCCAGTCGTCGAACTGTCCTTTTTTTTGAAATCGCATACCCGGCTTCTGTCAGGTCATTGCTGTCGCCGCCGGGATCAACGGAGACCGTGCCACACAATCAGGAACAACGCGGCAATGACCGGAAAAAAGACGAAATTGTCGTCGTAGGGGGATCGGCCGCGGGACTTTATACCGCTGCCGCCCTCGCGCGCGGTGGACGCCGTGTCCGTGTCCTCGAATCAAAGGCCGGCTTCGAGCCTGATCCCCGCACGCTCATTGTCACCAATCACTTCCGCGATCAACTTGGCGCTCCCGCTCGTGCGAGCATCCTGAACGAAATTCGCCGCTTTGAGCTTTTCACCGACGGCCGTTCCGCCCAGATCGCTCTGTCCAAGCCCGACCTGATCATCGAGCGCGCCAAGTTGATTCCCGCTCTCGCCAAAGAAGCGCAAGAAGCCGGCGCGCAAGTCTCCTTCCAGTCGCGTTTCCTTAGCTTGTCTCCGAATTCGCGCGGTTTGCATCTCGAAGTGGAATCCGCCGGACGCCGCGAAGAGCTGCACGCCACAAACGTCATCGGCGCGGACGGCGCCAGCAGCCGCGTGGCTCGTACCGCGGGCTGGCCGCCCATCGAAACCGTGCCGCTCGTCCAAGCCATCGTTCGCCTGCCGAAAGATTGCCCTCCTGACACTACCCGCGTCTGGTTCGTTCCCGACGACACACCCTATTTCTACTGGCTGATCCCCGAGTCATCCGAGCGTGCCGCGCTCGGCATCATCGGCGAGGGCCACGACACCGCCAAGCGCCTGGCGCGATTCCTCGAAAAGAAACACATGGAGCCCCTGGAATGGCAGGGCGCGCAGATTCCCGTTTATCGCCGGTGGGTACCGGTGAAACGCCGCGTAGGTAACGGCGAGGTCTACTTGGTTGGCGACGCGGCGGCCCAGGTAAAAGTCACCACCATCGGCGGCATCGTCACCGGTTTTCGCGGCGCCCTCGGGGTCGCTCAATCCATCCTACGCAACGGCCGCAGTCGTGAATTGAACGCGTTGCGGCTCGAACTCGATACCCATTGGCTGATCCGCCGTACCATGCACCATTTCCAACAAAAGGATTATTCGCATCTCGTCGATCTTCTGAACTTATCGACGCGCGACACCCTAAGCGAGATCACTCGCGACGAATCGGCCCGCCTCCTGTGGAACGTCCTTCGCCGCCAACCCCGCCTCGCCCTGCTCGGCCTTCGCGGACTACTGCTCGGCAAAAACGCCGCCCCCCGCACAACCCCGTAACCCCCGCGTTTCTCACATCCCCCGGTTTCCCAAATCCCCTGTAGGGGCGGGGCTTGCCCGCCCGCCGTCAACCCAGGCAAGCTCTACAACTCGAAGCAAAAACCTCCCGCGGCCTGAGGGGTCGTTTTTAGATCCTCCCCGCAAGCTCTGAAGGGTCCGTCTGAGAACTCAGGTTTTCGTCAGGGCACAGCTTTAGCCGTGCCGTAAGTGCTCGGCCATCAATCCGGCTTCAGCCCCTGAGGAGCCATCCACGCGACTCGCCCAGCCGCTACCTCACTCCCACCGGCGGGTTCTTCGCGAACTGCTCCTTGAAGTAATCCATGGTCACCCGCAATCCCTCTTTCAACCCCACCTTCGGCTCCCAGCCCAGAATTCTCTTCGCTTTGCTGATGTCCGGGCAGCGCTGCTTCGGGTCATCCTGCGGCAAGGGCTCAAAAATGATGGGTCGCGCATCCTTAAAGTGCTCCCGAACCCTCTCCGCAAACTGCAGAATCGTGATCTCCTCGGGATTTCCGATGTTCGTGGGCAGGTGCTCGTCGGAAAGCATCAACCGGTAAATCCCTTCGATCAGATCGGACACATAGCAAAAACTCCGCGTCTGCTTCCCGTCGCCGTAAACCGTAATGGGCCTGCCCGTTAGCGCCTGATGCACAAAATTGGGCAGCGCCCGGCCATCGTTCAACCGCATGCGTGGCCCGTACGTATTGAAGATCCGCACGATGCGCGTATCCACCCCGTAATAGCGGTGATACGCCATGGTCATGGCCTCCGCAAAGCGTTTGGCCTCGTCGTAGACCGCTCGCGGCCCGATCGGATTGACCCGCCCCCAATACTCCTCGGACTGCGGCGAAAACTCCGGATCGCCGTAGCACTCGCTGGTCGAAGCCAGAAAAAATTTAGCTTTCTTCGCCCGGGCCAGTCCCAGCGAGTGGTGCGTCCCCTCCGAACCCACCCTCATCGTTTCGATCGGAAATTTCAGATAGTCGAATGGGCTCGCCGGCGAAGCAAAATGCAAAACGTAATCGACACGTCCTTCAACGTCGATGTGTTCGGTAACGTCGGCGCGTTCCACTCGGAAACGCGGGTTACCTTCCAGGTGACTAACGTTCGACTCTCCGCTCGTAATCAGGTTGTCGAGCGCCAACACCTCCCAGCCCTCCGCAATCAGCCGGTCGCAAAGATGCGATCCCAGAAATCCTGTCCCACCCGTGATCACCGCGCGCATGCATCCCCCTGGAGTTTCGTATAGAGGTCTTCGTATTGCCGTTATCGCTGGTCCTATAAAGTTTATCCCGCGCTGGTGCAGGTTCCGCGCCCTAATGCCGAAAAGTTTCCTTTTCTGCCGGGGGAGCGACCCCGCAGTTTGGCTTCCTACCAGCCACTAAAGAAGTCATCTCATAAATGCATCTCATAGATGCATCTCGGGGGTCGGAGCTTTAGCTCCGACATTTAAAGACACGCAAAATCGGGCTTTCAGCCCCTGAGGAAATTCTTCTCTTTCTGTCCCGGCCATTTATGAGATGGCCCCTAGAAAAACCAGAAACGCTTTCGCTGCTTAGGCTTGCCGTCAGGAGCGACCTCCGGCACGTGCGGCAACTCCCGCCCTTCAAACGCCGCCATCGGATTATCCAAAAACAGCGCCCGTGCCTTTGGGTCCCCAAACCGTTCCTGCACCACTTCATACGCTGGCTGCAACCGCAGCGGCCTGCCTCGCGTGTTATGCGCGTCGCTGGCCACGAAATGCACCAGCCCCATCTCGATCCAACGCAACGCATCGGCCTGCGCTTTCGGTCCAAAAGTCCCGGTCAGCGACCCGCCCGTCACCTGCCCAAAGCAGCCAAGCCGTACCCAGGAAGCCAGCAAGCTCGTCTGGGCTTGAATGATGCCGTTGCGTTCAGGGTGCGTGATGATCGGGTGAATGCCCATTAACTGCATGTCGTGCAGCGCGTGACTCGTCGTCGGTGGAATCGAATATTCGCTGAACTCCACCAGCAGATAGTTGTGCTGGTTGATGCAGAAGCGCGCCGCATCCTTGCGCAGCATCTCCAGATTCTCCAAATTTAGGTGGAAATCGCACCCCGTCGCCAGCACCAGCCGGTCACCCACCAGTCTCTGCAACTGGCCGTGCAGCGCACGCACCCGCTCATAGTCGAATTTAAATTCCGAACTCGAGTGCGGCGTTGCAACCACGTGGGTTACCCCGTCCGAAATCGCCGATTGCGCCATCGCCAGGGATTCTTTGACATCGACCGCCCCATCATCCAAGCCCGGCAAAATGTGACAATGCACGTCAACCATATTCCATTTACTTTAACCCATCTGCCGAACCAGCGTCCTGCAGAAGACATCAGCGTCACACGGCGACTCCCAAGACCGGGGCAGTCAAATCAATGACTTACGGCCTGGAAATCCCATCGGCGAAAAACCGTACAGCCTTTCACTGGCTGCTGAGTTGGAAACTTTTCGCTCTACCTTCCTTGCGGTCGCTCCCAACCCTGCTATATTAAATTTGTCCCTGTCTCATCGGCCTTTGCCCGGCTGGCTGCATCCCCAAAAATATTCTAGGAGCTCGACGCAACTCATGGCAATCGATCGAAAACCCGAGTTTTTCAAAGGCACGCAACTCAAAGTCGCCATCATTGGCTGCGGATACGTCGGCCTCCCCTTAGGGTTACGCTTTGCCGAAGCAGGTCACAAAGTCACTGGATTCGACACCGACCCGAAAAAAGTGTCCATGCTCAACGCCGGCAAATCCTACATCGAGCACATCCCGCAAACCAAAATCCAGCAGTTCGTCAACAGCAAGCATTTCGGCGCCACCACCGATTTCGCAAAGTTGAAAGAAGTCGACGCCATCATCATTTGCGTCCCCACCCCTCTCGATGAGCGCCGCGAGCCCGATCTCAGCTACGTGGAAAACACCGCCATCGCCATCTACCCGCATTTGCAAAAGGGCCAGCTCGTGGTCCTGGAATCGACCACCTACCCCGGCACCACCGAGGAACTCGTCCTCCCCATCCTCGAAAAGAGCGGCCTCAAGTGCCCGATTGTGACAGGCCCCGAGGCGGAAGCCACCCTGGGCGACTTCTTCCTGGCGTTTTCTCCCGAGCGCGAAGACCCCGGTAACAAGCAGTTTGGCTTGGCGCAA
This sequence comes from uncultured Acidobacteriota bacterium, assembly GCA_963729285.1. Classification (GTDB taxonomy): domain Bacteria; phylum Acidobacteriota; class Terriglobia; order Acidiferrales; family UBA7541; genus Acidiferrum. The sequence continues at coordinate 62,002 of CAVSNL010000003.1, forward strand.
ATTCCCAAGGTTGTCGGCGGCGTGAATCCGGCGAGCGGCCGTGCGGCTTGCGCGATCTACACTCCCATCGTCTCCAAAGTCGTGCCGGTAAGCTCCACGCGCGCCGCTGAAATGGCCAAGCTCCTTGAAAATATCTTCCGCTGCGTCAACATCGCCCTCGTCAACGAGCTAAAAATGCTCAGCCTGCGAATGGGCGTGGACATCTGGGAAGTCATCGACGCGGCCGCCACCAAGCCCTTCGGTTTCATGCCCTTCTACCCCGGCCCGGGCCTCGGCGGCCATTGCATTCCCGTCGACCCTTACTATCTTTCGTGGAAAGCCCGCGAATTCGATTTCGCCACCCGCTTCATCGAGCTGGCCGGCGAAGTCAACACCGCCATGCCCTATCACGTCGTGGAAGCCGTCGCCGCCGCGTTGAACGAGCGCAAGAAAAGCATCAAAGGCTCGAAAGTCTTGGTCTTGGGTGTTGCCTACAAGAAAGACGTCGACGATTTGCGCGAATCACCCACCCTCAAGATCATGCAGCTCCTCCAGCAGCGTGGCGCGGAACTCGACTACAACGATCCCTATTTCCCCCAGCTTCACAAGATGCGCCACTACAATTACGAAAACATGAAGTCCGTGCCCCTCAACCCGCAGTCCTTGGCCAGCTACGACGGCGTAATCATCGCCACCGACCATTCCAGCTACGACTACTCCGCCATCGTCGACGCCGCCAAGCTGGTAGTCGACACCCGCAACGCCACCCGCCGCGTAATGCGCCACCGCGAAAAAATCGTCCTCTGCTAGCACCAGTCACCTAATACCGATCGCGGTGAAGCCGCGCCCTCGACACTCCGGTCTTCTCGACACCTCGATCCCCTTGTAGGGGCGGGGCTTGCCCCAAGCTTGTCCAAATTAGGTTTTCGGGAAAGGGCGGAAAGACCTGTTACTTTGGGTTGGGTTCCGTGACAAGAACCAACTCTAAGGACAGGAGATTCCGCCTTGAACCGAGTATGCAGCATTTTTTCTCAGTTGTTGCAGCTCTTTCCCCGCCTGGAATTTGAACATGCCGTTCGCGAGACCCGCGCCGAGCGTCATGCCCGTGGATTCACTTGCTGGGGCCAATTCGTGGCCATGCTGTTCTGTCACCTAGGGCAAGCGCGTTCGCTGCGCGAGATTTGCGGCGGGCTAGCGGGTTGCGAAGGCAAGCTGAAACATCTTGGCGTGCCCCAGGCACCCAACAAGTCCACGCTCGCCTATGCCAATGAGCATCGTCCCTGGCCGTTGTATCAAAAGGTCTTTGACCTTTTGTTGGCGCGTTGCCAACAGGCAGCCAGCCCACTCCACCGTTTCCGTTTTCGCAACCCGCTGCTGAGCATCGACGGCACGATTATCGATCTCTGCGCCAGCATGTTTGACTGGGCCCACTACCAACAAGCCAAAGGCGCGGCCAAGCTACACCTGGTTTTGGATCATGATGGCCATCTGCCGCGCTACGCGGTCATTACCGAAGGAAAGGCTTCGGAAGTCAACATAGCTCGTGAATGGCAGTTTGCTCCCGGCACCATCCTGGTCTTCGACCGCGGTTATGTGGACTACCGTTGGTATCAAAGGCTCACCAATGAGGGTGTGTTTTTTGTGACGCGCCTCCGCCACGATGCGCATTATGGGGTTCAGAAACAACTCCCCGTCCCGAAAAATCGCCACATCCTCAAGGATGAAATTATCTCGCTGGGCAGTCCGCACTATCGGGCAACGGGGCCGTTCCGCCGCGTCGAAGTGTGGGTCCAGGAACGTCAGGAAATCCTGGTGCTGCTCAGCAACCACCTCAGCTTTGGCCCCACCACCATCGCGCAAATCTATCGAGAGCGCTGGCAGATCGAAGTCTTCTTCCGCTATTTGAAGCAGAACCTGCGCATCAAAACCTTTGTGGGTACCAGCGCCAACGCACTGCACATCCAGATTTGGACAGCACTGATCGCCATGCTGCTGCTGAAATATTTGCAACTGCGCGCACGCTACGGCTGGTCGCTATCGAATTTGGTGGCCCTACTGCGCCAACCACTCTTTGTTTACCGTGATCTGCAAGCCTGGCTGGATACCCCGTTTGAAGCGCCGCCCGCCTTGGCCGGCCTGCACGACGGTCAACTGGGGCTGCCCTTCTAGCGTGCTAGCTTGGACAGCATCTACCCAACCTGCATCGTAAATGATGCAGCCACCACTCAAATTCGCAATCTTTTCGGCATTTACCCCACCGCCGCCCGTCTAATTGGGACAGCCTTGGGGCTTGCCCCGCCCGGCCGTGGGACCTATGGCACGCGAAGCCGGGATGGCCTGCTCATGCCGCGCCGACCTTGCTCGCGTTATGCGCCCTATCCCTTCGACACTCCGATCCGTGAGAAGTCCGGTTCTCGTCAGGGCACGGCTTCACAGGCTGCGGAAAAATTCTTTTTCTTCAGGAGGTCGGTGCTTTAGCGCCGACGTAAACTGCGTGCTCTCAACGGGCTTCAACCCCTGAAGCAAGCTTTTTCCCTCGTTTTGTTGCATTTTTCCGCAACCTTTTGAGCTGTGCCGTAACTCGACGTCAGGGCACGGCTTCAGCCGTGCCATTACAAACCGAATCAACGAGGCTTTAGCCGCTGAGGGCTTTTTCTCTCAGTTCTCACACAGACTCCAAGAACTCCGCGATGTTGAAGCCGGCGGCAAAATACAAAATCGCTCCCTACTCAAGTCCCTTCGAACGATTGATCCTACTTAACGGCAAAAAATTACTAGACAAGTATAGACTCGAAGAGATATAATCTCTCATTCAAAGCCTCGCCCACACCCATCGAAAATAAGAAAATTACGTTCCCCACAAACCAGTGGGCGATTTCGCTCTATCCCGCGACCCTGCAAAATTCCGTGTTTCTTCGAGCGACGAATCTCCAACCGGGACTCTAAGAGTGCCAAAAAGGAGGGCAGGAACACCGATCAGCTAACTATCCTGGAATCAACACTTGCAGAAGTCTATCAAAACAAACCACTTTAACTAGTTTTAGAATGAACACTTACGAAAAAGGGGAGGGGGAGGGGTTACCTTCTACTTACTCTCTTTAAGCGCCACGCGAGCGCTGGCAAACGGCATTTCCGCTTCCAGCAATACCGGGGTCCGTGCCTCGTTGCCCGCAAAATACACAAAAAAGTGCGCGTCCTTCATCTCCTCGCCATTGTCGAAGACGCGAATCTCCACCTTGTCGGCCGCGTAGGTTCCTGCCGGCACGGTCACGCTCTGCGCCGCTCCGGCCAGCGTCACCCGCACGTCATAGAGCTTGTGTCCGTCGTAGACCGGGCCGCGAACCTCGTGCGTCTTTGACCAATCTACATGGCGAAGATACTGCATCATGCCCAGTGGATCGCGCGTCCCGGGAAGCACATGAGTCTGGCTGGCATTCCCCGTTGCAGGTTCCCTGCCGGTCGCGGTCATGCGCTGGACGGAATCCACTTTCTGCCCGCGCTCGCTGAGATGCATCTCGTATTGCAGGCTCGCCAGCGTTCCGGCGTCGCTATACGAGTCAAACTGGTCGTCAAGCTCGAACACCATGCGCAGCGGATTTTGGGTATGCGCAAACGCCTGCAAATGCCATGCGCTTTTTCCCACGAAGTTCCGCCGCTCCGCCGTTTCCAGCCGGAGGCTCGCGACATTGCTCACTTTCGCGACGTCCGCGGTGTACTCCAGAATCTCCCCAGTACGCAACGGCAGACCCGGGTCTGCTTCGGGCGCAGCAGCCTTCGTCGGCTCCGCTTTCGCCGCCGCGCGCGGCGTGACTTCCTTGGCGGATTCGGTTGCCGGCGCGTTCGCAACCCTCGGCTCGACGGGATAGATATCGGGCGCCGACGCCAGCGCGGGCTGCGAACGCACCGCCCGCTCATGCAGCCAGTAGTACGCGCCTCCCGCAACCAGCGCCACCGCCAACACACCGATCGCAACTTTCGCCAGGCCCATAATCTTTATGCGACTCGTTTCCGAAACAAAGCGTTGCCTTCCACGCTTCCATCGTACAATACGATTTCGCGCCGGTCCGGCGAAGCAAAATTGACCCGGCGCGCATCTGATTTGAGCGTATCAAAACGCGGACCGGCCGTCTTTCCCGGTCTGCATCTTTGTCCGCAGCGGCACCCCGCCTGCCGCGGACCGCGTCATCAGCCTTTCGCGGCTGCGCTCATGTCAGCCGCTTTGCGGCACGGATATTGACCGCTCGTGCGGCCACGCTCTTAGGAGGATCTTCGCATGCGTTACGTCGTAACTGGCGGCGCCGGTTTTATCGGCTCAAACACCGTGGATGAACTCGTGAAACGCGGCCACAGCGTAGTGGTCCTCGACGATCTTTCGGCAGGCAAGGAAGAAAACCTGACCGAAATCCGCAACAAGATCACTTTGATCAAGGGCAGCATCACCGACATCGAAGTGGTCCGCAAAGCCATGCACGAAGCCGAGTACGTTCTCCATTTAGCGGCGCGCACTTCCGTGCCGCGCTCGGTGAAGGATCCCATCGAATCGAATCGCATCAACATCGATGGCACGCTCAACGTTCTGGTCGCCGCGCGCGATGCCAAAGTGAAGCGCATCGTGTTCGCCGCGTCCTCCTCGGCCTACGGCGAAACGCCGACGCTCCCTAAAGTGGAAACCATGCAGCCGGCTCCGATCTCCCCGTATGGCGTCACGAAATTCGTCGGCGAACTCTATCTGCAAACGTTCGGCCGCTGCTACGGCCTGGAAAACGTTTCGCTTCGCTACTTCAACGTATTCGGTCCGCGCCAGGATCCCAGCTCGCCATACTCCGGCGTGCTTGCGAAATTGTGCACCGCCGCGCTGGAAGAAACGCAACCCGTAATCTTCGGCGACGGCGAACAAACTCGTGATTTCACTTACGTCGACAACGCCGTACAGGCCAACCTGCTGGCCTTTGAAGCCCCCAACGTATCCGGCAAAGTCTTCAACGTAGGCGTCGGCGGCCGCGTTTCCCTGAATACGGTCATCGAGCTGCTCTCGAAAATTTCCGGCACGCCCATGGAAGCTAAGTACGACCCACCGCGCGATGGCGACATCCGCGACTCCCAAGCAGACATCACGCAAGCTCGCAGATTACCTCGGCTACGACCCCCAAGTCGATTTCGAGGAAGGCCTGCGCCGCACCTTCGAGTGGTACAAAACCACAGCCCAAGCCAAAGCCGCGCAAGCCCAGGCTCAGGCCTCGGCGCCAGCCACAGCACCCGTTAAATAACCCGCTAAAACAAAAAGTCCCTGCCAACACCCCGGCCAAGCGACTTGCCGGGAGTTAGCCGCGTGGCCAGCTCCATGACTCGCTCACCTTGACATTCTACTAGAAGCTCTCTATGCTCACCTAGCATGTCTACTAGAGAACGCCGGGAACGCGTCGAGTTGCTTCAGGGCACCCTGGATTTGCTGATCCTGCGCACCCTGCTCATGGGCTCGGTGCACGGCCACGCCATCGCCAAGGCCATCGAATTCAATTCCGCGGAAGTGTTGCAGGTCGAGCAGGGATCGCTTTACCCCGCGCTGCACCGGCTCATCCGGCGCGGATGGATTTCCGTCGAACACGGCACTTCCGAGAATAATCGCCGCGCGAAGTTCTACCGGCTAACGGCCAAAGGCCGCAAGCAACTCTCCATCGAGACCAGCAAGTGGGACAAGTTGGCGGGAGCGATCGCGCGGATTCTCCGGCCGGCGGAGTAGGATGGTGAACCATGTGGCGCCGAAAGCAAATGCTCGAAGAGCTCGATCAGGACATTCGTGACCACATCGAGACGGAGACGCGAGACAACATGGAGCGCGGAATGTCGCCGGAGGAAGCGCGCTATGCGGCCCTGCGCAAGTTCGGCAATGTAATGCGAGTGAAGGAAGATACGCGCGAGGTGTGGACTGTCGTCTGGCTTGAGCAGCTGCTGCAGGACCTGCGATTTGCGCTGCGCCAGTTGCGCCGTTCTCCGGGGTTTGCCATCACCACGGTTCTCATCCTGGCGCTAGGGATCACGGCGAATGTCATCGTCTTCGGGGTGCTGCAAGCAATGGTCCTGCGGTCTTTGGATGTGCCTCATCCAGACCGGGTGATGCAGCTCCAGCGAACCAGTGAAACCTATCCGAGTATTTCCTATCCGGAAATGCGCGATGTGCGCGATGACAATTCGGTGTTTTCCGCGGTGGCCGCGTTCGTTATTGAAGATTTTGGCTTGGAAAACAACGGACCGACCCGGACCTGCTGGGGATACTTAGTCAGCGGGCAATACTTCGAAGTCGCCGGCATCAAGCCATTCCTCGGGCGGCTGCTGGAGCGCGCCGATGACGACCATCCCGGAGCCTCTGACGCTGCCGTGCTCTCGTGGACGGCATGGAAGAATGATTTTGGCGCGGATCCTAACATTTTGGGAAAGACGCTCCGTATTAACAAGCATCCGTACACCATCGTCGGGGTTACCCAGGAAGGCTTCTACGGGACGGAACGACTCATGCAGCCGGACGTTTTCGTTCCCATGGCGAGCGAACCATCGGTGTTCGGGGTTAACTGGCTTGAGCAGCGGAGCATTCGGGAAGCCTTCTCGATCGTGCGCATCAAGGACGGCGTCACCCTGGCCCAGGTCCAGGCCAACCTTAATACCGTCGCCGACCGCATTACCCGTCAGTACCCGAAGGAAGAAGAGGGATTCGGGCTCAAACTGGTTCGGCCCGGCTTAATTGGCGACATGATTGGGGGACCGATCCGAGGTTTTCTGGTCGGGGTGATGGGGCTGGCGGGCATTGTGCTGCTCGCCGCCTGCGCCAACCTCGGCAGCCTGTTCGCAGCGCGTACGGCAGACCGCATGCGCGAGATTGCCATTCGCATGGCGATTGGATCGAGCCGCTGGCGCATCTTGCGCCAGATTCTTGTCGAAGCCATCGTGATTTCGATCCTCGGCGGCGCGTGCGCCTGCGGTTTATCGTGGATGGCCCTGACCAGCCTGGCCAGCTGGCACCCACCCACGCAATTTCCTTTCAGTCTCCGGGTGTTGCCGCAGCCGTCATTGATCCTGATCGCTTTGCTGATCTCGGTGTTAGCCGGGGTTCTGTTCGGATTGATACCGCTGCGGCAAATATTCAACACCGATCCGAACGAAGCCATCAAGAGCGGCGGCGACCAGAGCTTTGCAGGACGCCGCTGGGCGCTTCGCGATGTGCTGCTGGCGGCGCAGATCGCGCTCTGCTGCGTCACCGTGACGGCTGCGTTTGTCTCGCTGCGCGGCCTCGGCAGAGCACTCACCATGGACATGGGCTTCAATCCCAAGAATGTGGTGCGTACGCAGCTCGATCTGAGCCAGGCGGACTATACGACCGACGCCGCCGATCATTTCCAACGCGAACTCCTGGACCGGGTCTTGCAGTTCCCGGGAGTGGAAGCCGCGGGTTACGCGAGTACCACGCCCCTCTCCGGCTACCAACAGGATTCCCTGGTGTTTTCTGAACAAGCTACCGATTTCAGAGAATCACACGAAGAATTTGAGACCTTTCACTACCAAGTCTCACCAGGATATTTGGCCGCCTCGGGAATACCACTGCTCGCTGGACGCGATGTCAGTTTTAGCGACACGACGAAAACACCCCTCGTTGCCATCGTGAATCAGGAGTTCGCCCGGCGGCTGTTCCACAGAGAGCAAGTCGTCGGCCGCTATTTCAAGAACAAATCCGGGGTCTCGATCCAGATCGTGGGTCTGATAGCCGATGGAAAGCAGCTGGTGCTGGGCGAAGATCCCAAAGCCGCGGCGTTGTTCCCGGTCTCGCAGGAAGGAACGACGCAAACATCACTGGTGGTGCGGACCGGACGCGACCCGGGCGATATGACCGCCGCCATTCGCAATGTGGTGCGGGATCTTGACCACGGCGTTCCCATCCAGGAATCAGGCACGTGGACGAGCCAGCTTGCGCTCAGTTTGTTTCCTGCCCAGATGGCGACCGTCGCCCTCGGCCTCTTTGGCGTCTTTGGGCTCCTGCTTTCGATCACCGGGACCTTTGGACTCGCGTCCTACACGGTCAGCAAGCGCCTGCGCGAGTTGAGCATTCGAGTAGCGCTCGGGGCGCAGGCCAAGCAAATTCTATTGGCAGCGCTCGGACGTATGCTGATCATGCTCGCCAGCGGATCAGTCGTTGGCATGTTGCTCGGCGCCGCCACCAGCCGAATACTTTCGGCAATCGTCTACCAGGCCTCCGCCCAAGATCCATTGGTACTCGCCGCGGTGGTAGGTACCACGCTGCTCGCGGGATTGCTGTCCATTGCAAATCCCGTGCGCCGCGCGCTCCACCTTGACCCGGCAAGGCTGCTCCGCGAGCGGTAACCAGCGCAAAGCGGTTCCTTTGAGGGGTTGTACATGCGATGATAAGTATCATTCCTCGCGCCCCTAGGAGCAAGCCATGCACGCCTTGCTTCAAGATCTCCGCTATTCCCTTCGCCAACTCATCAAGAGTCCCGGCTTCACGCTGACCGCGGTGATGTCGCTGGCGCTGGGCATCGGCGCGACCACCGCGGTATTCAGCCTCATCTACGCCGGACTTCTCCATCCGTATCCGTATCGCGCAGCGGACCGCATCGTTCCACTGAAAATTGTCGACAAGCAAGGCGAAACCACACCGGTGAATCCAACTGGTTTGCAGATCCAGGACTTGGAGCAAGTACCAATCGTCGAAAGCGTGCTGACCACGGGTTACCACGCCATGAACCTCAAAGGATCCGAATTTCCAGAAAGTGTCTCGGTCACCAGCGTGAGCGGCAACACTTTCAGTGATTTGGGAGTCCCGCCTCTGATGGGTCGCGGAATCTTGCCTTCCGATGCCGTCGAGGGTCAGGACGCGCAACCGGTCGCAGTGATCTCCTATCAGTTTTGGCAGGAACATTTCTTGGCCGATCCGGACGTGCTCGGGCGCGCGCTTCAACTGGATCATCAGAATTACCAGATCGTTGGCGTCGCCGCGCGACGGTTCAAATGGCACGGCGATGTGTACCTGCCCCTACAAACCACCCAGGACCCTGAAGAAACGTTCATCGTTTGGCTACGGTTAAAGCCCGGCGTGACCTACGCAGCCGCGAGCGCAGCATTGCAACCAGTGGTCGAACAGTTCGCCGCCGACACGCCGAAGCATTTCCCGGAACACTTCAAAGTACATATCGAGAGCCTGAACGCGTGGGCTTTCCGGCGCATCGGCGGAACGCTCTACCTGATGCTTGGTGCGGTCATGCTGTTGCTGGCGATCGGTTGTGGGAACGTGTCCATTCTGCTGCTCGCGCGCGGCGCCGCACGCCAGCACGAGCTAGCGGTGCGAGCTGCAATCGGCGCGGCGCGCGGACGGATCGTGCGTCAGCTTCTCACCGAATCGCTGCTGCTGGCGGCGGTCGGCGCCGTGCTGGGCATTCTCGCCTCCTACGGAATCCTCGCCGGCATTCATTTGCTGCTGCCTCCCTACGCCCTGCCGCCGGAGGCCGTGATCAACATCAATCTTCCGGTGCTGTTCTTCAGCGTCGGCGTCGCCCTCGCAACCGGCGTGCTCTTCGGACTCTGGCCGGCGCTGCAGCTTTCGCGCACGCAGGCCGGCGAAATTATGAAGTCGAATACGCGGCGAATGACCGGCGGCATCGGCGCTCGCCGGACGCACAGCCTGCTGATCGCGGGCCAGATAGCGCTGACGTTACTGCTTCTCGCTGCCGCAGGCTCCGCTATGAAGACCTTCGTTGCCATGCTGCATCGGCCGCTCGGCTATGACCCCGACCATGTCATGGCGTTGCAAATCCCGCTTCGCGACAATTCGTACACGACTTGGGCCACCCGGGCGGCGTATTTTGAACAACTCCGCGCCAAGGTCGCGGACACACCCGGTGTGACCACCGCCGCCATCTCGGTCTTTTCCAACCCGCCCCGCAGCGGATGGGACGGACGGTTTGAAATTCTGGGGAAGCCCTTGGGCGAACCGCAAACGGCATACGTCCATCTTGTAGGTCCCGAATATTTTGCGGCGCTGCATATTCCGTTGTTGCAAGGGCGTGTGTGGACCGCCACGGAAAACCGCAACGCAGCTCACGTTGCCATGATCAACCGTACCTTCGCGCAACGGTTTTTCCCGAACGGCGACGCCCTCGAGCATTCCGTAAAGGTGACTTTGGTCGAAGACTCTCAAACCCTGGCAGCGCCAACGTTCGCGGACTCGTGGCTACCGATCGTCGGAGCCGTGGATGACTTCCTGGACGACGGCCTGAGCAACCCGATCCAACCAGCGATTTTCGTGCCTTACACTATGGACCTGCCTCCTGGCGTCCAAATGTTGGTGAGAACCGGAGCTCCACCGCTTACGCTGCTCCACACCATTCAAACGCAACTCGTTGGACTAAATCCGGACCAGCAAATTCGGGGCGGAACCCAAGAGCTGGGCAAGTGGATTTCCAATGGACCGGAGTGGCAACGGGAACATTTGGCGGCGTGGATCTCTGGCATATTCGCGTGGCTGGCATTGGCTCTGGCCGCGGTGGGGCTTTACAGCGTGGTGTCCTACACGGTGGCGCAACGGACCAATGAGTTTGGGATTCGCATGGCGTTGGGCGCTGACCGCAGGCATGTGCTGCGACTCGTCTTTACGTCGACAGTCGCTAGTGTGGGAGGCGGAATTGTCGCGGGCTTGGCGCTCTCCCTGGCCCTGAGTACGATCCTTGCGAAGTGGTCGGAAGGCAACGTCCGCGATCCCGTCATCCTTCTCGCGGGAACACTCCTGCTCTCGCTAGTGGCGGCCATTGCTTGCGCCATACCGGCGCGCCATGCCTCCGCCATCGATCCGATGACGGCCCTGCGCTGCGAGTAGATGTTCCGCCAAACCGGAACGGGTTATCTACAAACTTTTGCTGGTTGCCAAGCTGGGGCGCAGCGGTGCTGCGCCCGTACAAATGAATGCGAGATTTGCGAAATGATGCGTGCTACGGAGTGGCGGTTTTGCCGTAGCTTAGTGGGTCGCCGGCTTTTGGTTTGTCGTAGTTCCAGAACCAGAGGGGCTCGAGTTTCTTTTGCTCAGGCCAGACCTGGTCCAGCGTGTCGCCCTCGAACAGTTCGCCGTTTTTCATCACCCAGTGAATGGTGTTGGTGTTGTGGATGTCGTCGAGCGGATTTTTGTCGAGGATCACGAGGTCGGCCAGCTTGCCCGGCTGGATGGAGCCTAGATCGTCGGGCCGGCCGATGATCTTCGAGCCGTTCACTGTGGCGCAGCGCAGCACTTCCAGCGGCGTCATCCCGCCGCTGGCGAGCATCCACATTTCCCAGTGGTAGCCCAGGCCTTGCAACTGGCCGTGGCTGCCGACGCCGACCAGGCCGCCTGCGCGCTCCAGTTTGGCGACTTGCGCGGAAAGTTTGGGGAAGGCGTATTCGTCTTTGCGGAACCATTCCGGGCGGCGTTTGGTTTTTTCGTCGATGATGCGGTGCGGAGTAAAGTGATTGAGCTTCACGTTGTCGTGAACTTCGCTGTACTCGTACCAATAATTCTCGCCGAACGGTCCGCCGTAATTCACGATCAACGTCGGAGTGGATGCTATGCCGGATTGCGCGAAGATCTGCAGCACATCCTTGTACAGCGGCGTGATCGGCAGGGTGTGTTCGTTGCCGTGGAAGCCGTCGATGACATGGGTCAGATCGAGTTTCAGATCCAGGCCGCCTTCGGTGGTCGGCATCATGCCGAGTTCCTTGGACGCCTGCACCATGAACTGCCGCTGCTTGCGGTTGCCCACGATGTAGCTCTTGATGTTGGGCGTGCCGTAGTATTTTTTGTACTTCGTCAGCACCCCTTTCACTTCTTCCATGGACTGAAAATTGTTGTCGGAGAAAACGCCTGGGCCGGTGGAAAACGCGCGCAGGCCGATGATGTCTCCGCTGTCGACCAGATCCTGGTAGGCGAACATGTCGTTGGTGCCGGTTTGCACGTCGAGACCGGAGGTCACGCCGTAGGCGACGTTGGCGAGGAACGCCCAGTTTTGCGTGTCCAGAATGCCGCGGCGGATTTCGGTCCAATGCGCGTGGGTATCGACAAAGCCGGGCACAATGGTCTTGCCGGAAACGTCGAACACTTTGGCGCCGGCGGGAACGGTTCCTTTAGCGCCGACGCGGGTGATGCGATTGTTTTCCACGACGATGTCGGCGTTCTTTAGAACTTCGTCGCCTTTCATGGTGACCACGGTCGCGCCGCGAAGCACCATCGTGCCCTTGGGCGTCTTGCGCGGCACTTCGAGATCAACGGCGATTTCGGTGACGTTCTTGTCCTGCTCTTTCAGCTTCTTCTGCTTCTTTTTTCTCGTCTTTCTTTTCGTCTTTCTTGTCCTTGTCGTCTTGTCTTTGCGTCGCGACTTCGCGTCCGCCGAATCCTTCTTGCCGGCGTCTTTGTCTTCGCCTTCTTTCTTTTCGTCCTTGGGCGGTTCAAAAGTGATGGCGCTCAAGGGTTCCCGAAAATAGCTGGACCCCACCGCCCAAGTGATGGTCTTGCCGTCGTCGGCCCATCCGAAGTAGTCGGCGCCGATGTCGGTCAGGCGCTTCGCGGCGACCGACGGCGTGGAGACATCCACCGTCGGAGCTTCGCCGCCGACCACCGGCATGGCGATCACATAGAGCTGATTCATCAGGTGCGCCAGGACCCACTGGCCGTCCGGACTTGGCTGCACGTCGTCGGCCGGAATGGGCTCCTCGAAGAAGAACAGACCCTTGCCCTTGACCACCAAATGCGTGCGGCGATCGGTGCCGTCGTAGCGCAGGGAGATCAGGCCTTGCGGGGTGTAGACGTAGATGCGGTCTTTCTCGTGGGTAAAGTGCGGGCCGCCCGCGCCGCGTGCCGGCAGAATCAGATTGGCATCGCCACCGTCCGCGGGAATCCACATCAAATCGGCGTTGGAAGTTTGGCCGCCGTCGAATTCACTGTTCTCGCGGTCGTAGGCATTTCCGCGCAGCACCACGATCTTGGTTCCGTCCGGCGACCATGCCGGATTGCTGTATACGCCCAGCGATTTCGACAATTGTTGCGGCGTTCCGCCAGACGCCGGCACCTTCCACAATTGCCCGCCTTCATTGGACCAGGTGACGTAGGCGATGGACTTGCCGTCCGGCGACCACGCGGGCTGGAACTCGCGCGCGTTACCGCTGGTCACGCGCTGAGGTTTCCCGCTGGGAAGATCGAGCGTGTACAAGTGGGTCATCGCCGAAAAAGCCAGCTTCTTGCCGTCGGGCGATTCGACCGGGTCCTGAATCAGGCGGACCTTCACCGGCCCTTGCTCCACCTTTTGAGGGAAATCCAGCTTGGGTCCGATGTCCTGAGACACCTTGGCGGTAAACGGAATGATGGTTTCCGCGCCGGTGGACAGGTTCAGCCGGCGGATCTTGCCGTCCTGGTTGTAGACAATTTCGTCTCCGTCCGGGAAGGAATGCATAACCGGGAAAGACGTCGCGGGAAAACAGGGATTCCTGGTCGTCGCGCGTGACCGGATAGCGTACCCAGCGATCGTCGCCGGTTTTCAGGTCGCGCAGGCGCAGCTCGCTTTCGGTTTCGTAGCGCGTGACATACAGAAGCTTGGTGCCATCCGGCGAAAGGATGGGGCGGAAAGCGCTCTCCAATTGCTCGATGAGAGCGTCTTCATCGCCGGTCTTGCGGTCGCGGCGCATGATGGTCCATTGAGGAAACTGCGCGTTATAGGAGAAGGGGCCTTTGCGCATCGCGTAGTAGAGGTACTTGCCATCGGGTGACGCGACTACACCCATGGCGTTGGGCCGCTCCTTGCGCGGAGTCGTTGGCGTGGGCTTGGCCTTGGTAATCTGGATGCCGGTACCGCCATCGACGTGGTACATCCAGATTTCGTAGGTAGTGATCCCGAACCCGGCCTTGGAGACGAAAATGTATTTCCCGTCGGGCGACCAGTTTGGAGAGGCAAAATCGTTATTCGGATCCTTGGAGACTTGTTTTGCTTCGGTGCCGTCGGGATGCATGATCCAGATGTTTTCGCTGCCTTCGCGATCGGAGAGGAACGCGATCCACTTGCCGTCGGGTGAAAAACGCGGCTGGCTGTCGAAGGCCATCCCGCCGTCGATCAGCTTGGCTTCTCCGCCTTCGATTGGCAGGGTGTAGATATCGCCCAGGAGCTCGAACACGATGGTCTTGCCGTCCGGCGAGACGTCCAGAGAGAGCCAGGTGCCCTCATCGGTGGTGAATTCGATTTTGCGGTCAGGCTTGAGCGGCAGGCCCTTTTTCTCTTTTTTATCGTCCTTTTTATCTTTATCGTCTTTCTTGTCGTCCTTCTTGTCCTTGTCTTGCGGGCCTGCGTCGTCCAACTTCGCAAAGGCGGCCGCCGGGCTCCAGCCTCCGGCAAATACGGCACAGACTATCGCCAGGACGATAAGCCACAGGGTCGAAGTAGAGCGCCGTCTCACCTGGTTCGGGTTCATTCCTGCTCCTCCATGAAAGAATCAGAACGCCATTGCTAAAACGCTTTAAATCGATCGATTCGCAGACCGTTTTTGCGGCGCGGCATGATACTCCGGCTTCGGAAAACACGCAGCAAGATGTTGTGAGGGCGGCGTTTCCGCCGTCAAGGGCGACGCCTTGCGGCATAGTCTTCGGCGGTAAGTGAGTTTCCGGATTCTGCGTTAGTCGGGACTCGAGGAAGGCCGCGGGTCGGTACCTTCGGATGCTCCCTTCACAATGACCGCTCGCTTGGACTAAACTCCGCCTCACAGTTCTGAATACCAGGCCTACCTTGGGTTTTTCTCTAACTTTATCGATTGGATGGAGGTCCTATGTTTACCCGACGATTCGCACTGCTTGCAGGCAGTCTGCTACTCCTGAGTGTGACCGCGGTTGGGGACCAAAACACACCAACAGCCATATGCAATGACAATCGCACTCCAGCCGGGATACTTGCCCATGGCGTTTTACAGATTCATCTCGAAGCGCGGCAGGCGGCCTGGTATCCCAATGGAAGTGACGCAGCACACCTTGTGGTTGCGGCGTTCGGGGAGGAGGGGCATGCGCCGCAGATTCCTGGCCCGCTGGTGCGTGTCCCAATGCGTGCCGAAGTGTCTGCGACGATTCGCAACTCTCTGGACCACACGATCTACGTCCACGGACTCGCATCCCGCCCGGAGGCAAGCCTGCAACCACCGCCACCGACGGATCCCACGACGACGGCCGACGCCGCTAGCCACACTTGAGGTTCCTGTCGGCGCCGTCCGTGAGGTTCGATTCAAATCCGGTGCTAGCCGGCAGCTATTACTATTGGGCCTCGAATGATCGCCAATCTCTGCTGATGCGAACAGGGCCTGATTCCATGCTTATCGGGTGCTTTTGTCGTCGATGCACCCGGCACACACAATAGCGATCGAGTCTTCGTTGTCAACACCTGGGTACCCGCTGGGGGCAATGGCTTTAACACGCTACCAACGATAAACGGAAAATCTTGGCCAGATACTGAACGACTCGTCCTCAAAATCGGTGAGCCCATACACTGGCGGTGGATTAACACGAGCGATTCCGACCACGCCATGCATCTGCACGGGTTCTATTTTCAAGTGAATGGGGTGGGCGATCAGGATCATTTTCAAGAATTCGGTCGTCAGGAGCGGCTTACGGTTGTGACGCAGGAGATGCTCCCCGGTGGAACGTTTGACATGACCTGGATACCCGAGCGCCCCGGTCATTGGCTGATGCATTGCCACATGACGTTTCACATGATGCAGCCAGAGAATTTGCCTGGGTATGCGATTGCGGCGCACTATACTCCGGAAAACGCGGGCATGGGCGGCTTGGTGCTTGGCCTAGATGTCCAACCGTCAAGCAACTCCGCATCGACGGCGAGCAACGCGACGGCCGCTTCAAGTTCAGTCCACAAATTTCGTCTAGTGGTTCGGGAACGTCCCGGCAGTTCGCGTTATTTTGGAGGTTTCAGCTACGACCTTTCTGAATCTGCCACAGAAACTTCGCCGACTGCGCTGCCCCCCGTGGGTAGCCCGTTGGTGTTGACGCGCGGGGAGCGTGCAGAAATTGAAGTGATCAACGAACTAAAGGAGCCGACCACGGTTCACTGGCACGGCATCGAGCTCGAAAGTCCATACGACGGCGTGCCTGATTGGAGCGGGATCGGAAAGCAAACCACGCCGGCCATCGCACCGGGACAGTCGTTTGTTGCGCACATGACTCCCCCTCGCGCTGGAACCTTCATCTATCACTCTCATTGGCACGAACAGAAACAGTTTGGGGAAGGCCTGACTGGACCTCTTGTCGTTTTGGAGCCAGGAGCGAAATTCGATCCAGCAACAGACAAGATCTTTTTGTTTTCTCGAGATGGCGTTGAGAGCAACGAGCCACTTCTGATGAACGGCAGCCCGCAGCCCGCGCCGATCGCTTTGATTGCCGGCACGACGTACCGAATGCGCTTTATCAATATCACTCCGGTAGATTCTGCTCTGACATACTCGATCGTCGACGCGAGCGGCGCTCCGGTGTCTTGGCGCGCAATTGCGAAGGACGGTCAGGACCTTCCTCAGGAACAGGCAACCACGAAAAAAACATCGGGCGATACCATCACAGTTGGTGAGACACGCGACTATTCCTTTACTCCAAACCAGGTGGGTGAGTTGTTTCTTCAGGCTGCGGCCTTTCAACGGATGTGGGTGAAAACCACGATGATCGTAGGACCGCAGGGCTTGCGGCCATTGGCAAGCCCCTCGGCCACTCTGCTGGATCAATGGAATGAGATCGCGCGAAAACTCATCGCTATGGCCGAAGATTTTCCGGAAGGCAAATACGACTACAAGCCTGCAGCGAATATGCGCGGCTTCGCCGAACGCCTCATCCACGCGGCATCCGCCAACTATTTCTTCACCAACTCCGCTCTCGGTCAGAAATTGCCGGGTGACGAAGATCCTCCTCGAACACAATTCAAAAACAAGGCCGCCGTAGTGGAGTACGTCAAGAAATCCTTCGCCGACGGCGCGGCGGCAATAAAATCTAAGGGCGACAGTGGGATCTCTGATGCAGTCGTTGATCCCTTCGGTTATGACGATCCTCAGCACGCGGGTAAAGCGCAGATTCGACTCAGCGACCTGGCCCACAATCTAATCGAACATTCCGGCGAAGTTTACGGCCAGCTGAGTGTCTACTATCGTGTGGCGGGTATGACTCCTCCAGAGTCGCGTCCGAAAACATAGAAACTTCAGTCTTTGCTGCAAAACGCGCGAAGGGGTCGCCCAACTCCTGGTTGGTCGGTAACCGGAAACTGGCGCACCGCGTAGTTTTCCTGGGCGGGCTGGACATCCCGGGAACCATGCTAGGCTATCCAACTGCCTTTACCGACCGAATGTTCAGAGCGAATCACAACTCCCCGGCCCGGAATTGCTCTGCGCCGCGCACCCCATTTGCTCTGACGGCGCTCGTGCTATTTCTGCTCTTTTTCGTAAGTTTTGGCGCCGACCGAACGGCCGCTCAGGTGTACAAACCGCCCGCCAAGGGAGGCGTCGCCGAGCTTTCTGCCAGCGGCCCGCAGAAACACCAGGGCGACTTGACCATCGCTGATGGCGCCGTGGACATTCACTACGCCAACCAGCGACTGCAGGCCGATCACGTTGAGTACAACGAGCAGACCAACGAAGCGATGGCTCGCGGTCACGTGGTGTTCGACTACGAGAATCAACACCTGGAGGCCGACGAGGCGCATTACAACATCAGCACCGGCCGCGGCACTTTCACGAACGTTCGGGGCACCGTTAAGATCGTGCGCCGCCCGAATCCCTCGGTGTTGATCACCGACAATCCGCTGTACTTCGAGGCGCGCAATGTCGAAAAATTTAACAACGACCTCTATTTTCTGAGCAGGACGTGGATCACCGTTTGCGAACCAGAGCATCCCAACTGGCAGTTCTACGCGCAGCATGCAAATATCCGGGTCGACAAGACGATGGCGCTGGTGAGCGCGAACTTCCGATTGTTTCGGGTGCCGCTGGTGTGGCTGCCCTACGCTACCGCACCCGCGGGCCCGAAGGTTCGGGAATCGGGATTCCTGATCCCGGTGGTCGGCAATAGCACCAGCAAGGGATTTGTTTTGGGCGATGCGTTTTACTGGGCGCCCGAGCCATGGCTGGACACGACGCTGGGCGCCGAACTGCTCAGCCGCCGTGGATCGGCCGAACGCGCCCATTTCCGCGCAAAGCCTTGGGAAAATACATCGATCAAGTACAACTATTTCGGGGTGATCGACCGCGGCGTGCCCACGGTCGTCAATCCCGGACTGCCCACGCAGACCACCGAACTTGTTTCCCAGGGAGGCCACGAGCAGCAGCTGGAGGTTATTTCCCTGCTGAAAAATAATTGGCGCTTCGTCGCGGACGTCAACGAGCTTTCTTCGCTGACCTTCCGCCTGGCGTTCGCCGACACGTTTGGCGACGCCATCAACTCCGAAGTGCGCAGCTCGATTTTTCTGACGCGCAATTTCAATGGCTTCAGCCTGAATTTGGCGGCGCTGAACGATAAGAGCTTCCTCACGGTCAACCCGGTGCAAACCAGCGTTTCGCTGCGCGAGGCACCCGAGGGGAGATTCAGTTCGGTGGAGCAGGCGCCATGGAAGAATCTGCCGATATATTTCGGATTCGACGCGTTCGCCGGAGCGGCGCATCGCAGTGACGGCGTGATCGACACGCCTACGGCGGTCGCGCGCACGGAGTTCGCACCGCGTGCCACGCTGCCCATGCACTTCGGCCCCTGGCTCGATGTCACTGCAACGGCGGCGTTCCGCACGAGCTACTTCGGTGATTCTCTGGTTCCCGGCTCTATCGTCACCACGCCCTTGCTGAGCGGCGAGTCGATTTATCGCAATGACGGCGAATTCAGCGTAGATTTCCGGCTTCCAACGTTTGAGCGGTTCTTTCAACGGCCGCAATCGAAGAAAAAGTACAAGCACACGATCGAACCCTACTTCAACTACAACTACGTAACCGGCATTCACAATTTTTCCCAACTCATCCGTTTTGACTCCGACACCACGCTCACCAATACGAACGAACTGGAGTACGGCGTCACTCAGCGGCTTTGGGTGAAGGACGGCGACGATCAGCCGCGAGACCTGATCACCTGGAGCCTGGTCCAGAAGCATTATTTTGATCCGACGTTTGGCGGCGCTCTGGTCACGGGAACGCGCAACGTGTTTCAAACGCTGGACGACATCTCACCGTTCGCGTTTGCGGACACTCCGCGCAACTGGTCGCCGATCATCAGCGACTTCAAGTTGAACCCGGGCGGACCTTTTGATTTTGAGCAGATTCTGGAGTACGACACGCAGCGCGGGACGAACGGACAGCTCACTACGGTCGGTACGCTGGCAAAAATCAAACCGTACAAAGACTTTTTCTTCACGATCGCGGATTTCCGGCTGGACGCGAATCCGCTGGTTTTGCAACCCAAGGCGAATCAGATTCGCACGCTGATCGGTTGGGGCAGTGAAACACGCAAGGGCTTCAATGTCACCAGCGGAATCAGCTACGACATCACCAACAATGCGTTGCAAAATCAGCTGATTCAGGTTAGCTACAACGGGAATTGCTGCGGGCTTGCGCTGGAATACCGGCGCATCGCGCTTGGACAGGTGCGCACGGACAACCAGTTCCGCGTGGCGTTCGTCATCGCCAATATTGGGACATTCGGGAATTTGCGGCGGCAGGAGAAGATTTTCTAGGGATTGGCAGGAGGATCTGGGACGCCGGGCTTAAGCCCGGCGCCTACAGCGACATCGATTGTCTGGGGTTGCTTTTTCGCATCAGCCATCGGCCGATGAAATATCCCAGCGTGCCGGTGGTGATGCCGCCGAAAATATCCGCTACGTAGTGATAGCGGCCGTAGATCGTGGACACGCACATGCAAAGGACTAGCGGCAGCATCACCCAGAACAGCCAGCGCCGGTGGCGCCACGCTCCCCACAACGCGGCAAACGATCCCGCGACGTGTTCCGAGGGAAATGCCGCGCCGCGCACGCGGCCGTAGTGCTCGATGAAATTGATCAGCGCGGTGAAAGGTCCGCCTTGCAAGTCACCGTGCCACGAGCCCGCCATCGAAAACCATGGGCTCTCGATGGGAAACGATATGGCGATCAGATAGCCGATCGCGTAGGCCACGGCGGAGTACGTCATTACCGACCAATAGCCGCGCCAATCCTTGCGGTAGTAAAGAATGCCGCCGAGCACCAGCAGATACGTGAAGTAGGTGATGTAAGTGAACTGCATGAAGTCGTTGCGCGCGGGAGTGGCGAATTGCTCGAGCCAGATGCTTGGGTGTACGCCCGTCAGCCAATAGTCGAACGCGATGAGTTTCGCGTCCTGCCAGCGTGGCGAAATCAGATGGACCAGGTGCGCGAGTTCCTCGAAGCAGAACAGGAAAAACAGATGGGGGTACCAGTGCCGCCAGAAATGCCAGAATTTCTGTGTGTAGGTGTCGAGGTGAGACTCGGAGGCGCCTAGAATCTCGGCTGCCACGGCATAACAGAATGATGAGCGCCACCACGCACGCCCGCGTGGCCAGCAAGCGGATCGGGTGCGCGAGATTTTCGGCAAAGGCCGCGATCAGCACGCTGGATATGGCTACGTAACCCAACGCGATCCATTCAAATGGGCCACACGCCGCGCCGATCGCGAGCCATTCGTTGCGCAGGATCTCCAGGACGCGGCTGCGCGCGGGAATCGTCTGCGAGGCGCCCTGCTCCGCTGCGATGACGCTGGACTGCCAGGGCAGCGCGGTTTCGTTGATGCTGCGATTTTGCGGGCGTGAACGATTCATCCACGGGTCTCCGATTTGATGTTCGGGATCACTTCACCGCCGACGCCGTCGAAGCGTTCCGCTTTTGCGGCGGCGCCTGCTTGTCGTGGACGATTTTCTCTCCAGAGGAAGATCGGCCAGGCGCGCAAACGGGCGATGCGGTCCAATTCGCGCGAAGGATTTACCGCGGCTGGTGAACCCACGGCGCCCAGCATCCAGCGATCGCTCGCAGTGTCGCCGTAGGCATAGCAGCGGGCCAAGTCGAAACCGCTTTCAGCGGCGATGCGTTGCACGGCGCGGGCTTTGGCTTGGCCGAAAATTGCTTCGCCGGTGATGCGGCCGGTCCAGCGATCGTGGGTTTCTTCGAGGCGGGTGGCACAGACGCGGATCGACGTGGTGATTCCTCGAGCAAGAAGGCGGATGGTCAGGGCTAGCGCCGCTTGTTTCGCGAGAGGTTCCAGGGTGCCGGTTACCAGGACGATGGCGTGGCCTTGGCTAGCGTGCCAGATGGCGCGGTGGATGGCTTCGGGGAAGAAGGCCGGGAGATGGTCGACTTTTGCGCTTACGGACGCCGCTGCGTTGTGGCGGACGGGGACACTGGACGTTCGAGACTCAGGGTAAATAAGAGTGCCGTGCTACGTAAGAGGAGCGTGCTATGGCTCGCGGAAATGTTGCGGAGGTACATCTTGTTGGCGTGCGTCATGCGGAGGAGACCTTGCGGACTCAGGCGAATGGCTTGCGCCAGCCAGCGGAAATAGTTTCGCAGCGGAATCAGGCGCTCGATCTCGAAGTGCCGCGACGAAGCGACGTTCGAGCGAGGGCAATGGCAGGAGAGTGCCATCCAGATCGAAAAATGCGGCGATGCGGGCTTGCGATTCGTTTGCGCTCATACCGCGTCCCTGACCGGAATTTTTGCGGTGCTCGGGGACGCCACACTTCCGGCCATGTGCCGACAGCCCTCCACGAGAACCGGCAGTCCGCGTACGAAACAAAATGCTGCCGTGGCCCAGGTCAGCGCGATGGCTCCGGCGCGAATCGTGGTGTGCGCATCGGTCGCAAGGTCGCCGAGTAGCGCGACGGGACCGCGCGTCAGCGCCAACTCCAGCCCCAGGTAGCAGAAGCACAGGCACTTCATCGCCGCGTACAATCCACGGCTCCAGCGCGATGCTACCAGCGTGCGTCCCCACCAGGTTTGCAGCATGGCGTTCGCGCCCCACCCGGAATGACCAGCGCGCATGGCCAGCCCCCGCAGAAAATCGGTGGCGGCGCCGCGCGCGAAGAAAAATACTGGCAGCCACAGCGACACCATGCCGACCACCGCGAAATAGGTGAAGTAGACGTTTTCGATCATGCGGTCGCCGAGGATGTCGATCTGCGCGCCGACGGGCGTGGCGAGGTTCCTGCGCCGGGCGATGTGCCCGTCCAGGGCGTCGAGCGCGACCGACGCAACGGTGAGGGCTACGGCGGTGAGGTTCATCCACGGTCCGCGGCCAAACAGGCAGACTGCGGAGAAGCCCACGACGACGCGAAGTGCGGTCACTCGATTTGGAGTCCAGTGCATCCTGAGTTCCTGTGGGACGTCGCGTGACGCCCGCATGGATGATGCACCGGTCTTGCCAAACAGATGAGAGCTAACCTGTTACTTATCAGCGGCTTAGAGACCATCAGGATGACGGTCCAACTCTTCTGCGCCATCGAAAGCCGTCATCTGTCGCCCTTTCGCCTACGTACTAACCATCTAGCGCTATTGGCGGGCATCTAATAAGACGCCGCTTGTCAGAGGAATAAGCGGAGTGCGAAGCAGGTCTTCTTCGTGAAGGAACCGGAATGAGAGCCTGAAGCAAACGCAGCGATTTGATGGAGGAGAAGTTGATTCGGGGCAATGCCATTCGGTGACTTCGCTTCGATGGCTTGGCTGCAACGGGCTGGGCTTCGAGGGCCGGCGTTGTAACTTTTGGAACGTCAGAAAACTGCAAGAAAAAGACAAGCAATTTGCGCGACATCGAGCACACTTGTACACTTGCCGCCCCTTTCGCGTGCAGACTTATTGAGGACTGACTTGGCATGACCGACGTCTCTTTGGCAGCGGCCTTTCTCGCAGGACTGGTTTCTTTTCTCTCTCCGTGCGTTCTTCCACTGGTTCCGGGCTACATCTCGATGCTTTCCGGCATCGGCATGGAGCAATTGCGCCAAGGGCAGCAACCACGGGCCGGGCTTTTCGCCTCGGCGCTGGCGTTCGTGCTGGGCTTTTCGGTGGTGTTCATTTCCTTCGGGGCTTCCGCCAGCGCGGTGGGATCATTTTTGCGAGAGCATCGCGGGACGCTCGCGCCCATAGCGGGAGCGCTGATTCTGCTTTTTGGGCTGCACCTGCTAGGTCTGCTGGGCAAGCTCACCATTCGCGTGGGATTGATCCTCGGCGTTGTGCTCGCCATTCTCGGCGTCATCTCGCTGGTGCGGGGCGGCACGCTATTCGCGGGCCTGGGCGCGGTTCATTTCTTTTCGCTTTCGATGATCGGGTTTTTCGGGCCGGCGATGACGCGCTGGCTGAATCGCGATGTGCATCTGCGCAGCGGCGGCACGCAACCCGGCATGTGGAGCGGATTTTTGCTGGGTTTCGCGTTTGCGTTTGGGTGGACGCCGTGCATCGGGCCGATTCTCGCCACGGTGTTGGCTCTGGCGGCGGCGAGCGACACCATTGCGCGCGGCGTGCTGCTGCTGGCCGTGTATTCGGCGGGGCTGGCGGTTCCGTTTTTGCTGACCGCGGTGGGGATCGGGCAGTTCCTTAAGTTTTATCAGCGCTTCCGAAAGTACCTCCACGCCGTCGAACTGTTTAGCGGCGCGTTGCTTCTGTTTGTGGGCGGGCTGGTTTTCGTCAACCGGCTGACCTGGCTTGCGGGTAAGTTGAGCTTTCTGAACACGATGGTCTTGTGGCTGGAGCGGTCTTTGACTGGGGCGAAGTGAACGGCCGCTGGGGCTATGCGCGACTGGATTTAGCAGCCGCGTTTCTGAGAAAATTGGATTTGAGAGACGGAAGGTTTGAGGCACTGAAATGAAGAAGTCCACTTTGATCGTTATTGCAATATTGGCGGTAATTGTGATCGGCGCGCATTACGCCGACAAGGCCACGCGGTTGCCGCATACGACCTCCTCGGTTTCCGCAGCCAAGATGGATGGTCCGGAGGCTGGGAAATCCGAGCCGGACCTCACGCTGAAGGACCTGGATGGGAAGGATCTCAGCCTCGCGCAGCTCAAAGGCAAAGTCGTGCTGGTGAACTTCTGGGCGACCTGGTGCGAGCCGTGCAAAGTGGAGATTCCGGAGCTGATCGAACTGCAGCAGAAATACGGAGCGAAGGGATTTACGGTGCTCGGCGTGGCGATGGACGACGAAGGGCGCAGCGTCGTCGCGCCATTTGTCGGGAAAGAACGCTTCGACGTGAACGGCGGGCAATCCCAAATGAACTATCCGATCGTGATCGGCAATGACGCGGCGGCGGACAAATTTGGCGGACTCATCGGCTATCCCACGAGCGTCCTAATCGACCGCGATGGCAAGCAGGTCAAGAGCATCACCGGCTTAATCAGCTACGACGACATTTCCAAGGCGATAGAATCGCATCTCTAATGAAGTGGGAAGTGAGTAGTGGGCAGTGAATAGTGCAGAAAAAGAAGATTGAGAGCTATCAGGATTTATTGGTTTGGCAGAAGTCGATTGATCTGGTTGCGGAAGTTTACCGAATTGCGAGGCAAGCTGCCGTCGAACGAGCAGTATGGTTTGACCTCACAGCTTCGCAGGGCGGCTGTTTCGGTGCCGGCAAACATCGCTGAAGGGTTTGGTCGTTGGCACTCCGCCGAATTCGTGCGTTTCCTGCTTATTGCGAACGGATCTTTGAAGGAGGTCGAAACGCATCTGTTCATCGGGAATAAGTTAGCGCTGCTGAGCTCAGCAGACACCGGTCTGGCTCTGCAAATGTCGTCCGAAATCAGCAAGATGATTTTTTCGCTGCGCGACAAGCTCTCGCGCCGGAAGTGAACGATTGGAAATGACGGGTGGAAGTGAACGGGTGGAAATGCATGAGTGCATCTCGGTCTTCTCGCTGCCCACTACTCACTGCTCACTACCCACTACTCATTGTTTCGTGTACGCTCAAACCATGCTTGAGGAAAAAGATTTTCAGCGAAAGGCTGACGGGGCCTTTGAAGAGTTGAAGCGCCGCTTGCTGACGCTGGGTGACGCACACGGCTTTGATGTGGAGGGAGAGAGCGGCAAGCTTGAGGTTATTTTCGAGGAGCCTGAAGAAGCCAAGTTTGTCGTCTCACCCAACACTCCTGTGCGCGAGATCTGGATTTCGGCGCTTTCCACAAGTTTCAAACTGGGCTGGTCCGACGCACGCAATTCGTTTGTGCTCGAAAAGACCGGCGAAGATCTGCACGGGGTAATGAGCCGCGTGATTTCCCAGCAATTGGGCGAGCAGGTGACCGTTTGAGATTCGGCGTCGCGCTTCTGGCAGGGTTTCTCGTTTGTGTCGCGCGGCGCAATGCGAGCGCCGGCGCAGGTTCCTGCCGGCCGCGATGTCGTGGCTCCCAGCGCATTTGCCTCGTTCGATCCGGTGGCTCGAGGCGGATCGTTTCAGATTGCGGTGGTCCTGAAAATCCGCGAAGGCTTTCACATCAACGCGCGCGAAAAATCCGCGGACTACCTGATCGCCACCGATCTCCGCACCGAAGCACCCCCGGGGTTCAAGGTCGGCCAAGTGACCTATCCCAAGGGCGAGCTGCATACCTTTTCGTTCTCGAAGACTCCTCTCAACGTCTACGAGGGCAAAGTTATTCTTCACATGGAAGTCACCGCTCTCCCCAATGCTCCGCTGGGCGCACAGCACATTCCGCTGAAGCTGCGCTATCAAGCGTGCAGCAGCGAGGTCTGTTTGCCGCCTACGACGCTGGATGTGGATGCCCTCGTGACGGTCGCGTCCGCCGCGACACCGGCGCGCCCTGCGCATCCCGAGTTGTTCCAATCGCAGCGCTAAAGCATCTAACTCACACATTTGCACTTGCGCTCTTAAACTAGCCGTCTGAGGAGCATTCTTGGCACCCGAATCCAGCCCGCGTCGCACGTGGCCGTACGTCGTCGGCATCGCGGTCGGTGTGCTCGCCGGCCTGGTCCTGTTTGTGTTCTTGCGCACGCGAAATATTGAAGAGCGCACCCGCGAATGGGTGGTAGGCGAACTGCAGCAACGCTTCAATAGCGAAGTGGAGCTGGAAACAGCTGCATGTAAACATCCTGCCGCAAATGGGTGTCGACGGCGAAGGGCTGTCCATCCGCTATCACAATCGCCGCGACCTGCCACCGATGTTCCACGTGCAGAAATTCTCTTTCAATCTGGGCTTCCTCGGAATTCTGCGCGCTCCGCGGCATATCAAGGGTATTTACGTCGAGAATATGACCATTACAATTCCGCCGCGGGGTGAAAAGAAACCGAAGACACCCTCTTCCGAGAAGCAACCTCTCCCGACGGTCATCGTCGATGAAATCGTGTGCAACGACACGGATTTGGTGATCGTGCCGAAGAAAGAGGGCAAAGAGCCGCTCGATTTCGACATTCACGATCTGGTGTTGAAATCGGTGGGCGCCAACAAGCCGTTCGACTTCCACGGAAATCTGACCAATGCCAAGCCCCAAGGCGAAATCGCTACTAGGGGAACGTTCGGACCTTGGGACGCGGACGAACCGGGGGATACGCCCGTCACCGGCTCGTACGAGTTCACGGACGCGGATCTCGGCCCATTTCCTGGAATTGCGGGAACGCTGTCGTCGACGGGCAATTATCACGGGCAACTGAATGAGATCGAAGTGGAAGGCAAGACGGATACGCCGAATTTTTCGCTGGATCCCGTCGGGCGTCCCGTTCCGCTGCACACGGAGTTTTCGGCGACGGTAAACGGCACCGACGGCGATACCTACCTGCACCCGGTGCGCGCCACGCTCGGCCAATCACTGATTATTGCGGAAGGCAGCGTCGTTCGCGTGCCGGAAAAACATGGTCATATCATCAAACTGGACATCAACGCGCCTAACGCCCGTATACAAGACATTTTGAGTCTGGCGGTGAATTCCGATAAGCCCTTCATGACGGGTCCCGCGAAGATCAAAGCGAAGTTGCTGCTGCCGCCCGGCCAGCAAAAGGTCCTGCAGAAGATGATTCTGGATGGCCAGGTAGGCGTGGAAGATGCCCAGTGGTCGAGTCCGGAAGTTCGCGACAAACTCGCGTCACTGAGCCGCCACGCGGAAGGGCAGCCCGAGAACGAAGAGGCGGGCAGCTCGGTTTCCGATTTACACGGCGATTTCAGGCTGGAGAAAGCGGTGATCTGGTTCCGCAAACTGAGCTTCAGCGTCCCCGGTGCGCAAGTCAATTTGGACGGCAACTACGATGTCGGTGGCAGTAAGCTCGATTTCAAGGGGCATTTGCGACTGCAGGCGAAACTCTCGCAAACGGTGACCGGCAAGAAGTCGTTTTTTCTGAAGGCGGTCGATCCCCTTTTCAGCAAAGAAGGCGCGGGCACAGTCTTGCCCATCACGATCACGGGCACCCGTGACGCGCCCACGTTGGGCGTGAGCGTGTTTCACAAGACCATCAAGAGACAGCTGGGCGGCGGGGATAAGGACAACAGTAAAGACTCGAAAGACAGCAAGAATCCGAAGCCTAATTCCAATCGTTAGGTGGCCGCTGTATCGGGTCGATTGATCAGGCGGTAGCGGTGGACTGGGACATGGCAGCCCGCAGCCGCCGCACGACCCGCTCTTGCCCCAACACCACCATCGTGTCGAACAGCGGAGGAGCCACGGATTGGCCGACGATCGCGACGCGCGTCGCATTGATCAGCAGGCCGGCCTTTACGCCTTCTGCGTCCGCCAGCGCGCGCAACGCGTGATCGCACGCGTCGTGATTCCAATCGGGAAGAGCCGCGAGCGCATCCGCGAGCTTCGCCAGAAGTCCGGGAACTTTCGGATCCCTCCAAAATTTCGCTTTCCCGGCCTCTTCGATGGGGAATTCGTCGCTGAAAAACGCGCGCGACCACGAGGAAAAATCGGGTAGCAGCCGGACTCGCGGCCGCAGCAAATCCACCGTTTTCGAGAACCACTCATGCCCCGCGCCAGTGGCCCACTCTTGCTTCCACAAGCCGCTGCGCTTCAACTCCGCTTCTACTTGCGGCAACAGGTCCTCGATCGGCAGCTTCTGCAAATATTGCGTGTTGAACCATTCCAGCTTGGGCCGGTCGAAAACGCCGTTCGTGCGGCTGACTCCAGCCAGCGAAAATTTCTCGATCAAGTCCCAGGTGCGCAAAAACTCCTCGTCACCACCCGGCGCCCATCCCAGCAGCGCCAGGAAATTGCGGAACGCTTCGGGAAGAAAACCCTCGGTGCGATACATATTCACGTCGGTGGCGCCGTGGCGTTTGGATAGCCTCGATTTGTCGGGGCCCAAAATCAACGGCAGATGCGCGAAGATGGGCAGTTCGGCTCCCAGCGCGCGGTAGAGCAGCACCTGCTTGGGCGTGTTCGACAAATGGTCCGCGCCGCGAATCACGTGGGTGACGCGCATATCGATGTCGTCAACCACCACGCTCATCTGATAGGTCGGCATGCCCCACTCTTCGCCGTCCTTGCCGGAGCGCAACAGCACGAAATCCTCGATCTCTTCATTGTCAAATTCGCGGTCGCCAAAAACGGCATCGGCAAAGACCGTTTTCCCGGCCGGAACGCGAAAGCGAATCGCGGGCTTGGCATCGGGCGTTGACGGCTTAGCGTCGCGGCAAGAGCACCGCGCGACGCGTCGCACCTTTTCCGTGCCGGTGCCGCCGTCCGCAGCGTGATCTCCTCCCGCGTACTTTTCGGCGGCGCAGTAGCAGAGGAACGCGCTGCCGTTGGCCAGGCATTTCTTGGCCGCCTCGCGATACAAATCGAGCCGCTGGGACTGAAAAAAGGGGCCTTCGTCCCAATCCACGCCCAGCCAGGTCAGGCCGTCGATAATTCCTTGCACGAGTTCCGGCTTGTTGCGCTCCGCGTCGGTGTCTTCCACGCGCAGAATCATGGTCCCACGCTGCTGGCGAGCGAACAGCCAGTTGAACAGAGCGGTGCGCGCGCCGCCGACGTGCAAATACCCGGTCGGTGAGGGCGCGAATCGAACTCGCACGCCGCTTGCTGGTTTGTTATGGGGTTCCGTCATCGTTTGCCGCGTTTGCCGCACAAATCACAACAGTTTAGTGTAGCGAAAGCTCCGCACGCCGTCCAACCGGCCCGACTGCGCTGAGTCAGTGGGGCAGTGTCCGGTTACCCGATTTATCGTCCATTGGCACACAACGCGATTATCGCGAGACTCTACGTGGCGCTTTCGTTCGGCTCTGTCGGACTCAAATTCACTAAGCAATTCCAATGAGGGCTAGACTGCACCATCCCATACAATGTGCGCGGTGAAGGCCCTTACCAAATTGAGGCCGCTCTTACTGACCATTCATCGTGTGGGCGGCCTTGTGGCGGCCTTGTTCTTCCTGGTTCTTGCTGGAACCGGGTGCGTAATGGCATTTGAATCGG
The DNA here is from genome assembly GCA_963729285.1 of uncultured Acidobacteriota bacterium. Taxonomy (GTDB): domain Bacteria; phylum Acidobacteriota; class Terriglobia; order Acidiferrales; family UBA7541; genus Acidiferrum. The sequence goes on from CAVSNL010000003.1 coordinate 91,398, forward strand.
AAATTGACAGTTTCTTCCACCCGTCACTCTTCAAGGTGATCACCCGTGGCGACGCTTTGCCGCTCAGCGAGATTTTACCGCGCGTCACAGCAGACCTCCGCCCTCAAGAACACATCCAGACTTGTGTTATCTCAACCAAGCCTACAAGTTCGTATTCGTTTACAGGATTGTTGGTTCTAGCAGACTGCCTCGACAGGTTTTTGTTGACCAGTACACCGGACAAATTCTCGGCACCATGAGTGTCTTGAGATTCGTTCTGGTGATGCATGCCCTCCACGAGGCTAACGGGACCCTGATGGGCTGCGCGGCAGCCTGTCTAGTTCTCTCGGTCTTGAGTGGCCTTTACCTTTGGGTGGCGCTGAAGCGAATCAAAATAAGTGGGCGTAGGTCGAGAACGCGCTTCTATTTTGACATCCACAATTCTGTTGGCTTCTTCACCTCGCTTTTCTTTCTCGTTTTCGCCCTCACTGGGGCTTATATGGCATTCGACTCCTGGACAGTTCCCGCTACCTACAGGATTACTGGCACAAGCCTTCCGCAAGACGACCCTCCGTCAACACCTCTGGAACGTGCCAGGCCCGTCACTCCGGACTACGCACTGGAAGTTGCCAAAAAAGCCTTGTCTCAAGCGATTCCGCTGTGGGTCGTCCTACCTCAGGAACGTGAAGGATCGTATCTAGTGAAGATGAGGTTTCCTGAAGACCATTCTTCAAACGGCACAAGCATTGTTTGGGTGGACCAGTATTCGCGGCAAAGTCGTAACGGTTTGGGATTCGCGCGATGCCCCCCTCGCACGCAAGATACAAAATCTAAACCGTGTGTTTCACACAGGGGAGATTTTGGGCTACCCTGGCAAAGCACTCGCTTGCGTCATGTCATTTGCCTTAATAGTTCAGACACTAACCGGATTCTCCCTTTGGCGAAAGACTCGTAGCCGGAAACCCGCCCACCGCCGACTGCCCGCACCATCTTGAAGACACGCGTTGGCATGTGCTTCAATAGTACTGCCCCGCGCTGCTATCTCTTAAGCTACCAGTACGCTGGTACGGTTGCTCGCCAGAAATTTGGTGGGCCATAATCTAACGCAAGTACTTTGTTTTCTGTGGAGACGTTTGGCTGCGCGGTGCACGACGCCCGCAGCGCCTTGGACAAGTACGGGCAAACAACACAAGCATCACTAAGTTTTGGTTCGATCGTGCATCGTGGCAATCCGGCGGCGCGATCGACGGAGAATTGGTTCGACTTTGACTCACGAAGGCTTCATTGCGCTGGCGTTGCTGGCGGCTACCTCTCTGGTGGCCGGCTTCTTCGGGTATATCTACCACCTGAAGCGCCAGACCTACGTGCTGCTGTGGACGGCAGGCTGGAGCCTGTTCGCACTGCACTATCTGAGTCCGGCGCTCTCGTCGTGGATTCCCCGCAGCGCGGTCCTGGAATCGCTCAACGACTGGCTCTATGCGCTCGCGGCCCTGTTCTTCTTTCTGGGCGCGCAGCTTTACGCGCAGCGCAAACCGTGGATCGTGCCGTGCGCGACGACCGCCGGCGTGCTGGGTCTGTGGGCGGCGGCGAACGCGGTCCATTATCTGACCGCGGCGCCTGTCGTGGTCCCATCTGTCTTGCTGTTTGTTGCCGTTGGCGCCGTTTTCTGGCAGGAGAGCCGCCGCCAGGAAACCCTTGCCGACCGTTTGCTGGCGGTGTCCTTTTTCTCGTGGGCGGTCCTACGCCTGGCGGTCTTCTTCTTCTCTCCGACTGCGCCGGGAGCGGACGAGCTCGGCTTTCCTCCCATCGCCGCGGTGCCGTGCGCTTTTGTGGCCATGCTCATGGTCATGGCTACCTATGAGGAAGAAAAGCGCCGCATTGAACGCAACATGCTGGCGCTGTCGAACTTGAATCTGGCCACGTCGAGTTTCGTCGGCGGTGAGATTCAACGCATGCTTTCGCAGGCGCTGGACCGCGTGCTCGGCGTGGTGCGGCTGCCGGCTGGCGCGTTGTTTCTGCATCACGGCGATCCCCAGGGTCCCACGTCGGTGGTGGCGGCAGGGCTGAACGACGATTTCTGCCGGGTGGCGCAGGAAGAAGGGCTCGACGATTATCTCGTCAGCCTGGTCGCGCGGCTCGGCGGGCTGCTCGGGTTTCGCGACTTACGAGATTCTTCGCTCGCGGCCCTCGAAAAGGAAGAATGCATACGACGTTTTCGCCAACTGGCGCTCGCGCAGGGGCTGCGCAGCGTCGTGATCATCAGTCTGCAAGCGAAGGAACAGGCCTTCGGCGTTCTGCTGCTGGGCACGCCGGACAATCGGCGCTTTACTCCCGCGGAATTGCGCCTGCTGCTCGCTCTCGGCCACCAGATCGGCATGGCTGTCGAAAACAGCTATCTCGTCCAGCAAACCTCGCGACGCTCCGAAGAACTGCACGTCCTGAACGAAATCGGACGCGCGCTGAGCTCCACGCTCAACAAAGAAGACCTGCTCCGCAAAATCTGGGAAGAGCTACGCCGCCTGTTCGACGTGGAAAATTTCTATATCGTCGGCCTCGATCCGTTGCGCGACGAAGTGCTCTTCGATCTCGAGATCATCGACGGCATGCGCATGCCCAAGCGCACCCGCCCTGCCGGAAATCACCTGAATGAATACGTGATCCGAACGCGGCAGCCGGTCTTGATCCGGGAAAACTATCTCGCGGAAGTCCAGAAACTTGGCGTGGAGGCGATCCGCTCCAAGGGCTGTATTTGCGTCGTGCCGCTGGTGGCCTACGATCATGCCATTGGCGCGATGGGCGTCTTTTCAGACCACGATCACGCCTTTGACGAAGGGCATCTGGAGCTGATGCGCGTGCTCGCCAGTGAAGCGAGCATCGCCATCGAGAATGCCCGGCTGTTCCACGAAGAGCGGACCAAGGCGCGCCACCTTACGCTGCTCAATACCATTTCGCGAAACGCCATCGCCACGCTGAATCCCGACGAGATGCTCGCCAAGATCACCGAGCAATTGGAAAGCGGCCTGACTCACGACCACATCGGCATCGGCGTTCTGGATTACTCCACGCGCGAACTGGTCATCCAGGCCGAATCCGGAGCGCGCCGCGGCGCGGTCGGCCAGCGAATCCCGCTTGGCACGGGCCTCGCGGGTCACGTGGCACGAAACGGTCAAATGGCCGCATACAGCGCCGCGAAACCCGCGGACGCTGGCCTCAAGCCGCTCTTGCCGGATTCGCTCGCTGGCATCGCGCTGCCCATTTTTTATGCCGAGCAGCTCCACGGCGTTCTGTATGTGGAATCCTCGATCCTCGCGGATTTCTCTGAAGAGGAAGTATTGCTGCTGCGCACGCTTGCAGACCTGATCGCCGGTGCGTACCACAATGCGACGACGTTCCAGAAAGCGCAGGAACAGGCCATCACCGACGGACTCACGGGCGTGAAGACGCACCGCTTCTTCATGGAAGCGCTCTCCGCGGAATGGAAGCGCTCCACGCGTGCGGGCCGCGCTTTTGCATTAGTCCTGATGGACCTCGACCGCTTCAAGTTCGTCAACGATTTCTACGGGCACCTGGAAGGCGATCTGGTTCTGCAGCGCGTCGGACACATTCTCGAAACCAACTGCCGCCGCTCCGACGTTGTGGCGCGCTACGGCGGCGACGAATTCGTCATCCTCATGCCGGAAACCAACATGGAGCACGCCCGCCAGCTGGCCACCAAGCTGCGTGGATGGGTTTCCGCCGATCCGCTGCTCCGCGAGAAAAATATCAGCGCCAGCTTCGGTATCGCGTGCTATCCGCTCCACGGGTCGACGCCGCAAGAGCTGATCCAGGTCGCCGACGCTTCCATGTACCTCTCGAAGCACCAGGGTGGCAACGCCGTCTCCACCGCCGATCATTTCGATCCCAACGAAGCCAAGAAGTGGAAGCGCGATGTGTTGGAGGCCTATCTTGGCGTCACGCTAAAGCGCTTATTCTCCACCGGCCCGGAAGCTTTTGAGGAGATCTATTCGCGGCTCAAGCAGTTCACCGAGTCTCTGGCCTCCACGGAGATCTCTACGGGCGCCCCCGAAGCTCCTGAGATTCCGCAAGTGCTGCCGCAGGCCGTGCTGGATACGGTCACGTCGCTGGCCTTCGCGATCGACGCCAAGGATCATTACACGCAGGGCCACTCACAGAAGGTATCAGCCTATGCGGCGTTGATCGCCGAGGCCCTGGGCATGAGCGACGTTGAAGTCGAAGAAGTCCGACTGGGCGCGGTGTTGCACGACATCGGGAAGGTCGCCATCCCGGAAAATATCCTGAACAAGAGCGGCCCGCTCAATCCCGACGAGTGGGACACCATGAAATCTCACGTCACCTTCGGCGCAAAGATTCTCGATCCGCTCACGCCGCTGGCCCGCATCCGCGAGATGGTCCTGCACCATCACGAATACTTCGACGGCTCGGGCTATCCGGATGCGTTGAGCGGCGACCAGATCCCTCTGGGCGCCCGCATCATCGCCGTAGCGGACGCTTTCGACACGATCACGAGCGATCGCACCTACAAGAAAGCGCGCGCGGCCGCCGAGGCGCTCGCCGAACTCGAGCGCTGCTCCAACGCGCAATTCGACGGCAGCATCGTCTCTCTCTTCGTCCGCACCATGCGCCAACTCCCCAACCCCATAATCGAAGTCGCTTCACTCACCCGCAATTCGTAGCTTTTCGCCGGGCTAAAGCCCAGCGCCTACAGCGCCTGATAAAGCATTTCTCTTGCTATCTTTCCCTTCCCCGTTGCGTCCAAAAGCAGCAACGAGCCCTGTGTTCGTATCCCATTTCCGCATCTCAAGCCGGAAACCAAAGGAGAGCCCTCGATGAAAAGACTTCCCCGCTTGCTCCTCCTCGTCCTGCTCATCCTGATCGCCATCGCGCCGCTGTTCGCTGGATCGAACTCGGAGGTGGCATTTAAGAAAATCCAATCACTCGCAGGGGACTGGGAAGGAAAAGACGACAAAGGCAAACCGGTAAAGACGAATTTCAAGCCGATCGTCTCGGGCACGGCGGTCATGGAGACCCTCGCGCCAACCGGGATGGAAGATATGGTCACGGTCTACAGCCTCGACGGAGACGGTATCGCGCTCGTGCACTTCTGCCCGACCAACAATCAGCCTCGCATGCGCGTCGTCCCTGCCAGCAGCGATCCGAAAGAATTGGTCTTTGACTTCGTGAGCGCCGGCAATCTCCCATCACCCGTGACCGGCCACCAGCATCATCTGGTCATTCGCTTTGAAGATCCCGACCACATCACCGAAACCTGGACGTGGCGCCAGGACAACATGGACATGCCCATGGTCTTCCATCTGGACCGCAAGAAAAACTGAAGTCCCCTTTGCTCCCGGCTCAAAGCTTGCCCGCAGGGTGAGTCATGATGTAGTTTCTACCCACTCATGAACCTCACCTTGCAATCGCAATACACAACGGGCGTCGCGGTAATTCGCTGCCAGGGGCGTATCGTCGTTGGCAAAGAGGTTGGTCTGCTGCAGGAAGAAGTGGAAAAGCATCGCCTGGAAACGCAGAAATACGTGTTGCAACTATCCGAGGTCACGTATCTGGATAGCGGCGGCCTGGGTGCGCTGGTGCGTCTCGTGGGCTCGCTGCGGGCGCACCGCGGCGATTTGAAGCTCTGCGAAGCATCGCCTTTTGTGCAAAACGTCCTGAAAGCCACTAACTTGCTGTCTATCTTTTGTGTTTACGCCACTGAGCGCGAGGCCGTTGCAGCATTCAGCCAGCGTCCCGCGCCTCGTGAAGGGCATTCCTGGACCGGGCACGCCAAGGTGCTTTGCGTCGATCCCTCCAGCGATTTGCTCGCGTACATGTGCGCGGTCCTGAAGCCGGCAGGGTTCGAGGTGATGAGCGCGCGCTACCTTGCCGACGCGGCCACCCTTGTGACGGGAATGAAACCACGAGTAGTAATTTGTGGTCCCGGCGTGCAGTCGGCTACGCCAGCGTTTGAGAAATTTCGCCGTTCGAATCCGCAAATCCCGATTCTGCAGTTGCCTTCCGACTTCCACACCACCGAAGCTTGCGATGCGGGTTCTGACTTGATCAATCGCTTGCAATCGATTCTTCAAGCCTAACCCGGCCGCTGGGAACGGATGCACGTCCCGTTGACGATCTCACCTTCCACTATCAAAGAATAAATCCTCTTAAACCGCCACGGCGAAGCAAGCGCTCGCCATCTGACCGTTCCCTTGCAATCGCGTATGCTTCAACTCGAGCAGCAGCTCGCGCAGGCGCTTGCGCGCCTTGTGCAATTGAGATTTCGAATTGCCGATCGAACAACCTAGGATTTCCGCGATTTCGTTGTGCTCATAGCCATGGACGTCGTGCAGCAGGAACATTCTCTTGTAGCCTTCCGGCAATTGCTCGACGGCGGTTTCCAGATTTGCGCGGTCGAAGACGCCGGTCAACCGCAGGTCCAGCGCGCCAATCTCCCATCGCGGAACGCTATCCTCGTCGTTGATTCGGGTGAGTTCGTCGAGTGAAGCTATGACCGGCTTCTTTCTGCGGAAGCTCATCAGCACCACATTCGCGGTGAGCCGGTGCAGCCAAGAGGAAAACGCCGACTCGCCTCGAAAAGTATGAATCTTGCGGAAGAGCTGGAGAAACGCCTCTTGCGCTAGATCCTCCGCTTCAATCGGGTCTCCCAGCATGCGCAAACAGAGTGAATAGACTCGCCGGGAGTGCTGCCGGTAGATTTCCTCAAACGCGGAGGCATCGCCTCGCTGCGCGAGCCGCAGCGTTTCATTGAACAAGGCGGTGTCAGGCTTGCGCAGCCGGAGCTCCGCCGCCGGTTTGGCTTCTGGGGCCGCGGCTGGAGTTCGCCTCTGTGAAGCACGTGCCGCCGGACGCGGCGTGCGGCGCGTCATGACCCCATTTGAGCGCGTGACAGGCGCGCTAGCTCTGAGCGCATAGGCTAGATTGTTCATGCTCAAGTAGACCTCTCTTCGCCGGACCAAGCTTCGTTTTGCCAGGCGGTAGAATGTTCGTTTTTCACACCTCCATCGTCGCCGCCGTACGCTCTGGCCTTGTCATGGAGGGGTCATATGCATGTCATCTTTCTGCGCGAATGCCCAGGTTCCGATTGCCGGCACGGCGAGACCGATCAGGATATACTTGTCTCCGTCAACTATTTAGATGACAATGGCACCTATCTCGTTCTCTGGGAGGCCATCCCCGTCATGAGCAAGGAACATCTCGACCAACGCACCGATGCCGTCCGCCGCTTCAATCGCTTTTACACCCGTCAGATCGGCCTGCTGCGGGAAGAATTGTTCGGGACCTCGTTCTCTCTGGCCGAAGCCCGGGTGCTTTACGAATTGGCTCACCGCGACAAGTCCACCGCCGCTCAAGTTGGCAACGAACTCGGCCTCGACGCCGGCTACCTGAGCCGCATCCTGAGCGGCTTCGAGAAGCGAAAGCTCATCGAGAAGACGCCCTCCGACGTGGACCGCCGCCAGAGCTTACTTGCCTTGACCAAGCAGGGCCGAAAGGCTTTCGCGCCGCTCGACGGACGCTCCGCCGCCCAGGTCACGGCCATGCTCGGCGCCCTGCCCGACGCGAGCCAGGATCGTCTGATTGGCGCGATGCAGACGATACAAAGCATTCTGGGTCCGCCGGAAATGGCCGGGTCGGACCGCGCGCCTTACCTGCTTCGGCCGCATCAGCCCGGAGACATGGGTTGGGTGGTGCACCGCCAGGGTCTGCTCTACGCGCGGGAGTACGGATACGATGAAACCTTCGAGGCGCTGGTGGCTGAGATCGTCGCGAAGTTCATTCAGGATTACGACGCGAAACGCGAACGCTGCTGGATCGCGGAGCGCAATGGCGAAATCGTCGGCTCGGTTTTCCTTGTCGCGAATTCGAAGACGGTAGCCAAGCTACGCCTGCTGTATGTCGAACGGTCAGCGCGGGGGCTCGGAATAGGCGGGCGACTGGTAGCCGAATGCATCCGATTCGCGCGGCAGGCCGGATATCGGAAAATGGTATTGTGGACGCAAAGCGAACTCGACGCTGCGCGCCATGTCTATCAGAAGGCTGGCTTTCAAGTCATCGAGAAAAAGCCGCACCATAGTTTTGGTAAAGACCTGACAGCCGAAACGTGGGAGCTGGCGCTGTAACGGCAAGCCCAGGAGCGGCAAGGCGCCCTACCTTCCTGCTATGCTTTATCGAGCACGGCAGGAGATATTCATGCAGACAGCGCAGGTCGAATGGATCGGGGAACAGAAATTCGTCGCGATCAGCCCGTCGGGACATGCCATCACTCTGGACGCCGACGGAGCCTCCAACAAAGCGCCAAACCCCATGGAGTTGCTGCTCATGGCGTTGGGAGCCTGCACAGCGGTCGACGTGGTCCTGATTCTCGAGAAGAAGAGGCAGAAACTCGAAGCGTTGAACGTGATTTGCTCCGGCGAGCGCGCTGCCGATCAACCCAAGGTGTGGACGAAATTTGAGCTGCTGTATCAACTGCAAGGGCGGCTGGACGAAGCCGCGGTAAAGCGCGCCATCGAACTAAGTGAGGAAAAGTATTGTTCGGTCTCGGCAATGCTCAAGAAAAGCGCCACAGTCACGTGGCGTTATGAGATTCTGCCATCACAGGATTGAAGGGTTGTTGTCACCTTTCGGCTGCCTCGCATAGAATTTAGTGTCTTTTGCGCGGTTGTGAAGCCAAGGAGCGCCATGTCCCATCGCATCGCGGCCAAGATAACCGGCGTCGCGGGTTACGTTCCGCCCAAAGTGCTGACCAATGCCGACCTCGAAAAAATGGTGGATACCAATGACGAGTGGATCCGCACGCGTACCGGCATTCGCGAACGCCACATTGTCGAAAATGGCGCGGCCACCTCGGACATGGCCACCGAAGCCGCCAAACAGCTTCTGGCGCAAACCAACACCGATCCCACCGAAATTGACCTGATTGTCCTCGCCAGTGTCACGCCGGATATGTTTTTCCCGGCGACCGCTTGCCTGGTGCAAGACCGGCTTGGCGCTAAACGCGCTTGGGGTTTCGATTTATCCGCGGCATGTTCAGGTTTTGCGTACGCCCTGACGGTCGGGGCGCAATTCGTGGGTTCCGGCGCGCACAAAAAGGTGATGGTGATCGGCAGCGACGCGATGAGCAAGATCCTCGACTACAAAGATCGCGCCACCTGCGTGCTGTTCGGAGACGGCGCCGGCGCGGTGCTGCTGGAGCCCGCCAAGGACGGCGAAGGAATTCTCGACTTCGAGCACGACGTTGATGGCTCCGGCGGATCTTACCTGTACATGCCTGGAGGTGGCTCGCTGAATCCTTCCACGCGCGAAACGATCGAGAAAAACATGCACGTCGTCCATCAGGACGGCGGGCAGGTCTTCAAGTACGCGGTACGACGCATGGCAGACCTTGCTGCCTGCCTGCTTAAACGTAATGGATTTACCAGCGACGATCTGACGTTGGTCATTCCCCATCAGGCTAACTTGCGGATCATTCGCGCGATGCAAGAGCGCCTTGGCGTTGATGATGCCAAGGTGATGGTGAATATCGACAAATACGGTAACACCACCGCAGGCACGCTCCCGCTGGGCATGCGCGACGCGGTTGCGGAAGGCCGCCTCCGAAAGGGTGATTTGGTGCTGTTGGCCGCAGTTGGCGCCGGCTATACCACAGGGGGAGTGCTCCTCCGCTGGGCCTTCTGAGCGAAAGCAGTTGGGCATTGTAGCCGCCCTCCGTCCTTTCAGAGGGCGGTGTTTAGATGAAAAGCTATCTCGATCTACTCTGAGAACGTCGCGCGTTTGACTAGCGAGTCTGACTCGGCGTAAACAGCTGGAGATTTTCGGCCTTCCAGCGCATGGCCGCGTAAATCCGATTACGCCCGCTCGGATGGTCGAAGAAAATCCACTCCTCGATTGGACCGGGGCTCATCTTGCGGTATTCGCCGAGATGGATGTCGGCCTGCGCCTCTCCGTCGGGCTGGCGGCTGGCGTTGATGCCGTACATATCCGCTTCGAATTCGGTAGTGCGCGTATGCGTGTTCAAGATCGGCGTCAGTACAAAGAAAAAAACCGAGCCTAAGAGAAATACCAGCGGAGTGACAGCGGTGTCACCCACGCCGCGAATCTGCCAGCGCTCTCCCCAGCGAGCGAGACACCAATCCAGCGACCAACGCAGGAGAGCGAATCCGACGACGATGACCACAAAGAAAAATAGGAAATCCTTATAGATGTGATGCAGGACGTAGTGGCCCATCTCGTGACCCATCACCGCCTGGATCTCTTCGGGAGAACCGCGGCGCAGCAGGTTGTCATTCAGCGTGATGCGCATGGTTTGCCCGAATCCGCTGACGTTCGCGCTCATCCGCGTAGTCTGGCGCGAGGCGTCCATTTCGTAGACTTTGTCGGCGGGAATCCCGTTAGCTCGGGCCATGCTCAGAATGGGTTGCGTGATTTTCGGATCATCCAGCGGCGTAACTTTGTTGAAAATCGGCACGATGTAGACCGGCGCGATCAGAACCGTGAACGCGAGCAGCACGATCGAAACGACCGAGCCCCAAATCCACCAAGTACGCGGCACACGGCGAACGACGCCGAATAGGAGTACGGCGAATAGCCCGCCGAGCACGATACCGACGAGCAGACCCTTGAACTGATCACCCATCCACGGGCCAAAAGTTTGCGTGGCCAGGCCATATTTCCGTTCCCGAAAAAATCCCTCGTAGACCGCGAGAGGAAAACCGAGAATGAAGGTAAGGATGGAAAATTCCGTCCAGTAGATGAGTGTTTGCAGCGGCTTAAAACGCGTGAGCCGCTCGGCGAAGTCGCGCATAGCGGCGGACCAGCGAAAGCGCAAGAGCACGATGTAGATGATGACGCCCATCAAGAAGTCCCAAAGGATCAGCCAGTAGCCGCCTTCAAAATAGGCGTTCGAACGCGCGGTCGCCTCCGGGGGAATCTGCGCGAGGTAAGCGTCCGTCGCAGCTTCGGCGCTGAAGTGGGGAGACGGTTGCGCTTCGGGTGGCACGGTGAGCACCGAAGGCATCTCGGTTGAAGGCTTGGCGCCCGGACTTGGAGCGTTCTGTGCCTGAACGAGAGTCGCGCCGCACAGCAACGCAAGACACAAAAATCCTGATCGCAGATTCATAACACCACCCTTAAGGAAGTCCAGTGCTGGCGAGTATACGCGCGA
>CAVSNL010000004.1:0-62240 GCA_963729285.1 uncultured Acidobacteriota bacterium
CAGGCCCGGCCGATGGTGTTAAACGCCGACGGTGTCAAACGGTTGATACCGGGTATCCCCGCATCTCGGCCTGCCCAGTTGCTCTCAGGGACAGCATTCACTATGTTTCCGAGTTTTCGAAAGGATGCGAATGCTTTAGAATCAAAGGTAGTTCCCGATGTGGGCGTGTAGCTCAGCTGGGAGAGCACCTGCTTTGCAAGCAGGGGGTCGCCGGTTCGATCCCGGTCACGTCCACCAATTTGTTTTCGACGAGTAGAGAGAAACCAAGTCCAACTTTTTTCCGCGACCTCTTGTCTGAAGGGGAGGTCCTTAGACAGCTTGCTATAGCGGTCTCCAATCGTTGAAGCGCTGTGACCCATCGCTTGGGGTGGAATCGTTGCCCTACAAGGCCGAGTTTGCCTGTAAGCTGGAATCTCCGTGCCCTTGGCCCGATGGACGATCTTGGTGACGGCGATCTAATTTTCCGCTGGTGTACACTAACAAGGCACAGAAGAGATCTCGCAAGAGCGTCGGCGAGCGGTAGGTTAAGCTTTCCTGCAGTGGCGTAGTTTCCTCTCGGCTCGTCCCTTCCGATTTATTTCAAGGACAAATGTATGGCTTGCCATGCGCACTGGATTTTTCATCTCTCTCCTCGCCTTCTTGATCCTCCTCACAAACGGAGTGCTCGGAGACGAGCGCATCATCATCGCAGGTTCAACGACAGTGAAACCCGTGGTGGATCAAGGGGTATCAATATTCAGGAAGCTCCATCCTCAAGTGGAAGCCGTGGTGGGAGGTGGCGGCTCTGGTCAAGGAATCCGTCTCGTTGGCACCAATACGGCAAGCATAGGAATGGTCTCTAGGCCACTGGACGCTCAAGAAAGGAAACAATTCCCGGATTTGGTCACCTATACCATCGGTCTAGATGGCGTCGCCATTGTCGCCAACCAAGCCAACGCGGTTCGCAAGCTGAGCGCGCAACAAATCCAGGACATTTATACCGGCAAGATTATGAATTGGAAAGAACTCGGCGGAAGTGACCGAGAAATCGTACGGATCACCCTGAACCATAATCACGGCACCAGTGAAGTATTTGCAAATTACTTCGGCCTCGAAGCAAAAGAGAGCGGAGTCGGCATCAATCTTAAGGCGACGTTTCGAGAAAAGGGAGAGACAGACTACTCGTCCTCCACCGCCAACGTCATTGAAGACCATCGTCAAGTCCTTGCCCAGATCATCACGACTCCAAACGCGATCGGCTATGTCTCGATCGGCCAGGCGATGCAGGTCGTCCAGAGCGGCGCACACGTCCGGCTGCTGCAACTGGATGATGTCGAGCCCACAGTTGCCAACGTGCAATCCGGTGCCTATCGGTTCTCACGGCCGCTTATGCTGGTCACCAAAGGTGAAGCGCGAGGAGCCACTCGAGACCTTATCGATTTCTTTTCCGGACCAGAAGGCCAGGCCATCGTCAGCAAGTTGGATTACATCCCAGTACCCGCAAACAGTGAGGATGAGCCCAGACCAAGAAATGACGTTACCCGCGTTAACACTTCGTTTGCGGATCGTGCTGTGCTTCACTGCAGTCGTCGTTGCACTGGCTGTGGGGATGAGCTGGTTGTTTGTCCACTCTCAACAAGCCGCCCTGTCAAAGCTTGCCGCTGAGAATTCAAAGCTGGCGCGCTCCGCCGCCAATCAACAAAGCGCCGCTCTGAAAGCCGTTCTCACCGATCAAATCCAGTCCAGCGAGACCGAGTTGGACACCAAGGCGCGCAGTTTGGCTCGGCTACTTGCCGATCTCGCGCCCACGGCGTTGCTGACCTTCGATACGAACGCCCTCATCTCGCTCTGTAAGCAAGCGACGCGGGACCCCGACATCGAAAGGTGCGTTTTCTTCGACCCGCAAGGAAAAAAGATTGCAGCGGACAAAAATCCAATGCGGGACGTCCGGGCCTCAAGAGCGAAGAAACGGCCTGGTTTCCGCAGACGTGCTGCAGAATGGACAGAAGGTCGGTCAAGTCGTGCTGGTCGTGTCCTTCGCGAGCGCAAAGGAACAAGGGACGCAAGCTCGAAGCAAGTTACGCGAGCCTTCAGACGACGATGAACAACGTCCGGGTAGCGATGGAAAACGACTTCCAGAAACATAGCCAGTCGCAAGCGACGCGAGCCCTTTGGCTCGGAGTCGAGGCGGGCGTCGGAGCGATGATCTTAGGCTTGCTGAGCGCCCTATGGATTTCAGGCACCATTACCCGGTCTCTTCGGGAAGCCGTCATTGTATTTAGAAGAGTCGAGAGTGGGGACTTGACTCCACGGGTCGCAGTGAGTTCCCGGGACGAAATCGGTGAAATGGCTAACGCGCTGAATCAGACTCTGGACGGCTTGCAGCGGGAATCCCTGGAGCGTTCGCGCGTCGAGAACGAGTTACGCGCGGCTAGTTACGCAGCAGAAGCCTCCAGCCGAGCAAAAAGCGAGTTCCTCGCCAATATGAGTCACGAAATCCGCACTCCGCTGAATGGCGTGATCGGTATGACCGACTTAGCGTTAGAAACTGAACTCAGCGCGGAGCAGAAGGAATACCTGGAGACGGTAAAGCTCTCCGCGGACTCCTTACTCGGTGTGATAAACGACATTCTGGACTTCTCAAAGATTGAGGCGGGAAGAATCGAGCTGGACAAAGCAGACTTCAACTTGCGCGACTGCTTGGAAACTACCCTCAGAACCCTGGCTCTGCGCGCGGACGAGAAAGGGTTGGAGCTCCTCTGCGAAATAGCCCCGGAAGTACCGGAAGTCGTGGAAGGAGACTCTAGTCGTCTTCGCCAAATCGTCCTCAACTTGGTGGGAAACGCCATCAAATTTACCCATGAAGGCGAAGTCGCCCTGAAGGTCGCGGTGGAGGCCGCCGACAACGAGGAGCGCCTGCTACACTTCACGGTTTCCGATACCGGAATCGGCATTCCCGCTGAAAAACAAAAATTGATTTTCGATCCCTTTTCACAAGCCGATGCTTCAACAACCCGAAAGTACGGTGGCACCGGACTTGGCCTGACCATCTCCGCGCGCCTCGTGAACGTCATGGGCGGCAGAATCTGGGTCGAGAGTCAAGTGGGCACAGGAACGCAATTCCACTTCACTGCGCGGCTCAAAAGCTCAGAAAAGAAAGTGGAAGTAGGCACGATAGCCCCGCCCGAAATCTTGCGAGACGTGGAGGTGTTGGTCGTCGATGACAACCGTACGAATCGCCGAATCTTAGAAGGTATGTTGAAACGCTGGCAGATGAAGCCGAAGTCAGTGGAAGGCGGAGCGCAGGCCTTGGCCGAGTTGGCGAGCGCCGGGAGTCGGGCGTACCTTATCGGCTTGTCTTGACCGACATGCACATGCCAGACATGGACGGATTTACATTGATCGAACGAATCCGCGAAGATCCCAAACTATCGACAGCCACGATTATGATGCTTACTTCGGCTGGCCACCGCGGAGACGACGAGCGTTGCAGAACGTGGGGAGTAGCCGCCTACTTGTTGAAACCCGTTCGGCAGTCGGACCTGCGCGAAGCCATAGCCCGCGTGTTAGGTGCACAGGAACACGCCGGCGCCATTCCCCTCATCACCCGCTATTCTCTGCAAGATGCTCGCGATCCCGCCGACGTTTTGTCCGTTTTGCTTGCCGAGGACAATGTCGTCAACCAGCGTCTCGCAACGCGCCTCCTCGAAAAACGCGGTCATCGCGTCACTCTAGCGGCGAACGGACGCGAGGCTCTGGCAGCGCTCAATAAGCAGTCTTACGACGTGGTGTTGATGGACGTACAAATGCCGGAGATGGATGGCTGCAGGCTACGGCCATTCTTCGCCAAACTGAAAAGGAGAGTGAGAAGCACCAGGCGGTCGTCGCATTGACAGCCCATGCGATGAAGGGTGATCAAGAGCGATGCCTAGCCGCGGGAATGGACGGATATCTCACCAAACCCATTCGGTCCCAGGAACTCGACGAGATTCTGGACAAGTACGTTGCCTTGCGAAGGGAAAGGGCGGCAGCGTCTCAGCACAATCTGACCGTTGCTGAACCGTCGGTCGAAACAAAACCGCAACCGGCATAAAGATGTCGCTGATAAATCGTTCAGGGCGGCCTGCCAGAACCGAAGCATATTTGCTTGGGAGGCAGGGGCGTTGCTCTCTGGCACCTCTCCAGAGGGTGGACCTTCCGATTCTGGATTCTTGGTGTCTTTAGTGTCTGTCAGTGGATATGCCTGAAATTGCCTTACAGGCCGAGGTCGCTCAGGCCAGGATGCGCGTCGGGGCGACGGCCAAGCGGCCAATGATATTTGCGGTCCGCTTCCTTGATCGGAAGATCGTTGATGCAGGCAAACCTCCATTGCATCAGGCCATCCGGATTGAATTCCCAATTTTCGTTGCCATACGACCGGTACCAATTACCCGAGTCGTCGTGCCACTCGTAGGCAAAGCGCACGGCAATGCGATTTTCGGTGAAGGCCCAAAGCTCCTTAATGAGCCGATAGTCCAATTCTTTGCTCCACTTGCGTGTCAGGAAGGCGACGATCTCGGGCCGCGCGTTCATGAATTCCGCGCGGTTTCTCCAATGTGAATCCAGAGAGTAGCCTTGAGAGACCTTTTCCGGATCGCGAGAATTCCAGCCATCTTCCGCCAGGCGAACCTTCTGAATGGCACTCTCCCTGGTAAATGGCGGCACTGGCGGGCGCGTCGTCATGACTTCCTCTCCTTTAGGAAAGCGATTCCCGTGATGAACCCGTCTTTTGGAGTATGGCGCTTACATAAAGGGTGCAGATTTTCTTCCATTGAAGCTCACTCGATATCTTCTGATTCATCCTCCTCCGGAGCACTGGATTCCAGCCGCACCTCCGGAAGATTCGCTCTCCGGAGTTGCTGATTCAACGCCTGCAAATCCGTTTCCTTCAGAGCTGCCCACTGTTTCTTGACTTCCGCAAAGCCCTTCTCGGTTTCGGTCATCGCATTTTGTTGTGCCGAAGTCGGTGTGGCATCCGCGCGGTCCACTTCTCCGTACAGACCTCTGACCGCTCCGTTGATCCCAGCGATTGTTGGCGTGGCCGAACCCCCTCCGCGCGGCCCTTCTTCGCCCCCTAGAACGGCAGCTACTTTCTTTTGTAGCGCCGCGATCGCATCCGCCACCGGTCCATTCGCCTGCGCGGCCAACTTCTGCAACGGATCGTGCGCCGATCGAGCCTCGGCCAGCATCCGGGTACCGTCAGTCATCATGCTTGCGAGGCGCGTTTCCATCTGAAACATTTGCGCCAGCCCCGCATCCGGAGTCTTCACCCGAGGATCCTTCTTAACCGTAAGCGGCTCGGAATAACTGTGGCCGCTCACTGTAAGTTTCACGGTGTACTGTCCAGGCAAGGCCAGCGGACCCTGCGGAACACGTGGCGTATCGCCGGGCACCGCGGAAATTGGATAGTCATAGCGAGGAGCATTGGGCGTGGAATAGTGAAGATCCCAGACCCACCGATGCATGCCCGCGCTAGCGGAGAGAACCTTGGGCTTGCGAACCCAGTAGAGCGGAATCAGTTGTTTGGCGAGGTCTTCCTCGCTCAGGTCCGGTTTGTCGGCGCTGGCATAGCGGCGCACAACTTTGTTCTGCGCATCAAGAATTTCCAATGTCACCGGCCCGCTGGCATCGTGCGCAAGGAAAAAATCCACTACCGCGCCGTCCGGAGGATTCTGCGCGGTCGGTTCATCCGGAGGGATCGGCGTATCCGTATTCGTGCTGCGCCGCACGCGGTAAGCCGCGGCCGGCTTGAAGAGAAAAGCATCCGCGTTCGCCACCGCTTCCGTGATCTGCCGCAGCGGCGTGATGTCGTCGAGAACCCAGAAGGAACGCCCGTGCGTAGCGACAAGCAGATCGTCGTCGTGAATCCACAGATCGCGCATCGAAGAGTGCGGCAGGTTCAGCTGTAGCGACTTCCAGTGATCGCCGTCATCAAAGGAAACCCAAACGCTCTTCTCCGTGCCCGCGAACAAAAGCCCCTTGCGCACCGGATCCTCGCGCACGGTGTCAACCGGAGCGTCGCTCGGCAGTCCGTTCGTGATGAGACGCCAGGTGTTCCCGCCATCGTGAGTGCGATAAATGTACGGCCGAAGATCATCAATGCGAAAGCGGCTCACCGACGCGTAGGCCGACTGGTCATCGAAGTGCCCCGCCTCGATCTGCGTCACTTTGCTCCACGGGCTGAGTTCCGGCGGCGTGATATTTTTCCAATGCGCACCGGCGTCACGCGTCGTCCAAATCAGTCCGTCATCGGTTCCCGCCCATAATGTGTTTATGTTCTTGAACGACGGCGCAAGCGCATAAATGACCCCGCGTTGCTTGTCCGCGTTGGGATCTTTACTCGCCGTGCCGCCGACACTCGAGGGAATGCCCGCATGTTCGCGCGCAAGATCCGGACTGATCGTTTGCCAGGTATGCCCTCCGTCCGTTGTTTTGAAAAGGAAATTGGCCGCGTAATAAAGGGTGTGAGGATCGATCGGCGAAAACAAAATGGGCTGAGTGCGATCCGCTCGATACTTGGGGTTAGCCAGAGGAATGGGCGTGATATTTTGCACCTGTCCAGTGGCGATCGAGTATTTCGAAACCTCGCGCCGCCCTGCCCCATAAATAATGTCGGGATTCAGCGGATCGGGCGCGGCATACCCGTATTCAATCACGCCAACCGGATGCCACTCGCGAAACGTAATTTCGCCGTCGTTACCCCGGCTCGAAACGCACACCGACCCGCTTTCCTGCTGCCCTCCGCAAACCAGATAGGGAAACGCATAGCTCGTCTGCACGTGATAGAGCTGAGCGGATGGCTGGTTGTACCAGGAGCTGAACGTCTGTCCCCCATTCACGGTCACCAACGCGCCTTGATCGCCCACCAACAGAATGATGTCCGGATTATTCGGATTGATCCAAAGGTTTTGATAATCGTCGCCTCCTGGCGCCCCCCGCAGGCTGATCCACGTCTTCCCGCCATCCGCGGATTTCATCGTCACAATGCTGGCGCTGTAAACGATGTCCGGATTCTTCGGATCCACCTTGGGAACCGGCAGGTCGCCTCCTCCGATGCGCAACGCAGGTCTCGTATCCGTAGTAATGCGTTGCCAGTTCTCGCCTGAATCGTCGGAGCGATAAACTCCGAGGTCCGAGCCGGGAGCATTGTCCGCACGCTCACTCGCCACCGTGGCGTACAGACGACTCGTCTGGCTCGGCGCAATCGTGACGTAAATTTGGATAACGCCCTTCGGCAATCCATTCGTCAGAGGACGCCAATTCTTGCCACCATCCGTGGACTTGAAAAGTCCCCCGCCGCTCCCCTGATATTCGTTGCCGTCTTCCCAAGGTCCCAGGCGCATCTCCCACAACGACGCATACACGACTTCCGGATTGGACGGATCCATCTCCACATCCGAACCGCCGATGCCATCGCTCTTGTACAGCACTTTCTGCCAATTCTGCCCACCGTCGGTCGACAGAAAAATGCCGCGCTCCTCATTCGGACCGTAAGGATGACCAAGCACCGCGGCAAATACCCGGTTCGCGTCGCGCGGATCGACAGCCAGCGCAGGTATCCCTTGCCCGTCGCGAAGTCCCGCTAGATGCGTCCACGTTTTTCCGGCATCTGTCGATTTGTAAATTCCGTCACCCACCGCAAGGTCGGGGCGCGCCAATCCCTCGCCACTCGATACGTAAACGACGTTCGGATCCGAGGGAGCCACCGCAATCGCTCCGATGGCCTGCGACCCCTGCGCATCAAAAATTGGCGTCCACGTCCTCCCAAAATCATCCGTCTTCCACACCCCGCCATTCACCGCCCCCATGTAGAAAACATTCGGCTGGCTAGGCACTCCACAAGCAGCACGCGTTCGCCCGCCGCGCGTCGGCCCAATCATGCGCCAACGCATCTCCTGGTACGTACTCTGCGGATATTGCGGCGCCGCACTTATTCGCCCGCTGGAAAAAACGACCGAAATGGCGAACCCAATCAGGAAGACTCGACTCCATCGAATCACATAACACCTCAGAGAAAGATTTCCGGCGCGCTGCACCAAGCGATGCCGCCGCTTCTGTTCTTCAGACTTTGATACGAGCAGGCTGCGGAAAGAGTCTTTTTCTTCAGGAGGTCGGTGCTTTAGCGCCGACGTAAACTGCGTGCTCTCAACGGGCTTCAGCCCCTGAAGGAAGCTTTTTCTTCGTTTTGTCGCATTTTTCCGCAGCCTGCTAGATGGACCTGCTTCACTCCCACCAACCGCCGCGCAGCACTATGAACCCAGTCTCGGCAAAACTCAATCCGGCATTGGCAACTTATAGGAAAAGACATCCGAGGCTTCACTGACTCCAGCCATTTTAACTTTGCGTTGTCGGCCCTTAGCGTTTAGGATTTCGCTTCGCCGTCGCGCCCTGGAGGTGCAAGCTCTTGCGTAACATCATTTTCTTCCTGCTTCTTTCGCTTCTCATCACTCCAGCCTTCGCTCAGAAAAAAAAGAATGCCCCACCGCCAGAGTCCAAACCGCCAGCCTCGCAACCAGCAGCCGCGGCATCATCCAGCGCAGCCACCCCAGACGAAGAGCGCGAACCGAAGTCACCCTGGAAAGCTCTCAATTACCGCCTTGTAGGCCCCTTCCGTGGAGGCCGCGTGGTTGCTGTCTCTGGCGTCGTAGGTCAAGACAACGTCTATTACTTTGGCGCGGTAGCCGGCGGCGTCTGGAAGACCACCGACGGCGGCATCAATTGGATGCCGATCTTCGACAAGCAAAAAGGTGCCTCGCCCGCGATCGGCGCCATCGCAGTGTCCGAGTCCGATCCCAACGTCATCTACGTCGGAACCGGCGAGGCCTGCATCCGTGGAAACATTGTCGGCGGCAACGGCGTCTACAAGTCCATCGACGCCGGAAAAACGTGGAGCTCCGTTGGCCTCGCGGACACGCACGCGATCGGCCGTCTGATCATCAATCCGAAAAATCCCGACGTCGCCTTCGTCGCCGCTCTAGGCCATCCCTTCGGCGATAACGACGAGCGCGGCATTTTCCGCACCCGCGACGGCGGCAAGACCTGGGAAAAGGTCCTCTACAAAGACTCCAAGACCGGTGGTATCGACGTCACCTTCGATCCCAGCAATCCCAACATTGTGTTCGCCGCCCTATGGCAAGCCAAGCGCACTCCCTGGAGCATGGACAGCGGCGGCCCCGGCAGCGGTCTCTACCGTTCCGCCGACGGCGGCACCACCTGGAAAGAAATAAAGGAGCACGGCTTTCCCGAAGGCATCAAGGGCCGCATCGGCGTCGCCGTTTCCGGCGCCAACCCCAATCGCGTGTGGGCCGTTGTCGAAGCTGAAAAAGGAGGCATCTACCGCTCCGACGACGGCGGCGAAACCTGGCACCTGCTCACCGACGATCACCGTTTCCGCCAGCGCGCCTGGTATTACTCCCACATTTTCGCCGATCCAAAATCTGCCGACACCGTCTACATCCTGAATACCGCAGCCTACCGTTCGAACGATGGCGGCAAAACATTCACTCCGCTACACGCGCCCCACGGCGACAATCACGGTCTCTGGATCGATCCTACAAATCCCAATCGACTCATCAATGGAAACGACGGCGGCGCGACGATCTCGACCGACGGCGGCCCAGCACTGGACCACGCTCTACAATCAGCCGACCGCCCAGTTCTATCACGTCACCACCGACAATCGTTTTCCCTACTACATCTACGGCGCACAGCAAGACAACTCCACCGTAGGCATCGCCTCAGCCAGCGCCGAAGGCGGCATTGATCGCGCCGACTGGTACGACGTCGGCGGCGGCGAAAGCGGCTATATCGCTCCAGATCCAACCGATCCAGAAATCGTCTATGCCGGCTCCTACGGCGGCGAAATCACGCGTTACGACCACCGCACCGGCGAAACGCTAGGCGTGAATCCCTGGCCTGTAAATCCCATCGGCTGGGCCGCCGCCGACGTGAAGCATCGCTTCCAATGGACCGAGCCCATCGTTTTTTCTCCGCACGATTCCAAGACCCTGTATTTCGCGGGCGAGGTCCTCTTCAAAACCACCGACGGCGGAATGAGCTGGAACATCATCAGCCCGGACCTGACTCGCAACGATAAGCAAAAACAGCAAGCTTCCGGCGGACCCATCACCAAAGACAACACCGGCGTCGAGGTCTACGACACCATCTTCTCGGTCGTCGAATCTCCAGTTCAAAAAGACCTCATCTGGGCAGGCACTGACGACGGCTTGGTGCACATTACTCGCGACGCCGGTCAGCACTGGGAAAACGTCACGCCAAAAGCCATGCCCGATTGGGGCACGGTAAGCATGATCGAAGCCTCCCCCACCAAAGCCGGCACCGCCTACATCGCCGTTGAACGCCACAAGCAGGACGACTTCGCCCCGTACATCTTCAAAACCACCGACTTCGGCAAGACCTGGACCGCGCTGGTGAACGGCCTTCCAGCCGGAAACTACGTGCACGCTGTCCGTGTTGACCCAACGCGCGACAATTTGCTTTTCGCCGGCACCGAAGCGGGCGTCTACGTTTCTTTCGACGACGGTTCGCACTGGCAGTCACTCCAACTCAATCTTCCACCGTCGCCTGTCAACGATCTCGTGATCAAGAACGCCGACCTGGTCGTCGCCACGCATGGCCGCAGCTTCTGGGTGCTCGACAACATCTCTCCCATTCGGCAATACACCGACTCCATCACGCAGCAGGACGCGCACCTATTCACGCCCGCACCGGCCAATCACACCGTCTTCACCGGCTCGTTCTTCGGTGCCGGCCCCAACACCGGCAAGAATCCTCCTGCAGGCGCGGTCATCGACTATTGGCTGAAAACTTCGCTGAAGAAACCGGACGAAGTAAGAAAGCAGCCGACGGTGATTCCGCCGCGGCTGCTGCCACAGAAAAGAATGATGCCGACAAAAAAAACGGCAATCCCGGCGAAGCCGAAGCTCCCAAGATCACCCTCGATATTCTCGACTCCTCAGGCAAGGTGATCCGCCACTTTCCCAAAAAGGAAGAAAGCGAAGACGAAACCGCGCAGGAAGAAGATGAAGGTCCGCGCGGCCACAACGCTGGCCCACTCCCTGCCGAAGCCGGCCTGAATCGCTTCGTCTGGGATCTTGGCTACGAAGGCGCCAGCACCGTTCCTCACGCTCCGCTCTGGGGTGGAAGCACCAAAGGCCCCGAAGCGCTTCCGGGCACCTACCAGGTACGCCTCACAGTTTTGGGCAAAGCGTACACCGCTCCGCTGCAGATCGAGCCGGATCCCCGCCTCAAAGTGACCCAGGCCGATCTGCAGAAACAATTCGATCTGCTCATCAAGATCCGCGAAAAGGTCACGCAAACCGATGACGCCATCAACCAGATCCGCGATCTCCGCGAGCAGATCAACACCATCAACAAGCGCCTCAAGGGTGATCCGCGCGCCAAGGCCGTCGCCGATGCCGGCAAGTCTCTCGACAAGAAAATGACCGAGGTCGAAGAAGTCCTCATCCAAACCAAAGCCAAGAGCGGCCAGGACGTCCTCAATTTCCCCATCCGCCTCAACAACCAACTCGTCGCGCTAGGTGGCGTAGTCGCCAGCGGCGCTTCGGCTCCTACCCAGCAGTCGTACGAAGTATTCGACATGCTCGCAAAGTCAGTGGACGAGCAGCTGGCGAAATGGAAAACTATCGTCGCGACGGACGTGAAGGGCTTACGACGACATCGTGAAGCAGCAGGATATCCCTGCGCTAATCCCGAAGCCGCCTTCCGCGGATCGCTGAATTCGCAGCTCCGATCTACCAATGAGATTCCGCACTCTTTTCGGAACATTTATAATCCTGTTCGCCGCTTGCTTGGCGCGAGCCCAAAACACTCGCGGAACCCTTCGTGGCACGGTCCAGGATCCGAGCGGTGCCCGCATCCCCTCCGCCAAAATAGTCGTCGACGCTGCGGACTTCGCCTTCAATCGCGAAGGCGCCAGCAACAACCGCGGAGAATTTCGTATCGACGATCTACCGATAGCCACGTATCACATCATTGTTTCCGCGAACGGTTTTGCCGACGCCATCTCGGACGTGCAGGTACTTCTTAGCTCGGTCCGGGAAATCACGGTCACGCTGAAGCCTGCCGTCGTCAGGCAGACCGTCACCGTCCAAGGCGAGTCTTCTTCCATCACCACGCAATCCCTCGACACCTCCAGCGCCGTCCATCAAACCGTCATCAGCTCCCAGGACCTCGAGACCATCCCCCTCGCCGCCCGCAGCTTCGCCAACATCGCTTACCTCGCCCCCGGCACCGAACCCGTCGAGCCTTCCGACCCCACCAAAGCCCGCATCACCGCTGTCTCCACCGGCGGCAGTTCCGGCCTGAACAACGAACTCTCCGTGGACGGCGGCGACAACTCCGACGACTACATCGGCGGCTTCCTGCAAAATTTCTCTCCCGAAGCGATCCACGAATTCGCCGTGCGCACGGCATTGGAGGATGCCGACACCGGGCGCACCACCGCGGGCTCCGTCGTCATCACCACCAAGCGCGGCACCAACGATTGGCACGGTGAAGGTGCATTCTATGAGCGCGCCGCAGCCCTCAACGCCCGCTTTCCCATCGACAATCCCGCTCCCAACCCGAAACAGCCCTTCTCCCGCCAAAACTATGTCGGCACGCTAGGCGGCCCGATCGTGAAAGACAAGCTCTGGTTTTTTTCCTCCTTCGAATACGTCCACGAAAACGCCAGCATCGCCTACAGCTCAGCCAGCCAGGCGCAATTCAACGCCCTGGCGCAACTAGCCGCCGCAAGGTTTGGTGAGCGTGAACGGCGCCACGGTCGATTCGATACCCGTTCCGAGCAGCGTCCCGGTTCCGTTCCGCGATTATCTCGGCCTGGTGCGTCTCGATTGGGCGCAATCCGCGAACTCGCAATGGTTTCTCCGCGCCGCGATCGACAACTACACCACCCACAACGCATTGGTCCAGCAAGGCACTCTGCCATCCACGGGCGCCACTTCACACAACAACTACATGAATCTGGTTCTCGCCAATCACTTCGTTTTCAGCTCGACATGGTTGGGCTCGTTCGTCTTTGATGCCAGCGGATTGCATCTCACCGCATCGCGCAACGCCGATCTCGGCTTCGCGCTGGCCTTCCCCTTCAGCTCCACGTCCAGCACCATCTCGGGCCTCGAAACCTTCGGCGACAATCAATTCATCACCGCCATCACGGCGTTCCCGGTCTTGCGCAACCAGGAGAAATATCAGTTCCGCTACGACGTCACGCACACCACCGGCAAGCACGCGCCGCGCTTCGGAGTGAACTTCATCCACGAGCCGGTTCTTAGCGGCGCGCTGACCGCCACGCCCGAAACTCTGGTCACGCTCCCGGAAGATCCCACGTTTTATCTCGCCAATCCCGCGCAATTCACCGCGGACATCGCCGCGGGCAGCACCTTCACCCCGGCAGGCGACGGTAGCTTCTCGCAAAATGTGCAGCGCCTCGGCCTGTACGCCGAGGATTCCTGGCGTCTAACGCAACGGCTCACCATAAACTACGGCCTGCGCTACGACACTACTTTTGGCCTCTTCACCGCCTCCGGCCGCAGCCAGGCAGAGAACCCATACCTCGTCTCCCTGGATCCGATGGCCTCTCCATTCATCGCCACCGCGCCTCACGACTACCGCAAAGCCTTTGCTCCGCGCCTTGGCGTCGCGTATGCGCTGGGCTCGTCGGGCAACACGGTGTTGCGCGGCGGCGCAGGCATGTACTACAGCGACCTCGCGCAAAACGGTTGGGTCACCGCCTTCCAAGCCGTCAACAACACCAACGTAGCCGCCGGCGGAGGCATCGCGCCGCCTTCCATCATCGATCCCAACTACCACACCCCCTACGCCATCCACGCCACCGCAGGCATCCAGCACGCCTTCAACGCCAACTGGAGTCTGAGCGCCGACTGGACCCTCGAAACCGGCATGCATGGCTACCGTCGCTACGATTTTCCCAACGTCTCGGTCTTCCGCTCCGACAATCGCTCCAGCTACAACGCGCTCGCTCTCCATCTGCAAGGCAACGTAGCCCGCCGCCTGAGTCTCGTCGCCAACTACACGCTCTCTTCCGCAAAAACGTGGGGCTGCGTGCTGGGCGAACTCTTCGACTACGTCAACGGCGTCTGCAATGCCTTCAACGCCTTCGCTCCCGGCGACTACGGTCCCTCCGGTGAAGACGTCCGCCACCGCGCCGTCCTGGCCGGCACTATCCACGCTCCCGCTGGCTTCGAGGTCACCTTCCTATCGCAGGCAGAAAGCGCGCCGCCCGATCACGCTCACCACGCCCGTAGGCACGCGAGCCGTAGTAGACGGCGTCGAAACCACGCTGGACCAATTCCGCGGCACCCCCTATCTGCAAACCGACGTCCGGGTTTCCCGACCGTTCAAGTTCCACGAGCGTTGGACCGCGACACCTTTCATCGAATTCTTCAACCTCTTCAACCGCAACAACCCCGGCGCCAACTACGTCACCGATATAAGCGCCCTACCCACGCCGGTAAACAACCTCGCCAACGTCACGGCCCTCTGCCTCGACCCCACCTGCACGCAAACCCAACCGGTCACCAGCGGTAAACAACTGCTCGTCCCTTCCGGGGCGCTCGGCGATTTCTTTGGACCCGGCACAACGGTCGGCATTCCCTTCGCCGCCCAAGTAGGTGTGCGCTTCACGTTCTAAATCCCAACTCTTCTGGGGATAAGACTTCGATCCGCCGGAGTTGAAGCGAGCCGCTTTCGGGCGCAAACTGGTCCAGGGACTTTCTATGAGCACAACTTTCACAAACACCGCGTCTACAAACAGTTCGTCCGTAAATGCCACCCGCGCTCAACATAGGCTTTTTGCTTGACGGCAAATGGCACACCGACGGCGAGCCGGTCGAAATTCGTTCGCCGGGAACCGGACAGCTTGTTGGCACCACCTATCGCGCATCCGCAAAACATGCGGAAGCTGCCATCGCGGCATCTGTTCGCGCATTCGACGTCACCCGCAAACTCGGCGGTTACGAACGGCAGAGGATATTGCGCTCCATCTCATCGGGAATCGAAAAACATCGCGACGAACTGGCCCGCATCATGGCGCTGGAAGCGGGCAAGCCGCTGAAGGCCTCTCGCGTCGAAGTCGATCGCGCGATCTTCACGTTCGCCGTTGCCGCCGAAGAAGCTGTGCGCGTTGGCGGCGAGTACCTGCCGCTGGATTGGCAAGCCTCCACCGCGGGCCGCTGGGGAATTGTGCGGAGATTTCCGCTCGGGCCGATTGCCGCGATCACCCCTTTCAACTTCCCCATCAATCTCGTAGCCCACAAACTCGCTCCGGCAATCGCGGCGGGCTGCACCATCATCCTTAAGCCGGCGCCGCAAACTCCCTTCACCGCTTTGCGGCTTGCGCAAATTATTGAAGAGGCCGGCTGGCCGGCGGGCGCATTGAATGTGTTGCCGCTGTCGAATGACGACGCCGCGCTGATCGTGCGCGACGATCGCATCAAGCTGCTCAGTTTTACGGGCAGCACCGCCGTCGGGTGGCAACTGAAGGCGCAGTCTGGGAAAAAGCGCGTAGTGCTGGAGCTCGGCGGCAATGCCGGCGTGATCGTTTGCGCCGATGCGAATTTGGATTTCGCCGCGGAGCGTTGCGCAGCCGGAGGGTTTACCTATGCTGGGCAAACTTGCATTTCCGTTCAGCGCATCCTTGTGGAGGACAGCGTCTACGATAAATTCGTCGGCGCGCTCGTTCCCCGCGTTCAAAAATTGAAAGTCGGCGACGTTCTGGACGAAACCACCGACGTTGGCCCGCTGATCAACGAAGCCGCCGCGCGACGCGTCGCCGAGTGGATCGAGGAAGCGGTCCGCGGGGGAGCTCAAATCCTTTGCGGCGGACAACGCGCGGCTCGACGGTCACCCCTGCTGTGCTCTCCAATACCAAGCCCGACATGCGCGTGAACTGCATGGAGATTTTCGGGCCGGTCGTCACCGTCGAAAGATTTAACGATTACGGCGACGCCCTGGCTTCCATCAATCGCTCCGATTTCGGTTTGCAGGCGGGCGTCTTCACCCGCGACTTCGTGCGCATCACGCGTGCGTTCGAGACACTCGAAGTAGGCGGCCTGATGATCGGCGAAGTCCCTTCATTCCGGATCGACCACATGCCCTACGGCGGCGTCAAAGACTCCGGTCTCGGCCGCGAGGGCCTGCGTTACGCCATCGAGGAAATGACCGAACCGCGCCTCCTCGCCATCAACCCCGCCGGCCTCTAAAATCAGCGACCATGGATCGTTCCCAGATCGGACCATGTCGGTCGGCCGGGTGCCGCACCCTCGGTTTTTGAGGGTGCGGTTTTTGACTTTTGTTTCCCGTCTCTAGCGCATCCCTAACACTCTCAAGTGTTAACAAGCGATTCGAATGATTCCAGATAAAGTACTTGACGTCATTATATATTCAATGCTACTCTTCCGCGTGTACATTGACACGAATCCTCACCTATTGCGCCCCATCCCAATAGTTCAGTGCCAGGCACCGACTCCGTTTTCCCGCCATCCTAAACCATTTATAATCAATACTTACACAAGTCTATCAAAACAAGCCGCTTTAACTACCTGCAGAATGAATACTTACGAAAAACAGGGGGAGGGGGGTATTACGGTTAACTGAGTATTCCGAGTAGAAGTTGAGGAAACGCTTAAAGAGTGGAATGGAATAATCAAAAAACCCGCACCGTCAACATTGGAGAGTGCCGCACCGGCGGTTGCCACGCGCTCGATGGTCCTTCCGCGCTGAACGCTCCAATGATTCTCAACTGGCGCGTACGCCCCGAACCAATGTAGGCGCCGGGCTTTAGCCCGGCGTTGCACTCAACGTTAAACAGGCTTCACGCGTGAGACAGCGCGGGTTGTTTCTGTTCCGCAACCGAGGCGAGTGCGGCCTCGATGACGTTAGGCCCTTCGTCGAGTTGTTCGTCGGTGACCACGAGCGGCACGAGAATGCGAATGACGTTGTTGAATGTGCCGGCGGTAATGGTGATGAGACCGTGCTTGCAGCAATACTCCGCGATTTGCTTGGTCTCTTTCTCGGCGGGCTCGCGGGTTTGCGCGTTGCGCACCAACTCAATCGCGCACATGCCGCCCAGACCACGAACGTCGCCGACCAGCGGCCACTTTTTTTGCCACGCGCGAGCGCGCGACTCGAAATGCTTACCGAGCGCTGTAGAACGCGCCAGCAAGCCATCTTTCTCGATGGTCTCAATGGCCGCAAGCGCCGCAGCGCACGAAGCAGGATGCCCACAAAATGTTCCGCCCAGCCCGCCAACGGCGGGCGCGTCCATGATCTCCGCGCGACCCGTCACCGCCGCGATGGGCATGCCGCCGCCAAGCGATTTGGCCATGGTGATCAAGTCCGGCTCGATTCCGAAATGCTCGGAGGCGAACCATTTGCCCGTTCGCGCGAAGCCCGACTGCACTTCATCGGCAATAAAGAGGATTCCGTGCTTGCGGCAGATCGCCTGCAAAGCCTTGAAGTAATCGCGCGGCGGAACGACGAAGCCGCCCTCGCCGAGAACCGGTTCGGCGATCACGGCGGCCACCGATTCAGCCGCGACGTGACGCTTGAACGCATTCTCGAGATGATGCGCGAACGTTTCCGCTGTGGCGCCGGCCTCGCTGCGGTACGAATACGCAAACGGAATGCGGTACACGTCGCTGGCAAAAGGCTCGAAGCCAGCCTTGTAGGGATGCGCTTTGCTGGTCAGGGACATGGCCATCATGCGTCCGGCCGTGGAAAGCGTCCTCGAAGCAGATGATCGCGGGACGCTTCGTATATGCGCGAGCGATTTTGACGGCGTTTTCAACCGCTTCGGCGCCGGTATTCAGGACGATCGTTTTCTTTGCAAAGTTGCCCGGCGCGAGCGCGTTGAGTTTTTCCGCCAGAGCGATGTAGCTCTCATAGGGCGTCACCGCGAAGCAGAGATGCAGATGCTTGTCCAATTGTTCTTGAATCGCGGACACCACGCGCGGGGCACGATGTCCCACGTTCAGGCAGCCGATGCCTCCCGCGAAATCGAGATAGCGGTTGCCGTCGACGTCTTCGATCGTCGCGCCTTCCGCGCGCGCGGCGAAAACGGGCGTGGTGTTGTACGGTGCGCGAGGCACCGCGGCTTCGCGGCGAGCCATCAAGGCTCGCGAGCGGGGGCCGGGAATTTCCGTGCGAATTTGAATCGTAGCCATGTTCAGTACCATCCGATTGGAGTTTCGTCGAGATTCACAAAAACTTGTTTGGTTTCGAGATATTCCTCGAGGCCCCAGGGACCCAGCTCGCGGCCGAACCCGGACTGCTTGTACCCGCCCCAAGGAGCTTCGACGTAGGTCGGCTGCATATGATTGACCCACACGATGCCGGCGCGAAGGGACTTAACGACGCGGAAGGCTCTGTAAATGTCGCGGGTCCAGACCGCCGCTGCGAGACCGTAAGGCGTATCGTTAGCGATGCGAATCGCATCGGCTTCACCATCGAAGGGAATCACCGAGGCGACCGGACCAAAAATTTCTTCGCGGGCGATGCGCGCGCTGTTTTCCACGTCGTAGAAAATGGTCGGCTCGAGATAGTAGCCTTTGCCGAAAGCCTTCGGGCGTCCGCCGCCGATCGCCACTTTGGCTTCCTTTTTTCCGATTTCCAGGTAGGAGCTGACGCGATCGTATTGCTCCTTGCTGACCAGCGGACCCATCTTGGTTTCGCGGGCGAGCGGCGGTCCGAGGGTGATGCGCTTGGCCTTTTCGGTCATGGACTCGACGAATTTGGAGTAGATCTTTTTCTCGACGAGAATGCGGCTGCCCGCGGAACAAACTTCGCCTTGATTGATGAAGACGCCGAACAGCGCGCCGTCAACGGCGGCTTCCCAGTCGGCTTCGGCAAAGAAAATATTCGGGGACTTGCCGCCGAGTTCGAGAGTGACGCGCTTGAGGGTGTCGGCGGCGCTCTTGACGATGATTTTTCCGACGGCTGCGCTGCCGGTGAAAGCTACTTTGTCAACGCCGGGATGAGCGACGAGCGCGGCGCCGGCCGTTTCGCCGAAGCCGTTGATGATGTTCACGACGCCGGGCGGCAAGCCGGCTTCTTCAAACCAATTGGCAAATTCGAGCGCGGTGAGCGGAGTTTGTTCGGCGGGCTTCAGGATGCAGGCGCAGCCCGCGGCAATCGCGGGCGCGAGCTTCCATGCGGCCATCAGCAGCGGATAGTTCCAGGGAATGATTTGTGCGGCGACGCCAACCGGCTCGCGCAGCGTGAAACTCAACGCGTTCGCCGGGACGGGATTGACGTGCCCCATGACCTTGGTTGCCAGGCCGCCGTAATACTCGAAGCAGGTTGCGACGTCGGCGATATCGTATTCTGCTTCGACGATTGGCTTGCCGGTGTTGCGGCATTCGATGTCGGCAAGGTGCGCGGTATTCTGCCGGACCTTGTCGGCGAGCTTGAAGAGAATGCGGCCGCGATCTTGGGCGGTGGTCTGGCGCCAAGGTCCGTTGTCAAAGGCTTCGCGCGCGGCTTTGACGGCGGCGTCCACATCGGCGGCGCCCGCTGCGGCAACGTGGGCGATCACTTCTTCGGTCGAAGGATCGTATACGGGAAAGGTTTCGCCGGACGCAGCAGCGACCCATTGGCCGTTCACATAATTCTTGTAAGTCTGTACGTCCGCTTTTACGCTGCCCGACATGACAATCCCTCCGCTCCAAATACCTTAGCCGACTAGGCTCCATCGCAGCCAGTTTGCGGGCTGCTTTTCGCCGGCCGTAGACGAAGAAGAAAAATGCGGCGAGGCCGATGAACAGCAGCGTTCCGCCGAACATCCACACTTCGTACGACATGACCGAAGTGATCTGCTGGGCTGGAAAGAAGGCCAGCGCGATACCAAGGATTGTGGTGACCAGCCCGCTCGCTCCCGCAAAGAAAAGCATGGGCTTGCCATAGCGGCCTTTGACGAACGATTCGTCGGCGGCAATCTTGAGCAGCGCGCCGAACATGTAGAGGAACGGGACCAGTTGCAGCACCACCGCCAGCGATAACAGTTTTTGGAAGGTCTCCTGGACGCCCGCGCCTGTGAAATTCACGATCACCAGAATCATCGACACCAACGCGTGCACGATCAACGCCGCGTACGGCGTCGCATACTTTGGATGCACTTTTCCGAGCCAGGAAGGCATGTAGGAGTCGAGGCCGGCGACGAACGGGATGCGGGCGGAACCCGCGAGCCACGCCGAACCGATTCCGGCGATGGAAAGGCTCAGCAGAAACGCAAAGGGCGTAACGATCCACGCGGCATTCACTTTCGCCGCCATGTGGCTGACGGCCTGCACGATGCCTTGCAGAACGCTGATGTCTTGCTTGCTGACGGCGATCAGCAGCGTGAGCGTCGCGCCGATATAGAGGAGTCCGGACAAAACGCCGCCCCAGGCGACGGCTCCCGGCAGAATGCGCTGAGGATTCTCAATTTCGTCGCCCATGACCGACGCAAGTTCGAGACCGACGAGACCGAAACAGATTACGCCGAAGGAATTGAGGACGAAGCGCGGGTTTGCTGGAATCTGGAAGTCCGCGGTGGTGACCGTAGTTCCGAAGCGAAACCAGACGATGATGCCCAAGCCGATCAGGACCGCGGCGGCGATTCCGGTACCGATCGCGCCGAGGTTGTTGATCCATTTTCCTACGCCAAGTCCGATCACGTTGAGTACCACCAGGATGGCGAGAAGGATCAACGAAGCGCTCAGAGCGAAAACCTTGTTGTCGGCCAGGGACTGATGCCCGGAGCCGAGAGCAAACACGAAGACACCGACGAAGTACAGCATGATGGTCGGAACGTACATCATGTTGTTGGTCCAGTAGCACCAGCCGGAAAGGAAGCCGTGAAAATCGCCGAAGACTTCTTTGGCCCAGAGGTAGACGCCGCCTTCGCCGGGGTAGCGATGCGCCAGCTCAATCACGGCGATGCCTTGCGGCCAGAAGAAGAGAACTCAGGGAGATGATCCACAGCCAGATGGTTACGCCGCCATTGGCGGCGATGGACGGGACAACGTTGAGATTGAAGACCGCGACGACGAAGAGAAGGACGAGGTCCCAGCGGCCCAGGACGCGGCGCAGATGGGGCGCGTCTTGTGCGGCGGCCGCGATAGGTGAGGTGGTGACCTCGGTCTCGCAACGTTGTTTCTCCCCCGACTCGGCTCAATATTTCTGCGTTCATTTCTTCAGCCTGGGCAAGCTGGGGCGCAGCAGTGCTGCGCCCTTACAAAGCATTGCGTGTCCCGCGCGGCCCTCAGCGGCTAAAGCCGGTCAATCGCCAGACTTTCGGCACGACTAAAGTCGAACCCTCCCTACTAGCCGGCGAGCATAGCGGCCGGCGAATTTAGCGGCCGGCTAGTTTAGCGGCTGGCGGCCTTAGTGGCCGGCGGAACTTGCTACGGCGGCGCCGCGCTCTTGCTGGGCTTTGGCCAACGCGGGAGCGACTTCTTCAAACACGGAAAGGTGTTTGTCGATATCCGCTTCCGTGTGCTGGACGGAGATGGTCCACTGCTCGTCCCACCAGTACGGCTGCGCCAAAACGCCGCGATTGACCATGGCGAACCAATAGTGGCGCCAGAGATCGATGTCGATGGTGGTCCAGTCGCGATAGTTCTGGATTTCCTTGGGATAGAGCATCAGCGCGCCGTTTACGCCCGCGCTGGCGATGTAAGCCTGCAAGCCGGCCTTCGCAACGATTTTGCGATAGCCCTCGGTGAGGCGCTTGCTCAGCTTGTCGGTGTGCGCGTAGTTCTCGCGGGTGAGCACTTCGCGGAACGTGGCGAGGCCCGCGGCCATGGAAACGCGATTGGTGTTGTAGGTGCCGCCGTGGAAAACTTTGTGCTGCGAGATCAGGTCCATCACCGCGCGGCTGGATCCAAATGCGGCAAGCGGCAAGCCGCCGCCGATGGATTTGGCCAGGCAGATCATGTCCGGCTTTACGCCGAAGTATTCGCTGGCGCCGCCCCAGCCAAGCTTTGCGCCGGTTTTTACTTCGTCGAAGATGAGCAGGGCGCCATTTTTTGTGGCGATATCACGGAGGCCCTGCAGGAAGCCGGGTTGCGGCATGCACAGGCCCACGTTCATAAGAATCGGCTCGAGAATAATCGCGGCGATTTGACCGGGATTTTCGCGGAAGCGCCGCTCGACGCTGCCGAGATTGTTGAAGCTGGCTACGACAACGTTGGCCAAAGCGGATTTGGGGATGCCGCCGCCGCCCGGCACCGAATTGGGCGCGTCGGGATCGCCGTAGTCTTCGGCCTTGGGCTTGACGCTGACGAGCGCGGTGTCATGCAGTCCGTGGTAGGAGCCTTCAAACTTCAAGATTTTGTCGCGGCCGGTGGCGGCGCGCGCGATGCGGCAGGCGTGCATGGTCACTTCGGTACCGCTGGAACCGAAGCGAACCATCTCTACCGGATAGCGCTTGCAGATTTCTTCGGCAAGCTCCCATTCCTGATCGTGGGGCATGCCGAAGGTGGTGCCTTCGTGCAGCTTCTGTTCAACGGCTTTCACCACCGCGGGATGGCAATGCCCGGCCATCAATGCGCCAAAGCAAAGGTTGTGATCAATATATTCGTTGCCGTCGAGGTCGTGAATGCGGCTCTCCTTACCGTTTTTCACGAAGATGGGATATGGCTCGTAGTGGCGATAGTTGCTGGCGACTCCGAGGGGGATGCGTTGCAAGGCCCGTTTGTAAGCTTCCGCGGACTTGGGCGTTCTCTTCTCGTAGGTGGCGATTTCCTTCTGTAGAGCTTCGTACATGTGAGCCTTCCGGGTTTGCAGGTCTGTTCCCTGCGGTCAGTATCTTTCTCGAACTCGAAATTTCAGGCGTGAAGGCGCGGCCCTTGGCGAGCCGCGCCTTCTGAATTGTCTCTTAATCGCTTGATCCGCGCTAGAACCTGAACTTCAGTGAGAACTGGACCAGGCGTGGATCATGAACATGTTGAACTTGTCCAAAGGTGCTGCCGGCGTTCGACACGTTGCCATCCACGCTGTAAAACTGCGCGTGATTCCAGACGTTGAAGATGTCGCCGCGGAACTCCATATTCCATCGTTCTCCGAAACGCGTTTCTTTCATGAAACTCATGTCCCAGTTGTTGATGCCTGGTCCGCAGCAGATGGAGCGCGGCGCATCGCCGATGGTTCCCGGCGCCACGGTTGCATTGGTGAAATAGAGCTGGATCAAACACGAAGCCGTTATTCTTGCGAATATCCTGGGTGTGGAACGGCGCGGTTAAGTTCGGTTCGCCGGGGAATTCGAACAGGTCGGTGGAGTCCAATTCTTCCACATCGCTGGCGGAAGTGATGCGGATCGGGAATCCGCTCTGGAAGGTCACGATGCCGGTAAGCTCCCAGCCGTCCAGGACTTTGCCTTTGAAGCCATCAAACTTCGGTACGGGCAGGTCCCAGACGTAATTGAAGACGAAGCGATTGCGGGCGTCGTAGGCAGAGAGCCCGTAGGTGGCGTTGAAATTGAGCGGGTTCAAAGCACTCTCGAAGCTGGAAGCATTGTCCATGGTCTTGCTGAAGGTGTAGGAGGCCTGAAACTGCAGGCCCTTGGTGAAGTTTTTCTGCAGAAGGACCTGCAGCGAGTTGTAGTTCGAACGGGCGACCGTGTTTTCGGTGAAGATGCCGGAAAAGACGGGCGTTCCGTCCGAAGGACACCCAGCGCCGGTCAGCGGCTGGCACAACGGAGATGAGAAGGGTCGCAAACCCACGAGGGTGACTCCGCCGCCCGGAGCGGCCAGCGGGCCGGCCGGAAGCGTCAACCCGCCGGATCCCGCGTTGTAGGGCAGTGGAATACCGCCCGCGGGTATAACCGTGCCATTCGGAATGAAGTAGGAGCTGTCTTCTCCAAACGGGCCGCAGGTCGTTTGACTGCCGCCCGCGGAAGTCAAAACGTTCGCTGGATTCGCGGTCGAGAGCGCAGTGAGAGCGTTGCAGGTTGCCGGATTGCCGGGATTGATTTCATAGCTGGCCAGAAGACGATGCCCCTGCGACCCGACATAGCCGATCTGAAACAGGATGTCCTCAGCGTAGCTGGCGTTTGATGGTCAGGTTGTATTGATCCGAATATTGCAACCGCAGATTGGCAGGGAATTGCCCGAAGAAAGTCATTGGCCGGAACTGAGACCAGTCAACCGGCTGTCCTCGCGGCGGATTCAGAATGCCGTTGAACGGATTGGGAAAGGTGCTGCCACTCTGGCTGACGTAGGGAGTCTGCAAAAGGGGATTCGTGATGAAATTGCTTCCGCCGAATGGAGGTTCCGCACTGAACTGCTCCAGAACGAGCTGCTCGATTGGATTGTAGAAAATTCCATAGCCCATGCTGATGCTAGTCTTGCCCGGGCCGCCCGCGAGGGCGCCGAGAAATCCGTCTTTCCAGCTAGGACTCCAGTTCAGGCCGAGACGCGGCGCAAAACCCTTGTAGTAGGTGTTGGTTAAGCCGTTGGGAACACCTCTTGTCGCCAGGAAAGACCAACCCGACTGGCGTGACGCCGGCAGTGTTGCAATCGGTGACGCTGCCGGCGACATAGAGCGGACTGGTGGTTGGAAGAGTGCAAGGGTAAATCGTGGACACTTCGCCGGGCCGGAAGGTCTGCACCTTTTTGCCGATATCCGTGAGCGGCGTGTTCATCTCCCAGCGCAATCCATAGTTGAGGGTCACATTGGGCTTGATCTTCCAGCTGTCTTGCGTGAACAGGTACAACGACGTGCTGCGTACGAGTTCATGCTGCGCGGAACCCTGGAAAAAGCTGTTGCCAATTCCGAGCAGGTAGTCGGGATACGCATCGGAGAAACCCAAGTCGTTTCCGATGGGCCCGGACGTTGACGATTGAAATGACAAGTCGCCATTGATGTCAAAATAGAGAAGCTGATCAAATTTTTGATAGCGGACATCGCCGCCAAATTTCAGACTGTGATTGCCGATGATCTTGCTGAAATTGTCGCTGAATTGAAAGGTGTTGCCAATCTGCGGCAGCTGGCCGTTGAAGTTGTTGCCGATGGTAAAGCCGCCGGCAACATCGATGAAGGGAACCCCTTCCTTGGTGGGGCCCAGGCCTGAATGCAATCCGTAATCCGGGTTGGTGCCGAGAGGAGTTCCGCTGTCGGTCACCAAGGGGGTGTCGGAGGTTCCCGTGAAGCAAAACGCCGAGGCAGCGCCGGTCCCGCAGGAGCTTTGAATCGCGCCTACATTCGTGGGGCTATCGAACTGGAGCTGGCCTTCGCGGAAGTAGCTGAAGCGCGCCTCATTCACAGAGGTGGCGCCGATGGTGGAGGTGTGGGTGACGTTGACTTGCTGGGTGCGCGTGGCGTAGACGCCGGGAAAGTTGCCGGTGGTGGCGCCGGAGGCTTGGAATTTGGCGAACGGATCGAGGGTGTTGTCGTCGTCGAAGTAGTAGTAGATGGCGGTCTTCTGATTGTTGTTGAAGGAATGATCGACGCGGATCTGAAATTGATCTCCGCGGTCGGTTTTGTTCGGGGTCACTTGAACGTTGCCGGAGCCACCGGCGCCGGGTACGTACTTCAACAGGCTAACGGCCACGGGATCGAAACACTGCGTAGGAATCTGGAAGTTCGGAAAAATCGTGCTGTAGGGTTGCGGGGGTCCGCCACCGGCAACGGAGGCCACCGCGGCGCTTGCGGGCGCACTGAGACTCGGGCCGCAGCGGCGATTGGAGGATGTTGGCGACGGTCGCGTCGGTCAGCGATCCAGCAAATCCTGGTACGCCGCTGGGAGCAAGAACGCCATTCGCAAGTCCTGGGGCCGAAAAATCGCCGTTGGTGAGTTCGGCCGCGGAGGGAACGCTGATGGGCTGAGAGACGATGCCTTGAACGATTCGACGCCCCTCATAGGAGCCAAAAAAGAAGGTCTTGTCTTTCTTGATCGGGCCGCCGATGGTGCCGCCGAACTGATTTTGCCGGAATTCAGGTTTCGGGGCCTGGAAAAACGTAAAGGGGTGGGCGTTCAGGACATCGTTGCGGAAGAATTCGTAGAAGCTGCCATGAACCGCGTTCGTGCCGGATTTGGTGACGACGTTGACGACGGCGCCGGAGTTGCGACCGTATTCCGCGTCGAAGGAATTCGTGATTACGCGAAATTCCTCGATGCTGTCCGGGGAAGGCTCGATGGCTGGCAGGTTGGCGAACAGGTCGTTGCCGTCGCCGCCGTTCACGGAATAGTTGTTGGCGCGGCCGCGGCCGCCGTTCACGGTGACGACGCCGGGCTTGTCCGAGCCGTAAAAGGTGTCATTGCCGAGCTGGGACTGCACGCCCGGCTGCAACTGCAGCAGTTGATAGACATCGCGCTGGTTCAGGGGCAATTGCGTGGAAGCGCGCTCGTTCACGACGGCGCCCAACTGTGTGGAGGTGGTATCGACGACGGGAGGTTGTCCCGGTGACTTCCACGGATTCAGCGGAGGTGCCGATCTGCAGGGCGATGTCCAGGCTGAGGACCTCATTCAAGTCGAGCGCAATGCCCTTGCGCACATATTTCTTGAAGCCCTGCTGGACGACATCAATCTCATAGGAGCCCACGGGTACCTCGATGAAGAGGTAGTCGCCGTTGACGCCGGAGTCCGCATCACGGGTCACGTTGGTGGCTTCGTTGATCAGCGAGACTTTGGCGGCGGCCACGGCGCCGCCGCTCGGGTCGGTGACCGTGCCGCGAATGCGGCCGCCGGTGCTCTGCGCGCCGGCAAATGGCGCGGCCGCCAGAATCGCCAAAACTGGGATCGCAATCAAAAGAAAGCGTGGATGACGGAAGGATAGCGTCCGCCCGCTACAAGCATCTGCCCTCATGAACTCACCCCTTATTCCCACAGAGTAATCTTGTTGCCCAGCTATTTCGAGGTTGCCGCGCCTGTGAAACCTTACTATAATCCCGCAAACTTAGGAGAAGCCGGCACTAGTGTCAAGCGGAAAGAATTTATCCGGCAAATCGAGGGCGCACTTACCGGGGCGCATGCTGCGGATTAGCGAAGCGGCGCGCCGCGTAGGGATTTCTTCCTCGGCGTTGCGGGCGTGGGAAGTGCTTGGACTGGTGACGCCGCGGCGGACAGAAAGCCGCTACCGGATGTATACCGAGGCGGACGTGCGGCTATTGCAGCGCGCCATCTTCCTCCGGCGCGCCCGAGGCTTGAATCCCGCCGCGATCGCTCACGTGTTGAAACGGCAGGGAATCGTTTCGGCGCCGGTGGAGCACGCGGTGCTGCCGGGACAGCGCTTCCGGCGTTTGCGGGTGCGTCGCGGGCTCTCGCTGGCACAGGTGGCGCGGGCGACTGGGGTTTCGATCGGTTTTCTGAGCGCGCTGGAGCGCGGCCAGATGCGCTCGTCCGTGGCGACTTTGCAGCGAATCGCGCACTACTACCGCACCAACATTCTTTCGCTTTTCGAGGCGGCGCGGGAAAATCCGCGGCTGGTGCGGCCGGCGGAGCGAAAAATCCTGGAGACCACCGCGGGTGTAAGAATGGAATTGCTTGCCTGGGGAAATACCGCTATGGAACCTCATCTCTTCCGCGTGAAACCCAACGGAGGAAGCGGAGAATCTTACGCGCATGAGGGCGAGGAGTTCCTTCATATTCTGCGCGGCGAATTCGAGATCTGGCTCAGCAACAACGAGCACTATCGTTTGAAAACGGGCGACAGCTTGTATTTTGAGAGTTCGACGCCGCATCGCTGGAGAAATCCTGGGAAGACCGAGACGTGGCTGCTGTGGGTTAACACGCCGCCGACTTTTTAGTGGGGGTTTGTTCGGTTCTGGCGCGACGGCGGGTTTTTACGCGGACACAGACGCTTCGATGCTCAGCGTAAGCAAGAGTGTCTGTGCTACTTGGCGGTGTGCGCAGGGGAGAAAAATGAAACGTTGCTTGCTCTTCCTCGGAGTCCTTGTACTCGTGATCGCCGGCGTCGGCTGCGGTCAAAAACAGGAAACGCTGAGCTTGTTGGTGTGGGAGGGCTACGCCGACCCGTCGTTCGTGCACGCTTTTGAGGAAGCGCATCATTGTAAAGTTGTAGCGTCGTATATGGGTTCCAGCGACGAACTTGTGGCCAAACTGCGCGGAGGCAGCGCGGCGAACTACGACGTGATTTCTCCATCGAGCGATGTGGCCACCTCGATTGTTCGCGCAGCGACTCGCGGCGCCCCTCGACTTGTCGAAAGATTCCCTCTTACGCGCAACTCTCGCCGAAGCTGCGCGATTCTCCGCTGGTCAAGGCCAATGGCCAGACGTATGGCGTGCCGTTTGTTTGGGGACCCAATCCGCTGCTTTACGACACGACGGCCTTCTCTGCGGCGCCGGATTCGTGGAGCGTCCTTTGGGATCCCAAGTACAAAGGGAAAATTTCACTTTGGGATGAGCTTTCGAGCGTGTACATGGCCGCGCAGGTGCTTGGCTACGACAAGCCAGACCCGAATCAGCTTTATAACTTGAGCGACGAGCAACTGGAAGCGGTGAAGAAAAAGCTAATCGAGCTCAAGCCCAACATTCGAAAATATTGGTCGACCGGCGGCGAGTTGACCAATCTTTTTCAAAACCACGAAATCCTTGCCGCGATGGGCTGGCCACTGATGACCAATCAGCTCCGCAAGCTCAATTTTCCGATCGGCGAAACCATCCCGAAAGAAAACACGACCGGATGGATCGATCACCTGATGATCACCGCCGCGAGCACGCACAAGGAGCTCGCGCAGGCGTTTCTGGAGTATATGGTTGAGCCGCAAACGCAGAAGCTGGTCACCGACGTGACGCACTACACGCCCGCCAATCCCGGCACCGGCCAACTTCTTACGGCCGATGAAAAGAAAACGCTGCACCTCGACGATCCCGACGACTACATGAAGCGAATTTATTTCTGGCAGGATGTTCCGCGGCGTCCGAAATACACGGAGATCTGGAACGAGGTGAAGAACGCGCAGTGACTTCGCCTGCCGCCATTTCGCCTGCAGAACCCGCGCTTGGCGGCAAGACCTTGCTCGAAGTGCGCGGGAGTCTCCAAGCAATTTGGCGAGAACCTGGTGCTGAAGAGCCTGACGCTGGACATTGCTGCCGGTGAATTTCTCACGCTACTCGGCGAAAGCGGCTCGGGCAAGACTACGTTGCTGCGTCTCGTCGCCGGGTTCGAGCAGCCTTCCTCCGGCGAAATCTGGATGGACGGAGTTCGACTGGACAACGTTCCCGCGCATAAACGCCGCGTCAACACGGTCTTCCAGCACTACGCGCTGTTTCCCCACCTCAGCGTGCGCGACAACGTTGCGTACGGTCTGCGCGTTAAAAACACGCCGAAGGATGAAATTGGCGGGCGCGTGGAGGAAGCGCTGCAAATGGTGAAAATGGCGGGATTCGCGGAGGCTCGGCCTGGCAGATTGAGCGGCGGCCAGCAACAGCGCGTAGCGTTAGCGCGCGCGCTCGTAAATCGCCCGCAATTGCTGCTGCTCGACGAGCCGCTCTCCGCGCTCGACGCAAATCTGCGGAAGGAGATGCAAAGCGAGTTGAAGGCGCTGCAGCGCGAAGTCGGCATCACTTTCCTGTTCGTCACCCACGATCAGGAAGAAGCGATGGCTCTGTCGGACCGCATCGCGCTGCTGCGCAACGGCTCCCTGGAACAAATCGCCCCGCCGCGCGAAATCTACGCCCACCCGGCCACGGCCTACACAGCACAATTTATCGGGCAAACAAACCTGCTGCGAGGGAACGTTCACGGTGGCACAACGACTTGCGGCGCACTGGTCTGGCAATCTTCCGCAGCCGACGGCGCAGTTCTCTACTCCCTTCGGCCGGAAGCGATTCAATTGGCTGTCGACGCATCGAGCACCGCGCCCAGTGTTCGTTTTCGCGGGGCGATCCGCCAGCAGATTTATGGCGGCGCCAGCGAACTGCTCGAAATCGATTGCGGCGCTGCGCAGATATTGCGCGCTCGGATTCCCGCTCGCGGCCCGCTTAGCGGCGAACATGAGTTTGCGTTCGCCGCCACAGACGCGATTCGCGTCAGCGAGTAGCAGTCATGTACTCACGCGCTTACAAGTCGATCGTCTCGCTCCCACCGCTGCTTTGGGTAGGTCTTTTTCTGCTGCTGCCCTATGCGCTGATGTTTGCCCACAGCTTCTGGCTCGTGCGTGACGG
The DNA here is from genome assembly GCA_963729285.1 of uncultured Acidobacteriota bacterium. GTDB lineage: Bacteria > Acidobacteriota > Terriglobia > Acidiferrales > UBA7541 > Acidiferrum. The sequence goes on from CAVSNL010000004.1 coordinate 30,189, forward strand.
CTTCCTCGTCCATCAATGGAATCTCCAGAATTATCAGAAGCTCGCTACGAATCCGCTGTACGTCGAAGTGCTGCTCCGCACCATGCGCATCGCGGCCTCGGTGACATTTCTCTCACTGCTCCTGGGCTACCCGCTTGCCTACTACTTGTCTTTCCACGCCGGCGGCCCGCAAAGAACTGCTCTATCAACTCGTGATCGTTCCGCTGTGGGTCAGCTACCTTGTTCGCGGCTACGCCTGGAAGACAATTCTTGGCAGCGATGGAGTGCTCAACGGCTTCCTGCAGTACTTTCATCTCACGCACGCACCTGTCGGGTTCCTTCTCTATAGTCCTTTCGCTGTCGTCGTGATGCTCACGCACATCTACACTCCCTTCGTGTTTCTGCCGATCTACGCCGCGCTCGAGCATATTCCGCGGCCGCTCGTCGAAGCCTCTCAAGATCTCGGCGCCAGCCAACGGGCTACGTTCCTCCGGGTAATTCTCCCGCTTTCCATGCCCGGTTTGCTCGCAGGCGCTACGTTCGCGTTCGTCTTGTCGCTCGGCGACTTCCTCGCGCCACTACTGGTGGGTGGCCCCTCGGGCACCATGATCGCGAACATTGTGCAAAGCCTTTTCGGTGCGGCATATGATTGGCCGCTTGGCGCCGCCGTTTCCGTGTGCATTCTGCTGATCACCGTGACGCTGCTTTTCCTGACCGAGCGGCTCGAGAAACGGTGGTCGTTCAAATGACCTCGCAAATGGCCTCGTCAAACGCCAAGTCTCGCGCGCCCATTCTCACTACCTACGCGGCGTTCGTGTTCGCATTCATCTATCTGCCGATCGTCGTGCTCATCGCGTATTCCTTTAATCGCGATGGTGTCGGCGGATTCCCCCCGCGTCACTTCACGATGGATTGGTATCGGCAACTTTTCGCCGACAGCGCCATCTGGGATGCGGTGTTAAATAGCCTTATCGTCGCCGCAGCCAGCGTCGTCCTCGCCCTCACGCTCGGCCTCCTCGCGGCCCTCGCGCTGGATCGCGCCAGCTTCCCTGGCAAAGCTCTGTTTCGCCGCCTCGTGCTCCTGCCACTCATCCTCCCGGGCATCATCACGGGACTCTCGCTGCTGATGTTCGCCGTCTTCATTGGCCTTCCGCTGAGTTTGCTCACCGTCTTTCTGGGCCACGGCACCGCTCTCATCTCCGTCGCCACCACCGAACTTTTCGCCGGCCTGCAAAAAATGGATCGCGCACAGGAAGAAGCCTCGCTCGACCTGGGCGCGACTCCGTGGCAAACGTTCTGGCGCATCACGCTCCCGAATCTCAAGCTCTCACTGATCGCCGCCGGTCTGCTGATCTTCACGCTGTCCATGGACGAAATCGCGGTGACTTTTTTCCTGATCGGCCGCGACAATACGCTCCCACTCGAAATTTGGGGACGCCTGCGCCGCGGCATCACCCCCGAAATCAACGCCATTTCCACGCTGATCTTTGCGGTTTCGGTAGCGTTGATCGTGATCTGGTACCGCGTGCGCACGCGCGGCCTCGGCGCCGAACCTCAAGACCTTCTCGAACGATCCTAGGAGCCCTATGTCCAATTCACGCCGCGATTTCATCAAGTTTGTTGTGGTTGGATCCGTCGCCGCAGGCTGCCCCATCGACTCCACGCTTGTCGCAGCGCCGCATCCACCGGCGAGCGGTGCTCTTCCTCTCGTTGACGGCGAACACTTCGAAATCTGCCACCAGATCCGGGATGGCCATGCGTTCGATCGCCCGGACGCCACGCGAAAGGCCGACGTCGTCATCATTGGCGGAGGCGTCGCCGGCCTCTCCGCTGCTTATTTCCTGCGCGGTAAGGATTTTCTCCTTCTCGAAAAAGAAGATCATTTCGGAGGCAACGCCTATCAGGAGGAATACGCAGGACAACCGTTCGCCACGGGTTCCGCGTACGCCGACATAGATGACGAAGGCAATCAACTCGCGGCAGAGATCGGCTTAAAGCTCCTGCCGGTCAACAATCCCGATCCGACCATCATCAACAAAACCTTCGTCCCGGATACCTGGATCAAGGGAATCGACGAACTTCCTTATCCCAAGGAAGTGCGCGCCAGCTTCCGCAAATTTCGCGACGACATGATGAAGATCAATGTGCGCAAGCGCATGGCCGAGCTGGATTCGGAACTGCTGACGAAGTACACCGCCCCGTACGCTCACGAAGTCCAGCAGTGGTGGGACGGGTACGGCCCCTCAAATTGGGGAGCCACTTGCGAAGAGACCTCGGCGTATGTGGGCATTTCGGCAGTCCAGTACATCGCGAAGGGAGACGACGCCAAGCGCGTGATCCTTCCCGGCGGCCTCGGCTGCATCACCCACAAACTGGTCGAAGTCCTGCAACCTCAATACAAAGACCGCATGCTCGGCGATGCCACGGTTGTCGCCGTCGTGCAGGACAAAGATGCTGTCCGAATTACCTATTTCCACGAAGGAGAGCTCACCACCGTAGCTGCGAAAGCCGTCCTGATGTGCACGCCGAAACACATCACATCTCGCTTGGTGCTCAATCTGCCCAGCGATCAGAGAATTGCGATGCGCCGCACCCGCTTCGCACCGTATCCCGTCGTCAACCTGATCTTTGACAAGCCGGTTTACAACCGGGGCTATGACAACTGGTGCCCCGGCAACTCCTTCACCGATTTCATCGTCGCGGACTGGACCGTCCGCAATCAGCCGGGCTACAAACAAAAGAACAACATTCTTTCGTTCTACACGCCACTTCGGGAATACCAGCGCTCTACTCTCCTTGACGAAGCGGACTGCAAAACTCTGGCCGCCCGCGTTCTTGCGGATTTTCAAAAGCTCATGCCCGATTTCAACGTCGATCCGATCGAGGTTCGCATCTATCGCCGCGGCCACCCGATGTTCATGGCCACACCCGGCCAGTACACAAAGAATCGCCTCGCCGCCGCCCAACCGATGGATCGCATCTTTTTCGGCAACGCGGATTCGGGCGGCCCGGAATCGCTCACCAGCGAAGCGGTACGTCTCTCGCACGTGGGCACCGAATGGTTGGAGATGGTCCTCGCCGGCAAACCGGGCGCAAAGGAATTAGTGGAGAAAGCTCTGGCCCCCTCCGCCGACTGACATCGCCGACTAATGACGAGAGGTAGCAGTTCGACTTTTGACCCCTGACGAGCCTTGTGAGTGCGGTGGGCGAGTACTAGGACGCCCCATTTATCCTTAAGCAGCGGCTTGCCCACAGAAACGTCCGCCTCTCCCTCCCAAACCTCCGCGCGGCTCATAATGGATGCCCATTTCGAAGGCAGTGATTTGCTGTGTTCCGGAGGAGCGATGCCTGGCGGGCTGGACGATTTTCAGAGCTTTCGCGCCGACTTGAACGAAGAAATCCTCGGCTGCGGTCACCTGGGCGTAAAGAGATTCTTCGCCTTGGATCACCAGGCTTACGAGCCGGGTCCGCTGGGTACCAAGACGAAAGAGCTATTGGGCCTAGTGGCGTCAGCGGTGCTACGCTGCGATGACTGCGTAACCTATCATCTGGTTCGCTGTGGGGAAGAAGGCTGGAAGCGCGACGAAGTCATTGACGCACTGAACGTAGCCCTGATTGTCGGCGGCTCGATCACCATCCCGCACGTCCGCCGCGCCTTCGCCCGCATGCGCGAGATTAACGGTCTGGCACCGTAAACTTATTGAACCCTTTGAGACCGAATTGAATCTAGACAATAGAAAGACTGATCCATGAACAGTACGGCCACATCGGCAGACTCACAAACGGAAAATATCGCCGTGCGCCTGCAGAAGCTTGCCATCGGCGGGCTCTTCGCAGTCGTTTTGCTCGTACCCAAGGTCCTGAATCTCCGCCGCGACGAGCGCTCCTGGACCGCGTTCCGCATTCTATTGGGCATTGCCGGAGCCGCCCTGGTCATCCTGCCGCTCGCCTTTTGGAATAGTTGGCTGGCGGCCATTGCGGGCCTGGCACTGTTTCTCACTGGCGCCCTGCTCCCGCCGGCAAACTCCGGCACCAGCGTGGACGACAAAGCCCGCGAGTTGGGCGCGCTCGTCGTCGTGAATGGCGGCAAGTACCGATATCCGCAGGGATCCGGTGAAGCCGCTTCCGCGCAGCTTTTTGTAGGCGCGGACTATATCTGGGTGTTGGGTTCGCGGCTGCAGACGCTGCTGACGATTCCCGTATCCGAAGTTTCGTCGGTTCACGCCGAAGCGGCCGGCGATCGGTGGATCCTCCGCGTTCGCCGCACCGATCACGTCGAGGAATTCTCTTACAGCGGGATTTTCGCGGAACATTTTGCGCGCGTTGCGGAGAGCACGATACGCGGCGTGATGCACTCGACTCTGCCGATCCTGCCGCGTGCCCGCGCCGCCGGCGCTTAGCCGACAGTTTCGAAACCCTCACACGAAACTCGCGCACGAAACTCTTGCACGAAACTCGCGCCGATTAAAAAATTCATGGTCCGGACGGACTGTGCCACAATATAGGCATGGCCAGAGGCTGGGAAAGTAAGGACGTCGAAGCGCAAGTCGAATCCGTCGAAACCAGCAAGCCCGCGACAAAACATGGACAAAAGAGCGTCGAGCAGCATCTGCGGGAGCAAAGCATCAACGATTTGCAAATGTCCCGCACCCGCATCACCAATGATCTGGCCTCCGCTACCAACCCCCACCACCGAAAATCCCTGGAAGCCGCGTTGGCCCACCTCGATAAGAAAATCGCCGAACTGAGTTAACACTGCAAGTTCTCGCAGTGCGGCTCGTTCGTTTTTCTGCTCTGTGATCTCCGCGCCCTCTGCGTTAAATTCTTTCGGTTTTTCGCCGAACTAGCGAATGAAATCCCCAGCAAGCCCCCAAAAATCATTTACGTAATAATGAGAAAGCACATTCCCAAACAGGTAGCAAATCCCCTGGCACGGCGGAATATCGCCGTACTTTTTCTTCCCCGCCGCGAATATCTTGCGCAAAGATCCGTCGCGCAAAAGGTTTCCAGCGATCTTCCGCAAAGGCTCGCACGGATAGAACACATCGCCGTTGGGATAAACGCGCGGAAACATCGTCGGAAAGCACTCAAAATCCTGAAATCTCAAAAGCGTTTCAATCGTCCGCGGAGTTCCATTGATCGGTTGCTTGTTCTCGCGGCGTCGCGCAAGGATCGTATCCACCAGCGCCTGGTACCGCGGATTCTTCAGCAGCGCCAGATTTGGCATCTTTTCCATCTGCGCCGACTGCGCCGCGAATACAAATCCCTGCTCGCCACACCAGTCCAGCAAACGCTCGACTTCCGCGATGTTCCATTCCTCAATCACCGTGCTGATGGTGATTCGTCGCGGACTGCCCAGCCGCTCCTTCGCAAATTGCAGGTTTTCCATTACCTTTGGCAAGGCCGCGGGTTTCGACAACGGATTGGTTGGATCGGAGCGCAAAGCGTCCAGACTTACGACCAGTCCGGTGACGGCATTCAGAATTTTCGGTTTGCGATCCAGCAGGGTCCCATTCGTGATCAGCAGCAGCGACCTGAATTTATGCTTGAAGCGCGCCGCTTCGACGATTTCTTCGATGTCGGCTCGCAGGGTCGGCTCCCCGCCCGTGATCACGATCGAGTCGCTTTCCTTGCGGATCCGTCCCAGCAGGCGCAACGTGTCCGCTGTCCCCAGTTCGTCGCTGAACACGTCGGGTTCCTTCTGCGTGCAGTAACTGCAAGCCAGGTTGCATTTGTGCGTCACGTAGAACGTCACCGCATAGGGCGCAACCACTTTCGTGTGCAACACGTGGCGCCGCCACGCATTCCGGAAATAGAGTTGAAAATTCTTGGCCACGAAAGGCGCCTGCCGCACCAGACCCTGCAGCAGCTCCCGCCGCGAGGGCGGTCGCCTGTCGAGCGCGCCCACGGGCACAAAATTTGCTTGCTTCTGCACGTTTTTCACCCGACTCAGACTACACGGCGCAGCGCGGCCGTGCCAAGAAAACTCAACCGGCCATGCGCCCCCGCAACTGATGTGGTCGTCTCATCAAAGCGCCCGATGGGATTTCAAATTGAGGGTTGGCAGGAGATAAGGCAGGATGTATGAACACGGAAAACTGGATTTCTAATGGCCTTTCATTTCTCGCATCGTTACGGTTGCGCAGTTTGGCTGCTGGTTCTATCTGTTCCGGCAACCCTGACGGCGTACCTGATGCATTCGGCAATTTGGCTCATCGTTGTGCCGGTCGGAATCATTGCGCTCGTGATGATTGTCGCTATGCTTGCGGCTTTCTTCGTGCCTGTACTCGATATCAAGGCCAAACTTACTCCCGAGCAGTTCGCTGACAAACTCGAAGGGCATCTGCTCCTCTGGACGGAAGGCAAAGGGAATGACGATACGCTCCCATTCGAGATCGCTGACGAGCGTCTCGAGAGACTTGCTTGGGAGATTCAAGCGTTTGATTTGAGGGTGGAAAAGGACAAGGACAAACTGAGAGCTATAATTGCAGCTCTTCGTAGAGGCGAGGTACCTGAAGCCGTTCCCCCGACGCAGTTAACTTACGGCAACCGTTGACCTTGTTCCTTCAATAGAAGACTGATTGAAACTTCCAAATCCGCATTAATCTCGAGTCTTCCTGACCCACTACCCGAGAACATCCACTGCGACGATCGATTCTAGTCCGTAAACACGACTCCGACCGCGCTCAGCCCCTTCTCCGAGCCCGCATCAATGCGTACTACATACCCCCGCAATCGCATCGCCGCCTGCAAGCCGTCCGGCCCCGGCGTCTCCATGATCACTTGCAGCTCGGACTGCAGCCGCGGGCTGTGTCGCAGAGAAATCAGCGCCCCTTGCAGCGACAAATCGCTCACCACCGTTTCTTCATCGAACGGCCGTCCGCCCTCGGTCACGCCCGAGACGCGCGCCCGGAATTGCGCTTCGCGTCGCAGAGCGGTCCGCGTCCCAGGCATGTGCGCGTCCACGCGTCCTCCCGGAGCGCCCAGCGTAATCACCATCCCCTCACTCGCCGCAAACACCGAATCGAACTCCTCACGTCCATGCCGCAAAATCGCATCCACCATTCGATCGGTCGAATCGGGATCGTGATGGAACAACACCAGCGTTTTTGCGTTCACTTCACGCGCTATCTGTACGCCCTCTTTCCACGACGAATGTCCCCACCCGCGCTTGGGTCCCGCAAGTTGCTCCGGCGTATACTGCGCGTCATTAATGAAGATATCCGCGCCCTGCGCTAATTCCCGCAAACCTTTGTCGAGATCGCGATTTCCTGGCTCGTTGTCGGTGGCATACACCACCGTTCCCGCCGGTGTTTCGATGCGGAACCCCAGGCAGCCTTGCGGATGATTCAGCGCCCGAGTCGTAACTTTGTTTTCTCCAATGAAGAATGAATCGCCGCCGGCCACTTCCTGAAACCTGCGCTTCGCGTTCATCGCCGACATATCCACCGGGAAATACGGCAGCGCCATCTGCGTCTCAAAGACCTTCTTCAGGCTATCGCGCCCCAAATATTTCGAGCGGAAGCTATAGAAGTGAAATTCGTTTTTTTCCGCATAAAATGGCGCAAAAAAGGGGATGCCCTGAATGTGATCCCAGTGATAGTGCGTAACAAAAATATGAGTCTCGGACACACGGTCGCCGTTGGCCGCCGCCAAACGGTTGCCCAGCATGCGCAAACCGGTGCCGCAATCTAAAATGATCTGCGTTCCGTCCGGCGCAATCAGCTCCAGGCACGGCGTGTTGCCACCATAGCGCCAGGTGGCAGGGTCCACGGTAGGAGTTGCTCCGCGCACACCCCAGAAACTCAATTTGGCGACGGGAACGCTCATGGTTCAGTTTTCGACATGGCGCGCAGTATACTCCCGCACGTCTCCCGCACGTGTACCCGGGAAATGATGGGCCTTGATTGATGTTGGCAGTCGCCCGCGGCACCGTCAACGAAATCGCATCGCTTGCGTGTCAAGATGTCCACTAAGCACGGAGGTAGACTTCGTTGCGGCAACAGAGGCAGGTAGAATAGAGCTGAAGGCGATGCATACGCATTCTCACGATCACGCCCACGCCCACGATCACGATTGTGCGCCCGGTCCAACTGCGACCCCCAGTGGCGCGCATGACGGTCACGGACACAGCCATGGTGGTCACGGCCATAACCACCACGGCCACGCGCACCCAACCCTGCGCCCATCCGTCCTCGGCTGGGCCATGGCCGCCACCCTGGGCCTGGTCGCCGCTGAAATCGTAGGCGGCCTGCTGGGCCACTCCGTAGCCCTGCTCAACGACGCGGTCCACAATCTCTCCGACGTCCCGGCCCTTGGCATATCCTGGCTCGCCATGCGCTGGGCCGAGCGCCCCGCCGACTCCGAGAAAACGTACGGTTATCACCGCGCCGGCACCCTCGCCGCCTTCACCAATGCTCTCGTGCTGGTCTTCCTGGCTCTATGGCTAGGCTACGAATCGATCGAGCGTTTCCGCTCCCCGGTGGACGTCGTTGAAAGCTGGATGATCTGGACCTCGCTGGCCGCCCTCGCCGTCAACGGCGGCATCACCCTCGCGCTCGTGCGCGGCCGCGGCGATCTAAACTTGCGCAGCATCCTGGTCCACAATTTCGGCGACGCTCTCTCCAACATCGCCATCATCATCGGCGCAATCGTCATCGGAGCCACCGGCCTCCGCTGGATTGATCCGCTGCTCGGCCTGGCCATCGGACTCCTGGTCCTCTGGTCCAGCATCGGTATCCTCCGCGAATCCGCCCACGTGCTCCTCGAGGGCAGCCCCCGCGATTGCACCGTCGAAGACGTGGCCCGCGCCATGCTCACCATCGACGGCGTCTACGAAGTTCACGACGTTCACATCTGGTCCCTGGGCGGAGATCACAACGCTCTGAGCCTGCACGCCCGCATTCCCGACATGCACCTGGACGAATGCGAGCGCATCCTCACCGCCATCCAGGAAAAAGCCGCCAAGGACTTCAACATCGGCCACTCTACAGTCCAATTAGAACGCGCGGGCCTACCCGCACAGTCCGGCTACGTCATGCCCGAGCCAGCCAAGTAGCGCATCCCTGCCGATCGCCAGCCACGCGCACACTCTGTAGGGGCGGGGCTTGTTTACCCTGAGTTTTGAAGGGCCCTGCCCGGGCCGACGCGTCTTGTTCAAAACGCATCCGCCAAAACAAAAGCGGCCGATCGTAAGACCGGCCGCCGGTGAAACTACTCGGATTTATTTTTGATATCTACGAAAGATGCGCTCTAAGCGGGAACCCGAAAACTCAATCCGCGCTGCTCATTAAACTGTTGCGTCGCATCCATATCCAGCGAATCTTGCGTAACAGTCTTTCGAACTCCGTCGCGCGTCACATATCGCAAGGTCCCGTTGTCCCAGGAATATGCCACTGCAAACAACAGCCCGCCGTCGCGCCGCACAAAAACATATTCTGACGCATCCGCCGGCGGCTCGGGTGCCGGAGTGGCCCTTGGCACATAGGCGTACTGCGAATCGCGGGGTCCATCGACTCCAGCCGGCCCTACACCATTGTCGTCAGGCGCCGCTTGCTGAGCCTCTTCTACCGCCTGCGGATTGTCCACAATGATTCCAGGCGACGACAATAAAAATCCGCCCCCAAACCCGAACGGTGTGTTCTGTCGGTTGCCGAAACGCCCATGTCCCTGATGCGGGCTGACGGCCGCCAAATGCGGATAATCAAAACCCAACCCAGGAACATTCATAGCCGTTGAAAACACAGGAAGGTTTGTAGCACCTGAGGCGACGGTAATATTCCGATTCGGCGTTCCCGCCGCGCGCGTCCGTTGAACGACCGTCGTCGCCGGCCGCGTCCCCGCAGAAACTCGCGCAACTACGTGCGGCGCTCCGCCAGAAACTCCATGCGGAGCCACAGCCGCAACTGGTGCCGACATCCCCATTCCAACGCCCATTCCACCGCGATGTTGTGCACTTGCAACAACTGGAAGAATCAGCGCGAAACTCGCAACCATCCAGATTCGGCGCATAAAGCACCTTCCCGGGGACGCTACAGGGCCCGTAGTCCGTCTTTACAGTACATTCATCCTACACTTAAAAGATGCGCCTGTGGAGACATAGGTTTCATGCGCGACCGTCGCGAATCATCACCCTTCGCTCGCTCTCCCTGCCTGCACCTCGGCCGAGCCTGTCCCAACGGGTCACCCGCTTTTCCCCTGCTAGGGGATGTGCTATAACCGTCGGGCCGTGGAACGTGCCGCGAAAGCAGGGCTTCCTCCTGTTTACCCTGAGAGTCGAAGGGTCCAACAGGAGGCTGGTGATGTTCTCTCTGCACAAGCTGTGCCCGCCCAGGACCACTCGAACTCGATCGCAGCGAGCCCGGGTGACTTCTCGGTCGCAGCGCACGAAGACGTTTCGCGGTATTGTCCGGTTTGCTCGCAGCGGCTCGCGTCCCGGCGCTGTAAGTTGATTTGCCTGGTCTGCGGATATTACATGTCCTGCGCGGACTATTACTGATAAGCTGTGCGGTCTCAGACCGGTTGCCCTGAACCGCTTCCAGTACGTTGAGCAATAATTTGAGGAGGATACGAACGTGGCATTGAAGATGACGAACCGCGAAGTGGATGGCGTGTCCGTGGTGGCGCTGGACGGCCGCATCGTTCTTGGAGAAGAGAGCAACGCGCTGCGTGAAAAAGTAAAGGGACTCCTCGCCGAGGGCAAAAAGAAAATTGTCCTCAACATGGACAACATCACGTTCATCGACAGCGCGGGTCTCGGCACGTTAGTCGCCGCGCATCACAGCGCAAAGGGACAAGGCGCCTCGCTCCGCCTCTGCCATCTCGGCAGCAAGTTCCAGGAAGTGCTGCAGATCACCAAACTGCTCACGGTCTTCGACGTTTACGACACCGAAGCCGCCGCGGTCTCCAGCTTCTCGAAGGGCGCCGGAGCCTAAACCCCTGTAGCGGCCGCTTTCTGTTTACCCTGAGTCTCGAAGGGAAGCGGGCGCTTTTGTGCTCGCCTCAGATGCGTCCGTGATCGAGCGAGCCATCACGAAGGGCACGCCCGCGCGTGTCCTTTTTGTTTTGCAGAGACAAACCGTGATTCCCGCCAATACGCGCTTTCTTTACCTTGCCGACGCCAAGAGTCAAAGAGTAAGCACTCCACAGATTTCCACGTAGGGGCGGGGCTTGCCCCGCCCGCCTGCAACCCGGCAAACTCCCGCCGCCAAGCCACTTTTAACACACCCGAAACATTCCCGTAACGCAATCGGAAGTAGCTTCCACCTCCAGGCTACTCTTTCCCCGCAGCGCGCAAGCCCGGCCGGAGGCTCGACCATGATGCAACCGAAAATTATCCTTGCCCCCATCGATTTCAGCGATTCTTCGCTGGAGGCTTTGGACGTCGCTCGCGATCTGGCGGGTCGCTACGCCTCCGAGATTGTTCTGGTGCACGTGGTCCCGGTCATTCCGGAAGGCGCCGATATCCTTTCCGAAACCTCAGACGAGGAAGACTTGATCGAGCAGGCTCAGCCTCGCCTGGCGGAACTCGCGGACAAACTCAAGCAGCAAGGCCTGCGCGCGCGGGCAATCATCGGCGAAGCCAACGACGCCGGATCGGAAATCCTCCGCACAGCGGAAGCGGAAAAAGCGGATCTCATCGTCATCGCCACCCACGGCAGGACCGGATTGCGCCGCCTCGCTTTCGGCTCGGTCACCGAAAAGGTCGTGCGCACCGCCAACTGCCCAGTTTTGGTCCTGCGCAAAAACGCCGCCGCAGAATCAGGTGACGCCAGACACCAAAGCGGCCTCTGCGGCAGTTTAAGAATTTGTAGGGGCAGGGGCTCCGTTTACCTGAGCCTCGAAGGGCCCCTCCCGGCGTCAACTTCAAGCACAGTTACAGCCGCAAAGCGAGCCTCGCAGTTTCCCGCGATCATTCATCTTCCATCAACCGAAACACAATCCGCGCGATCTGCGTCTCCTCGTCGCTCGTCACCACGCGAACCAGCACGGCGCTATCCGTTCCACTGATTGTTCCAGCATTCCGTTCATTGGCCTCATCATCGAGCCGCAAGCCAAAACACTCCATCCCTTCGCAAATTCCCGCTCGCACCGCAGCGTCGTGCTCCCCGATCCCTCCCGTAAACACCAGCAAATCAAGCCCGCCGAGAACCGCCACATAGCTCGCGATCGCTTTTTTCGCCGAGCGCGCAAACATCTCAATCGCCAATCGCGCGCGCTGATTGTTCTCGGCCGCCGCATGCAAAGACCGCATGTCCGGCGAAGCCCCCGAAATGCCCAACAATCCACATTCCTTGTCCAGCAGCCGCGCCAATTCCTTCACGTTGTTTCCATTCATCCGCAGAATGTGCAGCGACACGCCGGGGTCCAGGTCGCCCGGCCGCGTCCCCATCACGATTCCTCCCGGTCGGCGTCAGCCCCATCGAGGTGTCCACCGAAATCCCGTTCGCAATCGCGGTGACACTCGCGCCGTTGCCAAGATGCGCCACGATCACCCGCGCCGGCCGGCCCGGCCCCAGCGCATGGAGAATCGATTCGCACGACAAACCGTGAAAGCCGTACTTGCGAATGCCCGCGTCCCAGAATTTCTCCGGCAGCGGCAGCCGCGCCGCCGCCTCGGGCAGCGTCCGGTGAAACGCCGTATCGAAACACGCAAACTGCGGCACGCCAGGAAAAAGTTGCTGCGTCTCTCGAATCAACTCCAGCGCCACCGGGACGTGCAGCGGCGCAAAATGCTCTGCCGCCTCCAGTTTCTCCAGAACCTGCGGCGTAATTTTCTGGTGCTCGGTCAGCGATGGCCCGCCATGCACCACCCGATGCCCGACCGCCCGCGAACTGTGGCAGCGGACATCTCCGACAATTTCTCGGCCACCGCTCGCGCCGCATCCGTCTGCGCCGGAAACGCCTGCGTCTCCTCCAGCAATGTCTTCCCGTCTTCCCCGCGCACCCATATCTTTCCCCTGCCGCTCGCCAATCCCCTCCGCGGCCCCACGATAGAGCGCATGCGCTTCATCCGCACGCCTAGCGAACACGCCGAACTTCAGCGAAGACGACCCGCTATTCACCACAAAAACAGCATCACCGCTCATTGTGAGGTTGTGTGGCATAAGATTCTAGGTAGCAAAACACTCTTGTCTACCGCGCTTGTCCGAAGGGCACCAAACTCCGTTTCGCACTTCCACCAAAGGGTTTCGTTACTTTGTTACTTCGTTACTTCTTTATTTCCATTTCCAATTCGCGACTTCGGGCATGTCCTCGCCGTGCTCGGAAACATACAACTTGTGCCGCTGCATCATCTCCGTGAACCGCTGTGTCGCTTGGTCCGCGATGCTCTTCAGCCGCGGTACCCGCCGGACCACATCCAGCGCCAGTTGAAACCGGTCCATGCGATTGAGCACCACCATGTCAAACGGCGTGGTAGTCGTTCCCTCTTCCACGTATCCCCGCACATGAAGGTTGTTGATGATTGTGCCGCCGGTACGTCAAACGGTGAATGAGTGTCGGATACCCATGAAACGCAAACACCACCGGCTTGTCCGTCGTGAACAGCGCATCGAAATCCTCGTCCGCCAGCCCGTGCGGATGCTCCGACATCGGTTGCAGCGCCATCAAGTCCACGACGTTGACCACGCGAATCCGCAGATCGGGCAATTCCTCGCGCAGCAGCGACACCGCCGCAAGAATCTCCAGCGTGGGCACATCCCCGGCGCAGGCCATCACCACGTCGGGATGGTCTGCTTCGTGCCCCGCCCAATCCCAAGCTCCCATCCCCGCCGTGCAGTGCGCCACCGCGGCGTCCATGTCCAGCCAGTTCGGCGCCGGCTGTTTCCCCGCCACGATCAGGTTCACGTAGTTCCGGCTGCGCAAGCAGTGGTCCGCCACCGACAGCAGGCAATTCGCGTCCGGCGGCAGATAAATCCGCACCAGTTCGGCCTTCTTGTTCGCCACATGATCGATAAATCCCGGGTCCTGATGCGAAAATCCGTTGTGATCCTGCCGCCACACGTGCGACGTCAACAAATAATTCAGCGAAGCAATCGGCTTCCGCCACGGTATCGTCCGCGTGGTCTTCAGCCACTTCGCGTGCTGGTTGAACATCGAATCGATAATGTGAATGAACGCCTCGTAGCACGAGAAAAATCCATGCCGCCCTGTCAGCAGGTAGCCTTCCAGCCATCCCTGGCACATATGCTCGCTCAAAATCTCCATCACCCGTCCGTCGATGGCCAGGTTCTCATCCACGGGAAGCGTGGATGCTTCCCACGTCTTCCCGGTGACCTCGAAGAGCGCCTCGAGCCGGTTTGACGCGGTCTCGTCCGGTCCGAACACGCGGAAATTGCGCGACTCCAGGTTGCACTTCATCACTTCACGTAAATACTTTCCGAGTACGCGGGTTGCCTCGCTGTCCGGCGACCCCGGCTCCTTCACCTCCACCGCAAAGCTGCGAAACGCCGGCAATCGCAAAGGCTCCAGCAGGAGTCCTCCGTTCGCGTGCGGATTCATTCCCATGCGCCGCCGGCCCTTCGGCGGAAGATCGGCAAGTTCCGCCACCAGCGTCCCGTTGGCGTCGAACAACTCCTCCGGTTTATAGCTGCGCATCCACTCTTCGAGAATCTTCAGGTGCTCCGGATTTTTGCGAATCTCCGAGACCGGCACCTGGTGCGCCCGCCACGTCCCTTCCACCGGTTTGCCGTCCACCGTCTTCGGCCCGGTCCAACCTTTCGGCGTCTTCAGAATCAGCATCGGCCAGCGTGGCCGTTCTTTATTCCCTCCCTCGCGCGCTGATTTCTGAATCGCGGCAATCTCGTCCAGCATGGTGTCCAGCACCGCCGCCATCTGCGGGTGCATCACCTCAGGATCGTCGCCCTCCAGGAAGTGCGGCGTGTACCCATATCCGCGGAACAGCGATTCCAGCTCCTCCTGCGAAATCCGCGCCAGCACCGTCGGATTCGCGATCTTGTACCCGTTCAAGTGCAGAATCGGCAGCACCGCCCCATCCTGCGCCGCGTCCAAAAACTTGTTCGCATGCCAGCTGGTAGCGCACGGCCCGGTCTCCGCCTCGCCATCGCCAACAATGCAAGCCACCACCAGATTCGGGTTGTCGTAAGCCGCCCCATACGCGTGCAGCAACGAATACCCCAGCTCGCCCCCCTCGTGAATCGACCCCGGCGTCTCCGGCGCCACGTGGCTCGGAATCCCATAAGGCCACGAAAATTGCCGGAACAACCGCTTGATTCCGTCGCGGTTTCGCTCAATATGCGGATAAATCTCGGTGTACGACCCCTCCAGATACGTATGCGCCACAATCCCCGGCCCGCCATGCCCCGGCCCGATGATGTACATCATGTTCAAATCGCGCTCGTTGATCACCCGGTTCAAGTGCGTATAAATAAAATTCAGCCCCGAAGTAGTCCCCCAATGCCCCAGCAGCCGAGGCTTGATGTCGTCCAAAACAAGCGGCCGCTCCAAAAGCGGATTGTCCTTCAAATAAATTTGCCCCACCGAAAGATAATTCGCCGCCCGCCAGTAAGCATGCATCCGCCGAACCTGTTCCCCAGTAAGCGCCGCCATGTTCCCCTCCCTCGTTATCCGTTCCCTTAATTAATAGTTCTCATTGCGCGCCTCAAGCCCGACCACGCGAGCCCGCGCAAACCCACATCGCGCCCGCCCAGTATGTACCTAGGATGCTCGCACCCACATGACAGCCTAATGAACCGTCGCGCCGCTCTATCTCGCTATTCGGGGCTTCGCCCATCCGCCGCAACGACCCGTCTCCTTGTCGGCGCGTGGCTTGCTTCCCTCCGCGTCAATTCCGGCACCCCTTGCGCCACGGAGCACTCTTCAAGAACAAATTTCAGTAGAACGTGCGGTGAACAATCATCACTCAGGGTGTGGCTTAGTCTGGCTCCTCGAAGCTACCGGTTGGTGCAGCCGTTTTCTCTTTGGCTCTCGACGCCGCACATTAGCGTGTACTACCTCGTCGCTCCTGTACGGCTCAATATCCTTCGTCCTGCACTTCGGACACATATCGTTGCAGTCACAACTCCAGACGTCAGCCCATTCTTCGCCATCGAACGGACACTCATAGTAGTTGATGAATTGTTTCTCAGACATTTTCACGCCTTTCCTGCGCCCCAGCTGCTCTCGCAAACACCACTCTAGAAGCTGCACTTTCCTCTCCAAAGTTCCTGTGCTCTAATCCCCGCGTGGATTTGCATCTACCACTCGATGGTCTCGCACCATACAAGAGCGCTTCCCAGCGCGCACGAATTGGCACCGAGGCTTGGGGCGCAACCAATTTCTTTTGCCCATTCTGCAACTCCCCGCGATTGGAGCCAACCCCAAGGAACAACGCCGCCGTCGACTATCATTGTCCATCGTGCGAGTCTCCCTTTCAGTTGAAAAGCCAATCCAAACCCTTCGGCCGCAAAATTGTTGACGCCGCATACTCCGAAATGAAACGAGCGATCCTCGCCGACCGCACTCCCAATCTTTTCGTCTTGCACTACGACCTTACGCAGTGGGCAGTACGCACAGTGATTCTCATTCCACATTTCGCCTTAGCTCTCTCCGCAATCGAGTGCCGCAAGCCCCTCGCGCCGACAGCGCGCCGCGCCGGCTGGGTCGGCTGCAACATCCTTCTCGAGAAAATCCCGCCGGATGCGCGCATTGTCTTGGTCGATGGCGGCAACCCTCGCTCGCCGTCCTATGTTCGCAGAGCTTATCGGCGTTTGCGTCCACTCGAAAAACTTGCGGTCGAGAAACGGGGATGGACCCTCGATGTGCTGAATGTAGTACTCGGCGTCGGAACAAATGAATTTTCTTTAGCGGATGTCTACGCGCACAGTGACGTGCTAGCGAGACTTCATCCGAAAAACGCTCACGTGCGCGACAAAATCCGTCAGCAGCTCCAGGTTCTTCGCGATCTCGGTCTTATAGAATTTTTAGGAGCCGGTTGCTACAAGATGCGCTGACCAGGCCACTCGGATCGCACGTCCATCGCCTTGAGTCCTGTAGCCGCCCTCTCCGAGAGGGCGGGGTTTAGACGACACGTTCCCATCGCTGTAGATAGCCCGACATATGGAAAGCCGATGCGAGCGAGTATCACACCCATTCGAATGAGTACGATAAAGTTATCTATTGACAGGATAAATCTTCCGTGCTATCATAGGTCGTGAGTTGTCGCCTCCAGTCCAGCCGACCCGGCCGTAGTTCGCTCTCTTCCTCACTAAACCCTTTAGAATCCGCACATCCGAAAAATACACCCGTAACTCCTCCAGAATCCGCACTTACAAAATGGTTGGAGTTAAAGTAGCTCTGTTTACATCCTGCAGGAGCCGGACGATGCCTCAGCCGATAGAGGTTAAAAGCCAGGCCGAGCAACAGAGCTTGCCGCATCTGGGAGGGCAGGCTGCGACCCGGTGCTTTGCTAGAGAGCTTGCGTTTGATCACCGAGAAGACGGTTTCTATTTTGGCGCGCGGCCCATACAACGGTCGCGGAAAAGCACGATGCATCTGGTAGCGAAACTCTCCTTCCGGAATACCACGCCGCCGATTGGGAATCACGCTGTGGGCTCCCAGCGTGCCGCGCACGTGTCGGTGGTTGGCTTCGGAGTCGAACTCCGCGTCCGCCAGCACCACTCCAATAGGCATGGTACGGCTCGCCGCGTCCACCAAGCCGGGCAAAGCACGGGTGTCGCACCACGGGCCTTGTCGCGCGCGTTGCGCCAGAATGATCTGGCGATCCACATCGACCACGATCAGCCACTTCAGAAAGTGTCGATAGCGTGTTTTTCCGCCCGCATGCTGCTCGACGCGGCGTATGAAATAAGTACTGACAGCGTGCTGCGTAAGCCCGGTACCGTCCACCGCCACGCATGCCCGGCGTCGGCCGCGGCGCGAACTGCGGCGTAGTCGCCGCACCGATTCTCCCAACGCGCTCTCCATGGTATCGTCCGGCAGCCGCCGCAAGAAGCGATACACGGTGGTGTAGTCGGGCACGCTGGAAAGTCGCAGCACGGCACGCAACTCCGCATGCTCGCGCAGTCGCACCTCGGCTTCGCGGAAAGTCCAGTCTTCGTAACGCATCAGGCAGAGGATGGCCAGCAACTGCGGTTGGGTGAATTGGTGTTTGCTGAAACGACTCCGGTAAGTCGGAAGAATCGCCGTGGCTATATCCATAGCCACGCGAGCAAAAGGCAGGAGTCCGATTTCGGGCATCGCACCTCCTGCTCCATTAGAAAACACCTTCACCGCTTGCTCGTCCTCATGGAAAATCCGCCTTGGTGCCAAGGATGTAAACAGAGCCACTTAAAGTCCTTTAGAATCCGCACTTACGAAAAAGGGTGGGGGGAGGGGCACGAATTGTTAACTAGCTTTCCAGCGCGGAAAGCGACGGAACGCAGTTCGTCCCGGCGAAGCCCGGCTGCCGCCCGAAGTGCTTTCAACTTTAAACTGTCGACTGTCGACTGCGCGGCCTCAGCAATCCACCCGGTACATGGTGATCCCGCTCAGCAGCTTCGGGTAAAAATCCGTGGACTTCTGCGGCATCACCTCGCCGGACGTCGCGATACGCATCACCTGCTCGACATCACACGGGTTCAGCAGGAAGGCCACCTGTGCCGCGCCGCGATCGACCGCATCCAGGGCTGCCGCAGCCTCGCGCTCGTAGGTCAGGTTCTTCTCCGCGGTAACCGCTTGCGGCGTGATCCCCAGCGCCGGCTCCAGAATTCCTTCGTGCAGCAACACCACGTCCAGTTCCCGCTGCAGCGGCGAAACTCCCGGCAGCAGTTGCCCGAGGTTCGCGCCCGCGCGCAGCGTCAGCACGTAGTAGGCGCGCTTGCCGGACTCCGCCGGGTACACCCCGATCGCCCGCGAGTCGCGAGCCTCCGCCAGCCGGCGCAGGAACCTGGCGCGCGCCTCGGCTTTACCGTCGTCATTCGCAAACGGAAACTCTTCCGCGGTGAACCACGGCTCCAGGTACCGCCGCATGATCGGCCACGAAAAATCCGGCACGTTGGCGACCACGCGATGCGTCGGCAAAATCGTCAAACCCTCACTGCGCGTGTTGACGAAGGTCATCATGGCCCGCTCGTAAGGCGCGTCCGGGTTGCTCTCGCCCGGCAAGGGCGAACTATCTTGTCCCGGCAAGGGCGATCTATCTTGTCCATGCGAGAGCGAATCTGTTGGCCCGGCGCAGACGAATGATCCTGCCCCTGCGAAGGCGAACTACCTTGTCCCGCCGCCGCGCCCCGCTCGTTCTGCCGCTCGTTGCGCCTTTCATTGCGCCTCTCGTTACGATAGTTCAGCGCCGTCTCGTAGCGGTGATGCCCGTCGGCGATCACCAGTTTCTGGCTGGCCATGGCCTCCTGGATCGCCGCAATCTTTGCAGGGTCCGAAACCACCCACAGCCGATGCACCACGCCATACTCGTCGTGCAATTCGGTCGCCGGCGGAGCGGACGCTTCCACATCCGCAAGGATATTGTCCACGCGCCGCTGCTCGTCGCTGTACAGCATAAAAAGTTGTCCGGTGTGCGTGCGCGTGTGGCGCAGCAGCTCCAGGCGGTCGGCTTTCGGCCCCGAAAGCGTGTGCTCGTGGCGGAACACCACGCCGGCGGAGTACTCCTCCAGCTTGCCCGCGCCGATGAATCCCCGTCGGGTGCGCCGCTCCTCGGTTCCCGGCACGGTGTACTCCTGCGTGTACGCGTAAAACGATGGCTCGGAATCTTTCGCCACAACGTTTTCGCGAATCCAGCTCTCCAGCGCTTCGGCGGCCCGCGTGTAGACGTTGTGCCCCGGCGCATCGCCGGGAAGCACGCGCCCTTTCTCGACCGCGATCAGGTTATGCGGGTCCGCGGCGTAATATTTCTCCTGCGCGGCGGGCGAAATCTTGTCGTAAGGCTGCGTCAGCACGCGGTCAAACGCAACGCGCGAGCCGTTGTAGCGATAAGCGGGAAAGGGATAAACCTGGGCCATGGAATCTCCGGTATCAATTTGCGAGCGATCTCAATCCCACTAGTTTACGTGAACTCGCCTCATTTCCGAACCGCCGCGACAAGAAGTAATGATGTAACGAAGTAACGAGGCAACGAAAGGATAGGGGCGAAGAGCAGAACAAGTGAAGCAAAGGAAGCGAGGTAAGAGAAGCGAGATGATGGAAGCGGCACAGCGGAGTTGCGTTTGTCCGTCTTAGTTCATTACTTCATTACTTCCGCTTCTCCTCACTGCAGCATCGGCCGCAACTTCGCCACCCACACCGCGAATCCTTCGAGAGGCACAGGCACGACGCCCACCTCCTGCAACGTCTCGCGCACGAACCGGTGCCGTTCGTTGTCGGGCGAAAGCGGAACGTCGGTGACCGCCGCGAACTCCGGCGTGAACCTTGATTCCGCACTCTTCTGAATGCGCTCCGCGGTGTAGGCCAGCACCTTCGCGTCCGCGGGCGAGCGCGTGACCGAGCGCGTGACCGAGAGCGTATGCACGAAACCCCACGTACCGTTCCGGCGGTAACCGTAGTCGATGCGCATGGGATCACCCGGAAACGTAAACTCCGCCGCGCGAACCGACTTCTCCAGGCGGTCCCACAGGCGAGCTTGCTTGAAGACCTGCGAGCAGTACGCGCGAAGGTTCCCGCGACTTCCCGGAAGCCCAGCGCGGCCCGCCGAGCGCGGCACTGCCACGTGGTCCCGGTAGAGCCTTTCGAGTTCCGCATCGAGATCCGTAGCCCGGGTGCCGATGGGTTCCGTCACCTGGAGCACCGCGCTCAAGACGTTATCGAGTTTATCCAGTTGCGTCAGCCATTCGAGGCCGCCGCCGCTTCGCCAGTCCCGGATCCGTCCTTCCGCGGTAAACAAGCTTTCCAGGGTGTCGCGCAGCCGCGGAAGCACGGATTCGTCGGCGTCCGGGTGCAGCCTTCGGACGCGATGAAATTCGTCCTCCTCCTCGACCAAGCGCAGGCGCCGCTCACCGGACTCGGAATCGAAAACCAGCACGCCGATGTTCACCCATTCATCGCGCACGGGATTCGGCGCGTAGCGCAGGACGCGGCGGATCAGCAAACGGCGCGGCAATCCGTCGGCACCTTCCGGGCTCGACGGCGTCCCATTCGGCGGGTTGCGGTCCGGCTCACCGGTCATGGAGTTCCGGTCTCCGTCTAACTCCTGCATCCTGATCTTTTGCATCGGCGGCCTCGTTCGTTCGCTTGATTCTTCCAGCTTCTTATCTCCAGCCTTTCATCCCACACTTCCAACCGGGACCCCTGGCCTCAGTGCCAGTTCGGAAAGGGCTGCCGGTTTGACCTCTTGGCTTCCAGCAGGAGTTCCTGTAAGCGAGGCCTGCGACGGTACAACTGCTCGAGCAGCCGCACCAGCGCGTCGTGATCGTCGTCGTACCATTCCGGGGGCACCTCGCCGACGAGTTCTTCCAGAACGCGCTCGCCGATGTTCTGCGCGCGGCTGATCCACGGCGCAAACGATTCCATTCCGGTCACGCCCTCATAGACGCGGTTGCGGGTGTACAATCCGCGCAGCGGCGCATCCGGATAATTCCATTCGCCCGCGTTGAAGCAGAAGCCCTGATCGATCATCACCGTCCGGTAGCTCCCGCCGGCGGCATTGGGGGTTTCGGTTGGCTGCGAAGCGCCAGGTGTGTGTGCGTCCGACCGGGCCCCGCCGCCGTCGCGGAAAAACAGCGTCTGCCGGCCGTTGGTATTACACGTCCATTTGTCGAAAACCAGCATGCCCGCAAAGTCGTACAGGTTCTGTACCTGGCGCAACTGTTCGTCCGGAAGAAAATCATACAGCGTTAGCGAGCGGGGATTGCCCGGATAGCTCGAACCAAATTGTCGCCCCGCCCGGCAGGGAGTGCGCGATCGCGGCAACTCGATGCACAGCGCCGGGGTTACCCGGATCAGGTCCTGGCCCACATCGATTACCGCAACGGGCGGCACCGGAAGCCCCATCCGCGCCGCCAAGCGGGTACCAAGCAGTTCATTACCAACACGCGGGAGTGCTGCGGATTGTTTTGGAACTTCACCACGTAATACAGATCGTGGTCGCGCCCGTCCGAACAGCGCATCAGGTGGGACTGCGCACCCCCGCGCATCCGCCGTATCTGCTCCATAGCGTGCAACATGCGAGGTTATGCTAGCGGTACTTATCCTTTCAGGCAAGCTTTCTCCACAACCGGAAGCGGGGGCAACCGGCCATCTTCCCGTTTTGCAAATCGCTTGGTGCGCATTCGGCATCGCCGTTTTAGATCGTTCCGTGCCACTTCGAACTCGCGCCGGTCACAAAACGGAAAGGCAAATCGCAAAACACAAAAAGCAAAGCCCCTGGCGAAGCCAGGGGCTTTTCATCCAACGGGAACCATCCGTTCCGGAATTCGTGCCGGCAGGGCCGCGCGAAAACTAGCGCTTCTTTTTCTTCGCGGGCTTTTTGGCGGCCTTCTTCTTGGGCTTTGGCTTGCTCGCCTTCTTCTTGGCTTTCTTTGCCGGAGCCTTTTTGGCGGGTTTCGCGGCCGGTTTGGCCGCCGCCTTCTTCGGCCGCCGGTTTGGCCGCGGGTTTGGGGGCCGCCTTGGGAGCCGGCTTCGCAGCTTCTTCGGGCTCCTCTTCGGTGATGATCAGCTCTTCCTCTTCGGTTTCGACGACGTCGGCGTCGCCCGCCAGCTCATCGTCCTCTTCCAGCCCTGACAGCTCGTTCTCTTCTTCGAAGTTGTCCTTCTCGAGATCCATTCCATCCTCCCCAGGGGGAATCCCGCCCGAGGCATCGGATCCGGCTTGGCCGGATCGCACGTGTCGAGTCGGTATCGCTGCAACGGCTGGAGTTTTGTAAACCCGGCTCCAAAGCCTTGCGCCGTTGTTATCGTACTCGCTGGAAGTTGTCAAGCATTCTGCACGCACAGGCCGCAAGTTCGCGAATTTTTCAGCGGTGTTCCGCTCACCCGGCGAACCGCCGGCGTCACGGCGGATCCGCGAGGAGGCAGCTTTGTATAATTGTAAGTAACAGTAAAAGAAAGGTTTAGTTCCTATTTGCGGGGCCAGCCTTATTCCCTGGCTCAGTTCTTATTCGGTGAACTTGTCGTGCTCTGCGCCACGCGAGTGCCCGCATGGGCCTTCTTCTTGGGAGCCGTTCGCGCCTGCGCCGATTTCGCTTCCGTCGCGCCGCCAAGCGTATAAATGCGCAGCACCATGCCGCGGGCGACGTGATTGGTCTTCAGCCGGTTCCATTTTTTCACGTCATCGGATTCCACGCTGAAACGGTCCGCGATGCCCAGCAGCGTGTCGCCCTTGCGCACGCGATAGCTCACCAGGCGGCGTTTCGCTTCCAATTGCGCGGGTGCCGCCGGGATGATCAACTTTTCTCCGGGATCCAGCGCCGCGCGATGCTCCAGATTGTTCGCGTCAGCGATGGCCACCGGCGTCACGTGATATTTTTTCCCGATGGAAGTCAGCGTCTCGCCCGCTTCCACGCGATGCCGCCGCCAGCTCACCCACTTGTCCGCGGGAATATCCGCGATCTCCGCCGAAAATCGCTCCGCGGTGCCTGCGGGCAAATGCAGTTCGAACGAAGGATCGTCGGGCGTGGCCAATCGCAGCAGCGGCGGGTTCAACGCCCGCAGAGTTTCTACATCTACATCGATGGTCTCCGCCACCAGCCGCAGATCGATGGCCCGCCCGGGTTTCACTACGTCGGTCGCTACCGGCGTTTCCGGCGCGACCTGGATGCCGTAGTGCGCGGCATCTTTGGCAATCAAGGTGAGCGCCAAAATAATCGGCACGTAATTCTTGGTTTCTTTCGGCAGCACGTTGCGCTTGTACAGCTCCCAGAAATCCGCATAACCGGTGCGCTCGATGGCTTTCTGCACGTTGCCCGGGCCGCAATTGTAGGCCGCGATGGCCAGATACCAATCCCCGAAAAGCCCGTACAGATCGCGCAAATGCTGCGCCGCCGCTCGTGTGGCCTTTTCGGGATCTTGCCGCTCATCGATCCACCAGGTGTGCCGCAGCCCGTACTGTTGCCCGCGATAGGCCACGAATTGCCACATGCCCCGCGCTCCGGCGCGAGACAACGCCAGCGGCTGGAACGCGCTCTCCGCCTGCGCCAGATAGACCAAATCCTGCGGGACGCCTTCTTCATGCAGTACGCGCGAGATCATCTCCTGATAGCGGCCCCGGCGCTGCAACCCGGTCTCGACAATCGCGCGGCCTCGCGGCGTCTGGAAGAAATTCAGAAACGACAGCACTTCGTCATTCACGGTCAGCGGAAGATCGTGCGAAATATTTTTAGCGGCCTGCTCGGCGCGATCTTTCAACCGCGGATCGACCGGAAAGGTCATCTCCGCCACTTCATCGATCGGCGCCGGCACCGCCGGAGCTTCCTGGAATCCGTCGCCGGCGCGGAAGGCCTGCAATTCGTCGGTGTAAACGGTATCGACCACGCGGTGAAACAACTCGCTCAATTTCGGGTCGGCGTATGGGTCGCGGCCGCTCTCGAGCATCAGGTCCATGGCTTCGTCGAAATCTTTTCGCGCCGCTTCCAGGTGCCCGGCCTTGTAGTTCTGCTGGCCCGAAGCAAATTTCGCCTCGACCTTGGCGAGCAAATCGTTTTCGCCGCCAGGAATTTGCGGCGGCAGCAGAAGCAGAGGGCGCGATGCTGCGGTCAACGGCAACCGTGGAAGTTCGACCGGCCGGGGCGCTGCAGCAGCGCTGGCGGTTTGCGGAGCCGGCCGCGTCGCGGGAACGCGTGCCTGCACTGGCTTCTTGGCCGCGTCATCGCAGCCGGCGCTGGCGCTCAATATTCCTGCCAGCACTGCCGCGCCGCATGCCGCCTGAAGCTTCCGGTTCATCTGTTCATGGTAAGTAGCGCGCGTGACCTGGGTCAACGCTTTCCCGCGCCTGGGGGTTGGCGTACTGACTACATCGCGTACTGAGGGAGTCGGTCATCTGCGTGGTCGAGTGTTCCAGCGTGGCCGTCGCGGGAACGCGGTGGCGGGGTTAACGCCGCGAGGGACCTTTCGAGGCTCAGGTAAAGAAGGCCCCTGCCCACACAGGTGACCGTTCGTTGCGATTGCTCTTGACATGGACGGCCTTCGGCGTGATATTAAACCATATGGTTAACTATTCCACCGCCAGCGACAACGCCCCGCTCGATGCGACATTCGGGGCGCTTGCCGATCCCACACGGCGCGCCATTCTCGCCCGTCTGGTCCGCGGCGAAGCTACCGTCACCGAACTCGCCGCGCCCTTCGACGTCTCGCTCCCGGCCGTCTCCAAGCACCTGCGCGTCCTCGAATCCGCGGGCCTACTACGGCGTGAAATCGACGGCCGCATCCACCGCTGCCGCCTCGCTCCACGACCGATGAAGGACGCCGCCGCCTGGATCGAGACGTACCGCGTCTTCTGGGAAGCGCAACTGGAGGCCCTGGCGAATTATCTGGAATCCACCGGCGCATCGGCCCGCGGGTCGAGCGGCGAATCCGCGAGCCGGTCCACAAACAGATCCGCGAGCAACTCCGCGAACAACGCCAACAAGAGGGAGAAACACAAATGGCAAGCGCCCAAAGCCGCCCCGACTTCACGCTCGAGGTCCGCCGCACCTTCGCCGCGCCGCGCGAAAAAGTCTTCGCCGCATGGACCGAACCCGCACAACTAGAAAAGTGGATGTGCCGCGATGTCAGCGCGCACACCGTGATTCACCACCAGCAGGACATCCGCACTGGCGGCCGCTACCTCATGGAAGTTCGCAACGCGGCCAAGGGCGAAGTCTACTGGGGCCAGGGCGTCTACCTCGAGGTCAACCCGCCTGAAAAGGTGCGCTTCACCTGGAGTTGGACCAAGGACCGGCCCGACGGCGAAAATATGCAACCCGGATCGGAGGAGACCGAAGTGACCGTGGAATTCCTCGCCCGCGGCCCCGCGACCGAGCTAGTCCTCACCCACACCGGCTTCCACAACGAGAAGCTCCGCAAAGAACACGACCGCGGCTGGAACGGCTGCCTCGACCTCCTGGAAAGCATGTTGCGGCAGAACTGACCGGCGTAGACTTCGAACCTTCCCGGGACGCAGCGGCTGCCGTTGTTTGTTCTAGGTACAGGGTCTACACTTAGCCGCCATATGAACACAGCCTTGCGGTGGGTCTCCTTTGCTTTCCTTCTCGGAGTGCCCTTTGGTTCTGCCCAGGTTCTGAGGCCCGCCATCGATATTCCCGAAGCGGAGGCCGCCGAGCACCGAATCGGTGCCCGCGGTCCCCTCTATACGAACATGGGCGACGAACACTTCGCCGTTGCGTTCGAAGTCGTCGTCGGAACGGACGGGAAAGTGGTGTGCTCAGAAACGGGTCCCGTCTTCGTTAGCGATCTGACACTACTGTGCGAGACGTGGCAGTACAGACCATTCTTGCGAGACGGCGATCCGGTAAGAGTCAAGCTACGTGAATCCATCGCGATTCTGCCGATGCACGAGCGTCCCGAGGTCCACGTTCCTTTTCCTGAAGTTCAGGACTGGAGTTCGTTGCGAATTAGTCTTAACCGCAGCGGCTGCTATGGCACGTGCAGCACGTATGAGATCGAAATCCATGGCGACGGAACTGTCTTATACAACGGCAAGGCTTACGTCAAGCCCCTTGGGAAGCGAACGCGGAAGATCTCGCGGGCGTCCCTGGTAAAGTTGGTGGATGCCTTTCGCAAGGCAGACTATTTCTCTCTGGCCGACGGCTACGTGTCGGGGATAACCGATAGTCCGACGTACCTGTCCTCGATCTCTTTCGATGGACGATTCAAGTCTGTCCTGGATTATGTCGGGCGAAGTGCGGGAATGCCGCCTGGCGTCTCCGACGTGGAAGCTGCGATCGACCGGCTATCGGGAGTCTTCAAGTGAGCCAGCAAGTAAGAGCGAGCAGATGACCTCTTTCACAGCGAATTTCGATTATTGTCGTGAACTTCCTCGTTTCCGCGATTATGGCTTTCGATTCGAGACGATTCACTCGTCCAAACTGCTCCGAACCGCGAACGACTTAGCGCCTATCTCTCTAATGATCGTCTGACTTGCGAGGCGCGTTAACGACGCCGTGGATGGCTTGGGAGCCGAAGTGCCCGATCGCCGTGCTCTTATCGATAAACATTAGGCTCACGTTCGAAAACTCGACGACCGTTCCTCCGGTGATGCAGACCTGCAGCGTAGATGACCCCTTCGCCTCAAAGGGCGCGGCATTTCCGTTGGCGGTAACGCTGACCGGGCCGGTGACCACAAAGCGGCCAGTGGTGGTAGGGCTGTCGGGAGGGCAAACGCTCGTATCGGTGCTGACCATGGCGTCCGTCATCGTGATGTGGTGAGTATGAGGATTGCGTGCCACGTTATTGTCAATATTAGGACTAGTAGAGGGGCCGGGGTTCAGCGCAATCCACGAATCGGGATGCTCCATGGTCATAACGGCGGAGAAATCGGCTTTCGTGGATTCACTTTTCATCGTCAACGACCACTTGCCATGCATTTCCCATGGGCCACTGACGCCGGTTTCGGGGGTATAGTCGTTGATGATGCCGCTTAAGTGCCTGGGCAACGGAGCCCAGGCCTGAGCGCTGGCAACCACCACCAGCCCCACGACCACCATCGTTCGGACCGCCCACGGAAATGCGTTGTTCTTCATGAAAAGCCTCCAAATTTGAGATTTGCGCCGTTATCGACTAAAGCGCCTCGGGCGGCGGGGGACGCAGGCCCGCACGGCGGACTCCATAGCCAAGAAACTGCCCTTCGGCGATTTAATACCGGGTTCGCGCAGACACCATCAGACAACTTGGCGAGCATCGTCAAACGGCAAGGGGCAGAATTGCAGACGTTCATCCATTTACCGTCGAATGCTGTACTATGCCGTCGCTAGATCCGCCGAGTTACAATCGGTTACCGGTCGGGTCAACCGCGGACCAATCAAGAGGGCGCGATGGGCGAACCATTTCCTGAAGCACCGCCATCCGTGAAGCCGACCGAAGACCGCCTGGATTCCTGGAAAGAAATCGCGGCCTATTTCAACCGCGACGTGACCACGGTGCAACGCTGGGAGAAGCGGGAGAAAATGCCCGTTCGCCGGCACCTACATGACCGGATAGGCTCGGTCTACGCGTTTCGTGCGGACTTGGACGCGTGGGCGCGCAGCCGGAATCTTCCAGCGGCGCAGGAGAACGGGAACGATGTCCTCGCGGCAAGTCTCTCTGCACCCGCGGAGGTCGCGGCCAGTTCGACGTCTTTAACGCGATGGAAGCTCGTCTTGGCGCTGGCGGCGGCTGTAGCGGTGCTGGCAATTGGCGCAATGCTCTGGTTTCAGAAGACGGAGTACTTCTGGCGGAATCCCCTCGCTGATGCTCGCATTCAGACCGTCACGGACTTCGATGGAGTGGAGGAGGCCGCCGCAGTGTCACGCGACGGTCATTTCGTAGCGTTTCTGTCGGACCAGGACGGACCGACGGACGTCTGGGTGACGCAGGTGGGTTCGGGGGAGTTCCACAACTTGACCCGCGGGAGCGCGCTGGAATTCGTCAATCCATCGGTCCGTACCCTGGGATTCTCGCCCGACGGTTCTCTGGTCACGTTTTGGGTTCGCAAGCGAAACAGCTCGAACAGCGGCGACATCAGTGTCTGGGCTGTGCCAACGCTCGGCGGACAGCTGCGTCCGTACCTTGAAGGCGCGGCGGAGTTCGACTGGTCGCGCGACGCCTCGCGACTCGCGTACCACACGCCCGGACCAGGCGATCCGCTGTTCGTTTCGGACGGCGGCCGGCAATCGGAGGGCCGGCTCATCTTCACTGCACCTGCCGGGCTCCACTCTCACTTTCCGCTGTGGGCGCCCGACATGGCATTCCTCTACTTCGTTCAAGGCACTCTCCCGGACAAATTGGACATCTGGCGGATTCGACCATCCGGGGGAAGTCCCGAACGAATCACGTCACACTCTGGGCGTGTGAGTTATCCAGTGCTACTGGATCGGCGTACGCTGATGTATCTCGCCAGCGATGCCGAGGGTTCGGGGCCGTGGCTCTATAGCATGGACGTTGAACGGCGCATTCCCCACCAGCTAACCTATGGCCTTGACCGGTACACGTCGCTCGCGGCCAGTGCGGACGGCCGCCGCCTGGTTGTCACGGTTGCAGATCCGAAGAGAACACTGTGGCGCTTGCCGATCGGTGATTCGCCCGCCGAGGTTTCGGCGGCTGCTCGAATGTCGCTAACGACCAGCACGGGGTTCTCGCCTCGCCTCGGTCCCGATTATCTTCTGTATGTTTCTGCGAACGGCACGAGCGAGAGTATCTGGAAGCTCGTCAAAGGAACTGGAACGGAGCTGTGGAGTGGTCAGGGAGCGCGAATCTTTGGCGGACCGGCAATCTCCGCCGATGGACGGAAGATCGCATTCTCGGTCCAGCAACGCGGGCAGACATTCTTGTACGTGATGCAGGCCGACGGATCGAATGCGCGGGTGGTGGCGGATTCGCTCGACCTGCAGGGCGCTCCGGCATGGGCGCCCGACGGACAATCGATTACTTCAGCGGTGGACGATCACGGCGCCCCACACCTCTTGCGAGTGCCGCTCGATGGCCGCCCTCCTGCTCTTTTTGTCCAGGAATACTCGGTTGATCCCGCGTGGGCACCCGACGGCAGCGTGGTCGTGTACTCGGGACCCGACATCGGTACCACGTTTTCGGTGAAAGCCGTCTCCGCCGACGGTGCGGCGCATCCCCTGCCGCCTCTGACCCTGACCCGGGGGGCTCGACACCTGACCTTCCTGCCTGGAGGACGGACACTCGCGTTCCTGCGCGGGGATATTCAACATAAGAACCTCTGGCTCATCAATCTCGAGACGGGCACCGAGCGGCAGTTGACCAACGTCGCCCCCGACTTCGACATTCGCGACTTCGATATCTCTCCAGACGGCCGCGAAGTTGTCCTCGAACGAGCGCAGGAGCACTCCGACGTAGTGCTGCTCGATCTTCCGCAGCGATAATGACCAATCCCCAAACCGGCCTTCCCGTCCCAAATACGCTCCCAAAAAAGCACTGGACAAGCGCCGGGGCTTATGGTAGTTTGTAGCTGCGTTTGTTGCTCTTGTATCGCGTACGTCAGTGTGAAGCGGTCGCAAGGTTCAAACTTGCGGCCTTTTTTTACGCCCGGACGCGGCCCGTAACTCTGTTGAGGGGTTCGGAGTCGAGGCATCAGATAGCTCAATTAATCGAGATCGGCCCCTAACCCGGCCGGGCTCAAAGTATGATCGCATCGCGGTCAACAGAAAAGAGTAACGCAGTGAGTAAAGAACAAGGAACAGTGAAGTGGTTCAACGCCAGCAAGGGCTTTGGATTCATCCAGCGCCAGAGCGGTGAAGATGTTTTCGTGCATTTCTCCGCAATCGTGGCTGATGGCTACAAATCGTTGAACGACGGCCAAGCGGTTGAATTCGAAGTGACCAAGGGCCCCAAGGGCCTGCAGGCCTCGAACGTCCAACCCCTCTAAGCCACTTCACAAAAACACATCCGGGCGGAGCGCGCAACGCGCCCCGCCCGTTTTTTTGCCTACAGCCCATGTTTGCCAGCGAACCAGTGGAATCTGTATTCCCGCTCGCGCTGGTCCGCCGTTTCCGGCTTGTTCGGCTCGGGGCTTGTCCCGCCCGGCGTGCGATCCCGGCACCCGCCAAACCCGTGACGCAACGGTTCACCGTTCTCCCAAACCGCTAGCCGTTGTAGTTCGCCACCACCCGCACCACTTTCCCAGCCGCCGAAATCTCCATAAACTCCGCCGTAGCGTGCTCCCTTCTGATTCGTGTAATACAGCACCACGCTATGCAAGCCCCACAACACGTCCTCAAGCCGAAACGGAGGTCCGGATAAGCCTCCAACCCCCGCGCAAAGTAAGCTCGCAAATTCGCCTTCCCAATCACCTTGCCGTCCGGCGTTCCCAACAACCGCGCCGCCACCGGCGAAGTCAGCTCCACGGCCTCGTCATAGTGCCCCATGATCCGATCTAGATCATGAGCGTTCCAAGCCGCCACCCAGTCATTGGCCAGCTGCCAAGCCTCGTCTCTCGTCAGTCCCATCTTCCTCATCGAATAGGTCGATCAAATCTATCGCAGCGCCTGCCGCAAATCCTCGATCAGATCTTCGCGCATCCTCGATCCCGATCGAAACCCGCACGGTCCCCGGCATCACGTGAGCCTTCCTCAATTCCTCCACGCTCATGTTGTAGTGCGAGGTATAAGCCGGCAAAACCACCAGCGACTCCACGCCGCCCAAACTCGCCGCCAGCATAAACAACTGCACGCGATCGCAAAACTTGCGCGCGGCGGGCAATCCGCCTTTCAAATCGAATGCCAGCATCGACCCGAATCCCCGCATCTGCCGCTTCGCCAATTTGTGATCGGGATGCGAAGGCAGACCCGGATAATAAACGCGAGCGACTTTCGGATGCTTCTCCAGGAATTTCGCCACCGCGATGGCATTCTCGCCCTGCCGCTTGACGCGCAAAGCCAGAGTCTTGATCCCGCGATTCAGCAAAAACGCCGCTTCGGGATCCATCGAGCCGCCCAGGTAAATCACCATCTGCTGCACGCGGTCCATCCATTTTTGCTTCCCGCCGCCACGCCCGCGATCACGTCGGAGTGGCCGGCCAAGGCTTTGGTGGCGCTGTGCACCACCATGTCGAAGCCCAGCTCGAGGGGCTGCTGCAACACCGGCGTAGCAAAAGTGTTATCGATGATGGAAATGAGATTATGTTTTTTCGCAAAGCGATCGCTTTCTGCAGATCGACCAGCCGCACCGTGGGATTGGTCGGCGTCTCCACATACAAAACTTTAGTGCGCGGAGTCACCAGCGCTTCGATGCCGGCAAGATCGGTGCCCGCTTGGTGCACTTTGATGCCCATATTAGGAAACACGTCGCGCATCAGGCGGTACGTGCCGCCATAAACCTGCGCGGTGGAAATCAATTCGTCGCCCGCTTTCAACGCGCTGAGCAGCGCATGTGAAATCGCGGCCATGCCTGAAGCGGTCACCACCGCCGCCTCCGCGCCCTTCCAGCGCGGCGATCTTGCCTTCCACGATC
>CAVSNL010000005.1:0-26677 GCA_963729285.1 uncultured Acidobacteriota bacterium
GTGTATAATGGCGGCCACGTAACACCTGACGGAGAGGAGCCTGCAAAATGGCTACGGCATCACACGGAGCAAAACCATCACCGGAGAGAATTTTCGCCACGCTCACTGCGTTTCAGCAGACGGAGGCTTTGAAGGCGGCGATTCAGCTGGACATCTTTACCAAGATTGGGGAGGGAGCCAACGACGCGAGCTCGCTGGCAAAGGCGATTGGCGCTTCCGAGCGCGGCGTGCGGATCCTTTGCGACTACATGACGATTTTTGGTTTTTTGAGTAAGGAGAACAATCGGTACGGGCTTACGCAAGATTCCGCTGTTTTTCTGGATCGGCGGTCGCCTGCGTATATGGGGGCGATGTCGAACTTCCTTGCTTCGGACATGCACCGAAAGAGTTTCGGGGCTTTGGCGGAGGCGGTGCGCAAGGGTGGTTCGGCAGTGCCGGATGGGGACAACACGCGGCCGCGGGATGATTTTTGGGTGGAGTTTGCGAGGTCGATGGGCGGGTTGGCCTTGCCCGGAGCGGAGTTCATCGCGGCATTGATCGGGGCTGAGGAGAAGAAGCCTTGCAAGGTGCTGGACATCGCGGCGGGCCATGGGATGTATGGAATCACGATTGCACGAAGAATCCTAACGCGCAGGTTGTTGCCCTGGATTGGCCCGCGGTGCTGGAGTGGCGAAAGAAAACGCCAAGCGGCCGGTGTCGCCGAACGCTGCGCACGCGGCGGGAAGCGCGTTCGAGGCCGACTTCGGGAAGGCTACGATTACGTTTTACTGACCAATATCTTTCATCATTTCGATCCGGCGGGTTGCGAGAAGCTGATGCGCCGAGTGCATGCGGCTCTCAAACCCGGGGGAAAGGCGATTACCTGGAGTTTGTGCCCAATGAAGACCGCGTTTCGCCGCAGATTCCGGCGGCGTTTAGTATGGTGATGCTGGCGGACACGGATTCCGGTGATAGCTTATACCTTCTCGGAGCTGGAAAAAATTTGCCGCAACGCGGGATTTGCAAAGACGACGCAGCATCCCATTCCCGAAATGCCACAAACGGTGCTGGTTTCGGAGAAATAGCTTTGAAAAAAAAGAAAAAAAAACAAAGAAGACTGCAAAGCCGCAAAGCGCGAGGACAACAAGAAAAATGGGAACGGGAAAAGCGACGCTTCTGCGGAAGAGCTCGCCTATCTGCTGAAGGGCGGCGGGGCGCACATTCATTTCATGGATGCGGTCGAGGGCTTTCCGGAGGGGAAACGCGGGACCTATGCGAGGGGCTGGCCGCACACGGGATGGCAACTCCTGGAACACGCGCGTCTCGCGCAGTGGGACATCCTGGAATTCAGCCGCAACCCAAACCACGTTTCCCCGGAGTTTCCGGAGGGCTATTGGCCTAAAACACCAGCGCCGCAAGCCGAAGAGGAGTGGAACGACAGCGTGTTCGAGTTTCGGCGCGATTTGCGGGAGATGGTGCGGCTGGTCGAGAATCCGCGCAACGACCTGTACACTCCCTTTCCCCACGGCGAGGGCAAACTCTCTTGCGCGAGGCGCTGATACTGGCGGACCACAACTCCTATCACCTGGGGCAACTGGTGGATCTGCGGCGGGCGCTGGGGACCTGGCCGAGGGGTCGAAGTAACGAAGCAAAGAAGTAACGACGTAAAGAAGTAAAGCGCGCTAGTGATTTGGGCGATTCTTAATAAGGCGTTTTGTTTTCCTGCTTTTTCCACGCCGAGAAAATGGCCAGCGACTCATCGCGCAGAAACTGTGCCATGGGGATTCGGCGCATTGCATGTGCATGCTTTAGTTCTTCGTAGATGAAAGCGTCGTCGAAACCCGCCGCGGCCGCGTCGGCGGCAGTGCCTGCATAAAAAACACGGGCGGGCCGCGCCCAGTAGATTGCGCCCAAGCACATCGGACAGGGCTCGCAGGTGGTGTAAAGGTCGCAGCCCGCAAGCTGGAAATCGGCGAGGGCTCGGCAGGCTTCGCGAATGGCGACGATTTCGGCGTGGGCGGTGGGATCGTTGGTGGAAGTGACGCGGTTCGTGCCTTCGGCGAGGATGCGGCCGTCTTTCGCGATGACCGCGCCGAAAGGGCCGCCGCCTGAGCGCACGTTGTCGAGCGCAAGGGAGATGGCTCGACGCATAAAATCGGTGGAGGCGGGTGGATGGGTGGATGCTGGCATGGTTGGTCGGTGATTTCGGCATTCAGCTTGCCCTGTCCGCAAAAAATCGCAACAGACTTGAGAGTCCGCCCGCAAAGCTGCATGGAGTCTGATGGAGGCGTTACGTTTGACGTAACGCTGAAGCGACACGAACTTAACACTCGCAACCTGGGGCACGTGTTTCTTGATTGGAGTTCGGGCGATCGGGGTTGCAAGGCGCGGATTTGGCGGTAGGATGTAGCGGTAGATTGGATTGCCGGTGGCGGCTAAATGAGAGTCGCCGGCGTCACGCAGCGACGAGGGGGACTTCCGTGATCAGCATTGAAAATTTGAGCCGTCGTGGATTTCTGAAAGGGATGGCGGGGACCAGCGCGTTTGTGATTGGCGTGAGCCTGCTGCCGGAGTCTTTGCTTGCGGTGGGCGGGGACGTGACGTCCGTGAATCCGGCGGGGCCGATGAAGAAGGCGGCGCTGCAGCCTAGCGTGTACCTGGCGATTGATACGGACGGAACTGCGTACGTGATCGCGCATCGTTCGGAGATGGGGAACGGGGTGCGCACTTCGCTGCCACGCATCGTTGCGGATGAGCTGGATGCGGATTGGGCGCGCGTGAAAGTGGTGCAGGCGACCGGGGATGAAAAATATGGGGATCAGGATACGGACGGGTCGCATTCCGTGGTGAGCTTTTTCATTCCGTTGCGCGAGGCGGGGGCGGCGGCGCGTTTGATGATGGTGCGGGCGGCGGCGCAGCAGTGGAATGTGCCGGCGACGGAATGCTCGACGGAATTGCACACGGTGGTGCACAAGGCTTCGGGAAAGAAATTGGGTTATGGGGAGCTTGCCGAAGCGGCGTCAAAGCTGGAAGTGCCGAAGAAAGAAGATTTGAAGCTGAAGCCGCGCAGCGAGTGGCGTTACATCGGGAAGGACGCGGTCAGCTACGATTTGAAGGATTTGTGCACCGGCAAAGGCTTTTACGGGCAGGACGTGCGCATGGATGGGATGTTGTATGCGAGCGTGATGCACCCGCCGGTTCTAGGCAGTTCGCCGAAATCGATCGACAACACGGCGACGCTGGCCGTTGGGGGAGTGAAGGGGACCGAAACGATCGATACGTTTAAGCCGCCCGTGGTTTACCAGGCGCTTGGCGGCGTGGCAGTGCTGGCGGACAACACGTGGTCGGCGATGCAGGGGAAGAAAAAGTTGAAGGTGGAGTGGGAGACGAGCGCGCACGGCGCGTACAACTCGGATGCGTACAAGAACGAATTGAGAGAGACGGCGCGGAAGCCGGGGAAAGTTGTGCGCGAAGTTGGAAATGTGGACGCGGCGTTTGCGAAGGGCGGAAAAGTAGTGGAGGCGGAATATTATGCGCCGCTGCTGGCGCATGCTTCGATGGAACCGCCCGCGGCGCTGGCGGTATATCGTGATGGGAAAGTAGAGGTGTGGGCGCCTACGCAGAGTCCCGTGGGTGCGCGCGACGCCATTGCTGCCGCGGTCGGAGCGAAAAAAGAAGATGTGACCGTGAACGTCACGCTGCTGGGCGGCGCGTTCGGCCGGAAGTCGTTTCCGGATTTCGCGGTGGAGGCCGCCGTACTTTCGAAGAAGACCGGGAAGCCCGTGAAAGTGGTGTGGAGCCGCGAGGACGACATCAAGTTCGATACCTACCATTCGGTTTCCGCGATGTACATGAAAGCGACGCTGGGCGCGGACGGAAAGCCGACGGCTTGGCTGCAGCGCACGGTGTTTCCTCCG
The DNA here is from genome assembly GCA_963729285.1 of uncultured Acidobacteriota bacterium. Taxonomy (GTDB): domain Bacteria; phylum Acidobacteriota; class Terriglobia; order Acidiferrales; family UBA7541; genus Acidiferrum. The sequence goes on from CAVSNL010000005.1 coordinate 3,897, forward strand.
ATCGGATCGACGTTTGATGCGAGTGCGGTGTATTCGAGTGCGGACGAACTTGGGCTGGGCTTCAGCGATTTGCCCTTTGCGATTCCGAATCATCGATCGGAGAATGGGCCGGCTACGGCGCACGTGCGCATTGGATGGTTTCGGTCGGTTGCCAATATTTATCACGCGTTCGGGATTCAGTCGTTTTCGGACGAGCTTGCGCATACGGCTGGAGAAGATCCCGTGCAGTACACGCTGGCGCTGCTGGGGCCGGACCGCATCGTGCCAAAGAGCGAATTGCCGAAGGATTACACCAACTATGGCGGGGACTACGCGCAGTATCCGATCGACACGGCGAGGTTCCGGCGCGTGGTGCAGCTGGCGGCGGAAAAATCGGGTTGGGGAAAGAAGAAATTGGGGAACGGCGTGGGCATGGGGATTGCGATGCATCGCAGCTTTTTGACGTATGTGGCGACGGTGGTGACCATGCATGTGGATGACGCGGGCCGAGCGCACATCGATCGCGTGGATACGGCGCTGGACGCCGGAACGGTCGTGAATCCCGAGATGGTGCGCAACCAGTTTGAGGGTGCGGCAACCATGGGTACGAGCATTGCGTTTTTTGGCGAGATCACTGCTACGAATGGCGTGGTCGACCAATCCAACTTTGACGATTACCCGATGGCGCGGATGAATAATGCGCCGCGCGAGACGCACGTGCACATTGTGGCGAGCGACGCGCCACCGGGCGGGGTTGGCGAGCCTGGGTTGCCGGCGTTCGCGCCTGCGTTGTGCAATGCGATTTTCAGCGCTACGGGGAAGAGGATTCGGGAGTTGCCTTTGTCGAAGGCGGGTTTGGCTTAGATAGATACCCGTCGGACCGAAGAGCGGCACGCCAGGTTTGGGTAGTCCGCTTTCGGGTGTTGCGCTCTCTTCGAGGGTGGTCGTCGGAGCACAGGCAGGAATGCCTGTGCCACTTGGTGGTGCCGAGATTTTTACATCTTGCCGAGATGGGGCGCAGCAGTGCTGCGCCCCTACAATTAGCTTTCGCGATGTACGATTCCTTCTGCGCGTTTTGATTTTTTGCGCTTTCGCTCTCTGCGGGTTTTTGCCGGCGCTTGGGCAGCGCAGATATGTTTTGCCGCAGATCGATCTGCCTCATCCCTACTACTATCACGAAATGTATTTGCCGCAATTGACGAGCGGGCCGAGCAGCGTGGCTTGGTCGCCGGACTCGCGCGAAGTGGTGTACTCGATGGCGGGTTCGCTCTGGCGGCAGGGCGTAGATTCGATGGTTGGGCTGCAACTGACGGATGGGCCGGGATACGACTACCAGCCGGATTGGTCGCCGGATGGAAAATGGGTGGTGTATTGCTCGTATCAGCACGATGCCATCGAGCTTTGGCTGCTGAATTTGGAGACGGGAAAAACGCAGCAGCTTACCGATGGCGGCGCGGTGAATGTGGAGCCGAGGTGGTCGCCGGACGGAAAGCGGATTGTTTATGTTTCAACGGCGTACAACAAACGGTTTCACATTTTCGCGGCAGAGGTGCGAGATGGAAAACTTGAAGCGGTTGAACGACTGACGGGCGAGACGAAGAGTCCCCTGCCCCGGTATTACTACAGCGCGTTTGATATGGAGATCAGTCCGGTATGGTCACGGGATGGAGAAGAGATTCTGTTTGTTTCTAACCGCGGACATATTCACGGCACCGGGGGATTCTGGCGAATGAAGGCGCACGCGGGCGCGGAAGCTCGGGAGATTCATTACGAGGAAACCAACTGGAAGGCGCGGCCGGATTTCTCGCCGGACGGTTCACGGATCGTTTACAGCTCGTATCTTGGGCGAAACTGGCACCAGCTTTGGGTCATGCCGGCGAATGGCGGCGATGTGTTTCCGGTTTCCTACGGCGACTGGGACGAAACCAATGTGCGATGGTCGCGCGACGGACAGCAGTTGGCCTTTATTTCGAACCGCAATGGAAATACGGAATTGTGGCTGCAGACGATTCCCGGCGGAACCCAACGACGCCTGGAAACGGCGAGGCCGCGTTATCTGAATCCGCGGGTTCGCTTGCGTGTACGAGTGCAAGGAGCGAACGGGCAAACAATTCCGGCACGAGTGTCCGTTACCGACGCTGCCGGGCGTTTTTACGCACCCTCGAATGCCTGGATCCATGCGGACGATGGTTACGACCGCGCGGAACGCCCGTTTGAAGCGCACTACTTCCATTTGCGGGGCCAGGAAGAGATCTTCGTTCCTCCTGGAAAGTTGGAGGTGGACGTCGTCAGAGGTGCATTTTTCTCGCGAAGCTATGTGGAGATCAAACCTGGGCAGCCGGCGGATAAAGTGCTGACGGTGGTCCCTCGCGCGTGGACGGGTTTAGGAAACACTGCCTGGGTGAGCAGCGACTTGCACGTGCATATGAATTACGGAGGAATGTATCGGAACACGCCGGCTCACCTGGTCGAGCAAGCCGAAGCGGAGGACCTGGACATTGTCAACGATTTGATCGTGAACAAGGAGCAGCGGTTCCCGGACATCGCCTACAACGGAACAGGGATCGATCCCGCTTCGAAACCGGATGCGCTGGTGGTGCACGGGCAGGAGTTTCACACGAGCTACTGGGGGCATCGCGGTCTGCTGAACCTGCAGGGAAGCGTTCTTTTGCCAGGATATGCGGGATATCCGAATACGGCGGCGGCGAGTTTGTATCCGATGAATGCGGATGTGTATGACATGGGACACGCGAAGAACGGCGTGGTGGGGGCGGTGCATCCTTTTGATGAAGTACCTGACCCCTTCGCAAATCCCCCGCAAAGAATCACCGATGAACTGCCCGTCGACGTGGCGCTTGGGAAATTGGACTACATGGAGATCGTGGGGTTCAGCGATCACCGGTCGACGGCGGCGGTGTGGTACCGGTTGTTGAATCTGGGATTTCGAATTCCGGCGGGCGCGGGAACGGATGCGATGGCGAACTATGCGTCGTTACGCGGACCCGTGGGGATGAACCGGGTTTATGCGCGTGTTGAGCCCGGACTTCCGAAGATAGATGCGATGCTCGATGCACTGAAGAATGGGCGGACGTTTGCCACAAATGGACCCCTGTTGGATTTTTCGTTGGGTGGGAAGGAGGTTGGCGGGGAGTTGAAGTTTGACGGGGCACAGGCGGAGGTTCCGTTTAAGGCGGCTTTGCGGTCGATTGTCCCGATTAGTAAGTTTGAGCTTGTTTGCAATGGACAGGTGGTGCGGACGCTGGGATTACACCCAAAGATGTCCGCGACTGGGAAACCCGCCGAGGATGGGCGTCGAAACTCCGAGCAAGCCGGTGCTGCAGGGTCTGCGGGAACGTTCGAGGACAACGGTGCGATATCACTCAAGGAAAGTGGGTGGTGCCTGGTGCGGGCGTCGAGCGACAAAGCGGAGTATCCGGTGCTGGACAATTATGTGTACGCGACGACTAGCCCGATTTACGTGACGATCGCGGGGCGGAAACCGAAATCGCCGGAGGATGCGAAGTATTTTGTGGCGTGGGTGGAGCGGGTGATGGAGGAGACGTCGAAATATCCGGACTGGAATTCGGAGGGGGAGAAGAAGTTGGTGATGGAGAGATTGGCAGAGGCGAAGGCGGTGTATGAGGGGTTGCGGTGAACTTGCGCGGGATTGGTCGGCCGCGGTTGGTTCGGCCGGGGTTGTTTCGGCGAGCGTGTTGCTTCGAAGGTGTGATTGTGCCTGGAGGTTAAGCCGGGCGGGGCAAGCCCCGCCCCTACAAGGAAGACGAAAAGAAAAGGCGCCGCGGTGTTGGCCGCGGCGCCGGATGAAACGTTATAAGCTGACGAGCTTTGCTTAGCGGACTATTTCGATGGCTTCCTTCACGTGGTGATGAGCCTTGTCGATGTGGTCCAGGGCGCGCTGCTGGAGACCCTGAGCGAAGCCGTTGTCTTCTTCGCGGGCGATGTCGTTGTGCGCCTTGTCGAGCAATTCGGCGGCGCGGCGGAGACGGCCGCCCCACTCGAGGTGAGCGTCGACTGGCGGGTGATCGTTCAGGTCCTTGCCGTCTTCGATGGAGGCCTTCTTGATCTCGGCGATGGCGTCATCGATTTCGTGGATGGCTTTCTTTTCCTGGTCACGCAGTTCCCCGCCGTCGGGGCGCTGCAGGTTGGCTCTGGCGGCGCGTAGATCCGTCAGGGCATGCAGATAAGCCGGGTGATCGCGGCCGGGCTCTGGAGCCGCCGAAACATAGGCGGGCACAAAAAGCAGTACGGCCAGCATGGCAAATGCCAATTTCGCGAGCATTTTCATCGTTCGTAACTCTCCTCTTGAATAGAATGGCTGCCTTCGCCTGGTGTTATTTCCACCGTAACGTGGGGAAGCGCGGCGGGCAACAACGGCAGCCCTCGCGAGCCTACGGGTAGTAAATGAGACTTTGGGACAGGTGCGCCTGTACGATGGGCCACGCGAAAAAGCCTGCGCGACGAACGGAAACATCGATTTGATGGAACGAAAAGGTGGCGTGAGGGCGTTGAGGAGTTTGGGAGTTATTTTTTCGGCAAGCTGGTAGACTGCGGCGCGTGAGACTGGCGGACGGGTCGCGCCACTCAAAGAGAAAGGCGCCCGCCTCGGAAGGCGGCCGCTACAGGGTTCACCAATGTGCGGTGGGTCTTGGGGAGAGCTGGAATGCGGGAAAAAGAGTCGACGTCGATGAGAGCATTTCGCGTGGGGATTGCGGGGCCGGTGGGATCGGGAAAAACGGCGCTGGTGGACCGGTTGAGCCGGCGGCTGTGGCCGAAGTACAACCTGGCAGTGGTTACGAATGACATTTATACCAAGGAAGACGCAGAGTTCTTGCTGCGGCAGGGTATTTTGCCAGCGGAGCGGGTGCGCGGAGTAGAAACCGGGGCATGTCCGCATGCGGCGATCCGCGAGGACGCCTCGATGAATTTGCAGGCGATCGCGGAATTGGAAGATACGCTGCCGGGGCTTGAACTGATTTTCGTGGAGAGCGGCGGGGACAATTTGTCGGCGGCATTTAGTCCGGAACTGGTGGACGTGTGGATTTATGTGATCGACGTGGCGGAGGGCGACAAGATTCCGAGGAAGGGCGGGCCGGGGATTACGCGATCGGACTTGCTGGTGATCAACAAGATCGATCTGGCGCCGTATGTAGGGGCGTCGCTGGAAGTGATGGAGCGGGATTCGCGGAAGATGCGCGGGGAGCGCGTGTTTTTGTTTACGAATTTGCGCGAGGATGTCGGGTTGGATCGGGTAATTGCGTGGCTGGAGGAGAAGATGCAAGGGCCGGAGCAGGCGCGGAGGGAGTTGATCGACGCGCACGCGCCGTATGTCGGGACGCCGCATACGCACGAGCCGGGTGGCCACTCGCATGCACATGGCGCGCGTGAGCACGGACATTCGCACTAAGAGAGATAAACAATGGATTCCGAGAGACACCGGGACGGGATGGATTCTGAGCTCGTGGAGTTGCGGCTGTTACATTTGGCGGATAGCGCTTTGCCGATCGGAGGTTTGGCGCATTCGTTTGGGTTGGAGTCGCTAGTGGCGGCGGAGTTGCTTAGTGTCCGAGAGCTACCTGAATTTCTCCGAGGATTTTTGGAAGAAGCGGGACTTTTAGAGGCGGTATTTTGTCGCGCGGGACATCGATTGGGAAATGGGATGAAACTTGAAGACTTTGCGCGAGACTGGCTGGCGCTTAATGAGCGATTGAGTGCCATGAAACCTGCACGAGAGAGCCGGGCCGGGAGCGGGTCGCTCGGGAGGAATTTTTTGTCAGCGCTGAGCGGGCTTGGAGATTTTGCGGTTGTGGGAGAGGCGCTTCGGATTTCGAAGGCATCGCAGGGGTTGATTCACTACAGCTTGGCGTTTGGATTGGGGAGTGGAGTCTTGGCGTTCGACGAAGACCGCGCGGTGCTCGCGTTCTTGCATTCGTGCACGACGAGCCTGGTTTCGGCGTGCCAGCGATTGTTGCCTTTGGGGCAGAACGCCGCGACACGAATATTGTGGGAGTTGAAGCCGACCATCGTAGAAACAATGCGGCGGAGCGGCGAGTGCGCTGTAGACGATGCTTCGTGTTTCATGCCGCTGCTGGATTGGGGCGCGATGGAGCATCCGTCGCTCGCGACGCGGCTATTCATCAGTTGAGGGGGAGAGGGCAGGCGATGGAGATTGCGGGCAGCGTCGAAAGGGCCGGGCAAGATGCTCAGCCTGCTGTGCTTTCTGTGCCGTCCGGTCGAAATCCGTTGCTGGCTTCGCTGCGACTGGACTTTGAGCGAGTTGCGCTGACCGGGTGCACGGTGCTGGCAGCAAGCCGCCAGGATCCGCCGCTGAAAGTTGTGCGTGCGTTTGAAGTGGAGGACGGGGCTGCGCTGGTGCATTTGCACAACGTGTCGGGTGGATTGCTGGGTGGAGACCGGCTGGAGTTGGCGGTGAATGTTGGAAGGGGCGCCCGGGTGCAAGTTACGACTACGGGCGCGACGCGGGTCTACCGGCCGCGGGCGGAGGCGCTTGGCGTTTTGCAATCGAATGAAATTGCAGTTGCTGAAAACGGATTGCTGGAATATTTGCCGGATGCGGTGATTCCTTTTGCGGGAGCGCGATTTGCGCAACGGACGTTGATCCGACTGGCGGCGGGCGCGGGATTGTTCTGGTGGGAGATTTTGGCGCCGGGGCGAGAGGCGCGGGGCGAAAGCTTTCAATACGAAAGCGTGGAGCTTAAGACGGACCTGATGGCGGCGGGACGGCTTGTTGCCGCGGAGCGCGTGCGGCTGGAGCCGAAGCGGCGGAGTTTGGCTTCGCCAGGGCGATTGGGAGCTTACCGGACTTGGGCAACCTTTTACATTTGCCGCGTTGGGATTGGGTGCAGCGGAGTGGCTGGAGATTGAGAGTGAATTGCGTGGAGATTCTGGACGCTTTTAGCCGACGAGAAGATGCACTTTGGGGAATCAGCTCGCTTTCGGCGCATGGGTTGATCGTACGATGCGCGGCGAAGCGAGGGCGTGACGTGTTGTCAGGACTTCAGGAAGTGTGGCGGGCGGCGAAGTGGCGATTATATGGGCGGGCCTCGGTGATGCCTCGGAAGGTGAATTGACGGGCGGAGGGCGACAATCAGGAGGGGGCGGGCAACATCGAAGCGGGACGTGCTAAAGCGCGGCGCTACATTTTGCAGAAACATTTGCGAGAGAGGGCTGAAATTGCACCTAACACCGCGGGAGCAAGAAAAACTGATGATTGTGGTCGCTGCGGACTTGGCGCGGCGGCGGCAGGCGCGCGGGTTGAAATTGAATTATGTGGAGGCGATGGCCATTTTGTCGGCTGAAGTGATGGAGGCGGCGCGCGACGGGAAGAGTGTCGCGGAGATTATGAGCTTTGGCGGGAAGATTTTGTCCCGAGAGCAGGTGATGGAAGGCGTAGCGGAAATGATTCATGAAGTGCAGGTGGAGGCTACGTTTCCGGATGGGACGAAGTTGGTGACGATTCATGATCCGATCAAATGACCGACGGAAAGAAACAGTGAAGGAGAAGGTATGAAGCCGGGTGAATATTTTCTGGACGAGGCGGCCGGGGCTGTGCAGGCAAACGTTGGACGACGAGTTGTCCGTGTAGTTGTGCGAAACACCGGGGATCGGCCTGTTCAGGTGGGGAGTCACTATCATTTTTTTGAGGTGAATCGAGAGCTTGGGTTTGACCGCGGGGCGGCGTATGGCATGCGTCTGAATATTGCGGCCGGGACAGCGGTGCGCTTTGAGCCGGGAGAAGAAAAAGAAGTGGAGCTTACGGAATTTGGCGGAGTGAGAGTGATTCACGGCGGCAATGGATTGGTGCGGGGCGCGCTTGGTGAGGCAGGAGCACGGGAGCGGGCGATTGAACGCGCGAAGAATGCGGGCTTTTTATTTGATGGAGAAGGAGAAAGGCGTTGAGTCTGAATATTCCTCGACGGACGTATGCCGACCTCTATGGCCCGACTACCGGCGACCGGATTCGCTTGGCGGACACCGAGCTGGTCATTGAGATCGAAAAGGATTTCACGCACTACGGCGACGAAATCACGTTCGGCGGCGGAAAAGTCATTCGCGACGGGATGGGGCAGAGTAGCGGCGCTTTGCGAGAAGGCTCGAACGGCGCACTCGATCTGGTGATCACGAACGCGGTGATTCTGGATCATTGGGGAATCGTTAAGGGCGATATCGGCGTCAAGAACGGGCGGATTGTGAAGGTGGGCAAGGCTGGGAATCCCGACACGATGGATGGCGTTGATCCCGAATTAGTCGTGGGAGCGGGTACGGAGGTGATCGCAGGTGAAAATCTGATCGTTACCGCGGGCGGAGTGGACAGCCATATTCATTTTATTTCGCCGCAACAGGTGTATGAGGCGCTTTCGAACGGGATCACAACGATGATCGGTGGCGGGACCGGGCCGGCTACGGGAACGGCCGCGACGACGTGTACGCCTGGCGCTTGGAATCTGGCACGGATGCTGCAAGCGGCCGAGGCTTGGCCGATGAATTTCGGATTTCTGGGCAAGGGAAATGCGGCCATTGGGGGGCCGTTGGCCGAGCAGATTGAAGCCGGGGCTTGCGGACTAAAGCTACATGAAGACTGGGGCACGACGCCGGCTGCGATCGATGCGTGCTTGAAAATCGCGGATGAGTTCGATGTGCAAGCGGCGATTCACACGGACACGATCAACGAGGCGGGATTTCTGGAGGCAACCGTCGCGGCGATTGCGGGACGCGCGATTCACACGTATCACACCGAGGGGGCCGGCGGCGGACACGCTCCGGATATTATTGCGATCGCCTCGCACGAAAATATTTTGCCGTCGTCTACGAATCCCACGCGCCCATACACGGTGAACACGATTGCCGAGCACCTGGACATGCTGATGGTGTGCCATCACTTGAATCCGCAGGTGCCGGAGGATGTGGCGTTCGCCGAGAGCCGGATCCGGCCGGAGACGATTGCAGCGGAAGATATTTTGCACGATATGGGCGTGCTCAGCATGTTGTCGAGTGATTCGCAGGCGATGGGACGCGTCGGCGAAGTGGTGACGCGCACCTGGCAGACGGCGCACAAGATGAAGGTGCAGCGCGGGCCGTTGGCGGGAGATTCCAGCCGCAACGACAACGCGCGTGCGAAACGATATGTGGCAAAGTACACGATCAACCCGGCGATTACGCATGGAATGGCGACGGAGATTGGGTCGATCGAGCCGGGGAAGCTGGCGGATTTGGTGTTGTGGAAGCCGGCGTTTTTTGGCGTGAAGCCGGAGATGATTGTGAAGGGCGGATTTATTGCCTGGAGCGTGATGGGCGATGCGAATGCCTCGATCCCGACGCCTCAGCCGGTGCTGTATCGCCCGATGTTTGGGAGTTTCGGCGGGGCGACCGCGGCTACGAGCGTGACATTTATTTCGCAAGCGGCGATGTCGGTGGGGTTGCCGCAAAAGCTGGGTCTGCAAAAGCGGGCTGCGGCGGTGCGGAATTGCCGGCGGATCGGAAAGAAAGACATGGTCCACAACGATGCGACACCGAAGATTGAGGTGGATCCGGAGACGTACGAGGTGCGCGTGGATGGCGAGTTGATCGGGTGCGAACCCGCGACGGTCTTGCCGCTGGCGCAGCGGTATTTTTTGTTTTAGCCTGACGAAATGGCAGTGATTTATCGGCGAGGGGCAGAACGGTCCGCAGAGCCGGCAAGGATGCCGGCGCTACCAAGCGCAGGGTCGTTGACGGTTCGCGAGCGGAGTGTATAGGATGGCTGTCGTTGGTACTGAGGGAGAACGATGGCTAAGAAAAGCAAGTTGACGCAAGTCGCGGTGAAAATCGGAACGGCGGTTGGCAAAGCTGATCGCAAGGCCCATCAGTTTGCAAAAGCGGGAGCGCTTGCGAAGAACGAGTTGGAAGAGATTTCGAAGCAGGTGGACGCATTGAAGCGCCAGCTGCAGAAAACGACGAAGCGACTTCGCAGCGCGCTGCGGTAATGCTTGGGCGGCGAAGCGCCATCTTTGCGGGAGCGTTGCTGCTCCTGCTCTCCGCATTTCCCGCCAGCATTCTTGCGCAGTGGAATCCCTTAAATCCCGTTACCAGCGTGAAGAAGCAGGCGGACGGCGTCGTCTTGACGATGAAGTCGGGGACGCTGCGCCTGCTGATCTGTTCGGATTCGATCGTGCGCGTAACCTACGCGCCGGGCTCCAGCATTCCTGAGACGCCTCAATATGCGGTGACCAAGCAGAGTTGGCCTGCTTCGCAGTGGACGCTGGAGTCGAGCGATAACGACGTGAAGCTGACAACTTCGCAGATGAAAGTTACTGTTACGAAGAAAGACGGCGCGATTTCGTTTGCTGACGCTTCCGGGAAGGGACTTTTTCAGGATTACGACCGGACGCTTACTCCGGTCGAGGTGAATGGCGAGAAGACTTATCGTTCGGAGATGTTCTCGAATCTGTGGGCTTCGACGGAGGCGTTTTACGGATTAGGGCAGCATCAGGCAGGCGTTTGGAATTACCACGGCGAGTCGGTTGATCTTTCGCAGGCGAACACAAACATCTCGGTACCGATGTTTCTATCGAGCAACGGTTACGGAATCTTCTGGAACAATAGTTCGCGGAGCCGCTTCAACAATCGGTTTCCGCACGAGCTTTATCTCAGCTCCGAAGTCGCCGATACCGTCGACTACTACTTTCTCTATGGCCCGGAGTTCGACAAGATCATCGCTGCGTACCGAGAAATGACTGGTGCGGCGCCGATGTTCGGCAAATGGGCTTATGGATTCTGGCAGTGCAAAAACAAGTATGAATCGCAGGCGGAGGTTCTGGGCGTCGCCCACAAATACCGCGAGTTGCATATTCCCGTGGACAACATCGTGCAGGACTGGTTCTGGTGGAACATTATGGGCGAGCCGGTGTTCAACAAGAACTATCCCGATCCGAAAGGGATGATCGACGATCTCCACAAGAACAACTTCCACGTCATGTTTTCGTTCTGGCCTTATTTTCGGCCGGGATCCCCGGTTTATGACGACATGGATAAGCGAGGATATTTCGTCGACAAGACGAAGGTGAGTGGATTTCATCCCGCGGGGCAGGCGCTGTACGACGCGTTTAATCCTGCGGCGCGGGATTACTACTGGAAGTTGATCGACAAGGGGTTGTTTCAGATTGGCGCGGATGCGTGGTGGTTGGATACGGATGAGCCGGAGACGGAAGGGCGCGAAACAAACATCCTGGTGACCAATAAGGTTGCGTTGGGAAGCGGGGCGCGCTACGCAAACCTTTATCCACTGATGACGACGAGCGCGGTTTATGAAGGACAGCGGAAAACGTCTGAGCAGAAGCGTGTCTTTATATTGTCACGATCGGCGTTTGCCGGGGCGCAACGGAACTCGATTGCGGCTTGGTCGGGAGACGTGGAATCGAACTGGCTGAGTTTCGCCAGGCAGATTCCGGCGGGTTTGAATTTTGAGCTTTCCGGACTTCCGTATTGGACGACGGATATCGGGGGATTCATCATTGGGAATCCCGACGATCCCGCGTACCGCGAACTTTTTGTGCGCTGGTTCGAGTACGGGACGTTTTGTCCGATTTTCCGCTTGCACGGGACGCGAACGACAAATCAGAACGAATTGTGGTCGTACGGCCCTGAAGCGCAGACGATTCTCACCAGCTACGATCGGCTGCGCTACCGGTTGATGCCTTATATCTATTCGCTGGCGTGGAAAACCACGAGCGAGGGATACACGCCGATGCGGGCGCTGGCGATGGATTTCCGCACCGACACGCGAGCGCTGAACATTGGCGATCAATTTATGTTCGGGCCGGCCCTGCTGGTGAACCCGGTGACGGAACCAGGCGCGTCATCGCGCCGCGTGTACCTGCCAAAAGCGATGTGGTACGACTTCTGGACGGGCCACGCAGCCGACCGCAGCGGGATGATTGAAACCGCGGCGCCTCTTGATCGCATCCCGCTGTTCGTGCGCGGCGGTTCGATTGTGCCGATGGGCCCAGACCTGGAGTATGCGACCGAGAAACCAGCGGATCCCATCGAGCTGCGCGTTTATGCGGGTGCGAACGCGAGCTTTACGCTCTATGAAGACGAGAACGACAACTACAATTATGAAAAGGGTGCGCGAGCCACAATTCGACTGGATTGGGACGACGCTGCGCGAAAGTTGACAATCGGCGAACGGCAGGGAAAGTTTCCGGGGATGCTGGAGACTCGCACATTTCGTGTGGTATTTGTCAGCGATAACCATGGAGTTGGAATCGAGCCGACGGCTCAGCCAGATAAAATCGTGGAGTATTCGGGAAAGCCGATCACGGTCGCAAAGCAATGAACGGATTTGATCGGACAACGACTGCGCGTCACTTCGGCTCTTTTACGTGCAGGATCTGGTCACTTTGAATATCCTTCAGCTTCTGTAAGGTTCCCGAAGGCCAGCGAATTTCGATCTCTTCGGCCACCTTCGCTCCGCCTAACCCAAAATGAACCGGCGCGGCGCTGGACGACGCATATCCCGCCGCGGTGCTCATGTGATTGAACTGCACGAATCCACCCGCGCTCACACGAATGCGGGCGCCGATACCATCGCGATTACTTTTCGTGCCTTCCAGCGCGATCTCCAGCCAATGATTGGAGTCTGGACTATCATTCATCCAGATTTCGGCCGGCGCGCTGAGAGCGGTGACCACAACGTCCAGCTTTCCGTCGTGATTAAAGTCGCCAACCGCAGCGCCGCGGTGACGCCGCGGCGGTTGGGCCGTGAAACCAGCGTCTTCTGTGAGCGCGGACCACTTGTTTCCTTCAAGGTTGCGGAACACCGTGTTGGGTTGGTCGATCATCTGGCGACCCGCCATGTTTGGCGACTGCACGTGTCCTCGGCTGACGAAAATATCCTTCCATCCATCGTTGTCAAAATCGGCGATGTTCGCGCTGTAGCCTGCCATGGGAGCGCTGAGCAAAGCCATGCCACTCTTCGCGGTGACATCGGTGAAGCCCAACTTGCCATCATTTCGATAAACAGGAAAAGTCTCATTGTCGAGAGCGACGAGGGTGATATCCGGGAGGCCGTCATTGTTCAGATCGCGAAAGTCAGCGCCCATTCCAGAGATGACGTTGCCCTGCTCGGGTAAGGCTACTCCGGTCTCAAACGCGACTTCGTCGAAGCGGGCATTCCCTTTGTTGTGGAAGAGAAAATTGAAGACCTTGTCGTTGGCCACGAATATATCGGGCAGGCCGTCGCCATCATAGTCCGCCACGCCAACGCCCATTCCCTTTCCGAGATGGGCGCGGATTCCCGACTTGGCGGAAACATCCGTGAATGTGCCGTTGCCATTGTTCAGGAAGAGCTGGTTTGGGAGAGGCTTGTAAAGCTTGGGATGGCAGTATTCCGGCTTGCCTTCCCACTTGCAGTCCGGCTCCTTGTTGACGTCCCAACTCATGTAGTTCACGACGAAAAGATCCAGGAGGCCGTCATTGTTGACGTCGACCCAAGCGGCGCCTACGGACCACAGCGGCCCGTACTCCTTATCGGGCTGCGCGAGTCCAGCTTTCTCGGTGACGTCCGTGAAGGTGCCGTTGCCATTGTTGTGGTAGAGCGTGTTGCGATGGACGCCGCCGACAAAGATATCTTCGTAGCCGTCGTTATCGTAATCGCCGATGGCGACGCCGACGTCGTAGCCGGTTCCAGCGAGCCCGGCTTGTTCGGTTACGTCGGTGAACGTGCCGTCTCCGTTGTTTCGGAATAGGCGATTGCGGTATTTGGGCGATGACTTCTGCAAGGTGACGATGTCGGCGCCATTGGTGAAAAAAATGTCCAGGTTCCCATCATTGTTGTAATCGAAGACGGCGACGCCTCCGGCCATGCTTTCCGGTGCATGCTTTTGGTAGCTCTCGGAGCTGTCGAGAGAAAATGGGATGGGCCGGAACGAAAAATGAATGGGAGCCTTGGTCGATTGCGCGGCAACCGTGCATTTCCATGCAATTCCGCCGGTCGCCAGGAGAACCGCCAACGCGCAAACTATGGGACACACGCCATGATTTTCCCAGTCGAGAAGCCATTTATATGGCTATCATAGCGGTCCGCGAAGCTGTTGCGACAAGAAATCGTAGTGCGCTGATAAGCATTCGAAACGGCGTAGCCGAGTCACTATCCTGCCGCTCGCTGGTGAAACACATACACCGCTTCGCCCACACTTGTTGACACAAGTTCCGCGTCAACATGAAAGACGTCGTGGATGGTTTCCGGACGGAGCACTGTGTCTCTGGGTCCCTGAGCGATTAAGCTTCCCGCGTTAAGAAGCGCTAACCGAGTCGCGTATCGGGTGACTAAGTTGAAGTCATGCGTCGCGACCACGATGGTCTTGCCTTGCCGGGCGAGTGCTTGGCACAGATCCAGGATATCGAGCGCATGCTGGATATCGAGGTTCGCCGTCGGCTCGTCCAACAAAATAAATTCCGGTTCGACGACCAGACTGCGCGCGATAAGGACGCGCTGACGTTCCCCTCCGGATAGCGTGGTGATCAGGCGGCCGGTCAAATGGGTGATATCGCAATACGCCGCCGCGGAGTTTACCGCCGCGCGGTCCGCCGGGGTTTGCGGCGCGAATCGTCCGCGATGCGCATACCGCCCCATCTCGAGGATCTCGGCGACGGTGAATTCGAAACCAATTTGCGAGTCTTGCGGAACGAAGGAAATCCGGCGGGCGATTTCTTTCCGAGGGCGGCTGTGGATCGCGACGCCGTCAAGGAGTACATCGCCAGTGTCAGGGCGCCACAATCCAGCGAATAGGCGTAACAGCGTGCTTTTGCCGCTGCCGTTTGGGCCGATCAGCGCCATCATTTCGCCCGCTCGTATTTCGAGCGAAGCGGGGCCAAGGATGGTTCGCCCTGCGCGCCTTACCGTCGCTTGTCGTACTTCCAGGACACTCATGCGGCGGCCGCTCCTCGATACTGGCGGAGCAGCAAGTAGATGAACAAGGGACCGCCAAGAAGCGCGGTGACAATGCCCAGGCGAATTTCGGTCGGAGGGTGGATCGTGCGAGCGAGCAAGTCGCAGAGCACGAGAAAAGCGCCTCCGGTGAGCGCGCTCGCTGGAAGCAAAGAGCGGTTCGATGGACCGAGAATGAGACGCACGCCGTGCGGCACGACAAGTCCGACGAAGCCAACAAGCCCAGCGACCGCAACCGCGGCACCCGTCAAGACCGCGGCGGTGAGCGTCAACATGCGCTTCGAGGACTCGACATCCACACCGAAGGAAGCCGCGGTTTCCTCACCCAGTTGAAGAAGGTCCAGGTCGCGTGTCTGAACCAAGGAAGCCGCGAGGCCGAGAATGACGAACGGGGCGCACAACCAGACATGCGTCCAGGTTCGAGCGTCGAGCCCACCCATCATCCAGAAGACGATGTCCTGGGCGATCTGCCAATTCACAATGTTGACCGAAAGCAGCAGGCTAGATACAGCGCCGAGCAAGGCTCCAGCTGCGACGCCAGAGAGGAGCAAGGTGCCCACGGGCGTAACGCCGCCGCGGGTTGCCATGGCGTAAACAAGAGCAAGAGCGAGCAAGGCGCCCAACATGGCGAGCAGCGGCAGAGAAAGAACGGAGGTGGCGTTCCAGCCGAAAACGAAGGAAATCACTCCTCCTAACACCGCGCCGGCACCAGCGCCCACCAATCCAGGTTCTGCCAACGGGTTGCGAAATAGCGCCTGCATGATGACGCCGGCCGCGGCGAGCCCTGCGCCGACAAAGAACGCCACGACTACGCGAGGAACGCGAATCAGCCAAACGATTACCTGGTCCGCTTTCGCGACCGTCATTGCGCTGGTCCAGGCGTGCGGAAGGAGCTTGAATTCCACGACCCGCAAAATGACCGGCCAAGAGACGGACGTACTGCCGACTCCGACGCCGGCAAGAAGCGCAAGGAAAAGAATCGGCAGCAGAAATCCATAAAAGATGGCGAGGCGAAGTGGTGATCTCGTCGATAGCACAGGCGACGTTGCGAAGGACACTGGGACTTGCGCGGATTGACTCACCGGATGTTTCCCGTGGAACGCCCGGCCGGACTGTAGAGTGCTTCGGCCATAGCCTGCACCAGAAGCGCCGAGTAAGTGGACTTCGCAAGGAAGATGCGGTCGTCGAGAACTACGATGTGGTTGTTGCGCGCAGCCTGAGTGACGGAAATCGCGGAGTCAGCGCGAAGTGCCGCCAGCACATTCTTCGTTTTTCTATCCTCGGCGCCAACGACAATCCATTCGGGATCCCAGCGAACGATCTGTTCGAAATCGATAGCTTCGTAGCCATCAACCCCATTTTCTGCGGCGACGTTGATTCCGCCGAGAGCCGCGACAATGTTGTCGAAGAGCGTGTTTTTGCCGTAAGCGTAATTGCCCGCTAGGCCAAGTATGCGAGGGGTGGGCGCCTCGGGAGGCCGCAGCGATCGCGCCTTTTGTACCGCGTCGTGGAAGCGCGCCGCTTCGTTTGCCGCGGCGTCGTCGTTGCCCGTGATATAGCCGATCAGTCGCACAGCCTGTTCGATCTCGTCGAGTGTTTGCGGCATCGTCTGAATACGAAACACCGGAACGCCACAGCTTCGAGCCAGGCTGGTGTAATCGGCACGACCGTTGCTGGACACGATCATCAGGTCGGGGTCCAGAGCAATCACGCGCTCGGGGTCGCTGGAGATGGCGGGATGAAACTGCTGCACGGATGCATAGACATTACTCATGCGCTGCTGGTACGCGCTTTCGCTCACGGCCACAACGTCGCGCGAGGGAACCACAGCGTAGACCCATTCGTCGATGGACCAGGATTGCGACACGATGCGATGCGCGGGATGTGTGATTCGCACGGTGAATCCATCGCTGTCCACGGCTTCACGGGGATACCGCAAACTTCCCGTGCGCACCAGAAGCGGCTTGTCCCCAGTGTTTGGAACGGGCAGTTGCAAGCCGCCGGGCGGTGAAGCGTACCGCTGAACGCCGGCGGCAATCGAGGCCACAAGCGCGACGAGAAGCGCGGGGGCGATCAACGTCCAGAGCCGTGGATGCATGGCATTGCTCGCGAAGTCTATTCTCTTTGGATTGGCGAAAGATTCGACGTGCGGAAATTAGCTTTGAACCGAAGCGGCGAGATGTTCGAAGGATTAATTCGCATGCTTCCTGTTCTCCGCAGGCAAGTCGGACGCCGTTCTCGGCAGGTTTCCTGGCTCGGAGGTTGCAAGCAATCGTTGCGAACCGTTTCGCCTTCCCCAGCTCGTCGCTGAGTGGCACTTCGAAACGGCTTTCCTCGTTACAGTGGCGGGACCGCGCTGGAGTTGCACCAGCTTCCCTATTAAGCCCTTTTGGGCGCCTGAGAACATAAGAGAGTTAACACAGCGCGCAGAGCCCGTCAAATACGGATCGCGGCGAGGATCACGGCGAGCGCGGCCGCCAACAGGCCTGTAGCACCGACTAAGAACTCGGCGCGTGGGACGTCGGAATCATCTCCCGCCGGCGGGTCCGAAGAGTCACCGAGCCATAGTTCAGTAACAAGCACGCCCTTCGCCCAGATGGGGCCGATCAATCGCCGTTGAATTCCGCCGGCGGTAGCCGCTTCGCTCCATCCGGAATTCGGTCCGGGAAGTGTCGCGTGTTGCTGCCAGCCAACACGCAACGCCTTCCGTGCGGAGCATCCAGGGATCACCAGCGACAAGAGAGAAAGTAAAAGCCACGTAAGCCGTGCGGGAATGAAATTCATCAAATCGTCCAAGCGGGCGCCGCACCAGCCAAATTTGAGGTATCGAGGCGTCTTGTAACCAACCATGGAGTCCATCGTGCTGACGACCTTAAAGAGCACGATACCAGGCAGGCCCAAAACCACGTACCACGCGAGCGGACTCACAAAACCGTCAGTGAGATTTTCGCTGAGGCTTTCAATTGCGGCGCGGCGGCACGCAGCGATGTCCATGCGGTCGGTATCCCGCCCGACTAGGCGTGCAATTGCGGTGCGAGCCCCCTCAAGATCGCCGCGGCGAGCCGCGGATTCCACGGCCCATGCGTGCCGCAAGAGATCATGAAGCGCAAGGCACGAGTATGCGAGGAATAGATGAAAGACAAACGCGGCGAGGTCGTTCCATTTTTGCAGACCAAATAAAACGGCACCGCTGCCGCCAACCCAAATAGTGCTCAATAAGAAGAAAAGCGCAATTCCGCCGCCGTAACCGTCCGCACCCAGTTTTCGCAGGCCATTTTCCAGCCAGGTAAGAGTGTTGCCCATCAAGCGAATCGGATGCGCCAGATAGACGGGGTCCCCGATCAACAAGTCGAGCACCACCGCTCCAGCGAGCAGCAACGCGTTGGGACGAAGAAGACTCAGTTCCACTTGGAGGACCAGCCTAGCGCGATCGCTGAAAAGACAGCTCGCATCGGCTGGTCGGGATCCGCTTCGGCAAGCTGCGCGTAGAAATCCAGCCAGCGATCCGGTTTGGCGGAAAGGTTCGCGGCGAGCGTCGCCACCTGTTGACGAAGGATGTCGCGAGCGGAACTCGTGGGGATGGTGCCGAAGCGAATGCGGTCGAGCACCGCAGCGATAGCGAACGCCACCGCCGCGACTTTCGGCTCGTAGATCACCGAATTCAGATTCTTCTTCAAGAGCTCCAACTCTCGCTCGGTTAGTAGCGGAGCCAGGCTCGCCATGAAACTAGTCTCATTTCCTCCATAGCGCCCCAATGCATGAAAGAGCGAGCGTGTAGTGCTTGGCTCTAATCCGTTCTGCCAGCGCAGAGCTTCGAGGGTGGCATCTTTCACCGCGACTCCAATCAACTCCCCAAGTTTCGAGTGTGGGCTCGTGCTCGTCATCGCCCGGCCCGCATTGAGCGGCGACGCGACGCAAAATTGATCCGTGCCTGTTCCGGTCGCGAGTTCCTTCGAATAAAGACTGCTCACCGCCAATTCACGGAGGGCTGCGCTCTTCGCCTCCGTCATGGTGATCACCGCGCGTGCCAAAGCTCCGGGCGTCAGAGAGCGATTCACGAGAAGCTCGGTATTGATCGTTCCGCCGACGAGCGCAATCTTCTCCCAACCGTTCTCCGTCTCGCGCCAGGAGGCCGGATCGCCCGCGCACGTTGCATTGCCGTGAACACCGGCGGTCACGACCGCCGTTACCAGCGTCGCGTCATCCCGACTCTGAACTACCGCCGCATAATTCATATTTGCAGCCGTCCCCATCATCGCCACTTCGCCAGGATCAAGGCCGATCTCCTTACACGCGGCATCGTGATAGTTCTCACCTCCTCTACCGGTGATAAGAGCATGGCGCTCGTGGTGGTCCGTGCCTTCACAGCTTTGATGATTGACGAGGTAGCGCACACTTTCGGTTTGACCGCCATTGCGCACGGAAGTGCTGAGTACGCGATGCGCCGTCAAAAGCTCGGTAATCAGAAAACGCCCGGTTCGCACCAGCCGGTACTCCGGTGTGACAAACAACTCTTCGAGATTTGAGGCAGTCGCCATCCACTTCCTCGGCTCTGTGATGAGGGTCGACTGATTTCCGGTGCCCGGCGGAACAGGAAAAGAAAACCAGCGCGGTCCGCGGTGCTTCTTGAGGAGCGCCGTTTGGTTATACCACCCAGCGATGCATCGGGAAAGCTTGACTCCCTTCAACCGCTTGCCGTATAAATCGTACGACTCGGTTTTTGTATGGGAATCCGGTGCAAGTCCGGAGCGGCCCCGCCACTGTAAGCGCGGAGGAGCGAAGCGAGTAAGCCACTGGCGCAACCAGCGCTGGGAAGGCAGCTTCCATCCGAAGAAGCGCGAGCCAGGAGACCGGCTGAGTTCACGTCGATTCGCATCGACCTCGAAGGAAAGGTCGATAACGATTCCGGAATTAGATCGAACAATCCGTCTCGTTTCTCGAATTACAGGTTGGGCCTCTTCGTCTATCTGCTCTGACGCAGACCCATCCCGTTTTCCCTTCGATTCGATGCGAATTAATTTCATTGCATCAGCGGTAATTCCGAGCGTATGGACCCGCGGACAGGAGGAAAGCAATTTGATTTGGAGTTGACGTGCGAAAAGCAGTTCGCTGGCGAGATGCTCGGGAAGCGCGGTGAAAAGCCGCCACTGCCCTGCAACTGTAAACGGCCGTTTTTCGACTGCACAAGCCACTGCCCGTCACGGGTGGGAAGGCGCAGTCGCCCAGAAGTAGGCCGCGAGTCAGGAGACCGGTCCCGCCAAGCTCACAGTCCGCTCTTTCTAGGGCGAAGGAGGACTCTAAATGTCTATTCCGATGGTGCATCGTTTTCCAATACTTCTGTGCTGCGCGCTTCTGACCACGTTGTGTGCGTTTTCTGCAAAGGGTCAATCCAATGGCAGTCTGCATGGAAGAGTCGTCGACCCGCTGGGTAATGCTGTTCCAAATGCAAAAATCGTGCTCTTGCAAGATGACCGCGAAGTCGTTCAAGGAACTTCCGATGCGGAAGGTGCGTTCAATTTGACGGTTCCCGCCGGCGGCCGCTACGCGCCGCGCGTGGAAGCGCCTGGATTCGCCACCGAGAACGTCCCGCCGATCTTCCTGAGCGCCGGAAAAACCGAAGAGCTGACCGTCTCGCTGCGCATCGGCCCTCTGCCTCAAGAGGTTGTTGTTTCGGCAACGGGAACCGCCATCCCGGAGGCTCAAGTAGGAGCCTCGGTAACTCTCATCGACGCCGATCAGATCGCATCGCTCAATAAACTCGACGTCCTCGAAAATCTGCGATACGTTCCTGGCGCGCAAATCGTGCAGACCAGCCAGCGCGGCGGTACCACATCTCTGTTCATCCGCGGCGGAGCATCGGACTTCAACAAAGTGCTCATCGACGGCATACCCATAAATGCCATCGGCGGAGGATTCGATTTCGCGCAACTCTCCAACAACGGCGTCGGCAGTGTTGAAGTGCTGCGCGGCGCAAACAGCGTGCTCTATGGCAGCGATGCTCTGAGCGGCGTCGTTAACATCACCACCGCCCGCGGCAGTACGTCGATCCCCGAATTGAAATATTCGGTCGACGGCGGAAACTTCGGGACCTTGAACCAGGATGTCTCCCTGAGTGGCGCCCTCCATAGGTTCGACTACTTCTCTGAGTTTTCGAGGTTTGACACCCAGGGCAGCTATCCGAATGATTCTTTCCACAACGCCACGGTTAGTGCGAATTTAGGCTGGGACATTGCTCCCACCACAGGTATCCGCGCAACCGTTCGCCACATAACGACAGCCGTGGGCACGCCCAACGCGATTGACCTCTACGGAATTTCGGATGATTCCACGCAGAGGAATCAGAACACTTACGTTGGTGTCACCGCCCAGCAACAAACCACTGAACGCTGGCACAACTCTGTCCAGTTCGCCTTCGCTCAGTTCAGTTCCCTCTTCACCAATCCTTCGCCAACCGGACAACCTTTCGATCCGTTCGGAACTGGACAGCCCAACTACCTGGGAAACCTGGTCACCATTCGCGGGGCGAACGGCTTTAGCGTAACCGGTCAGGGCATTCTCGATTTCGCAGGAACCTATCCGCAATCTTTTCCCGATTACGAAGCGCGGCGCTCCGCCTACGCGCAGTCCGACTACCGATTCTTTGGCGATTGGACCGGAGTCGTCGGATTCCGCTACGAGCATGAAGATGGCGAAGGCCTCACGCGCAACAACTACAGCTCGTTTCTCGAAGGCCATGGAAGCATCCGCCATCGCTTGTTTTTGACCGGGGGTGTCGGGCTCGAAGGCAATGCCGTTTTTGGTTTTGCGGCTTCCCCGCGCGTTTCGGTCGCCTACTATCTTCGTAGTCCCTCCGCGGCTACTTTTTTCGGCGACACAAAGCTCAAGTTCAATTTCGGCAAGGGAATTAAGGAGCCCAGCACCACCCAACAGGCTTCTGCGCTTATCAACATCCTGACACCCGCGCAGATCGCGCAATTTAACGTGTCACCTGTTGGTCCTGAGAGGAGCAAAACGTTCGACGGCGGCGTCGAACAAAGACTGTGGAATGGCCGCGCACTCGTGGGAATCACTTACTTTTACAACGATTTTTACGACTTGATTTCGTTCCTCGATCCTTCCTCTCTGGAATCCATCGGCGTCCCAGCGGCAGCAGCGGAAGCCACGGCCATCGGCGGCGGCGCCTACGTGAATGCCACCTCCGAACGTGCGTTGGGAACCGAACTGGAATCTAAGATTGACCTTGGGCACGGATTGCTGTTCCAGGGCGAGTACACCTATCTCGATGCGGTCGTGACCAAGGCATTCGGAGTGGCCGCGATTAATCCGCTATTCCCAAACATTCCCATTGGCTCTTTCGCTCCGCTGCAAGGAGCGCGGCCGTTTCATCTCGCCCCCCACTCCGGGAGTTTCATCCTCACATACAACCGCAGGAGATTGAACGCCGCCTTCAGCGGCTATCTCGTAAGCCGCCGCGACGACAGCACGTTTCTCCTGGACGGATTCTTCGGAAACACATTGCTTCTCCCGAATCGTAATCTCGCACCCGGCTACCAAAAGCTGGATCTGAGCGTACGCTATGCGGTGACCTCTTACGCGCAAATCTACACCAGCATCGAAAACCTGCTTAGCCAGCACTATCAAGCGGCTTTTGGATTTCCGGCCGCGCCTTTCACTATTCGAACCGGCATTACATTCACAATCGGGGGACACCAGGAATGGTGGAAGTGAGCGCTTTCCCTTGACCTGTAGTCAATGGCAGATGCCGCGAAGTCGGCCTCTCCACCCGCATCTCCCATCTCTCCTTGCTGCTGCGGATGCGGAATGTGCCGAAACCGTT
>CAVSNL010000006.1:0-166585 GCA_963729285.1 uncultured Acidobacteriota bacterium
TTCGTCCGCAAGGCCCACGCGCTGACGGACAAGGACACCATCGTCCTCGCTGATTTCACGAACACGACCGGCGACCCGGTTTTCGACGGCACGCTGCGGCAGGGGCTTTCCGTGCAACTGGAACAGTCGCCCTTCCTGAGCATTATCTCGGACCAGCAAGTCCAGCAGACCCTGCAGATGATGGGCCAGAAGCCGGATGCGAAGCTCACGCCCGACATTGCGCGGGAACTCTGCCAGCGGACAGGGAGCGCCGCAGTCCTCGACGGCTCGATAGCGCAGATTGGCACGCAGTACCTTCTGACCCTCAAGGCGGTCAACTGCGCCAGCGGCGAATCGCTGGCGAGCACGGAAGCTCAGGCGAGCGACAAGAATCACGTGCTCGATGCTCTGGGAAAGACAGCCTCGGAAATTCGAAACAAACTGGGCGAGTCGCTGAGCACGGTGCAGAAGTTCGATACTCCTCTTGAACAGGCCACTACGCCGTCGCTTGAGGCCCTGAAAGCCTTCAGTTCGGGTTTTCAAATTCATATTACTGCCGGGGATGCTGCGGCTATTCCGTTTTATAAGCAGGCCATCGAACTCGACCCAAATTTCGCACTCGCCTACGCATGGTTGGGCGTCTCGTTTAACGATATGGGTGAACTCAGTATGGATGTTGAGTGTACCCGAAAGGCTTACGAACTGCGCGACCGAACGAGCGAGCCTGAGAAGTACTTCATCACGGCTCGCTTCCATAAGGTGGTCACCGGGAACATGGAAAAGGCCGAAGAAGCCCTCCAGCTTTGGATACAAGCTTATCCCCGCTCGAGCATCCCGCATATTTACTTAGCGGGGGCAATCTACCCGGCAGATGGGCACAATATGAAAAAGCGGTGGAAGAAGGCAGAGAGGCAGTCCGTTTGAGTCCGAACTTTTCCCCTCGTACCACTCCCGATGTTTGACTACATCTCTCTGAATCGCCTCGATGAGGCGAAGGCCACGTATCGAGCAAGCTCTCGAACGCAAACTGAAAAACGCTTTCTTCCCTCTGCCCTGTATCAGATTGCCTTTTTGCAGAACGATTCAGCGGGGATGGCGCAGCAGGTATCATCATCGGCGGGCACGCCGGGAGTAGAGGCTACCTTGTTGGCGAACGAGGCCGATACCGCTGCCTATTCCGGGCGGCTTAGGACCGCCCGAGAGGTTTCCCGCCAGGCAGTGGATTCTGCCGAACGGGCTGGAGACAAGGAAGCGGCTGCAACCTACTCCGCCCTTTCAGCTCTGCGGGAGGCCTTGTTCGGCAACGCAGACGAAGCAAGACGGCGTGCCACTTTGGCAATGAAGCATCCGGCGGGCCACGATCTGCAGTATGCTTCCGCGCTTGCGTGGGCCTATGCCGGGGACGACGAGCGAGCGCAAAAACTTACCGACGATTTGGGCCAGAGGTTCCCGGAAGCCACAATCGTGCAGTTCAATTACCTGCCGACCCTCCGCGCAAAACTTGCGCTCAGCAAGGGAAATGCTTCCGAAGCCCTGGAGACTCTCAGAGCCGCCCTGCCGTATGAGCTAGGACGGACGACTTACAGTAGTTACGGCTGGACAGCCATGTATCCTGTTTATGTGCGCGGAGAAGCCTATCTAGCCGCGCATCAGGGCAGCGAGGCCGCCGCCGAGTTCCAGAAAATCCTCGACCATCGCGGAATTGTGCTGAACGAACCCATCGGCGCACTCGCGCATCTCCAAATCGGCAGAGCCTATGCCATGCAAGGCGACACCGCCAAAGCCAAGGCGGCATATCAGGATTTCCTCACGCTCTGGAAAGACGCCGACCCTGATATTCCCATCCTGATAGCAGCAAAGTCTGAGTATGCGAAGCTGAAGTAATTTCGGCTCGCCGCTGCCTGAGAACTGGGTGTGTCCGAGGTCATTACTGGTTAACAAAGACCATCACCCCTTTCCACGAGCCGTCGCTCTGCCGCTTCAGCACATCCAGTCCGTTAGCGTGCCAACTGGCCGGCCGGGACTCTGGAGACAACTTATACTCGCCTTCACGTTCGAACCACTCGCATGCCAAGCCGTCCTCGACTTGAATGTTTTTGTATTTGGCCGTGTAGCTCAACACCTTGAAGCGCGGGTACTGGGCGCGGAATTTCTCATGCGCAGCCGCAATGGCCTGCTTGCCGACCGCAGGAGGGCTTCCCGGAATGAAGTTTACCGCATCCTCCGCCCAGAGGTCTATCAGCCCCTTCGGGTCTTGCGTCAGTGTGGCCTCAATGTCCTCTTGGTGCGCTTTTTCGATGGCCGCTAGGTCTGCGGCATGCGTCCTTCGTTGAAGCATGCCCGCAGCGCTTCGGATGAAGAAGCCGATGACGAATCCAGCGAGAAGCGCGATAGCCACAAATACAGAAATGCGTCTCATCGAGCCTCCTCTGTATCCTAACTTGTGACGCCTAGAGAGCCACTCTTGGCTTCATTACATTTGACCCGGAGATTTGTCACACTCTAGCTCTGATTCCAATGAGTTCACAACGAGAATTGCGACCGGGATGGGCAAAGGGGGCCTTATGAATTGGATTCGCGTGGCACTGACGGTGTTAGTCGGGGGCTTCGTGGCATCGCTGACCGATTGGCTATTCATGGGCGATTGGCTTTACAGCCGATATAACCAATACCCTGAAATCTGGCGGCACCCGCACGGTCAGGGAGAAATGAAAGCCATTGCGTGGTCGGTCCCTCTTCCATTCATCACTTGCGCGGTCTTCGCACTCCTGTGCGCCCGCCTAAATCTCCACTCGTACAGCGCGACGCTCAAATTGGCAGTCGCTAT
Organism: uncultured Acidobacteriota bacterium; assembly: GCA_963729285.1. Lineage (GTDB taxonomy): Bacteria > Acidobacteriota > Terriglobia > Acidiferrales > UBA7541 > Acidiferrum. The sequence goes on from CAVSNL010000006.1 coordinate 2,807, forward strand.
TTGGCTTGTTGGACCTTTGCCATTACTCATCACAAATGCTCTGTTTATCAAACTGCACCCCGCAATTACGGTGTCTTATTCCCTCGGATGGCTGGTGAAACTCGCGGTGGCAGCCGTGGCTGTGACCCTGATTCTGCGTTAGGTTGCGGGATGGCTTTTCAAAATGTCGGGCAGACCCTTTGTCGCTCACAACCGGCCATGGAAATGAATACAGATGTACTTCTCCACACGTTGACTTGGTTGACGGTGAAACCTAAGATTGCGCCAGTCTCTGCCCATGATTGGCCAAACCATCTCGCACTACCGCATCCTCGAAAAACTCGGCGGCGGTGGCATGGGCGTCGTCTATAAAGCGGAGGACACCAAGCTCCACCGCTTCGTTGCCTTGAAGTTCCTTCCTGACGGCTTCGCGCCAGACTCACAAGCTCTGAGCCGCTTCGACCGTGAGGCACAGGCTGCTTCCGCCCTGAACCATCCAAATATCTGCACCATCCATGAAATCGGCGAACACAACGGTCAGCCTTTCATTGCGATGGAGTTTCTCGACGGGCAGACTTTGAAGCACCGAATTTCTGGCAAGCCGCTGCCGCTTGAGGAAGTGCTGGAGTTGGGGATTCAGATTGCGGACGCGCTCGGATGCGGCGCACGCCAAGGGAATCGTTCATCGCGACATCAAGCCTGCCAACATTTTTGTCACCGAGCGCGGGCACGCCAAGATTTTGGATTTTGGTCTAGCAAAGCTGGCGCCAGCGGGCGGTGTCGTGAATCTTTCGGCGATGCCCACAGTCAGCGAGCTAGAACAGCTTACTCGACCCGGCACAGCGATTGGCACCTCGCGTACATGTCACCCGAACAGGTGCGTGGCGAAGAGTTGGATGCACGGACGGATTTGTTTTCGTTTGGCGTGGTGCTCTACGAGATGGCGACAGGGGTTCTGCCCTTCCGGGGCGAGACCTCTGGCGTGATTGCGGAAGCGATTCTGAATCGCACGCCAGTTGCGCCGGTGCGACTGAATCCCGACCTTTCCCCAAAGCTGGAAGAAATCATCAACAAGGCGCTGGAGAAAGACCGGAAGCTGCGCTATCAGAGCGCCGCCGAAATTCGCACGGATTTGCAGCGGCTGAAGCGAGATTCAGAGTCGGGTCGTACAGCCACCGCTAGCAAGCCACGCCAAGTTGAAAACCACTCGGATTTGCGATGGGTGGCGGTCGCTGGCGCAACAATTTTGGTCGTCGGACTGGCGCGTGGGCGGTTGGCTGTTTTTCTCCCGCAAGGCCCATGCGCTGACTGACAAGGACACCATCGTCCTCGCTGATTTCACGAACACGACGGGCGACCCGGTCTTCGACGACACCCTGCGACAGGCTCTCAGCGTGGCGTTGAACCAGTCGCCATTTCTGAACGTGCTCTCCGACAGCAAAATGGCGACGACCTTAAAGCTGATGACGCGCCCACCCGACACCAAGCTCACGCCCGACGTAGCTCGCGAACTTTGCCAGCGGGCGGGCAGCAAGGCTTACATTTCGGGATCGATTGCTAGTCTGGGCAGCCAATACGTGCTGGGACTAAAGGTTGTAAGTTGCCAGAGTGGAGACACGCTGGCCCAGGAGCAGGCAACCGCTGCTGCGAAGGAGAAGGTGTTGGACGCACTTGGTGGGGCAGCCTCCAAACTGCGGGCTGAGTTGGGCGAATCGCTGACTACGGTTCAGAAGTTCGACGTACCGTTGGAACAGGCCACCACCTCTTCGCTCGAAGCGTTGAAAGCTTACAGCACCGGAATGAAGGTGGTCGTAACCGCCGGGAGCGCCGCGAGCATGCCTTTCTTCCGCCGCGCCGTCGAAATCGATCCCCAATTCGCGATGGCCTACGCGGTTTTGGGGCTAGGCTACAGCGACTTGGGAGAGTCCGTGCTGTCGGCTGAGAGCACTACAAAAGCCTGGCAACTGCGAAATCGCGTCAGCGAGCGGGAGAGGTATTTTATCGACTTCCTCTACGACCGGCAGGTGACAGGAAATCTGGAAAAGGCGTACCAAACCCTCGAGTCGTGGCTTCGGACCTATCCTCGCGGCGGGGACCCGCCCACTCCCCAGGATTTATTAGGAGGACTTTCCACCCATGGGACAGGCCGATTTGAAAGAGCGATCGAGATGGAGCCAAAAAGAAATCGCGGCCGATCCCGACATTCACTTTGGGTACCGCAGTCTTGCGTCCAGCTATTTTTTCCTCGGACCGCTTCCCCGAAGCCGAGAGCACTCTTCAGCGAGCCTCCGAACGCAGGCTGGAGGACCCTATTCTTCTGGTGATCCGATACAACATCGCGGTGTTAAAGGGGGACCAGGACCAGATGGATCGGGTAGTAGCTCTGGCCAGGGGCAAGCATGGAGCGGAACACCGGGTGGCTCACGCGGAGGCTCTTGCGCTGGCTCGTTCCGGCCGCCTGCAGGCCGCCCGGCAGTCATCGAGCCGGGCCGTCGATCTGGCCCTGCAAGAGGGGGAACGCGAGGCGGCAGCGAGTTACCGGGCCGCACGAGCGGTGTGGGAAGCCGTTTACGGGAATGCTGCCGAAGGGAAAAGGAGCGCCATGGCGGCGCTGGAGCTTTCCAAGGGCCGGGACGTCGAATACGCCGCCGGCCTTGCCCTGGCTCTTTCGGGAGATTCTTCTCGATCGGAGGCGCTCGCCGGCGATTTAGAAAAGCGCTTCCCGGAAGATACTTTCGCGAAATTTACCTACGCGCCGGTTCTTCGCGCGTTAGCCGCACTGGCGCAGGGCAAGCCCGCAGACAGCGTGGAGCGGCTGCAAATCGCTCTTCGGTATGAGCTGGCGGTGAACGGTCTCAACTTCAATCATTTTTATCTTGGCGGTTTGCACTCGGCCTATGTGCGCGGCGAGGCTCTCGTTGCCGCGCACCGGTATGCGGAAGCGGCCGCCGAGTTTCAGAAGATTCTCGATCATCGCGGTCTCGTGGGGCTGGATCCCATCGGCGCACTGGCGCACTTGCAACTCGGGAGAGCGTTCGTTTTGGCGGGAGACGCCGCCAAGGCGAAGACGGCCTACCAGGATTTCCTCACCCTCTGGAAGGACGCCGACCCCGACATCCCCATACTCATGCGGCCAAAGCGGAGTACGCCAAGCTGAAATAGTTTGGAACAACTTCGGAGCATTTGAGGGAGAAGATTGGCTTCCCAATAACCCTAAGCGACGGCTAAGCAACGACTTATGGATTTGAAATCGAACCTGTTAACCGAAGGGTTGCTAGTTCGAATCTAGCCCGGGGAGCCAAATCTGATTGCGGCCCCTTTTAGTGCGTTGACGGCCTGTCGTTGCGTGGTCTGTCCGATATGCCCGTAACGCCTCGGCATTCGCACCGTTGTCGATAGACTCCATCCCATGATTGTGACAACGACGGAAAACGGCACACCGCTTCAAGCATCCGAGCACACCCACTGTGCCTCAGATCATGGAATCGACTGGAAACCGCCGCTCGAATCTTTGCCGATTCCCAGGAGCGGACGGGACCGTGCGCGCTGGTACGCGTATTGGGAATTATATTCAGGCTGATGCGAACCTGGGGCACCCTCCGCGTCTCTATACGTTCGCGAGACGTACCGCGTTGATCTTCTCTGGACGATCCTCATGCCAACAAATGTTTTCCGCAGCCACCTTGTGTAAGCCAACCCGGTCCCGGAAAGATCGCCACCTTTGGAGCAGCTTAATAGTCCCGCACGGCGGATGCACCGAACGTGGGAAGATTGGATGCGTTCCAGCCCCCTCCCAGCGCCTTGATCAGGAGCACGCTCGCGTCCAATCGACGGCGCTGAATATCAATGGTGTTTCGCTCGTTAGCTAGCTCGATGGTCTGCGCGGTGATGACCTGAAGGTAGGTGTCGACACCGCCCTTGTAACGGTTCGTAAAGAGTTGAAGCGATTCCTCGGACGACGCGATGGCCTGCTTTTGCTGCTGTCCTTCGTTCTCGAGGATGCGCAAGGCGGCGACGTTGTCCTCGACTTCCTGGAATGCTGTCAGTGAAGTCTGGCGATAAGTTGCGACGGTGGCATCGTAGTTCGCGCGCCGATTCGGACGTGGCGCGACGGCGCCCCGCGTCGAAGAGGGTCTGCGCCAAGGCAGGACCCACGGCCCAGAAGCCGCTCGGCCAGGTAAACCAGTTCGAACCCTGAGTGCCGGCGAATCCGGCCGTTCCCCCAAGGGTAACGGTGGGAAAATACGCCGCGCGGGCGATGCCGATCTGCTGGTTCGCTTCCGCCACTCGGCGCTCCGCGGCGGCGATGTCCGGCCGGCGCTGCAACAGTTCAGAAGGGAGTCCAATCGGAATGCCGGGAGGTTGATTGTTGAGCGGCACAGCTGCGAGGGTAAAGTCCGCAGGTGCCTTTCCGATCAGAATCGCAATGGCGTGTTCGAATTGCGCTCGCTGCACGGTGACATCCGTGTCCTGCACGCGAGTGGTGTCCAACTGCGTTTGCGCTTGCGCGACGTCGGCCTTCGGGGCTACGCCTCCCTTGAAGCGGCTGAGCGTGAGTTGCAGGTTGTCGGTATTGGCTTTTACCGTGTCGTCGAGAAGCTGTTTCTGAGCGTCGGCGCTGCGCAATTCGAAATAGTCCAAGGCGAGTTCCGCCTCGAGACTGAGCTTTGCGGTCTCGTAGTCGGCAGCGGTGGCTTGCGCTTCTTCCCGCGCGGCAGCGACGCTACGCCGAACGCGACCCCAAAGATCCAGTTCGTAGGAAAGGTCAAAGGGCAGCACGAAACTACCAGTGCTGGCCTCTTGTATCTTGGACGGAAAGCTCTGGGAAAAGTCTGAGCTCTTGACATAGCTGGCGCTCGGCGAAGTGGAGATGGTCGGAAATTGCGCCGCGCGATTGAAGCGAATCGCTGCGCGCGCTTCGCGGAAGCGCGCTTCCGCTACCTTCAGGTCGTGGTTGGAATCGGCGATTTGTACTTCCAACTTGTTGAGTTCCGGATCGCTGAAAATCTCCCACCAGTTTCCGCGGGTCGCCTGATCCCCGGGATGCGCGGGCTGCCACTGCTCTGATTCCTTGAATGAAGCCGGCGTATCCTCCTTATAGGCCGGTGTGGTAGGTACGGAGGGCTTGACGTATTTGGGACCGACGGCGCAACCCTCGAGCGCCACGATGAGGAGCACTAGAAGGAGCGCGACAACGCCGGTGAGGATGAAACGCATGAGCGCAAATAAATACTTCATCGGCCGGACCCGCCTGCTGGTTTGTTGCTCACGCGGACGGGCATGCCGGCGAGAAGAGCGTCGGAGGGATCAACGATGACGGCGTCCGAGGGTTGAAGGCCCGAAACGATCTCTACGCTATTGCCATAGTCGCGGCCGATCCTGACCTGGACCAACTCGGCTTTGCCATTGCGGACAAGCCCTACCTGCAAGCCCTCCTTGCGGAAGATCAACGTGTTGGATGGAATCGTTACCGAGTGAGTCTGGTCAGGCAGTTTGAGGTGGACAAAGACGTAGGCGCCCGGCAGGAGTTGGCCTGTTGGATTGTCAACATCCACTTCGACGAGCAAGGTGCGCGAAGCGAGGTCGATGGAGTTGGCATTGCGAACGAGCGTGCCATGAAAGGTTTGGCCCGGGAATTCATCGAGAGTCAAGGTGGCCGGCGCACCGGCGCCCGCAGCACGGGAGTACACCTCGGGAACCGCGACGTACAGGCGGAGCGTACGAATGGCGGCCATGTGAAAGAGTTCCTTCGGCTGTGTGCTGGCACCCGCATCGATAAGTGCCCCGATGTCCGTATTGCGCGCTGTGACGATCCCGACAAAGGGGGCGTAGATTTTTTCGAATGATTGCAACTGCTCAAGGCGGCGCACATTAGCGGAACTGGATTCGACCGCGGCTTTCACGGCGCTGAGATTGCTGACCGCCTGATCGGTTTCCTGCTGGGATACGGAGCCCGTGCTGACCAGGTCTTGCCAGCGGCTGGCGGTAATCTTGGCAATATTTAAGTTGGCTTGCGCGGTATCGAGGTCGGCTCGGGCTTGGAGCAGTTGCTGGTCGACTTCCGGGGTTTCGATTTCCGCGAGCAATTGGCCCTTCTGGACATGCGCGCCAATGTCGAAGTACCAGCGCTTGAGATACCCACTGGTCCGCGCATAGATTGGCGAGTCGCTGAACGCCTGAGTGTTGCCGGGCAGGACAATTTCCTGCGTGGGAGCACCCTCCCGAGGAAAGACCACGTCGATGGTGGGAATGGCGGCTTGGTCGGTTCGTTGCTCGAGCCGGGCTTCGGCCACAGCGCGTGAATCGACGCCCGAGTAAATCACGAGAGCGAGAAGGGCGAGCGCGGCGGCCGCGACAAGGATCGCGGTTCGGCGCCGCGTTCCGGGGCGTGAACGAAATCCGTCCGGACTTGGTTGCATGGATTGCACCTCGATCGTTTCTGGTTCTGGCATGCTCGTCACATTTACCTCGCTCGGTGTCATTGGTGTTTCCTTTAACTCACGCTTGCATTGCCTTGGGATTGCCCGCCACCGGTTGTTGGAGCCGAAGGGTCACGCCGTCCGTTAAGCAAACTGAAAACCGAAGGAACGAAAACCAGCGTGGCAACCGTAGCGCACAACAGGCCGCCAATTACGGCGCGGCCCAGAGGAGCATTTTGCTCGCCGCCCTCGCCCAGCCCGAGGGCCATGGGAATCATTCCGATGATCATGGCCAGAGCGGTCATGAGTATCGATGGGGATGTCTTTAATAGCGTCGACAGGTGGCGTTGGGCTATTGCCGGCTTACGCACAAAACTTTCTGCCTTCGTCTGTGACTAGCCGTCCTCTCAAAGGCGATGCCCCGACTGTCGATCTGGTATTCGGCTACAGAAAGTCGAACCAGTCTCCGATCCTAAAGCTCTTGCTTTCGAGATTGGACGAGCTGGTCGCTCGCGCGTCAAATCAGGCCCGATAAAAACCCAAGGCGGTAGGAGGGAAGCTGTACTCCGGTGGATAATCTGGCTTTTAACTCCAGGTGAGCTGAGGTATTGAGCGAATCAATCCGCAGCTCGTTGCGTAACTGGAAGGGACCGACGCGATCATGGCGTGGGCGGACGAGCAATTTATAGAACTCCGCGCATGGATGGGATAGGACATGAATGTTTTCTCGGCTGTGGTTACTTTATTCCTGGTGTTGGATCCACTGGGGAATATCCCATTGTTTTTGTCAGTGTTGAAGAGCGTCCCACCGGAGCGGCGACGCAAGGTCCTGGTCCGGGAAATAGCAATCGCTTACCTTGTATTACTGCTGATTCTGTTCCTTGGAAGCTACGTTTTGCAGTTCCTGCATCTGGATCCGGAGGCGATCAGCATTGCGGGCGGTGTTGTATTGTTCTTAATTGCGCTGCGAATGATTTTCTCTGGGGAAGCGATCGCTGTCGATTCGGTCGAAGGCGAGCCGCTTGTGGTTCCGCTCGCGATTCCTTTGTTCGCGGGGCCCTCGACGCTAGCGACGATACTTCTGTTGCAACAATCGTCCCCGTCCCGCACCGGGTCGCTTTTGCTTGCAATCACGATCGCCTGGGCGCTGAGCGGGAGCATCCTGCTGGCGTCTACCTTTTTCTATCGCGTGCTGCGCGAGCGCGGGCTCATCGCGATGGCGCGGCTCATGGGAATGCTGCTCGTGATGGTCGCCGTGCAGATGTTGCTGAACGGTTTGAAGTCATTTCTCACTCGCTAGCGGAACGCACTTCGCTCATGTCCTTAAGGGCGCGTATATCCCCGTATCGAACTACCAATTTCGACATACAGCCCCGTTACGTCTCATTGAGTCCAGAGCGAACCGGGGTGAGGAGGCGCCGATCTCTCACGTAGTCGTGTTCAAAATCACAATACAAATCAACGATCGAGCACTATCCAAGCGGGAGCGTGATCGCTCGCGTTCTCCTCACCGCGAACCCACCGGTCTACCCCTCCGTGCACGAGTCGATCGCGCACGGTTGGAGAGAGGAGGAAATGATCCAGCCGCATCCCCTTGTCTAAAGGCCACCGATCGCGCTTGTAGTCCCAGAAAGTCCAGAGCGGCCCCTCGGGTTGCAGTCTGCGCAGAGCGTCTGTCCACCCCTGAGCTAGCAGCCGAGCGTAGGCATGGCGACTCTGCGGTTGAATCAATGCGTTGTTATCGAGAGATCGCGTTGGATAGATGTCCTGCACAGTGGGTACGACGTTGTAATCGCCGGCCAAGACGACAGGCACGCCAGCCTTCATGAGTTCCGCGCCGTGCTCGATTAAACGTTCGAACCAGGCCAATTTGTAATCGAACTTCGGACCCGGTTGAGGATTCCCGTTCGGCAGGTAGATGGAAGAGATCAGCACGCCATTTACCGCCGCTTCGATATAGCGTGCCTGGCGATCCTGAGGATTCCCAGGCAAGCTGGATCGCGTTAGCACCGGATCGCACTCCCGCGCCAGGACCGCTACGCCGTTCCAGGAGCGTTCGCCTAGCCAGACTCTGCGATAGCCGAGGTTACGAAGGGCACGTGCCGGAAATGCTCGCTGCTCTGCCTTGAGTTCCTGGAGGCAAACGACGTCGGGCTGCGCCCTGGCGAGCCAAGCCGTGAGATTATCCAGACGCTTGTTGATGTTGTTGATGTTGAAAGTGGCGATCTTCAATGGCCGGCCTCACGCGACAAGACCATTCTGCCCTGGCCCGAGTCTCACACTGCAAGCACTCGTTTACGTAGGCGCGTTTCGGGGATGAAGTCGGCATCGCCGTCGAGTGTAGTTTGATCGAGCAGAAGCTGGGAATGTGCTGATTCAAACAGAGCCAATTCCAAAAGGATTTGCTTTTTGTTCGCCCTGCGCTAAAATAGCCGGGAAGAAAGAGTCCTTTTTTATGCGCCACAAAGGCGGAATGCGCTTCGATCACTGCATCGGTCTCCAAGACAAGAGCGAGGACGGGAAAGTATTTGATGCCAATACGCTCGAGTGCCACGACAAACCTCTGAATGCCGGTGAGGACATCCTTGTTGGCAACAGGCCCTACCGGTACAGGGGAGACGACAGTCCCGGTAACTCGATTTTCATTCCACTCGCGCCCTTTCCAGAATGCGAAATAGTTGAAAGGGGGTACGACGCCCTGTTCATCGTGCTCGAAATCTACACGATGAAGAACGGACACTTCTACGTTTGGCCATACGTGCAAATCGGATCAACGGAATCGGGCCGCTACACGCGCCAGGGTTTTCAGTTCAAAGGTGATTTTGAGACACGCGAAGCGGCGATTGAGGCGGCCTTGGCAGCGGGCAAGCAACGGATTGATACCTTGTACTCAGGCGTGGGTATTCTTTCTCGGTGAGGGCCGTTTTTGAAAGGACGAAGCCATGAGCCTGACCGACCGCGTGACGATAGCCATTGAACTACATAAATATGGCTCAAAGATGGATGGCGGCAATGAAGCTCTTAACGCCTTGGTCGCCAGTATTCCTCTCGCTGGAGGTCCGCTTAGTTCCTTACTCGCCGGTAGCGCCCAGAGGAAGATGGTGGAGCGGGTAACAGATGTTTTGGAAGCACTCAAGCAACGTTTGGAGCAAACGGAAGACTCAAAGGTGGACAGGGCTTTCTTCGAAAGCGACGAATTCTTGACCCTATTCACTTTAACTCTCGAACAAATTCAAACCACGCACGATAAGAACAAGCTGAACATGCTCGCGACTGGACTTGCAAATTCTGCCCATATTGATTTTGTGTCAGAAAGCCGTAAAGAATTATTGCTCAGAATACTTCGCGACTTAGCGCCTGAGCACGTTTCAATGTTGCAGGAAATGAAGCCTGTTGAGCACTTCGGCAAGCGAGTAGGTCGCGTTATCGATTCTCCCGTTGGCGGCCGTTTAGCCGTGCTGCAACATCTTGCGGCGCAAGGTCTCGTGACTGAGAGACTAGAAATGGAAACGCCGCCAAACGTCAATTTGAGTGATCCCGAACGCGCGTACAGGATAATCCGACAGTACCTTGAAATTCCGCCTGCAAAGACCTATGTCATCTCAGACTTCGGCGTGCAATTTCTGAATTTCTTTGAGACTGAGAGGGCCAGCCGAGCCGAGGCCGCCGCCTGCGCGTGAAATTACAGCCCATAAGGGACATTGAAAAAATCAGCAACGAAGCGATTCGGCGTAGCGCGAAAGATGGTTCAAAGGCAGTGGTGACGAGACATTTCGTGGCCGTCGAGAACCACGAGGAGGTTGCATTCGTTTCTTTGGACATTTTTCCACCGAGCCAGCAACCGCTCTGTCTTTACACACTCGTCGTTCCCAAATTGCTTCGACGAAAAGGCATCGGTTCGCGCGTTCTTGCTGAAGTCGAACGGCAAGCCCGTGAAATGGGGATATGACAAGGTATTACTCAGACCGGAGCCTTTGGATAACACATGGTCTAAAGAAGATTTGGAGCACTGGTATTCCAAGCGGGGCTACGCGCCGCCCGATCCCGAGCGACCCGATGTGTGGACCAAAAGCATTGCCAGAAAAGAAGAAAAATGACCGAAAAAGAATTGCGGCGAACCTTCCGAGAATTCAACGAGCGTTATTTCGGTGATGCGTTGGCGTCCAAACTCGGCCAACCGATGCTCGGCTCCGCGCTCGTGCGCGACCCGACGTTCCAAGACCGCGTCGTCGCTGAGACGCGTGCCTTGCTGTCGACGATTCCAAAATGAAACGAGGACTTGGGCCCTTTGGGATTTGTCCTGCGAAGTCGGCTTGCAAGAAGACTTGGCGTATCCCATCAACAATCTCGGCGTCACAGAACTGTAACAATAGGGGTGCGTCATCTGCAATAGGCGGCCGTGAGGTCCAGACTAAATGGCGCCTCGCGGGTCTTCCCGGCGTGGCATCCATTTTTCCCAACGAGGAATCCTTTCTTTTGACCTGATTTCTACCTAAACTACAGATAGAAACGGTGGGCCTAGGGCCCGCCTCTGATACCTGATACTTCGGCTCGGACGACAACCTGAGTGGTCATGCAGAGGGCTCACGAGGCTAGACCTCGTAGACTCAACACCCTACGGCCGAAACATTTACGCCTCTGGGACCGTATGTAAGGTATCGGACGACAGGCACGTTTGAAGGCCCGCGCGGGTGGTTTCGCCGCGGCAAACCAAGAGGAAACACCATGAAGACGTGGCAGAAGGTAGGTATCGGCGTCGGTGCCGTGGCGATTCTCGGCGGAATTGTGCTCTTTAGCGTAAACCAGGCCAACAAGGGCGTGGTCACCGTGCAAACCGCGAAGGTCGCTCCGCAAGAGAGTTTGATCTCTCAGGTCACCGCCTCGGGAGAAATCAAGCCCACTACCTATACCAATGTGACCGCTCAGGGATTTGGCAGAATCACGGCGATTGTCGTCAAGGAAGGCGACCACATCAAGAAGGGTCAAGTCCTCTTGACTCAGGAGAACATCCAGGCCAACGCCGACGTCCAAGCTCAAGCGGCCTCCATCAACTCCGCTGAATCCGGAGTTCAGGCTGGCGAAGCAAGCTACAAATCCGCGCAGTCCGACCTGCTGCAGGCACAGGCCAACCTGGAAAAAGCAAGACTCGATTGGGAACGAGGTCAGGGTCTGTTTAAAGACGGCTTGATCCCCAAACAGGATTACGATCAGCGCAAAACCACCTACGACGCCCAGTTCGCTGCCGTCGATTCGGCCAGATCGCACGTGCTCTCGTCGAAGGCCAGTCTCGACCAGATGCGTTCGCAGGTGAGCCAGGGACGCGCCGTCCTCGTGCATACGCAAGACATTCTGCACAAGACCACCTACACCTCGCCGATCGATGGCATCGTCAGCTATTTACCGGAACGCGTCGGCGATTACGTGGTCCCCGGCATTCAGAATTCAAACGGCAGCTTCCTGATGACTCTTTCGGACATGTCCATCGTCACCTCCGAAGTGAAAGTCGATGAGACCGACATCGTCAACGTGAAGATTGGGCAGGACGCCGACGTCACCATCGACGCCATCCCCGGAAAGATCTTTAAAGGCAGAGTCACCGAAATTGGCTCGCAGGCCGTCTTGCGCACCTCGGGACTCGCGACCACACAATCCACCACCAGCAATCAGGAAGCGAAGGATTTCAAGGTGGTCGTGACGCTTGCAAACCCGCCGGAAAATCTGCGCCCCGGACTTTCGACCACAGCCAAAATCAAGACCGCCGAAAAGAAAAATGTCCTGGCCATCCCCATCCAGGCGCTGGCCGTGCGCACCCGCAAAGATCTGGAAGAAGCGGCAAAGAATTCCAAGCCTAAGTCCGGTGTGACGCTCGCCGCGCCTCCTCCCGCCGCTCCGGGTGATCCGAAGAAAGATGAAATTCAGGGCGTCTTCGTCGTCAATGGAAAAAAGGCGATCTTCCGCCCCGTCGACACCGGCATCTCCGGTGTCACCGACATCGAAATCACCAAGGGCCTCCAGCAGGGCGACGAGATCGTCGTCGGTAGCTACAAGGCTCTACGTACCCTCAAACCCGAAGCGAGCGTCAAGGTCGACAACACCGCCCCGAAAAAGACCGAAGATCAGCAGAACTGACGCGAGAACCGTTAGTAGCGATGGAGAGCGCATGCCCTTGGAAACTACGTCTGCCGAATCGTACCGCGAAGATCTGGTCGCAACCGGCATTGTAATCAAGACCGAAGATCTCGCCAAAGTGTACGAAATGGGCGCGGAGCAAGTACGTGCCCTGAACGGAGTCGACCTCGAAATTCGCAAGGGCGAGTACGTCGCGATCATGGGTCCGTCCGGTTCCGGCAAGTCCACGCTGATGAATCTGATCGGCTGTCTCGATTCACCCAGCTCCGGAAGATATTGGCTCGCCGGCCGGTTAGTCAGCGATCTCGATGATGACGAGCTTGCCTATATTCGCAACAAAGAGATCGGATTCGTCTTCCAGACATTCAACCTGCTTCCTCGTGCAACCGCCCTTCATAACGTCGAACTCCCGCTCATCTACAATGGAACTCCGTCCGAAGAGCGCCTGGAACGCGCCAAAAAAGCCCTGGAAAGGGTTGACCTGGGCGATCGCATGAATCACAAGCCGAATGAACTCTCTGGCGGACAGCGCCAACGCGTGGCCGTCGCCAGAGCACTGGTGAATTCCCCCTCCATCGTCCTCGCCGACGAGCCCACCGGAAACCTCGACTCGAAAACCGGCGATGAGATTATGGCTCTGTTCGCGAACCTCCATTCCCAGGGCAACACCATCATTCTGGTGACTCACGAGAACGATATCGCCCAGCACGCGCACCGCATCATCCACATCCGCGACGGCAAAATCGCCTCCGACCAAGCCGTTAAAAAGTAGCGTTGGAAAGTAGCTCGTTCCGCGCGAACCGCACAACGCCGCCCGTGCACGAAAAAGCGCCCAATTCGGCTCTTTCACTCCCGTTGTACCTGGCTACCCTAAGTTCTGCAAAGTTCCAACGAGCACGGCCGTGTCCAGCGATCAATCTCGCTCGCTGGGCGCCGTAGGGGAGGGGCTTGCCCCTCCGGGCGTGAACACCATCACCGAACCGACGACGAACCTCCTGTATATAGAAAGGCAGGCCGCGATGCCCGCAGAAACAAATCACGAATCGAGCCAAGTCGCCATCGACGCCCTGAGCGTAGCCGCCGAAAAAGCGCGCCACTACATCCAAAGCGTCGCCGGCCGCAGTGTCGCGCCCAGCGAGAAAGCACTAGCTGCGCTCTCCAAGTTCCACGAACCGTTCCCCGAGCGCTCCACCGATCCAGCTGAAGTAATCTCCATGCTCGACGAAATTGGCTCGCCGGCCACAGTGGCTTCCACCGGAGGTCGCTACTTTGGTTTCGTGATTGGCGGCACAGTGCCGGCGGCAATGGCGGCCAGTTGGCTCGCCAGTTCCTGGGATCAAAACGTTGCTCTTCGCGTGATGTCTCCCGTCGCCGCGGAACTCGAAGAAGTGGTCCTCCGCTGGGTTTGTGACATCTTCGGTCTGCCCGCGGAATGCGAAGGCGGCCTGGTAACCTGCGCCACGATGGCCAACTTTACCGCGCTCGCCTCCGCGCGTTATTCCTTATTGGCGAAAGCCGGTTGGAACGTTGTCGACGATGGGATGTTCGGCGCTCCCCCCATCGAAGTTGTAGTTGGCGAAGAAGTTCATACGTCAGTCCTGAAGGCGCTGAGTCTCGCGGGATTCGGGAAAAAGCGCGTAACCATTGTCGCGGCGGATGGCCAGGGCAGGATGCGCGCGGACAAGTTTCCTAAAGTTGGCTCGCGCACGATCGTCTGCATCCAGGCAGGCAACGTGAATACCGGCGCATTCGATCCCGCCGAAGAAATCTGCGCTCGCGCGAAAGAACAAGGCGCCTGGGTTCACGTGGACGGCGCATTTGGCCTCTGGGCTAACGCCTCGCCAAAATATCGCCACTTGATGCGTGGATTCGATCAAGCCGATTCGTGGGCCACCGACGCTCATAAATGGCCAAACGTCGGCTATGACAGCGGAATCGTGATCGTACGCGAAGGAAAAGCATTGCGCGCTGCCATGACTTCGAGCGCGGCCTATCTCGAGCCGGGAGCTCGCCGTGAGCCTATGAACCACACGCCGGATGCCTCACGCAGAGCGCGCGCTGTGGAACTTTGGGCCGCGCTGAAATCTCTCGGAAAGTCCGGCCTGGGCTCGCTCATCGAGCGAACCTGCGCGCACGCACAAAAATTTGCAGAAGGATTGCGCCATGCAGGATTCGAAGTGCTGAACGATGTCGTCATCAATCAAGTGCTCGTCTCCTTCGGCACTGCCGAGACCACCCGCAAGGTTATCCGCCGTATTCAAGAAGACGGCACATGTTGGTGCGGATCTACCGTCTGGCAAGGGAAGACCGCGATGCGCATCAGCGTCTCTTCCTGGGCAACCACCGAAACCGACGTCGAGCGAAGTCTCGCCGCGATCACACGCATCGCCCACGAAGTGAACTCGCGTTAACGTCAGGGCACGGCTTCAGCCGTGCCACTCGTCGGCTTTTTCCTTGTAGGGGCGGGGCTTGCCCCACCCGGCGTCAACCTAGGCGTGCTCTAAACATCCAGCAGGTCGGCTCCCGGCATTTTTCCGCAGCCTGTTCAGCCGTGCCGTAAATGCAAGGCTAACAACCCGGCTTCAGCCGCTGAGGGCGTTTGCCGCGCTATTCGTGGGCCAGTTCTAGTGGCCTTGCGCCACGGTGTGCGCGTGCATATGCGCTCGCGTCGCAGGCGAGCTCAGATAAGTCCGCGAAATCCGATCATGCCAGGTGAGCGCGTCTTCGTCCCACCACGCCCACAAAAATCCCGTGAAGCATGCGCTCGCCGAGAGCACATAGCCAATACTCCGCAACAGCAGTTGCCGCGGAGACGCCGGCGCTCCCGAAAAACTTGCCACCTGCAAACCCCGGAACATCATCCCGGGCGTCGTGCCCCCAAACACCGTGAACAGCGCGAAATATTGCAGATACACGATCGCGAACGTCGCCAGGTAGACCGCTGCCGTCAGTTTGCTGAGCGTGAATTGTCCGCCCAGCGAACTAAACAATGCGAGGAATCCGCCGTACGCAAACAACAGGCAAGCTCCATCGATCAGCGCGGCGATGCGGCGGTCTTCCAGCGAAGCCACCGGGTAAAGTCCGTAGTGTTTGGACCGTCCTTCTTCGATCGGCGTGTCTTCTTCCGATTCCGATCCGGGAGGCATCGAAACATCGATCACCATTCGCCCGTCGCGTTTGTCATCCGGCGGCGAGTAGCGCCCGATCGCGATGGTGAACGAAAATTCGTCATCGCCGGCTACCGCAGGTTCGGCGACAGCAACACTCCGGCGTTCCTCCGCAGGCTCATCGAACGGTAGCTGCGATTGCGCGACTTCGCGTGCCGGCTTGCCGTGTCGCGCGCGATAGGCTTCGACGCGTTGGCCTAGCTCGCCACGCCATACCGGTCCCGGTTCCTCATCCGATGGGTTCTTCGTGGAGACGCAGTTCTCCTGATGGCTGCTGACGGCCCTCTTTCTTAGAGCGGGGAGCTCGCGCTCATCTTCGAACGAAGATGGCTCCGCGCGAAAATTGGAATCACAGAAGTTACAGGCTCGTGCGCTCGAAAGCAGCACGCAGCCACACTGCGGGCATGTCTTGGTCACCGGTGGTTTTTGCGCTGCGGACGCTTCCACTCCGGTGAGGAGGGAACGTGCCGAGGATACCACCAAACGAAGAAAATCAAGGAGAGATTTGCAGAGCGATGTAGCGAATCAGATAGCGAATCCGGCGGCGGGACACATCAAAACTGGGATTGCGGAAAGGGAGTTGAAGCTATGCTTCGATCTGCTGCGCCAGCAAATCGCGGCTGAAGGCTACCCGCCGGTCGAGCGCCACGGCCGCGAAATACGTACACCGCCCGCGCTCTCTCTCCGTCCACGCTTGCACGGAGGGCGTCAGCCGCCCCAAAGCCGCTTTCATCACGTTGAGCATCTGGAAATACAAGCCTATGGCGCGGATCTCACCTCGATCTTCTGGGCGATCCGGACACAGCATCAACAGCTGCATCACGCGAGCAAAGTCGTCACCCGCGGCCTGCGTGCTGATGCCCGTCACGTCCCGAACCTCCGGAGAGAGCACATGCGCCGCCGAACTGGCAATCAGCGACCGGCAATACGGCACGAAGAATTGCAGAAAAAACGCCAGCGAGCACACGAGGATGATGGCGGCGATCATCGCGACGCCGCCATAGCGAGCCGTTGAGGCGACAAGCGCGCTTCTTCCGGTACACGCCAGAATGCATAAGCCCATGATAGCGGCAGCAAGCAGCCAATGACCGGGACCATGTAAGCTACATAGGAATAAAAGGTTGGGTGCAAGTTCGACAAGGAATAGCTCGCCGCGTACGCGCTGAAGTAAATACCCAATGAGAGCACTAGCTGCACCAGCAGCGCTTGCGTATGGCGCATCTTCAGAACCGCCGCCCACAGGACATACGTCAAGACCAGGCCGACGAAATACAGGTTCTGCGAAAGCTCAAACGCGAAATAGGTCAGCATGCGGTGAGACGATTGGCTCACAACGGCGTAGGAGAACCAGCAGGTCCCTGCCAGCAGAACGATCGCGCCCATGCGCAGATACCGTTCGACTTTCATTTCCTCGAAAACGGAAATGTATAAGCTGATCAGCCCGAAATATAGAACGATCGTCAGTAGCGCGTCGGAGTAGAAGTAGAAATACCGGTAGGTGAGCGATTTCACGCCACCGTCATGAGTCAGGATGTGGTAGCGCCCGAGGCTCACGAACACACACAGCAGCATGTACAAGTTCAAAACGAAATATTTTCTTAGGACTTTGCGACGGACCGCGCACACCACCACGAGAGCTTCTAGGAGTGTTCCTAGGAGGAGTATCGCATAGCTTGCGGATCCAGGCATCTCACCCTTGTCAGTGGGCCCTGGTCCGCTGTCACGTTCGACAGCCTAGACTAACGATTCCGGCTTACTTCCAAGGAGCTGGTGCCGGATCCGGTCCGTTTTTCCAGGGCGCTGGTGCTGGATCTGGTCCGTTTCTCCAAGGTGCTGGAGCCGGGTCAGGTCCATTCTTCGACACTACTGGAACCGGCGCTGCGCCGTTCGCCATCATGAACGAACCATCGCCGTGCGCGGTAACAGCTGTCTTAAGGCCCATGGCCCCTACCAAAACCACCATCGGCAGGAGCAGGACTACGAGTCTACGTGACATTGAGAGGCCTCCCAAGGGAAGAAAAACCCGAGGAGGCGACTCTATATGAAGTCACACTAATGTCAAGTAGCCGCAGACATGGGGTCTGTAGCTAATCGGTACACACCTAGGCACCCGCACTTTCGCTTGGCTTTCGCCTGCGTCGTCGGTGAACCTAACTGTGACCGGAAGCAGAATAGGATTGCGGACCTGCAGAGTCAACGGTACAGCAGTACTAGAACAATTAGAACATCCGTCGATAGCGGAACGTGTTTTACAGAGTTGCAGGGGCGAGGAGCCTGAATGAGGCTGTACGCCAGCGTAGAACGCCGGTGGGCTGTGTGAAACCGAAGACTACGAATTCTCACCTGCAAGGTGCGTCCTTCGCATACGATGGCGTGCATGCGCAAAATCGAAAAGCCCTCGCCGACCGAATCACCTTTATTGTTCGAGTTCGATCCCAAGCCAGCCGAAGAGATGCTGACGGCGCTGGGAGGCTTACCCCTGGTGGTGCAAGCCTTTCGTTCTCTGGGATTACCAGGCAGTGTGAAGCAACACCTGGTGGTGAAGGAGCGCCAACGGGGTTACGACGAGGCTACGTTTGTCGAGAGCTTCGTGGTTCTGAATGCCGCTGGAGGTGAGTGCCTGGATGATTTTGAGCGACTGCGGGCGGACCCCGGGTTAGGGCAACTGATCGGGCACGAAGTACCTTCTCCGGAAGCAGCTCGGAAGTTCCTGTATGCGTTCCATGAAGAAGAAAGGATTGAGCAAGCCAAGCAGCAACGACTGCCGGATCAAATTGCGTACATTCCTTCAGAGAGTGAAGCGCTAGAAGGGTTAGGAAAAGTGAACCAAGATCTGATCCAGCGATTGGGAGAACGATGTCCGGAGCAGAAGATCGCTACGGTGGATCAGGACACCACGATTATCGAGAGCCGCAAACAAGAAGCCCTGTACACCTACGAAGGGCCACGAGGCTATCAGCCGATGCTGGCAGTGTGGGCCGAGATGGACGCGGTGCTGGCCGATGAGTTTCGAGATGGGAACGTACCGGCACTGATGGCTCCGTTGACGGTGGCGAAAGCGGCGTTCGCCGCGCTGCCCAAAACAGTGACGACCTACTATTATCGCGGCGATGCGGCCTGTCATGAGAAGGAGTTGTTGCGCTGGCTGTCGAACGAGAGACGTGCAGAAGGGCCGCAGGGATGCATTGGTTTTGCGATCAGCGTGCGGATGAGCGAAGCGTTGCGCGAGGCCATTCTGGAAGTTCCGGAAAAGGAGTGGAAGGCCTACGGAGAGCCCGAGCCGGGTATGGATCGGGAGTGCGCCGAAGTAGTGTTCGTGTCGAACCAGCAAGCCGAGCCGAAGGACAGCAAACCACTGCGCTACATCGCCATCCGGCTGCGCCAACGGCAGGGAGGGTTGTTTGCTGACGGCAGTAGCGTGCGACATTTTGCGGTGCTGAGCAACATCTGGGATTGGGAACCGGTGAAACTGATCGAGTGGCATCGAGAAAAAGCCGGGACCATCGAGCGGGTACACGATGTGATGAAGAATGATTTAGCGGCCGGGGTGTTGCCGTCGAAATATTTCGGCGCTAACGCTGCTTGGCTGCGGCTGGCGGTGATCGCCTACAACGTGCTCACCGCGCTGAAGCGCTTGGCCTTGCCGGCAGACTTATTGACGGCCCGCCCGAAGCGACTACGCTTTTTGATTTTCCATATGCCGGGTCGACTGGTGCATCATGCTCGTCAACTGAGCTTACGACTGGGGACGGCCATCGAGGGACTGGCCATGTGCCTGGACGCCGTCCGCTCATTGCCGCTTTCTTCTTAGCATTCCCCGGAAGAGGTTCTTATCGACGGATTTGCAGAGCGCTTTTTGGAAGCGCTTCGAAAAAGAGCCGTCCTTCGGGCTTCCCGATGGACCTCACAAACCTACAGGATTTGCTCAACCATCGAAAGGCGACCTCTAGCAGCGAATTGACTTCGCATCAACTCGCATTCAGGCTGCCAAGCGCCCATGACTAACACCTTACGGATCTCTTGACGCTTCCACGAAGACTCCGTAGCATGAAATGTTGCCTCAAGGCCGGCGTAGCTCAGTGGTAGAGCGAGGGTCTCATAATCCCTAGGCCGAGAGTTCGATTCTCTCCGCCGGCACCAATCCTTCCGAACGTGGTTTCTTCCCGCGCGAATCGCTAGAGTGCTGCTTTAGAGTTCATCCGGAAATCGGATTTCCGCAGCTTTCCTGTCTCCGGTAAACTTGCCCGGTATGCAATGGAGAACCCGGTCCTGTCCCTCCATCGGGCGTTCGAGTGCCCCGAGATGTGCCCGGCGGAGCACGTGGTGAACGGTGGGAGGCGTTCGCGTCGCGACTGGCTTCGACGAGACCTCGCGTCTCGCGCTGGGAATTCCCCTTGGCGCTCTGCCCTTATCCGGAGTGTTTGCGGCAGGCGCCTGGCCGAATTCCGTACCTGCGCTTCCGCCGCAAAATAGTGCGTTGCCTCTCAGCCCCATTTCCTCGCTGTTCAGTAGTGACCCCACCAAGTATCGTTTTACGCTGGAGGAAGACCGCTTCCTGGAACAGATCGAGCGCGCGTGCTTCCAGTTTTTTTGGGACGAAGCGAGTCCCTACACGGGCCTCGTGAAAGACCGCAGCCAGGCCAACGGAACCGATTCGCGCAACGTGGCCAGTATTGCCGCAACGGGCTTCGGATTGACGGGTCTGTGTATCGCCGACCATCGCGGATGGGAGGACAAAAGAAAAATCCGCGAGCGCGTGCGCAATACCCTTAGCTTCGTGGCCACGCGTGTGCCGCAAGCACACGGCTTTTTTTGCCATTTCCTGAATTTCCAAAATGGCGAGCGTGTATTTCAATCCGAAGTGTCTTCCATCGACACTTGCCTGTTCATCTGTGGAGTGCTGACCTGCCGGGAGTATTTCGACGACGCCGAGATTCGCGATTTGGCCAACACGCTATACAACCGCGTGGACTGGAATTGGCTCCTGCACGGAGAAAAAACACTCTCGATGGGTTGGACGCCGGAGCACGGATTCATCAAGGCCCGCTGGGACGCTTACAGCGAACTGATGATGGTCTATCTGCTGGGCATCGGGTCTCCGGCGAACATCATGTCGAAGACTAACTGGGATGCGTGGACGCGAACGTATTTCGAGTTCAACGGCATCCGCTACATCGGCTCGCACGCGCCGCTGTTCGTGCATCAATATTCACATGCGTGGTTTGATTTTCGCGGTAAGCGCGATAAATATGCGGACTATTTCGTAAATTCCGTAATCGCCACAAAAGTTCACGAATTGTGGTGCCTGGAACTCGCTCGCGAGTTTCCCGACTATACCGAAGACTTGTGGGGAATCACGGCGTCCGATTCGTCGCGCGGCTACGCGGTGTGGGGCGGTCCTCCCGCGATGGGACCTCTCGATGGCAGCATCGTGCCGTGCGCCGCGGGAGGTTCCCTGCCCTTCCTGCCGGAAGCGACCCTGCGCGTGTTGCGAACGATCTACACCAAATATCAGGAGCGCGCCTGGCACCGCTATGGATTTGTCGATGCGTTCAATCCGCTAACCAACTGGTATAGCCAGGACGTGCTCGGAATCGACGCCGGAATCACGATGCTGATGGCGGAAAACGCGCGCACCGGTTTTGTGTGGGAACATTTCATGAAGAGCGACATCGCGAAAAATGGACTGGCCCGCGCAGGGTTTCAGGCGATCGCCCCGGAGACACCCGCCGCAGTTACCTCGCCGATTCCAGCCGGTTATCCAATCTACGTCACAAAATAGAGGATTGGAAAGTCACTCAGATACGTCAGGGGCACCCTGTAGCCGCCCTCGTTTTTGAGGGCGGGGTTTAGAGTCAATCCCGCCCAAAACTTCCTTCGAAGCTTAGAGTCAACCTCGCCCATAATTTACTTTTGAAGTTCGATCAGCGCGAGTGCATGAGCCTGGAGGGTCAGCACGAGGACGCCGCCCTTGAGTGCATAGGATTTCGCCGCGGGCAAAGCGCCCGCCTTGCGGAGCGCCGCGATTTGGGCGACGCTGGGCGAAGCCGGCCGGCCTTCCTTTTCGAATTCAGGGAGCGGCGAGCCGTGGTCCTTATCGACGATGGTAACTTTCGCGGTGGCGGCTTGTATGCCCTTGAAATGCAATGTCACCGTTTTCGGAGAGCCAGTCTGTTCTGGAAGGTAGAGGTTCCAGGCGGCAATGACCAGCGTGCCGTCTCTGCGGCGAGTAACCAGCACGGAATCCGAACCCACATCGAGACGTGTCTCACCCAGGCGATGAAGAAGCGCGAAGTCGTTGAACGCCGCCTTGGGAATGTCGCGTTCAGCCAGCAGGCCGAAGCCCCCGTAGAAAGGCGTTTTCACCACGCCTTGTTCTTCGAAGACGTCCGACAACGTCCAGTAGCTCATATTCTCGACCAGGCCGTCGCATTCGCGAATCGTGTTGGCCAGGAACGGTCCCATGTACGCGCTGTCCGTCACCGCGGTTTCGTTGTCGTAAGCGGCATTGTATTCGGTCCAGATCAGCGGCATTTTCGGATACGCGGAAGCCGCGATCTGGTCGTGGACCTTTTTTACCGAGCGGCAAACCATTTCGTTGCGCGGGATTTTTTCGTGGGTGCCGAACACGTCTTCCGCTTTGTCGTTGCCGTAGACGTGCGTGGAGACGAAATCGACGGGGATGTTTTTGTCTTTGCAGTGAGCCAGGAAGCTGTCGGCCCAGGCGGCTTGCGCGGTGGCGGGTCCCCCGACACGCAAGCGAGGGCTGACGCGTTTTACGGCTAACACTGCTTGATCGTATAGCTGATCGTAGGTTTCTTGTTTTGGATTGCCGACCCAGAAATCGAGATTAGGTTCATTCCACACTTCAAAGTACCACTGCGAAACTTCTTCGATGCCATAGCGCTCGACCAGATGGCGGGTGAACGTTTCGATCAGCTGGCCCCATTTGTCCCAGTCTTTCGGCGGAGCGACATTCTGCTTGTACCAGAACGCATGCAAGGCGTTCGGATCGGAGGTCAGCTTCTTGGGCATGAAACTTAGCTCAACGAATGGGCGGACCTTGTTCGCGAGCACACCGTCGTAGATTTGATCGACGTACGAGAAATTGTAGACCGGCTTTCCATTGGCGTCTTCATCGTACAAGCCGACTTCGTCGTGGAAGATAGCGTGAAAGCGGACGTACTCGAAATCGGTGATCCGTTTGACATCGCGGAGATCGTGGCGATAGTCGTCGCGAAGCGAGAGGATCGCCCGCCCGGAGCCAAACATTTTTTCCCAGAAGTGGGGAAGCGGGTGGGACGCCGCGTTAGCGTCGATTTCGACGGCTTCAGCGAGAGTCTGCGATTGAGCGTGGCCAGGAAACAGGAAAAGACAAAAAAGAGCAAGACAAAGCGCAGGACGGCGGATCGTTGTCAGCATTCGAGCGTTATCTCCGAACAGAGTGTATAGCAGACACGCTGGACAACGCCCTGGTTTTTGCGTACCACTCCTGGCTGCACCCGCGATTCTGTCGCGCCGTGGCCGCGTGGATCCTTAGCACCTATCTAGGCGCCGGGCTTAAGCCCGGCCTCCACATGACGAAATACGCCGCGGTGTGCTCCAATGCCCAAACAGTGTCATCCCGAACTCCGCGATTTCTGCGGGGTGAGGGATCTGCTTTTTCCTCGGCGCGCAACCACGCTCCGGTCATTTCGCGCTCCGGTCATTTCGCAACAACAGAAGGGTTGTCCCGTCACCCTCGCGAAGCTCACGCGGGAATCCTCCCGCTATCGCCGCTCGAACCGCTGCGCGGGTTGACACGCCTCGCGGTGTTCGTCAGCATCTCCACCCAGTGAGCATTTTGCAAAATATCCTGGGTGACCCCCCGGCGATCGTGTTCGTGAACCCGCTTGCCGGAGCGGGCCGTGCCGGAAGGTATTTGCTTCAGGTGCGGCGGGCATTCGAAGCGAAGAAATTCCCGGCGGAGTTTGTGCTTACGTCTACGGCGTCAGATCTGGAATCTCGAGCGCGTGCGGTGATCGCGGAAGGATGCCGATTTTTACTGGCGATGGGCGGCGATGGAACGTTACAAGGGCTGGTGAATGCGGCGTACGGCAGCGGTGTGGTATTGGGCGTGTTGCCCGCTGGCGGAGGAAACGATTTCGCGGCAGCACTGGGATTGCCTAAGGATCCCGTCGCCGCTGTACACGCGACGCTCCATGGGCAACCTCGTGAAGTGGATCTTTTGCGGGCTCGCACCAGTGACGGCTGTGAACGGCTGTATGTGGGCGGTGGCGGCGTGGGGCTCGATGTCGATGCTTCCGTTTATGCCGCAGGAATTTACCGGCGGTTGCCCGGCCGCCTGCGTTACGTGGCGTCGGCGGTGCGCGCTTGGCTGGAATTTACGCAGCTGAATGTGCAAGCGGAATTTCCGCGAAGCGACGAAACCGAAGCAGCTGAAGTACCAGCGATGACGATGCGGGAGAGCGTGCTGCTGGCCGGGGTGCTGAACGCGCCGAGCTATGGGGCCGGATTGCGTGTGGCACCCGGGGCGCGGATAGATGATGGGTGGCTGAATTTGTCGTTTGTGAAAAGCTTGGGCACACGCGAAGTGCTAGCGCTACTGCCGCGGCTTTTAATTGGCGGGACTTTGCCGGATGTATATCTGAAACAGAAGCAAGCGCGAAGAGTGCTGCTGCGGACAGACCGGCCATGCTTTTTTCACGGCGACGGAGAAATTTTGGGACCCGCACCGGTCGAGATTGAAGTTGTACCGGGTGCTGTGAAGGTGCTGGCGCCGGCAGGCCGTTGAGACTCGCTAGTGACTTGCGGGCGGCGAGGTGAGGGGTGGAGCGGGAGGCACGGGATCTTGTTCCCGATGGCGTCGAAACACGATGCGGAGGAAGTCGGGGTAAAACTCCTTCAGGACGTTGTAGGCGCTGTTGTAGGCGAGCGTAGTTCCCCAGTTCTCGAACACCCGTCCAGCGGTACGATCCACGGGCGGATAATAAATCGTCGAGATGCTCTGCTGGAACAACTGGCCCGCTACTTGAGGAACATTGAAAGTGGCGTTGCCGGCATCGGTGCGCGTGATGACCGTGCGTGAAGCGGAATACTTGATGCGCGACCACACCGAGCCTTTTGCCTTTCGGAAATATCTTGGGTCATCGTGCAGGATCTGCGGCAAAAAACCGAAGATGAAGAAAGCAGATGTAACCTGATCCCCTTCCGCAGCACCAAATCTCTCGGCGTAAGGTCCCCAACCCTGGCCATAGTGGGGCTGTCCGTTGCTAGCCTGTTGCAGCATTGCCTGGAAGAGGTTCCCGAAGTGCGCGCTAATATCCACGGTTTGATGCCAGGCCAGCGTGTACTTCTCCTTCACGGTCAGAGGCGGTTGATTCTGGGGGGTATCGTCTTTGGTCTGGAAATTCGGAATGATTCCCAGGATGCGCTTTGGATTCTCGTCTTGCTGACCTGTGGGATTGGAAGGCGGACCGCTAGGCGCTTGCGACGTGCTTGAAGACGCGACTCCAGGCGTGCCTGTAGAAGTGCCCGAATCGGGCTGTTGATCCGGTTGCGGAGCCAGGTTCGGTGTAGGGGCATCCGGCTTGTTTGCGGCAACCGAATCGTCATCGGCATCCGGTTTACCTTCGGCGTCCAGCTTGTCCTGGGACCCGAGTTTCTTCTGGGATTCGAGTTTATCCCTGCCGTCCGGCTTATCCTGGGCAGGTTGCGTCTGCGCAGGAAGGACCGCTGCGTTCGCGATGAACGCAAGGAAGAGTGCAATTACACTGCAGGTTCTGTTGTGATGGTTCATCATGCCCGGCGCCGGGAAGAACGGGCGTCCTCTCTTGGACGAGCGCCCTACGAGCGCCGTTTCGTTTTAGTCTGTCTGATGTGAACGTGAGCCGCCAAGGTTGCATGCGCGCCGACCCCCAAGCGTAACTCACTGAATGGATGATGGGTTACCGCGCGGAAAAGGCTGTAAGGTATCGTCAACTCTTCTTCTTGTCGATCTTGAGATTCAGCACCAGGTCCTTCTTGCTGTCAAAACTGGAGATCGTGCGGGTCGGCGATTTGGCCCCGTCTTTCTCGGCATGAATCTCGTAGTCAGCATTCGGATCGAGACCACTGAAACGATAGTTGCCGGCGTCATCGCTGATGTAACTCCGAACGACGTTGCTGCGCGTATTCTTCAAGAAGACCACCGCGGAGGTCATGGGCGTTTCCCCCTTGTCGGTGATGAGCCCGTGAACCGTGCGGAGCTGGGCTTCGTGCTTGGGATCCTGCTGCGCTACAGCAATCGATGCAAACAAGATTAGCGCAAGTCCCATGCTGAACAGGCGCAGCCGCGAATTCATTTCTTCCCTCCCGCTGCGGGTTGCATCTCAAAGACGACGCTGTCTTCGCTTATGCCGCTCTTGGCACTGATC
The DNA here is from genome assembly GCA_963729285.1 of uncultured Acidobacteriota bacterium. GTDB lineage: Bacteria > Acidobacteriota > Terriglobia > Acidiferrales > UBA7541 > Acidiferrum. The sequence continues at coordinate 28,916 of CAVSNL010000006.1, forward strand.
GTCTTGCTTTGATCAGTAAAGCCTTTGACAACTACTACGATCTCATATTCAGCGCCCTGCGGAACGCGAATTGCAAACTCACCGCGCGAATTGGTATAGGTCTCCCAGCGGAACTTTTTTTCTGTGGCGCGGCGCACGCGCAGGTGCACACCGGGAAAAGCGTAGGCCTTGTCGGTGAAGACGGTTCCGATGATCAGGAAATCGTTGGCATGACTGTTGCGCGAGTGCTTACTGCTGGAGCTGGCCGGCGCGCTGGGGTTTTCAGCTGGCGGAGGCTGCTGATTTGCAGGAGGTGGAGGAGCGGCCGGAGGCGCGGGTTCCTGCGCACGCGCGGAGCAAGTGTAAACTGAGATCAGGAAAATCATGGCGCCCATCACGATGCGCCAGTGCGCCGCGCGCAGCGATGCACGCATAAACACGCCCTCATAGGGCGCTCCCGGTGGGCGCTCATTTGTCCGATCCTTATGCATGGCTTCGATGAATCAGATGATGAATCGTGAAAAGAAGATGTAAGGACGGACGGTGCGCGTCACCTACTCCTCGTCTTCTTCCTCTTCTTCTTCTTCAATGAGGTCCTTATCGCCGTCTTCGGCTTCCTCTTCCTCTTCGTCGTCTTCTTCCTCTTCATCGTCGTCGGCGTCTTCCGAGATGATGTTCAAGTGCACGGGATGTATTTGGGACACTTCGAGCTCCGATTCGCACTCTGGGCAACTCAAGATTTCGCCCTCTTCTACTTCGTCTTCGTCGACGTCGATTTCGGCGGAACACTCGGGGCAGCGAATCACGGATCCATCCTCCGTAAAGTTGGTGGCGAAGTGCGGCGGCCAGGAGCGCGCACACCTGCGTCGAGCGTATTATATACCGCGGTGTGAGAAGTCAACTCTTATGGGACGCGAAGACCACGGTATGGGAACGTGCGACCCATCGGTACGGTGAGGGACATTTGTCTGCGGGAATATCCGGAACGCCCGGTGGTGGGGGTGGGGGGAGTGGTCATTGAAGGCGGCCGGGCACTTTTGATTCGGCGGGGAAGTGAGCCCCTGCGCGGGGAATGGTCGATTCCCGGAGGCACATTGGAGCTGGGTGAGTCACTTGAGCGCGGCGTTGCGCGGGAACTGCTGGAGGAGACGGGGCTGGAGGTGCGAGTTCTGGAACTGATCGAGGTTTTTGACCGAATTTATAACGGGGATGACGCCGTTGCCGGCAGCGCGCTGGAGAAGAAAGGACCGAAATATCACTTTGTGATTGTGGATTATTTGTGCGAGCGGATCGGCGGTGACGCCGTGGCCGGGAGCGACGTGACGCATGTGGCATTTGCGCGCGAAGACGAATTGGACGGGTACGGCTTGACCGAGACCGCGACCCGGGTCGTGCGGAAAGCATTTGCGATGGCACGCGCGCGACGCGGTGGGTAATACGCGGCCACCGCCTGGCGCTTTGAAGCCGGACACGCTGGCTATGGTCGCTACAGGACGCGCTCAGGAGGCTTTGACGATTTCGATGCTGCCGTTGGAATCCGTTAGTTGCAGGCGGCAGCCGCCAGAGCCGATGGTGCCGTTCAGGGAGTCGCCGCCGATGCTGCCCGACGCGGTGACCGGCAAGTCCGATGTGATGCGCCCGAACGACGTGTGGGCCGAGAGGTTGTAGCCCAAGCCATCGGGAATGCCTACACGAATGGACGAGAAGGATGTTTTTAGCGAGATGTCGCGGCAGCCGTTGGCGGGGCGAGTGGCGGTCACAGAGATCGCTGCCGTTCTGATTGTCGACGGTAATGCGGCCGCCGATCGATTCCAGCGTTACCCCGGAGAAGGATGTTGTTACGGTGGCGTCGCCCTTGACGTTCCTTGCCGTCACCGAGCCGTTGGTGTCTTCCGCTGTAAGGTTGCCGTTGATGCGTTCGGCGGTGATGCTGCCGAAGCTGGTCTTGGCGTAGGCGTCGCCGCCGATGTCGGTGATGGTGATCGCCGCCGTTGCCGGTGATGGCGCGAATTCCCTTCGGGATGTTGGAGGCTTCAATGGCGCCGAAGGAGGTTCTCAGCGTCGCGCTGCCGCGGGCGTCGCGCACGCTGACTTTGCCGTTGGAGGTTTCGGCGTCCAGCGCGCCGGCGATGTTTTCCAGTTCGATGTTGCCAAAGGAATTGCGAATGGTGAGAGAACTCCCGCCTGCGCGAGGTTCCCTTCACGCGGCCATTGGTGGTGGTGCACTCCACGCGGCCCTTGATGTCCGAAAAGTTTACGTTGCCGTAGCTGTTGGAAATCGTGGCCGCGCCTCCAACGGAGGCGATGTCCACGTTGCCGTTGTTGTCGTGCAGGGTCAGGTCGCCGCGAATGTTGCGAACCTCCGCGCTGCCGAACGAGGTAGTGATGTTCGCGGAGCCGGCGTCGTTGAGAGTGACCGTGCCGTTTCCGCCGGTGATGGTGGCCGGGCCTTGCACCTGGCGAACGGTGATGCTGCCGAAACGATTGCGCAGGTCCAGCGCGCCTTTTACATCGGATGCTTGCACCGAGCCATTGTTGTCGTTGATGAAGGTGTCGCCGGAACTGCCAGCCAGCTCGATGCTGCCGAAGGAATTGTTCACACGCGCGGGGCCAAGATCGCGGACCGTGACCGAACCGTGGCTATTGTCGATATCCGCCTTGCCGCGCACTCCGTTGGCGGTGATGCTGCCGAAACTGTTGCGGATCAGGAGTTGAGCATCGGAAGGAACCGAGATGTCGTAGTTCACCGAATAGGACGTGTTCCTGCCGATGTGGATCCACTTCTGCCGGTCCTCGTCGGGATAGATGGTGCGGACGTCGAACTCCGTCGCCGGCCTGTTGCACTTCGATCTGGACCTTTTGCGCATAGGACTCGGCTTCTTCGTGCGACTTGGCCTGCACACGTATGGTGGCGGAAATCTTTACCTCGCGTCCGGAGTCGCCGTGAATGTTGACTTCGCCAAATTTGTTTTCGATCTGGAAGGATTGACCCGGGCCCAGCGGCAATGTTTTCTGAAAGTCGCGAGAGACCTCATCCTGGCCGGGGTTGGCGGCGATCGTTGGTGTTGTTGCGAGCGCGGACAGGAGCGCTGCCCCGGCGAAAGAAAGCATCGCGCGACGACCACATTTCCGCGCTACACGTGGGCCCAAATCCGGTCATCGCTTGGTCTCCAAAACTTCTTCGAGGGTGCGCTGCTTTTCTTGGTACATCGCCAGCAATTGATAACGCAAGTGGGCGTTGGATGGATTCATGCCGGTCTGCGCGCGCAGGTCGTCGATCGCGCTGTCGAGCACCTGGAGTTTCTCTCGATAATTGGCCAGCAGCGGCGTATCCGGATTGTCGAGCTGCGGTTTTGCTTCCACATCCAATTTGTCGATAGCTTGCACGTAGGCGGCTTCGGCGCGTTCCACTTCGCCAAGCGCTTTGCTGTGCAACAGCGGGTTTTGACTGGCCGATGTCGTGGGGTGGTTTACCTGCGTTCGATAGAGCCAGCCGCCGGAAGCGAGCAGCAGAAGCGCAAAGGCGCCCGCAGCAGCCAACTGCCACGAGAGTGTGAAACCTAGCCATGCAGAGGAGCGATGCCACCACGACCAGGATTTGTTTGAGTCGCGGAGCGTTCGCGGCGAGCGCAGACTCAATGCGGGGCCATAGCGAAGGACTCGGCTCGTAATCGCGAAGGCTCGCGGCGGCCAGGCTGAGCGACTTCCACGCGCGGAGTTCTTCGGCGCAGGCGACGCAAGTAGCAGCATGCGCTTCCAGCGCCGCCCATTGTGCCGGCGTACCGTCTTCAAAAATGCTCTCGCGATCGTTACAGGTTACATTCATTTGCTTCACCGAGTCCTGCATGCCTTGCTGCGCCTTCCTTGGTTGCCAAGCTGGGGCGCACCCTTCGATGCTCAGGGTAAAGCAGTGCTGCGCCACTACGACTTTGTGCCGGCGCGGAAATCGTCATCGCTATCTTCATCAGTGGGCTCCGGCGGCGTTGGTGCTGCGCGGAGGTTCCAGCATTCCGCGAAGATTTTTCTTCGCCTGAAAAGCGTGTTCTTCGAGGCCGCTTCGGTGATTTCCAGCATCGCGGCGATTTCCGAATGGTGGAAACCTTCGACCTCGTATAACAGAAAAACGTCGCGCTGGTGGCGCGTCAACTCGGCCAGGGCGCGTTCGAGCGCAAGACGCAACGTCGGATGAGTGCTTGGCGCGCGCGGTTCGGGGCGCAGCGACTCGCCGGTTTCGTCCTCACTGGCTACTTCTTTCTTGCGCATGCGCTTGCGGCGAGCATCGTGGCACGTGTTGACCAGGATGCGAAAGGTCCAGGTGACGAAACTGGATTGGCCGCGAAAACTGCCGATGCTGCGCTGCACCTTCAAGAAACGTATCCTGCACCGCGTCTTCCGCATCGAGCGGATTGCCCAGGAGGTTCCGGGCGAGGTTCTTCATGCGCGCGCCTTGCAGCGCGTAGAGACGCTCGTAGGCGCGCAGGTCTCCGGACTGGCAGGCTGCGGCCAGCGCGGAGTCTTCGGCCTTCGCCGCTTCCGCCGCCGGGTCGATGCCGGTGGGGATAGCGGGTTCACGGAAAGGTTCCACTCGCCTCTCCCGGTCGCGCGGTACGGGAGGGATTCTATGCTCCCAGGGCAGTGCAAGTCCCATTGTTCCCATGCCATGCTCCTGGTGAATAGACGACCGGGAGGGTCGAAATGTCAGGGTACGGAAAGGGCCGCGGCTGGTTAACAGTTTACCCCCCTCCCCCCACCCTTTCGCGGAAGTGCGGATTCTAAAGGACTTTAAGTGGCGTGTTTTTGGATCTGCGGATTGTAAAGGAGTTACGGGTGGATTTTTCGGATCTGCGGATTCTACAGGGTTTACGGCTAAAAGGACGCTTGGGGGTGGGGCGTCAGAGGCAGCGAGGCGTGGGCCAAACGTTCGAATTAATATTTGAGATAACACGAAGGACATTAGCATGCTGGTAACCTTTTGTCAAGGACCAAATCGGGATGCGAGCGTCGGAACTAAAATGCCGGGAGGTGGTCGATCCCGATGGATGGGGGAGGAGTAAGAGGGAAAATCAACCCCAAGCCTTCTGAGGAGGAACACAGTGATGAGCGGCTGAAGGCCTGCTGAAGAGACTCGTCGGAGGAAAGACCATCGGCAACCGTTAACCGGCGATGGCGTCGGGTAGGGCGCCGCGGGTACGCTCGCGCCGGTTGAATTCGTGGACGGCGGCCTCGAGGTCGCGGACGGTGAAGTCGGGCCAGCGCTGGGGTAGGAAGACGAATTCGGCGAAGGCGCATTCCCAGAGCAGGAAGTCGGAGAGGCGTTGTTCGCCGCCGGTGCGGATCAGGAGGTCGACGTCGGTCGACCGCCGCGCAGGACTTCGGCCAGAACGCTGCTGAATGATTCCTGCGAGAGTTCGGTGACTTTGTAGAAACGGCAGGCGGCGTTGTAGATGGCGTTGCGGGCGGAGTAGTCGACGGCCAGACGCAGATGGAGGCGCGTGCCGTGGGCGGTGGCGGCTTCGGAATCGACGATGGCTTGGCGGAGCGTTGCGGGGATGCGATCGCGGCGGCCGATGATGCTTAGGCGGATGCCTTCGTCGATGCAGTGCGAGGTTTCGGTCAGTAGATATTCGTGGAGGATGCGCAGGATGCCGGTTACTTCGGCCGGCGGGCGTTTCCAGTTCGCGGAGGACAAGGCGAAGAGCGTCAGCGTGTGGATGCCGAGACGCGGGGCGGCCTCGATGACTGCGCGCGCGGCTTGCGCTCCGGCGCGGTGGCCGGCGGAACGGGGCAGGCCGCGGGAGGTGGCCCAGCGGCCGTTGCCGTCGGAGATGATGGCGACGTGGATGGGGCGGATTGGCGGCGAGTTGCGTTGGAGGTCGGGCTGCGGCACGGGGATCGGTTGCTGGGTATACGGGTGACATGAGCATGGTTCTTTTCTCCGCCAACTACGGTTACCAGGTTGGTTTCGGGTTGCGCTGCCGCTTACGCTCGAGAACCGGTTCGGGAGTAACAGGCGATCGGATTCTAAATACAAAGTACTCTGTAATACAAAGTACGATGGCAAAAAAATTTGCTCTCCTTAGCCTTCGCGCGTTGCGCGAATCAGGGCTTCCATGTGATTCAGGTAGCGCTCCAGGGCCTTGCGCCCGGCCGCGGTCAGGCGATATTCCGTTTTTGGCAGGCGTCCATCGAAGGACTTCGTGCAGACGATGTAGTCGGCTTCTTCCAGCTTGCGTGCGTGCACGCTGAGGTTGCCGTCGGTGGTCTTCAGCATGGCTTTTAGCTCGTTGAAGGTCAGCGAGCGGTTGACGGCCAGCGCGCTGACGATGCCCAGGCGGACGCGCTCGTGAATCAGGCGGTCGAGATCGGCGGGGACCGTTTCTTTCGCCGGGTCGGAGCGGCGGGCAAGCAGGCGTCGCGCTCTCTGCGCGCGCTGAAAACGTTCGTCTCGGGCTGTGGATGACTTCGCCATACATTTCCTTTTCGGCGGCCGTTCTGCAGCCGCTGCAAGATGGCGAGAAAACTCGCCGCTATCCGACTATCCTCCGTGATGTCGTGCGATCCAAAGTCCGAAACCGATTTGCAGGACGCCGAAACCCCGGCCATGAACGCGTCGCCCCAGGACGCTGGTGCGAACAGAGCAATCGCTCCCAGCGCCATCAGGCACAGTCCCATCACCGGAACGACCCGACGGAGAAAGCGCCGCCGGTGACGATGGCGGTGCCGTACAGAAGCAGCCACACGGCGGGAAGCAGGGCGGCATGCGCCGGCGTGGAACAGCGCAAAGGTCAGCAGGCCGCCTACAATAATCGGCGGGGCAAAGCTGAGCAGAAATCTGCGGCCCGGACCGGAAAACAAAGCCGCGTTTGCGCGGTGCGCTTTGGTGGCCGCGGTGGCGCCGGCAATGGCCATGGCTACGAAGGCTTCGGCCAGCCAGACGGCTAACCAGGCGCGCGGGGAAGTCTGGCGCGACGCGGCGAAAGCGGCGGCGATGGCGGTGATGCCCATGGCCACGCCGCCCCAGCCGGGGACGGCGGTAAACTCCGCGGCGCGCTCCATGGTTTCGCGGATGTAGCGAAGGTGGTCGGCGGCGCGAGCGTCGATGGGGATGGGGTTCGTTGCGAGGAGAGCGGAGCGGGCTGACGGAGGCCATGACGAGGAAGGATAGCAGCCGGAGGGGAGGCTGTCAAGTACTTTGTATGCAAAGTACAATCCAGGGGTGGCCAGCAAGACTCGATGGGCCGGTCTGCCGACGGGCAGGAGCCGTGCTGCTCCAGCGGCCGTCCTGGGTGGAGGTTTACAGGTGGATGGCGGCTGGTGTTTCTGCGGCGGGGGTATTTGCCGGTCAGGGAATTCCAGCGGATGACGAATACGTCGATGAACATCTGCAGGCTGTCGCTCATCATGCTTCACTTTCGTGGCTGGGGAGTGGCCCCAGCGCACGGAGATTTCGACGGCGCGCAGGCCGTGGTGACGCGCCAGGTATAGCAGCTCGGGGTCGAAGCCGAAGCGATCGATGGTCTGCTGCTCGAAAATGATTTTGCAGGGGACGCGGCGGAAGGCTTTGAAGCCGCACTGGGTGTCCACAAAGGGCAGCCAGAGGATCAGGCGAACGATCTTGTTGAAGACGATTCCGGCGAACTCGCGGAATGGCGATTCGTGAACGGTAATCTGACTGCGATCCATGGCGCGGGAGCCGATGGCGACGTTGGTTGGTCTTCATCGCGGGGAGTAGTTTTTCGACCTCTTCGATGGGGGCGGAGAGGTCTGCGTCGGTAAACAGGACGATGTCGCCGCGGGCTACCTGCATGCCGTGGCGGACGCTGTAGCCTTTGCCGCGATTTTCGCCGTTGGAAACGACGCGCAGGGTAGGGATTTCGCTTCGAAATTGTTCGGCTACGGCAACGGTGTTGTCGCGCGATCCATCATCCACGACGATTACTTCGATCGCGCGCTTCGACGAACGAATGTATGCGGCGATCTGCGAGAGCGTGGCGGGAAGGCGAAGCTCTTCGTTGTAGGCCGGGATGATGATGGATAGTTCCGGGGCGGCCTCAGGGCTCATCGAAAGGAGGGTTCCTTCCAACCGTGGGCGCCGATCAGCGGGACAAAACGGCAGGGTTCGAGCATGGTGGTCCGAATCGTATCACCGGTGCGCTCGATAAGATGCAGATCCTGATTTTCGACGCTGCCGACCGGTACAACCATCCTGCCACCTTCGGCGAGCTGCGCGACCAGCGGAGCCGGCGGCGCCGGCGCGGCAGCGGCCACAAGAATCGCGTCGAATGGCGCGAACTCCGGCAGGCCCAGCGTGCCGTCGCCACAATGGACGTGGACGTTGGCATATCCCAGGCGCGCGAGACGCTCCGCGGCGGCGGTGGCCAGCTCTCCGCGGTACTCGATGGTGACGATTTCTCTGGCGAGAGACGCGAGTACGGCGGCTTGGTAGCCGCAGCCCCCGCCGATCTCGAGAACTCGCTCCGTGCCCTTGAGGTGCAGCGCGGCGGTCATGGCGGCCACGATGTACGGCTGGGAAATCGTCTGGCCCTCGCCGATGGGCAACGGGGCGTCTTCGTAGGCACGCTTGCGGAATTCGGCGGGGACAAATTCGTGGCGCGGCACCGCGCTCATCGCCGCGAGAACGGCGGCATCGTGGATGCCGCGGCGGTGGATCTGCTTTTCGATCATGGAACGGCGGGCGGCTTCGTATTCTGCCGGCGCGAGATCGCCGGCGGAATCACAGGCGTCCTTCCATGGTTTCAGGCGAAGATCTTTGAGGAAGCTCATGGAGTTAGACTGGCGTGGTTGACGCCACGGCGTGTTTCTCCCATGCGTGCGTGCGCAGAATCTCGTCGATTTGCTCGAGGACAAAATCGCATTCCTGTTCGCGGTTGTAGAAGTGCGGAGAGACGCGCACGCCTGCATTCGGGCGGTAGTCCACCAGGATTTCGCGGGCGAGGAGTTCGCGGCAGACTTCGTAGGCGTGAGGACAGTCGATGGAAACGGTGCCGCCGCGTTCCGCGGGGTTTTCCGGGGTGTTGACGCGCCAGCCTCGGGATTGTGCGCCGGTGAGAAGGCGCGTGGTCATGGCGACGGATTTCGCGCGGATGGCGGCGATCCCGGCTTTGTTGATGATGTCCAGACCAGGCTGGCATGCGTAGAGAGCGGGAATGTGGGGCGTGCCGTTGAGATAGCGGAAGGAATCTTCGCGCGGATCGATGGCGCCGGTTTCGAATGCGAAAGGCCGCCGATGCGCGATCCAGCCCGTTAAAGAGGGCTTGAGCTTGGCGCGCAAATCTTCTCGCACGTAGAGATACGCGACGCCGGGACCGCCGCAGAGCCACTTCAGTACGCCGCCGACTGCGAAATCTGCGCCGAGCGCGCGAACGTCGACCGGAATCGCGCCAGCGGCCTGGAACACGTCGAGAATTACGTGCGCGCCGACGCGGTGGGCGCGTTCGATGATGGCGCGGGCATCGACGATGTAGGAGCTGCGGAAGAGAACGAGCGAGATGGGGACGAGAAGAGTGGTTTCGTCGATGGCGGCTAGAAATTTGTCGAGATCGAATCGCACGGTGCCGGAACTTGGGACGAGCTCGCACGCGCGCGCCGTGGCGCTGTTGCTCGTGATAGAAGTATTGGATCGAGGGAAATTCCAGGTCGGTCATCACCACTTTGTTGCGCGGGCCGCGAAAATCGAAGCACGACGAGATGACCGCTTGCGTCAGCGTGACGTTCTGGTGGAGCGAAATTTCGCCGGGGGCGGCGCCGATCAGCGGCGCGATTTTATCGCCCACGCCTACGGCCATGTCCCACCAGCCTTCTTCCCAGGCGCGGATGCCGCGTTCGGCCCACGAGTCGGCGTAGCTATGCAGGCTGTCGTAGACGCCGCGCGGCATGGCGCCGAGCGAATTGCTGATCAGATAGGTGGTGCGGTCTAGAATCGGAAATTCGCCGCGCCATTTGAGTAGTTCGTCCATTTTCAGAGACCCGCACCGGGATGGGCGTGGGTACCACTTGCGTCTAAAACCCCTCTCGCGGAGAGGGCGCTACCGTGCTCTTTTCGTCGGCGGTCCGGCCGTGTTGAAAGACTTCCGACAAAGTAACACACCCCTACGCTTCACGACAGATGAAGCGGTTTTTCGACGCCAAGTTCTTCGATGACGGAAGAGTGCGTTTGGACTGCTGCCCGAGCGGACAGTGCCATCAAGTACCTGCAACGACGCCCGAAAACTGGTCCTGCGTACCACTGCGCCGGAAAGTCGCGTTTTCTAGACTGGTTGGCGTGGCGGAGTAGTGAAGATACCGCACCGGAGGAAGGGAAAGTGATGAAGGCTTTTTTGGTGCTCGCGGCGATCTACGTCGCGGCGTTTTTGATCGCAATTCAGGGGGCCGCGCCGACGTCGGCGGACGGCACGAGCATAAAGCGGAGGTAGCGCACATCGATCCTGCAAAGGAAGCGGATATTCGCTCTTTGATGGAGATGGTGGGGGCGCGCGCCGTGGTTCAAGACGCGACGTCCAAGAACGTGGAGCAGGTTCGCGAAAATCTGGTCTCTACCATGCCCGCGAGCGATCGGGGACAACAGTTTGTGGATGCGTTCGTTTCCGACTATCAGAAGAAATTCAATCCGGACGAAGTGACGGGGCAATTGGTTGGCATCTACGACAAACATTTCACGGATGACGAGATCAAGGGACTCCTGCAGTTTTATGGTTCGCCGCTAGGCCGCAAGTTTGCCGCCGAAATGCCGAAAATCACGTCGGAGATTCAAGCGGCCAACCAGGCCGTCAGCACGCGAGTAGCAAAGGACGTTTTGCAGTGACTTGCCGAATGAATATCTCGGAATCAGCTCGCAAGAGTCTTCGGCGAAGGAGCCTCGGGCAGCTCAGGCCCAGCCGGTGAAGCAGTTGAAACAACCTCCAGCCCGTACGCAACCCGAAAGCATGGCGAGCGCGTCTCAACCCTGACCGAGTTCGTAACGCTCATCCCGGAGTGTTTTTTGGGCGGGTGAGGCCGGTCATACGGCTTCGCCCGCGCTTCCATTTGCGCTTGGACGCGGACGGGCCGGCCAATACGGAGGCGGTAATGCGGAGACTCATTGCGGCGTGCACGCTTGCGGCGGGGGCGCTCGTCGTCGTGGCGCAAGCGCCATCGGTTCAGGTCAGCGCGCACGAGACGACTCTTTCCGAAACGCAGGATCGCGCGCACGAGGCGCAAGCTTCGCGAAGATCGCCCGAAGCCCCTGCGAAAATCGATCCCAGCAAGGAAGCGGATATTCGACAATTGATGGATGTGACCGGAGCGAAGGATCTCGGTCAGCAGATTATGGATGCCGGGATCGCGCAGTTTCGCGCCAGTGTCACCGAGTCCCAGCCGGACAATCCGCGAGCCAAGCAGTTCGCGGACGCCTTTGCGCTGCGTTTCCAGAAGCATTTTGATCCTCGCAGCCTCACGGAGACGGTGATTCCGATATACGACAAGCACCTGTCGAGTGAGGACTTGAAAGAGCTCCTGGCGTATTACCAATCGCCATTTGGCCAGCGCATGCTCAAGGTCCTGCCGGAAGTGGCGCACGAATCACAGCAGGCGGGTTTTAAGCTTGGGCAAAAAGCGGCGCGGGAAGCGATGGAAGAGTTGAAGCCAGAGTATCCGGACTTCGTTCCGACTGGGAGCGACGAAGAAAAGCATCCCGGTACGGATAGGTAGGGCGGCGGTTCGACAAAGCCTCGATCGCGCCTTGGCGTGTTTGATGGTGTTTTGCAGTAGTTTGCAAACCAAGGCGGCGACCAGCCGCCGCATTCCATAGGGTGCCGACTCCGCGAAGCTCTCGCGACGGCTTAAGGGAAACGTTTTTTGAACTTGATGTCGATACCAAAAGTCCCGTTGTAATCACGCAAGGCCACAATCGAAATATTGCGATTGATGTTGTACTCGACTTGGATGACCTGCTCCTGCGTTGAACCTACGTTCGAGATATAGGTGATCGTGATGTTGCGGGTTACCTGCTGCTGCACGGTGACGCGGGCGGCGGCGTTCTGGTTCGAACCGGTGGAACCTACGGTGGTCAACGCGGGGTCCACGCGAAAGTTCGTGATACCGAACAATTTTTCCAGACGGCCCCCTACCTGGCTGGAGACCGCCTCGGAGACGAGCGTCGATGCACCGGAAGTTCCGCTCTGCGCGTTACCCGCGCTGCGTGAAGTACCCTCGGAACTGGTCGTTCCCAGTGCCAGCAGCGTTACGATGTCATTGCCCGGCAACGGCGGATCGGAGCGATAGGCCAAGGTCAGCTTGCTGGCGGGACCGGTAAAGTTCAACGTGATCTCATATTGCTGAATCGTGGTGCTGGCTTCGACGTTCACCACGGGGTCCAGGCGAAACGGGTTCGCAAAGTTAATATCGCCGCGCGCCACATGGTAGCGGTTTCCGTGGAAGAGCAAATCGCCCGACAAAACGTGGATGTGGCCAAGGATGATGGGATGTTCCCAGGTGCCGCGCACGCGCAGGTCGGCTTCGGCTTCGAGTTCCGCGCCCGGCCATTGCATGCGTGCATCGGGAGTGGAGACCGCCTGAATTTCGAATTGAAGATTGCGCAAGAATGTTGAGCTTGTTGACGGGCCGGAGATTTCTTTCGTGGAGATCAGGGAGCCGGCGACTTCCAGACCCTGAGCGAGGGTAACGCGCTCGACGGTCACGCGGCCGGAAAGCACGCCGCCGTCGGTGGTGCCGACGAGCCGCAGCGTGCCCGCCGTCAACCAGCTCATGCCCTCCGGATACCGGATGCGGGTGCTGTCGCTGCGTGCGGTGATGTCGTAGCGCACGGGACGTTCGGTGTAGTTGACGCTGCCGGTCAAGCGCAGCGTGCCGCCGCCGGCCTGCGCGGTCAAATTGTCAAAATAGAGGCGCGTCGCATCGAAGATCAGGTCGCCGTTGATGGCGCTGAGTCCCGTGGGGAAATCCACGACGCGCGCGGACGCGTTGTCGATGTGAATGCCCCCTGTGATGCGCGGGTTGTCGAGCGTTCCTTCGAACACCGCGTTGACCTGCGCGGAGCCTGCGGTGGTGACCCCTGGCGAGAGTTTGGAGACCAGCCGCAAGTCCAGAGCGCCGTTCAGCCGCAGACTGAGCGCCCGGCGTCCGGAGAACTGCACACTGCCAGCGACCTGAATGTTGGTGTTCGGTCCACGGAAAGCCGCCGATTCGATCTCCAGATTGTCTCGCGACGATCGGAAACGAATGGGCTCGGAGTTTTCCAGCAGCAAGCTCGCGTAGGTGAACATCAAATGGGTAAAGTTCGCGGTGACGACCAGGCTCTCCGGATGCTTCAGCGACCCTTGGACTCCGATCTCGCCTTCGGCGCTGCCGTGCCCTTCGAATTTACCCACGTGCAGCGCGGTCACTAAAAAGGGATCGAGGTCGATATTGCGGATGGTGACCTTGCCGTCGAGAGGAAATGGATCGGTCAGTCCGAGCGTTAGGCCGCCCGAAAGTTCTCCCGCGCTCATCGAAGAGCCGAGTTTCAACTTGGCAACACGGCCGTCGGCGGTCAGTTCGCCGTCGAAGCTGCCGATGACTTCCTGTCCTACGCGCAGGTCCACAACCCGGAAAGTTCCATCTGCTTCGGGAGCGGTCACCGGTCCATTCGCCTTCACACGAAAAGAAACTTGCCCATCGACGGGGAAGCGCGCGGTTTGCAATTTTCCGAAATTCGCCAACGGAATGGACGCGCCCACCAGATCGACGGAGATATTGTGATCCCCCATGCGGTATTCAGCGGTTCCGGTCACGATGCCGGCCCCCCGCCCGATTTCCTTTCCGGGCGCAAATAAGCGCAGCTCCGCATTGGCAATGCGAACTTCCTCGGGCGTGACCGTTAGCTGTCCGCGAAGACGATTGAACAGGACGTCATACACATCGCCATCGGCCAGATCGAACAATCCCGTGATCGACGGATCCTTGCGCGTGCCGTGTCCGTGAAACTGTCCGCTGAGCTTTCCGCGCAGTGGATAGGACATACCTACCAACTGCTGAAGAGCTTCGACCGGAGTAGCGTCGAAGCTGGCGTCGGCGGACCAAGCGTTGTCGGGCAGGAAGCTCCAGTCTGTCAGAGCCAGAGTGCCATCGATCAGCGAATCGACAGTTCCATGACGGACATGGCCTCTTTCGAACGTAAGCTTGTCCGGCGAATAGACCAGGTCGCCTTCGATGAGGTCAAATGTGGCGGTTTCATAGCGCGCGCGTTCGCCACGAACGTGTCCGGTGAAGGTGATGTCGTTTGGCGGCCCGGCAATCTTGCCGTCCCAGGTCGCGCTGCCCGAGATGACTTTGATGGCCTCCGGTGAGCCCGGCTTCGCGCCTTGAATCGCGTTGATGAAATCACGATAACTTTCGAGCGCCCCGGTCTCGAACTTCAGATCCAGCGCTGTATTTCGCAGTGGCGTGTAGACTCCAGATAACGTGGCACGCGACGAAGGCGTTTCAAATTCACCAAAGTTGACCGTTAGAGTTTGCGGGTCGTAGAGGTAGCGAATTTGCCATTCGCCATCAACGGGTATGTGCCCCGCGGCGATATCCTCCGGCGAGGTCCACTGGATCTTCGCGGAAATGTCGAAGTGCTCGAAGCCGCCCTTCCAGGTTTCCACGGAATCCGCGGTGAGCACGGAGTCCCAATGCAACTCGTCGACGGGAAAGTTCGTTTCCTCGATCGACGGAAAAACCTGGGCAAGCCGCATTCCGGCGATGTGCGTATCCCCGCGGAATAGCAGGCCGTCGAACTGCAGCGTGACTTTGCCTTTCACCGTACCGCCGAAGGCTTCCGCCAGAAAATCGGGAATCACCAGGCCCTTGTTGTCGATGCGCAAACTGCCCCGGCTGGATACACCTGAGGCGTGAAAGTACGGAAGATACGTGAGGGTAATATCCTCACCGGAATAATTGCCGCTGCTGTTGAACTCTCCTGCGGCATAGGTGGCTTCGCCGCGGACTTCGGCGCGACCTGTGGGCGTCTCCGGGGAACGCAAATCTTGCCGCAGGTCCAGCAGGTTCACCCATGCGCGATAGCGAAACCTCCATTTCGGGTTCACGAAATCCTTCATTTCCGCTTGAGCATCGAGTCGCGATCGGCCGGCGTTCAATACGCCTTGCTCGAGCGCAAACCCGTCACGGGAGAGCGTGAATTTCGCGGACAGATTCGCGGGTATCGGGATAAAGCGATTCGCCGTGAATTGAAAGGCCTTCCAATCGAAAGTTCCCAGATAGACAGGGTGGACCGGCGAACCACTCCCTTCCAGGACAAAATTCAACTCGTCACCTTCCACAGCCAGCGGCTTGCCAACATCGTTGTACATCACCCAGCCATCCTCGATACGCATATGTTGGACATGCATGCCGAACAGCGAGGCACCCAGAGTCTGGTTTGGTGTTGCCAGTAAATGGAGCATCGGGACATTCGACGATCCATTCTTGTTGACGCGCAGGTGCACCCGCGGTTGCCGCAGGTACAAATCATTCAGCGAAACCTTACGTCCCCAAAACGAATCGATGCGCAATCCGGCGTGCATTTCTTCCGCGGCGAATAGAGGTTCTGTGCCAGCGGGTTCGTTCCCGTGAATCACCAGGCCCTTTAGAGTGACGCCCAGCGCAAGCCACTGGATGGAGACCGTGCGCATCTCCACCCGGCCCCCGGTGACGGCCTGGAGTCGCCGGACGACGACGCGGCGTATCAATGGGTTGCCGGCACCGCTGCCGAAAAACACGATCAGCGAGAGAAAGGCGATCGTAGCCAGCACCCACGGTGTGTGGATCACCCAGCTCCAGATGGGATGGCGGCCTTCGCGCTTCATTGTGGGTCATTGGGCCTGCTCCAGCATCTTTTCGACATGCACGCGCCCGCGACTTTCGTTCAGCCAGCGTTCTGCTTGTTCGTCGATGCTGCGCTGTACCAGCGCTTCGTGGATATATTCGCGGGCGGCCTCCAGCGAAGGGGGCTCCTGCCCGCGCGCCTGAGCGCGAGGGATGACTGCCTGGTCATAGAAATCCTCCACATCCTTGGGTTCAATTTTGACCGACGGGCGGAATCTCGAGTCGAGGTAGTTGCTGAGATAAAGTTGCGACGCCACCATGTTCCTCATGTCGATAACCGTCAGGCCGAGCTGTTTCTTGCGTGCCTCGTATTCCTCGGGAGACGTGAACGACTTCTGTACTCGCTCGACCCCTCGCGTGATGTCCTCTTCGCTGGGCCGGGGGAATCGGGCTGTTTCCGCTTCGTTCCGCACGATCCACTGATCGATCAAACGGTCCAGAATCTGCGCGTCGCTCTCGGACTTGCCATCGACCAGTTGCTGGTAGTGCGACAGAATGCGCACGTCGCTCAGCAGGATAATGTCGTTTTCCACGCGGGCCGCAATGCGGTCCATCACTTCTTGCGCCGGCACCGGCCCGGCCACGCAAAACATCATGGCGGCAACAAGACCGACGTAGATACGCGCGCGGCGCATCAGAAGGTCGACCCCAGGTTGAAAAAGATCTGGAAGCCGGGCAGCCGCGTGCTCTGAAATCCATCCTGGCCATCGAGACAGGTGGCGTTCTGGGCGGCGCAGATGGGCGCCACGAACCTGGGCCGATTGATCGGAAAGCCCAGATCGATCCGAATCGGACCCACCGGCGTCGAATACCTGAAGCCAATGCCCACGGTGTGGGAGAAATAGTTCAACTCATTCGTGCAGTTGTACTGACACACCAGGGGATTCGCCGGATTGAAAATCGGCTGTGGAGACGAACTCCGAAATGTTATGCGTCCCAATCGGCTATAAACGTTGCCGCCGTCGTAAAACAAGGCCCCACTCAGCGCTGTGCCGATATACGGGAGCCGCATCGGGAAGCGAAACTCCTGGTTGAATGCCAGAAGTGCCTGACCACCGAAAGGAAATCCCGTGGTGTCGCGCGGACCTGCTTGATTCAGCGCAAAGCCGCGCAGGGAGGTGCCACCGCCCGCAAAAAACCGCTCTGGCAGCGGAATTAGTTGCACCGCCGTCGTCTGCGGAGGAAAGGTGAGCGAGACGGTATCTTTATACGGCTCCAGAACTCCGATGCGCACCGCTCGCGCGAAACTGAACTTGCGTCCAATCGGGTAATACGTCGAGTTCTGATAGTAAAATCGCAGGAAGCTCGCGCTCGAGCCGATAGCAGTGTCCGCGATTCCGAAATCGAAGCTGTTAAAGCTGCCCTTGGTCGCATCCGCGGGGTTGTCGCGCGCGTCTCGCGCCCAGGTCACGCCGAATTGCGAGACCAGCGTGGGCTGCTCGAACAGCGGAATCTCTTCCGGCGCCACCGTGTTATTCAGATTCGATACCACCACTCTTCGAAACGCGTAGTGGTATTGCAGCGTCGTGAACCGCGTCACCTGGTCCGTCAATTGCACCGAGCCTTCGTACCGCTGCTGCGTGAACGTATTGATGTCCTGCGTTTTCTCCGTGTATATGTTGGCCTGAAAGGTAAAGTTCGGATTGGCGAACGTGTTCGGGTCCGAGTACGTCAGCAACGCGCGATCTTCGATCGTGCTTCCGCGAAGCTTCAGCGACAAAGAGTCGCCCCGCCCGGTAACGTTCAGCTTGCTGATCTCCAGAATGCCCCGCACCGCGGCTTGCAGCTCGCTGCCCGTCGGATCCGTCGAGCTTGCCAGGCGCTGAACCTCGAACCCTCCGCCGTAGGCAAGCGTGTATCGTTTTGCTTCCTCCACCAGTACCATCACGTCCTTATTCGTATCGGTGCCGCTCGGATTCTGGGGCTCGATCGTCACCCGGTTGAAGACCCCCAGGTTGTACAAACGGCGTTGCGATTCCACAACCTCTCCTTCCCGCAGCGGCGCGTTTTGCTTGACGCGAATCTCACGCCGGATGACACCCGCGCGCGTGTGGTTATAGCCGGTCAGCAAAATTCTCTTCACGCGTATTTGAGGACCTTCGTCGATGTGATAGCTCAACCGCATCAATGCACCGGCCTGCACATCCGTGTTCTCGTCTTTCGCTTTACCGTTTTTCCGTGTGCCTTCCTTTGCTGAGGTGTCTCCGTTCGCGCCATCCCCGGCGCGCGGGCGTTGCTTCGGGCGGCGCTGGCGCCGCGGTTGCGGTAAATCGGGCATTAGGAAATCCGTCGTTGTAGTACAGCGCCAGAATATTGTCGCGGTCACTGGCGACGTTGTAATCGGAATATGGTTGTCCCGGGGTCGAAGCGATCACCGGCAGCAGTTCGTTCTCTCTGAAGGCGTGGTTGCCTTCAATCGACAGCGACGCGACTCGCGTTTGCTTCCCTTCTTCAATGACGAAGCGAATCAGCAGCGCTCCCTCACTCCCTTTGTAATTGTCGAGGATCTGCGCGTCCACTTTCGCATCCAGGAAGCCGTTCGACAGATACAAGTTCTGCAACGAATCCCGGTCCGCCTCCACCAAACGCCGGCTGAAACGCCCGCGCGTTGCAAACCCCGCCCCATAAATTTGCAGCCGGCTGCGCAGCAAGTCCGCGCCGAAATAGTGATTTCCCGCGATCTCGATGCCCACGAGTTTGTGACGGTCTCCGCGTTCCACCGTGTACGTAATCACCTCTTCCGTGCCCTTCCAACCGCCGCTTTGCTGCACCTCTTTCGTGGCCGTCGCGTATTCCACTTCCGCGTCGAAATAACCCTGGCGCTCGAGCCGCTCGCGAATGTTGCGCTTGCCTTCCTCCAGCAGGTCCACGTCGACGGAGCCCTCCTGGTACACCGGAACCAGCTTTTTCAGCTGGCCGTTCGAGATCTTCACCCCCGTGATCGCGATCTGCACCCGCGGCCCTTCGGTCACTTCCAGTTCCAGCGGGATGGTGTTCTTCGCGCGGTCGTATTCCCCTCGCCGTACCGACGCCCGCCCATTCAAATGGCCTTTTTTCACAAGGAACTTGCGAATCCGATCGGTTCCCCGCTCAATGCGAGCCGAGGTCAATTCCTGCCCGGGTTTGATCTTCAATCGCGACAACAGTTCCGCATCGCGGTATTCGGTGCCGTTCTTCAGTTGTATTTCCTTCACGCGCGCGCGTGGCCCGGATTTCACGTGGACAACAATGTCGGCCGCATGAGTGTCAGGGTGCACTGCCGCTTCTGCTTTAACCTCCGACGCATACAGGCCGTCGTCATGCAACGCGTCGGTCAATCGCGCCAGCCCCTCGTCCACCGCGTCCTGACGATAAGGCTGCCCGAGCGTCAGTTGCATCGCGGCCGCCGCCGAAGCATCCGATGGTGGCGACACCAAACCCTGTATCAGCACTTGATTGAAAAACAGTTGCTCGCGCACGACGAAATCCACGCGCACGCCGCCTTCTACCGGGGTCACGATCGCCTTCAAGTCCGCGTAGTCGCCCGTGCGGTAGAGTTTCCGTATGCTTTCGGCAACCTGGTTCGGATCCAGGGGTTTGCCGGTCTGCACCGTGGGGTCGGCCGGCGCGTCCGACAGGACTCTTCCGTCCTGCGTCACAATTCGCACCGCGGCGACGTTTGCGCCGACGTTTGTGCCGACAGTGCTGCCGCCGAATTTTGAGCTGCGGGCCCGGTCACCTGAGCAAGGGCTGGGGCTGCGGCGGGTCGTGCTGACTGCGCACGCGCATGCGCACCTCCGAATAGGAGTGCGAGCGCGACGATGCTCCGCAACTCATTGGCCCTGCTCGCTTTCATGCTTGCTTTCGCTCAGACGAAGGGTAGCACAGGGGCGTTGCCTGCCCCGCGAACTTTGGCGCCGACTTTCGAGTCGTGGCTGACTTTGGGGCCTTCCACTTTGGAGCTATGATGACCTGTGAGGCGCGATTTGAAGTCATCGAGGTCCAATCATCTGTGAACGACCTGCTCCGCGAAAAATATTCCCGGCAGATCCTGTTCGCTGGTCTTGGCGAGCAGGGACAAGAGCGCCTGGTGGCGTCCAGTGCCGTCGTCGTGGGCTGCGGCGCGATCGGCGCGGCGGCGGCCAATTTGCTCGTGCGTGCCGGGGTCGGCCGCATTCGCATCATCGATCGCGATTTCGTCGAGCCTTCGAACCTGCAGCGCCAGACTCTTTTCGATGAAGCCGACGCCCGCGACGCGCTCCCCAAGGCCGTGGCGGCCGAGCGCAAACTGCGGTCCCTCAATTCCAGCGTATCCGTGGAAGGCATCGTAGCGGATGTGAACCCGCGCAACGCCGGGGAGTTGCTCGCGGGTTTCGACGTAATTCTCGACGGCACCGACAATTTCGAGACGCGGTTTCTGGTCAACGAATTCGCCGTCAAATCCGGCCAAACCTGGATTTACGCCGCCGCCGTCGCCAGCTACGGGCTAACTATGACCATTCGCCCGGGTCTGACGCCATGCCTCACGTGCCTGCTCCCCGCCGATCGCCGCGGCCAGGGTCTCGAGGAAACCTGCGACACGATTGGCGTGCTGGGCTCGATCGTCAATCTCATCGCCTCGCTCGAGGCCACCGAAGCCATCAAGCTCCTCGCCGGCCGCGATTCCGACCTGCACGCGCGCCTCATCTCTTGCGATGTGTGGACCGGCCATTTCCAGTCCGTTCGTGTCGCGCGCAATCCCGAATGTCCTGTGTGCGTCGACCACGAATTTGCTTACCTCGATGGCGCCGCTCAACCGCATATCACCATGTGCGGCCGCGATTCCGTCCAGATTCACGAGCGTGGACGCGTCCTCGACCTTGCCACCCTGAAAACGAGGTTGGCCTCAACGGTTGACGACGTCCGCCAAAACGATTTCCTCCTGCGCTTCCGCATCGACCCCTACGAAATGACCGTCTTCACCGACGGCCGCGCCATCCTCAAAGGCACAAAAGACCCGGCGGTAGCTCGCTCCCTCTACGCCCGCTACATAGGAACGTAGCCTCGGAGCGTCACCGCGAGGACAGCCCCGTCAACACCATTTCATGACGTGCCAATTCGAGCGTCACTGCAATACGTCGCTGCAATACCAGGATCAAGCGCTCGGGAAGGAGGGAGAGAGGCAGGGACAGACGATTTACGACAAACTTACCGGGGAACCGGCAATCGCCCATACGACGACCGCATCGAAGCCCGATCAATATTCTCCCGCAAATTCATCAAGGTGAGAAACGTGCTCAGTATCCGCGCCTTCAGATCATCGGTAAGCGGTAACCCGCTGGTGGCCACGCGTGCCAACGTTTCACCATTTTCCGTGATAAATCGCATGATTTCGCGCTGCCGTTCGTGCGGTGTATTACCCAGCGCGGTTTCGCGGCGCATCGCCGAACAACCCGCTTCCAGCGACAGCGTGAAATGTAAAACGCAGACGCCATGTTCGGCGAGGGCCGAAGGAGCGTCGTTCTTGCATCCCGCAGTTTGGCAGCGTGTTCCCATTGAGGGCGCGTTGGGCGCTCCTGCTAGGTAACAACAGTTAACCTGCAAAATCTAGTGTACGTGTGGACACCTGCTGCGAAACCTGCATTAGCGCCCCTGTACGAGCGATTTTCGTTGACACCTTCCCGAAAGCGATGTATAAAAATACAGATGGATGCATAATCGCATACGCGATGAATACGGGAAAAACATTTCGCCACGGCCAGATCCTCCGCCTCGTCACCGATGCCAGGATCAATAACCAGGAAGACCTGCGCCGTCGCCTCGCCGCCCAGAAGCTGCGCGTCACCCAGGCCACGCTTTCCCGCGATTTGCAGGAGCTTCGACTGGTCAAGACTCACGAGGGCTACAAACCCGGAGCGGTCCTCCCGGAAGACACCTCCGGCCTGCCGTCGCTGTCGCGAGCTCTCGGCGAATTTCTTTCCGATATACGTCCCGCGGAAAACTTGCTGGTATTGAAAACGCCTCCGGGCGCCGCGCAACCCCTGGCGGCCGCGGTAGACGCCGCCAAATTCCCCGAAATCGCTGGCACCATAGCCGGCGACGACACCGTCCTGATCATCACGCCGGACCGCAAGTCCCGCGAGTCCCTGCAAAAGCGAATTGAATCGCTCGTACGCTAAGAAATGACCCATCCTCAACAAGTCGCTGTCGTAGGTGTCACCGGTTACACTGGCTTTGAGCTGGCGCGCCTGCTCCTGCGTCATCCCGAAGTCCGCAATCCGGTTTTCTACGTTCGCGAAACCAACGGCGCGAAGTGTCTCGCGGAATTGTTTCCGCAACTCCGCGGACTTGGCGAAGCTCCGCTACGCCAGCTATCGATCGACGCCATCAAGCAAAGCGGCGCGGGCACCGCATTTCTCGCCACTCCTCACGAAGCCTCCGCCGAAATCGCTCCTGCGCTGGTCGAAGCAGGCATTCGCGTCGTCGATCTCAGCGGCGCCTTCCGCTTCCGCAACGCCGAGACCTTTAAATCCTGGTACAAGCTGCCTACGCCACACGCCAACTGGCTCGGCGAAGCCGTCTATGGTCTGCCGGAGCTCTATGCCGCCGAAATCGCCAAAGCGCGCCTGATTGCCAATCCCGGCTGTTACGCCACCAGTGTCATTCTTGCGCTCCGCCCACTCTCCGAAGCCAATTGGATCGCCGAGCGGGAGCAGCGTGATCTGCGACTGCAAGTCCGGTGCCAGCGGCGCAGGCAAAGAGCCCCGCCGCGAACTGCAGTTCGTCGAAGTGGACGAAAATTTCAAGGCCTACAACCTCTTCTCCCATCGCCACACGCCGGAAATCCTCGATCACACCGGCTTGCCCGGGGATCGCGTCGTTTTCTCAACGCACCTGCTGCCTCTCGCGCGTGGAATTCTTTCAACCATTTACGTCACGCTCAACCAGCCGCAAACCAGCGATGCTATTGAGTCGCTGTACCGCAAGTTTTATGCCGAACGCAAAATGGTGCGCATCTGGCCGGCGGGCAAGCTCCCGGAGCTGCAACACGTCGCGCACACCAATTTCTGCGACATCGGCTTCGCGCTGGACAACTCGGGCCGCAGTCTGATCATCGTTTCTTGTCTGGATAATCTCGGGAAAGGCGCGGCGGGACAGGCGGTTCAGAATTTCAATCACATGATCGGCGTCGAGGAGCACACCGCACTGCAATGAGAACTGTAATCAAATTCGCTGGAGCCTTGCTGGAAGACGAAGGCATCGTGCGCTCGCTCTCGCGTCAGATCGCCGCGCTCGCGAAAGAAGGGCACGAGATTCTGGTGGTTCACGGCGGCGGACGGCTATTCACCGCGACGCTGAAGCGCATGGGCATCGAAAGCAAATTTGTCTCCGGTCTGCGCGTTACGGATCGCGAAACCCGCGATGTCGCGGTAATGGTGTTCGCCGGCTTGCTGAACAAGCGCCTCGCCGCCGCGATTTCCGCCGAAGGCCAGCCTGCCATCGGAATCTCCGCGGCCGACGCGAAGTGTTTCCACTCGGAACCCATGTTCCACAACGCCGAAGAGGGCGACCTGGGTTTCGTCGGCTACCTCACCGGCGTGAACGTCGCTGTTCTCGAATCGCTCTGGCGCGAAGGCCTGCTCCCCGTCGCCGCCTGCCTGGGCCTGGGCTCCGACAATGAGCTCTACAACATTAACGCGGACCACATGGCCGCGGCCTGCGCCGAATACCTCGCCGCCGACCAGTTGATCTATCTCACCGACGTCGCGGGCGTGCTCGACGGCGAAAAAGTTCTGTCCGCGATCGCCTGCGAAGAAATCGAGCGCCTGGTGCAATCGCGCGTCGTCTCCGGCGGCATGGTGTTGAAGCTGGAAGCCGCAAAGCGGGCCCTCGAAGGCGGTGTGCGCGAAGTCCGCATCATTGGCGGGGGCGCGCCCGATGCTGTTCTCCTCGCCTCGCGTGCTTCGGAAAGCTCCTCCGCCGATGACGCGCCGAGCGCCTTTCCCGGCACGCGCGTACTCCGCGAGCCGCTCTCCTCTGCCCGCACGGCGGTGTCGGTGGCATGATGCGCTCCGCCTCCAAAGCGAAAACAATCGTGCGCGCCGCGCACAAGCCAGCCACGCATGCGCGGGCGCCGAAACTGGACCCTCGCATCAGCGCTGCCGAAAAGTTCCTGCTCCCGACCTACAAGCGCGGTCCATTCGTCCTGACCCACGGGCGCGGCTGCTACGTCTATGACTCGACGGGCAAAAAATATCTCGATTTCCTCGGCGGCATCGCCGTCAACGCGCTCGGCCACGCGCATCCGCGCATTGTCAAAGTCATCCGCCGTGAAGCCGCGCGCGCCATTCACTTCTCGAATCTGTACCACAACGCCTTTCAAGGCCCGCTCGCGCAAAAGCTGTCCCAGTGGTCCGGCATGGACCGCGTGTTTTTCTCCAACAGCGGTTCGGAGGCCATCGAAGGCGCGCTGAAACTCGCGCGTCTTTACGGCCGCAATCCCGCCGACTTCCCCTCCAGTGCCGCGCTAAAGCACCGCATCCTCGCGATGGACAACTCCTTCCACGGCCGGACATTCGGCGCCGTGAGCGTCACCTCCACCGAAAAATATCGCCTGCCCTTCGCTCCTTTGCTGCCGGGCATCGAGTTTGTCCGCTTCAACGACGTCGACGATCTTGAATCCAAGTTTGACAATTCCGTCTGCGCCGTTCTGATCGAGCCGATTCAGGGAGAAGGCGGCATTCATCCCGTCACCGAAGAGTTTTGGAACCGTGCCCGCGACCTGGCCACGCAACACGATTCTTTGCTTATCGCGGATGAAATCCAATGCGGTCTGGGCCGCACCGGCCGCCATTTCGGCTATCAGAAATTTCGCTCGAAGCCGGACATCGTGGTGATCGCGAAGCCTCTCGCCGCGGGTTTGCCCCTCGGTGCGATTCTGGCTTCCAACGCCGTGGCGGAACGCATTTCTCCCGGCCTGCACGGATCGACCTTCGGCGGAGGTCCGCTCGTCTGCGCCACGGCCCTGGAATTCCTGAATATCGTCGAAAGCTCCAAGCTGCTCGAGAATGTTCGCGCTCGCGGCGCCGAACTTCGCGAAGGCCTCGCCGCGCTTGCCGAGAAATTCGACTTCATCCGCGAAATCCGCGGCGAGGGCCTGATCATCGGCGTCGAGCTATCCGTCGAAGGCGCGCCCGTTCGTAGCCGAAGCGCTAAGCCAGGGCCTGCTGATCAATTGCACCCACGATTTCACTCTTCGCCTCCTGCCGCCGTTCATCGTCACCCGCGCGCAGGTGCGCGAATTTCTCAAAACGTTTGAACTGGTTCTCGCATCAACTTCGAAGGCGGCTTCGTCGTCCGCTCCGAAGAAATCTGAACACTCGCCGCGTCTGGCACGTTCCGCGGCAAGGTAAAGGAAAAAATGCCAACAGCAACACTTGCGTGCACCTATTTTGCTCGTCAACGATCTGCTCACCGGAGCGGAATGGAGCCCCGCGCAAACGCGCGAACTCCTGCAACTCGCCGCGGACATCAAGTCGCAGCCCGCCCGCTACGACTCCACCCTGCGCGGCAAATTTCTCGCGCTGATCTTTGAGAAGCCCTCGCTCCGCACTCGCGTCACCTTCGAGGTCGGCATTCAAAGCATGGGCGGCTCCGTCGTCTTCCTGGACCACACGCAAGCGCGCCTCGGAGAGCGCGAATCCATCGCCGACGTCGCGCGCAACCTCGAGCGCTGGGTCCACGGCATCGTCGCTCGCGTCTACGAGCAGCGCGTGCTGGAGCAAATGGCCGCCAGCGCCAAGATCCCCGTGATCAACGCGCTCTCCGACCGTTTTCATCCGTGCCAGGCGCTCGCCGATTTCCTCACGCTCGAAGAAAAGTTTGGCGCGCTCCGCGGCTTCAAGCTCGCCTACGTCGGCGATGGCAACAACGTCTGCCACTCGCTGATTTTTCTCGCCGCACGCCTCGGCGTGAATTTGCGCATCGCCACGCCGCCGAATTACGAGCCGGCGCCGGAAGTTCTCGCGGAGTCCAAACGCGTCGCTCGCGAGACGCGCGCAAAGATCGAAATGTTCGCCGACCCGCGCGAAGCGGTCGCCGGCGCGCAGGGTGTCTACACCGATGCCTGGACCAGCATGGGCTTTGAAGCGGAGGAGAGAGTGCGGAACGCCGTGTTCGCCCCTTACCAGGTGAACCGGGAGCTGATGGCGCTGGCTGCGCCTGATGCCGTGTTCATGCACTGTCTTCCGGCGCACCGCGGCTCGGAAGTCACCGCCGAAATTCTCGATGGCCCGCAATCGGTGGTCCTCGACCAATCCGAAAACCGCATGTACGCGCAAAAAGCAATCCTGCAAGCGCTCTTCAGTTGAGCGCTCCTGGATTACGTCCGTCGCCCATCGCCGCCACCGCATCTCGCACACCTACCGATTGGCAACCGGTCGGCGTAGCATCAACCGCCATCGTGCAACGACCTGTAGCCGCTCTCAGTCCTTTCAGAGAGCGGGGTTTAGATGCAACCAAGGCGCAAAACAAAACGTCAGCGCGAACCGTTGCGTATTCGTTGTCAGAAACCCGATCAATTCCCATACAATTCCTAATCGACCAAAAAATAGAGAGGCTTTGTGAAAACGCAACAAACTAAACCAAAAAAAGTCGTTCTCGCGTACTCCGGAGGCCTTGACACCTCCATCATCATCCCGTGGTTGAAAGAAACCTACGGCTGCGAAGTGATCGCCATGATCGGCGACGTGGGGCAGCAGGAAGACCTGCAAGCCGCCTACAAAAAAGCCCTCGCCACTGGCGCGTCGAGCGCCACCATCGAAGACCTCCGCGAAGAATTCGTTCGCGACTACATCTGGCCTACGCTGCGCGCGGGCGCGGTTTACGAGCACACCTACCTGCTCGGCACGTCGATGGCCCGTCCGGTCATCGCCAAACGCCAAGCCGAAATCGCGCTGAAACTCGGCGCCGACGGCCTGGCCCACGGCTGCACCGGCAAAGGCAACGATCAGGTGCGCTTCGAGCTGGCCTACAAAGCCATCGCGCCCAATGTACAGATCATCGCCCCTTGGCGCGAGTGGGACATCGACTCCCGCGAAGACGCCATCGCCTACGCCGAAAAGCACCACGTCCCGGTCGAACAAAGCAAAAAGAACATCTACAGCCGCGATCGCAACATCTGGCACCTCAGCCACGAAGGCGGCGAGCTCGAAGATCCCGCCAATGCTCCTAACGAAGCGATGTGGCAATGGATCGCGTCGCCGGAAAAGGCTCCGGAAAAGGGCGAAGAGGTCGAGATCGGTTTTGAGTCCGGCACGCCCGTTTCCGTCAATGGCGCGAAGCTTGGCCCCGTCGATCTGCTCAACAAGCTCAACGAAATCGCCGCAAAACACGGTGTCGGCCGCACCGACCTGGTCGAAAATCGGCTGGTCGGCATGAAGTCTCGCGGCGCTTACGAGACTCCCGGTGGCACCTTGCTCGTCAAGGCCCATCAGGAACTCGAGCGTCTCACCGTCGATCGCGAAACCTCGCACTTCCAGCAGGCGTTGTCGGATCGCTATGCCGAACTCGTCTACAACGGCGTCTGGTTCTCGACGTTGCGCGAATCGCTGGACGGTTTCTTCAAGGTCGCGCAGCAATTCGTCACCGGCTCGGTCGGCTTGAAACTTTGGAAGGGCACGCTCAACGTCACCAGCCGCAAATCGCCCTTCTCTCTCTATCGCGCCGATCTGGCCAGCTTCACGATGGGCCGCTACAACCCCAAAGATGCCGAAGGCTTCATCAATCTTTTCGCGCTCCCGGTAACGGTGCGCCCGAAAGCAAAGGCAGAGACCGGCAAAAACTAACGCAGGGGCACGGCATTGCCGTGCCCGGTCTTAGCGCGATCGCAAACAATGGAGAGTCAAAGCGATAGCAACCCATTGTCATCCTGAGGCGATCCGACAAGGATCGCCGAAGGATCTCAACCAAGGTGCTGGCAACCAAATGCTCCGACGATGCCCATGACCGATCAACCCACGACCGAACGCAAAGACGACCGCCTCTGGGGCGGCCGCTTCGAGCGCGAGCCGGACAAACAGTTCGACGCGTTCCAGCGCTCCTTTTCGTTCGACCGCCGCCTGCTGCCCTACGAACTGGAAGTCGATCGCGCGTGGGCAAAGGCATTGCAAACGGTGGGCATCCTCACCGAGGTGGAAGTCCGCGACACGCTCAACGCGCTGCAAAGCATTTCCGACGAGCTGAGCGGCGACCAAACGTTTCTGCAAGACTCCACCGCCGAGGACGTCCACCATTTCGTCGAAAGCGCCCTGGTTCACGAACTCGGCGCGCTCGGCTGGAAACTGCACACCGGGCGCAGCCGCAACGAACTAGTGGCCACCGATTTCCGCCTTTTCGTGATGGACGCCGCAGCCAGCCTCCAACGGCAACTCGCCGAATTTCTCGGCGCGATCCTGGAGCAAGCCAAGACAAATTTCGGCGTGCCGATGGCGGGCATGACCCACATGCAGCACGCCCAGCCGATTTTGCTCTCGCATTTCCTGCTGGCTCACGCCGAAGCGTTTTCGCGCGACGTCACGCGCCTGCAACATGCGCCGGAAGCGCCGACGCGTGCCCCATGGGCTCCGGCGCGCTGGCCGGCAACAGCTTCAACATCGACCGCAATGCCATCGCGCGCGACCTGGGCTTCTCGCGCATTACCGCCAACAGCCTCGACGCGGTAAGCGACCGCGACTTTGCGCTGGATTATCTTTTCGCGCTAGCCGGAATCGCCACGCACCTTTCGCGCCTCGCCGAAGATTTCGTAATTTTCGCGTCGCAGGAATTTGGCTACGTCATTCTTCCCGACGAATATTCCACGGGCAGCAGCCTCATGCCGCAAAAGAAAAATCCCGACGCCTGGGAGCTGATTCGCGGCAAGACTGGCCGCATCACCGGCGCCCTGCTCGGCCTGCTCACCACGCTGAAAGGCTTGCCCACCAGCTATCAGCGCGATTTGCAGGAAGACAAGGAAGCGCTGTTCGCCGCGCACGATCAAGTTGCCGCGATGCTCGCGATCGCCACGGGCGCGGTGGCCACCACGAAATTCAACACCGATCGATTGCGCGCCGCCGCCTCCAATCCCGTGCTGTTTGCCACCGACGGCGCCGATTATCTTGTCCACAAAGGACTTCCTTTCCGCCAGGCGCACGACCTGATCGGCAAAGTGCTGCGCGAAGCCGAACGCCAGGGCAAGCCCTGGACACAGCTTTCCCTCGAAGACGTGCAAAAGATTTCTCCGCTCTTCGAGCAAGACTTTCTCGCGGCCCCCTCGGTCGAAAGCTCCATCGCGACCAAGGCGGTGCCCGGAGGAACGGCGCCGGAACAAGTTCGTTCCGCGATCGCCGAGTTGCAGAACCGCATCACGGAACTGAACGCCAAACTCAATTCAAAAACAGGAGAAAAGCCATGAGCACCCAAGTCGTCAATCTCAAACAGCAAAAATTCGCGAACCTCGCGGAGGATCGGGGGTCTCTTCCGGGGGTCCGAAGCTAACACCTCAAGAAACGGCTCCAACCGGAACGGCAAAGGTAAAGCAGTTGCATCAGGTCCCGGCCAAGCAGAAATCGGTTCGCAGATTCGCAAAATCATCGCTTCCAAAAACAAACACAAAACTGCCGCCAGCAAGGACGAACGCAAAATAGCCGACATGAAACATGCTCTCTCTGAAGCGTCGCTCCCTCGCGGATTTCGATTCGCCGCGACCGCCTGCGGCCTAAAAAAAACCGGCGCGCTCGACCTCGCGATTTTTTCGAGCGAAGTGCCGGCGTCCGCTGCGGCGGTCTTCACGCAAAACCTGGTCGTTGCACCGCCGGTCCTGGTATCCAAGGCGAACCTGCGCGCGTCGAAGGGGCGCATGCGCGGCGTCGTCGTGAATGCGGGCAACGCGAATTGCGCGACTGGCGATGAGGGCCGCGCGGCTGCCGAGCGCACGGTGGTCGAAGCCGCGAAGCACGTGACTTGCAGGCCTGAGGAATTGTTCGTCTGTTCCACGGGCGTAATCGGAGTGCCGCTGGCGGTGGACAAGATTCTTCGCCGCTTGCCGCTATTGGCGCGTCAACAACGCCCTTCGGCGCGCTCGTTCGCGGAATTGTCGCTGGCCATTTGCACCACCGACACGGTGCCGAAAACCGCGGCTGCTTCTTTCAAGATGGCCGGCAAGCGCATTCATCTGGTCGGGTGCGCAAAAGGCGCGGGCATGATTCATCCGAATATGGCCACCACGCTGGCGTTCGTCGCCACCGATGCGGCCATTGCTCCGTCGCTGCTGCAAAAAGCCCTGCGCGAGGTAACCGCGAAAACATTCAATTCCATCAGCATCGACGGCGACACCTCCACGAACGATACGCTGCTGGTGATGGCCAACGGCGAGGCCGGTGCTCCGTCGATCAAGGCGGGAACCTCGGCGCATCGCGCGTTTACCGCGGCACTTGAGGACGTTTGCCACTCGCTCGCGTTGCAAATCGTGGCCGACGGCGAAGGCGCCCAGCGCGTCATCGAAATCGAAGTGCGCGGCGCGAAAACAGAAGCGAACGCCCGACGGATAGCCGAAACGATCGCGACGTCGCCGCTGGTGAAGACGGCGTTCGCGGGCGGCGACCCCAACTGGGGCCGTGTCTTCGCCGCTGCCGGGCGCTCCGGGATAAAGTTCGACCCGGATCGCGTGGACATCACCATGGCTGGCGTCCACGTCTTGAGCCGCGGCAAGCCCCTCGATTTCAACGAGCGTGCCGCCAGCAATCGACTCCTCGCGCCGCACGTCCATATCGTCCTGGACCTGCACGCAGGCCGCGCCGTCGCGCGTTACTGGACCTGCGATTTCACCGCGGAATATGTCCGCATCAATGCCAGTTACCGCACGTAAGAAGAAGTTGACAGTCGACAGTTGAAAGTCGAAAGCAGGCCGAACGGCACACCGCGTCCGTTCGGCCTCTTTTTGCAGAGGCGCCGTTTGCTCGATTCCGCGCGTCAATACTCGCCCGGGCCTCGGTTCCCCCGATGTGATAAACTGTGTTCATGGCGAACACACGCAGTAGCACGCTCAGCATCCGCCTCAAGCCTGAAATCAAGAAACGCCTCGCGAAGCTCGCCCAAGCCTCGGGCCGAAGCTCCAATTTCCTGATCTCCGATGCCGTCGAGTCTTACGTCGCCGATCAGGAAAGAATGCTCGCCGAAATTGGCCAGGCTGAGCGCCAGGTTGCCTCCGGCCATTTCATCAAACAGGAAGACATGAAGGCTTGGCTGCTTTCCTGGGGGACCAAGCACGAGCTGCCCCCTCCCAAGTGCGTATGTGGCAAGAATCACGATGATGAAGCGTTGTGCCGGTAGAAATCGCTTGGTCTCCGCTGGCGCGCGCACGCCTGCAAGAGATTCGAGCGTTCGTAGCTCTCGATAAGCCCGGCGCCGCCGAACGCCTCGCGATCCGGATCGTGGCCCTCGTTGAAGCGCTGAGAAATAGTCCTTACCTGGGCCGAGCAGGAGTTGAACCCGGCATTCGCGAATTGGTCGTTGGCGGCACTCCCTACCTAATTCTCTACCGCATTCGCCGTGCTAAACTCCTTATCCTCACCATCACCCATAGTGCACAAAGAAAGTGACCAACACCCTCCGAAAGTGGGAACTCCAGGAGCTTCGTTACGTCGGAT
Organism: uncultured Acidobacteriota bacterium; assembly: GCA_963729285.1. Taxonomy (GTDB): domain Bacteria; phylum Acidobacteriota; class Terriglobia; order Acidiferrales; family UBA7541; genus Acidiferrum. The sequence goes on from CAVSNL010000006.1 coordinate 60,397, forward strand.
CTAGTACCACAGGCACTCCTGCCTGTGTCCCCGCCAGCCAACCACAACCCCATAACCGCAAGAGCAGCGAGAACCTATGACCACCAATCACCGCAATACTTGCCTGCAGATTCGAATGTTATCATTATAAATAATTATTGACGTGGTACCGATTGGGTGCTATCATAGGTCGTGTTTGATCCCTTGCACCCGCGCCGATCTGCCCGCTTCTCCGTTGCTATCGACGCGCAGAACTGCCCGCCCCAGCTAATCCCTTTAGAATCCGCAGATCCGAGAAACAGCCCCGTAACTCCTTTAGAATCCGCACATACAAAAACACTGCAGCTTAAAGTCCTTTAGAATCTGGACTTACAAAAAAGGTGGGGGAGGGGTCCGAAAGTGTTAACTAGCTCCATAAATGACTGAAGCCAGCGGGCCGCATCGCAGAACGCCAAGTCCCTAGCCGCCATGCCAACTCTCAGTCGGCTCACTTTCGACTTTCAACTGTTGACTGTCGACTATCTCTCGTTACTGGTCCCAGTTCCAGTTGGCGAATTGCTCGCGGAGGGCGATTTTTTTGAATTTGCCGACGCTGGTGCGGGGGATTTCCGAGAGGAAGACGAAGGCGTCGGGAAGTTGCCATTTGGCGAAGGATTGGGCGAGGAAGGCTCGGAGTTCTTCGGGGGTGGCGTGGGCCCCGTCTTTCAGGACAACCGCGGCGAGCGGGCGCTCTTGCCACTTCGGATGCGGAACGCCGACGACGGCGGCTTCTTTGACGGCGGGATGACCCATCAGCGTGTTTTCGAGGTCCACGGAGCTGATCCATTCGCCGCCCGATTTAACGAGGTCCTTGGCGCGATCGACGATCTTGATGAAGCCCTCGGGATCCATGGTGGCGATGTCGCCGGTTTTGAACCAGCCGTCGGCGGTCCAGCGATGCGATTGGTCGGGCGAATTGAAATAGCTGCCGGCAATCCACGGCCCGCGAACTTCCAGTTCGCCCGGAGTTTCGCCGTCGCGCGGGGCTTCCACCATTTTCTCTCCGGATTCGTCGAGCGGATCCGCCGGGCGCATCACGCGCAGCTCCACAAAAGGAATGGGCCAGCCCTGCTTGCTGCGTACTTCGTACTGCTGGTCTTCGCTCCAATCGCGCATGTGGGACTTGAGCCTGGCGACCGTGGCGATCGGGGTGGTCTCCGTCATTCCCCATAAATGCATGATGTGCAGACCATGTTTGTCGAGAGCGCGCATGAGGCGCACCGGTGGAGCGGTGCCTCCGCACACGATGCGCACGGGCGACGAAAATTTCCAGCGCCCAGGATTTCTCTCCAGCGCGGAGAGTACGCCAAGCCAAACGGTGGGTACGCCGCCAGCGAGAGTGACGTGTTCCCGCTCGATCAAGATCGAGGACGTTTTCGGCGTCCACGTGGGGACCCGGAAGAATGAATTTCGCGCCAACCATAACGCAGGTGTAAGGGAGGCCCCAGGCATTGGCATGAAACATGGGTGCGACCGGGAGCACCGTGTCGTGGTGGCTGACCGCAAAGGCATCGGCCATGGCACAAGCGAACGAATGCAAAACCAGCGCGCGGTGGGAGTAGACCACTCCTTTGGAGAATCCCGTGGTGCCGGAGGTGAAGCACATGGCGGCGCCATCGTTTTCGTCGAGTTTTGGATATTGGAAGTCATCGGGGGCGCCGGCCAGGAGGTCCTCGTAACGGAGAAATCCGGACGGGATCTCGCATCCGCCGTAAGCTGCGACGATCACACGCTCGAAAGCAACGTTCTCGCGAAACTTCTCGTAAACGGGAAGCAGCACGTCATCGACGATCAGAAAACGAGAGCCCGCGTGCCTGACGATAGCCGCTATTTCGTTGGGGTGAAGTCGAAGATTCACGGTGTGCAAAATGCCGCCGGCCGCGGGAACACCAAAGAAGGCTTCCAGGTGGCCGGAATGATTCCACATCATGGAGCTGACGCGATCGCCGGGCTGCAGGCCCAGCTTCGTCAGAGCCGAGGCGAGACGCCGGGCGCGCCGGTGGAATTCGCCATAGTTGGTGCGGGCGATGGAGCGATCCGGCCGCCCAGAAACGATTTCGACGCTGGGAAAGAGCCTGCCCGCGCGATCGAGCAGCGTGGGAAGCGTCAGCGGAAAGTCCATCATGGTGCCGCGCATGAATGCCTCACAGACAGGATGGGGAAGCCCCAATAGATAGCCCAATGGATGGATCGTTGCGCCGCATGCTACCACCGATTGGCATTTAGCCGCCGTCCTCAGGCGGCAGGGTTCAGGGCCAGGCCCGCCCGACGCCATAAAGACGTTCGTCAGCGCCAGCCGCGCGAAGACGCTTCGTAGCCAGAACAAAGGACATCCTATTGCCCGTAAGTACAGGCGAAAATCAAATCTCCGATGCGCCCAACGCAACAGTCTTTCCGGTTGCAAAAGCAGTTAATTTTCGAGACCATGCCCTTGACCGCTGAAGCGCCTGTCTCGCGCCCGTGGTGGCTCGGCTACCCGGCCTGCCCGTGTACGACGATTGTCTCTTCGGCGCGCTCCGCGACTCGTCAGCTGGGTTCCGGGCAGAAGGAGCAGGCAGGTGAAGAAGCTCTACATTGGGAATCTTCCGTTTTCCGCGACGGAAGATCAGCTTCATGAATGGTTCTCGCAAATCGGTGTAACTCCCTCGGGTGTCAATCTGATCCGCGATCGCTTTACAGGACAGTCGCGTGGCTTCGCTTTCGTTGAGGTAACCAATGACGAAGATGCGGACCGCGCCATCAACTCCTTGAACGGTCAAAATTTCGGTGGACGGAACCTGGTGGTCAACGAAGCCCGGCCGCAAGCCGAGCGCGCCGGTGGTGGGGGCGGAGGCCGTGGCGGAAGTGGCGGCGGTGGTGGGGGTTACGGCGGCGGACGTGGCGGCCACGGTGGCGGCGGTGGTGGGCGCGGAGGCGGTGGCGGCGGGCGTGGCGGCGATCGTGGTGGAGATCGCGGCGACCGCGGCAATCGCTGGTAAACCTGTCCGTTGCAGGCAGGTTTGCTTGCCGTAGGTCGACAGGCCCGCGCGCAAGGCTTGGTTTCCTATTTAGATCGCGGCTCATCTCCCGGCGGGCCGCCTAGCTCCCCTCCCAGAAATCCTACGCGGTAGTTGCGTGTCCAAACTCCGGTTTGTTTCTCACCGTCGTAAGCGACGCGCCAGAATCCGATCTTCCGACCTGGGCCCAAAGTCCCTGCAACCCTCCCATCCCACCAGGTCGAGCCCGATTTTGTTCACCGCAGGGCGGGCAAGGAGGGGGATAGGCCGTGGTGGCGACGGATACGGAAGGGAATAAGGCCAGGCCGCTTCGAGAAATCCTCTTTTTGTCTTCCAATATCAACCGGTATCCACAGGCGGGAGTTTCTTTTTGCTGGCAAGTTTAGAATTATGCGCATAGTATACACGCGCTAACGGCAGCTCCGCGGAAACGAACTGATCGACAGATCACCCTCCCGGTTTCAGGCGAAGCAGCAACACGGAAGCCGAAGCAAAAGTACGCGAAACAATTAACCCGGTAACGGGTTTGAAACAGTAGGCGAGGAAATGTCTCGTCAAGACTGTGCAGGCGTATATCTTTAGCAGGCTTGCCGCAAGAAGCGGGTCGGTCAAGTGACGTAGCGGCGTACGGTATTCTGCCCGGCGAAACTAGGGCCTTTTGGGTGCCACCCGAAACGGAGTTTTAGCATCCAACGCAACATCAAGAACGTATGAGACAGTGAGCAGCAGACAGCGTGAACGAAATGACGACTTGGCACAAACGCGATTGGCAACAATTTTACGAACTGGCCCGCAGGCCTTGGCAGCGGCATCGGCCGCCCCGTCCGATCTACCCGACTGGTCTTAACCGAGTGCTGCCCGCGCAGGGCTTTAGCTTGTCGGAGCTGGACGATGCGGGCGTGGATCTGGATCTGGCCGAGCGCCTGGGTCTACCCGTAGATGCCGGCCGCATCGGCGCCTACGGCCCAAACGTTACGGTACTGCGCGATTTCGTGCGCTCCTCTCGCCAACCGGTTTAATCCGGCGAGTTTTTTCGGCGGTTGAGTTTCCACGGTGACGATATTCCCGATGCGCACCGCCCGCGAATATCCAACGATGTGTTGCAATCCGATCGTCCTCTGATTGTTCGACTTCTTGACCTTGACCCAAAGCGGCTCATTGCGACCCATCCCGGCACGAAGAACCTCAACTTCGGGCATCGCGAGCGGCGGGTTCTGCCAGTGATATGTAGCTGATATCGAGCGGATGGAGGTCAACGAGGTGGAAGCTGCAGGGCTAAGGCTTTTGCTCCTCAGTGCTGGCGGTGCCAATCGCCGTGAGATTAATGGACTTTGCCTCGCCTTCCTGTACCGTTACTTTTTCCCCTTTGTCGTCAAACGCTTTCAGAAAATCCGGATCTTCCCACGCCCCAACCTCGACTTCATTCCAGCTAAACAGCGTGTAATCGCCAGGTGAAATCCCGCGAAGCAAGAACTGACCGTGCTGGTCGGTTTGGGCCTGCTTGTAGAGGCCGAGCCGCGCGCGATGCTTTCCGTTGGGGACGAGGACAACCCAGACACCCACTGCGGGCAGCCCTTCGGCGTTAATCACGTTCCCCTGGACATGGGCACCCCGAGAACTTAGCGTCACGTCCAAGGTTGCAGCTATACCCGCGCGAGCGGTAAAACCGTCTTCGAGGGAGTCCACGCCTCCATACGTTACTGCTTTAAGATAAGAATCCTGCGACTGCCCGTAGACGCTGACTCGCAACGGCATATCCGGGGCGTCATTCAGTGTAAACGACCCATCGGACTCCACCCGGGCATGCACGCCGACTGGGTATATCTTCGTCAACGCCACGCGCCGTCAAGAACAGGTCTTGCGCCACGCTGGGACTGCCCTCCCAACGCACGTGACCAGAAACCGTCATGCCGGGCGCGATTGTTAACTGCACTCCTTCCACATCGGCATTACCTACCTCGATGCTCTGGCGTGCGTAGTGGCGCTTGCCATCATCGAACCACTGCGCGCTAAGAATATAAGATCCTGGTAAGACACCACGTAAATCGAAGGTTCCGTCCGCCTTCACGATATTGTTTTGCCCTGAACGAATAAGTGTTATAGAGCAATCCGCTTTTTTTGGGCTGCAATTGAACCACAATGTAATTGCGGGAACTTTTCGAACCGGTCGCGACCAGGTTATAGACGTGGCCCCTCACCCTGTAGACTGCGACTGGCTGCAATAAAAAATCCATCGACGGAATCTCCTCACCTGCTTTCACGGCAATCGCTTCCGCCTTCGATGCGTCCGGAACGCCCGGATAGAACGTCCGAACGTAATCTTCTCTGCCGCTGTCGGCGTTCTCAAACTCAGCCTCCTCGTCTTGTCCGACTTGATGGCCTCCCGGGCGGTAGTTCGCCGCCAGAAAATAACGGCCCGGCCGGAGGCCGAAGAGTCGATATTCGCCGCGATCGTTTGTCGGAACGGTTTCCTCCATCGAGAGTGTCCGGCTTCCACCCGCATAGACCTGGCGCAGGGCGCTGACACGCGCCCAAGGCAGCGGTTCCCCATCCTCATTTTCGACCCGACCTGAAATGGTGGCTGACGGGATCAGCCGGAATAACAAGTCCGTTCATCTCCTGCCCGGGCGACAATGCGAGGATCGCTCCGGGCCCGCTCGGCGTCCTCTGTCCATATTGCTGCGAGACGAATCCGGTACGCATCACACGCAAAAGGTAGCGCCCCGCCTGGATCCCTTTGAGTTCGAAATGTCCGCCTGAGTCAGTATGGACCGTGGAAGGACTGCGTCCCCTGTCGTCCACATTCTGGAGTTGCACACTCGCGCTCTTCAGAGGCTCACTTCCAGCCAACTTTACGACCATGCCTGCAACGCTGCAGTCATCCTTATTCGCCGCAACCGCAGTCTTTGTTGACTGTGCCGTAGCCGAGGTGACAAGGAGAAAAAACGTGGCAAGCAGCAATACAGCAAGTCGCATCGGGCACCTTTGCGCGAATTATATGATACGAGACGTGTTGAGTTGAGTGATAGGTTGCCTTGCATAACTGTTGGCATAACCAGCCGAATTGAAGCCCTCACCGTAACTTGTCGTCGTGAGGGTAGCAAAGGGCACCTCAACCGCCCTGACGCGCACTCTCTTAGAGACGATCGGGCTTAGAGGCGATCGGGGGTCAGGATGGCGGTCATTTCGAGGACGCGGCGGTAGTAGTCGTGGTGTTTGAGTTGGGCGCCGGCTTGCTGATCGACGATGAAGGTTACGTCGGGGTGGAGTTGGAGCGCGGAGGCGGTGACGCTTGCGGTGACTGGACCCTCGATGGCTTGCGCGATGGCCGCGGCTTTTGAGGGGCCGCTGGCCAGCAGAAGAATGCGTTTGGCTTCGAGGATCGTACCGATGCCCATGGTGATGGCGCATTCGGGGACTTTTTCTTCGGCGGCAAAGAATTTGCGGTTGTCGTCGGTGGTTTCCTTGCTGAGTACTTTCAGGCGGGTGCGGGAGCCCAGGCTGGAAGTGGGCTCGTTGAAACCGATGTGACCGTTGCGGCCGATGCCCAGGATTTGCAGGTCGATGCCTCCGGCTTCGCGGATGGCTTGTTCGTAGGAGCAGCAATAACGATCGTAGTCGCCAGCGACGGTGCCATCCGGGATGTGGATGCTTGCCGGGGGAATGTTTACGTGCGCGAAGAAATTCTGCTGCATGAAGTGGTGGAAACTCTGAGGGTGCGTGGCGGAGAGGCCCAGATACTCGTCAAGGTTGAAGGTGACGACCTGGGAAAAATCGAGAGATTCCTCGCGGTGCAAACGCACCAATTCTTTGTACATGCCGAGCGTGGTGCTGCCGGTGGCCAGGCCCAAACGCAGCGCCGGATTTCTGCGGATGGCGTTGGCGACGATTCTTGCGGCTTCGCGGCCGAGTTCTTCCTTGCTGGGTTTCAGGATGAGGAGCATGTTCGTTCGATTTACCAGCTTCTAGTTTAAAACGATTTAAACATATAATTCCAGCAGTTTGGCATTTTGTGGAGTGCCAGCGGGGTGGTCGCGATTGGGGGATCGGGTTTTACATTTGCTGCCGCTTGAACCGGTGGCTCGCATCCAATAGCGACGAGATATTTCGACGGCGGGACTAAAGTCCCGCGCCTACATCGGCTGTGGCGATTGCGCGCTGGGTGAAGAATTGTCATCGCGAAATACAGTATTGGGTCTACACTTCCGGGTCAACGTGGTTTTTGGAGTGAACGCCTAACCATGGCTCTCAACGCAACCGATTGGATTGTGATTGCCGCGTACCTGTTGCTGAATTTGTTGATCAGCTTGTACTACCGGCGACGCTCCTCGGGAAGTACCGAGGAGTTTTTTGTGTCTGGACGAAATGTGTCGTGGTGGCTGGCGGGCACGTCCATGGTGGCGACTACATTTGCCGCGGATACGCCGCTGTTTGTGACCGGAGTGGTGGCGAAAAACGGGATTTCCGGGAATTGGATCTGGTGGTCGCAGTGTTTGTCCGGGATGATGACGGTTTTCTTTTTCGCGCGTTACTGGCGGCGCGCGGGGATTCTTACGGACGTGGAGTTCGTGGAATTACGATACGAGGGAAAGCCCGCAGCGTTTTTGCGCGGCTTTCGGGCGATCTATCTGGGCGGCTTGATGAATTGCCTGATCCTGGGTTGGGTAATCAAGGCGATGATCAGTATCACGACCGTGTTGCTGGGAGATGCGATCGCGCAGGGGCGCGTTCTGGAGATTGGCATCGCCGGGCACACTTTCTTTCGGTACACGCTTGGGGAGCCCGCTCACACGGGTTTGCTCATTTGCGTGCTGCTGCTGGTGCCCTTCACGGGGATTTATACGTTCATTGGCGGGCTTTGGGGGGTGCTGGTTACCGACCTGTTTCAATTCATTTTGAAGATGACGATGATCATCGTGCTGGCGTGGGTGGCGGTTTCGAAGATTGGCGGTATGACGCTGTTGAAGTTGCAGCTTTCGCATGTGGATGAAGCGGTGCGGCAAACGGGGCAGTCGACGGGATCGGTGACGGCATTCTTTCCGTCGTTTCATCTGGGATGGACTACCGACGCGCTCTGGACGCTGCCGGTGATCACGTTCGTGCTGTATCTGGGAGTGCAGTGGTGGGCGAGCTGGTATCCGGGAGCGGAGCCCGGGGGCGGCGGGTATGTGGCGCAGCGCATGTTCAGTGCGAAAGACGAGAAAAATTCGCTGGGGGCGACGCTGTGGTTCAACATCGCGAACTACGCGATGAGATCGTGGCCGTGGATCGTGACGGGTTTAGTGGCGGTGGCGGTATATTCGCCGCACGGAGGATTGCATCCGAGCGCGGAATTCGCGGCCGAGCCGGAGAAGGGCTACGTAATGGTGCTGCGCGATTTTCTGCCGCCAGCGCTTCGCGGGTTGATGGTGGCGGCATTCTTGGCGGCGTTCATGTCCACGGTGGGGACGCAGCTGAATTGGGGGACTTCGTATTTCATCAATGATTTTTACCGCCGGTTCGTCGTGCGTAAGGGTAGCGAGAAGCACTACGTGCGAGTCAGCAAAATGTTTATCGTGCTGCTGGTGATTCTGAGCGGCTACACCGCTGCGCACATCACATCGATTCAATCGGCGTGGCAACTACTATTGGGGATGGGTGCGGGGACCGGCGGCGTGTTGATGCTGCGGTGGTACTGGTGGCGCGTCAACGCCTGGAGCGAGATCTCCGCGATGATCGCGGCGTTTGTGGTGTCTGTGTCTCTGCAGCGTCTGGAGTTTTCCGGGAACAATGCCGTGGTGTTTGCAAAGACGGCGCTGATCACCACCGCGGCGACCACGGTCGTCTGGCTCGCGACCACTTTGCTGACGCGGCCGGAATCCGATGAGCGCTTGCTGAAATTTTACAGGCGCGTTCATCCCACCATTCACGGATGGAAGCGCATCGCGCTGCTGGCTCCAGAAATCAAGCCAGTGCGCGACTTCAAGGCCAATGCGTTCGATTGGGTGATGGGTTGCACGCTGGTGTATTGCTGCATGTTCGGGATCGGGGAGTTGGTGCTGCAGGCCTGGGTTACGGGTTTCGTACTGCTCACCGTGGCGGCGCTGGCTGGTTATTTCATCTACTGGAGTTTGTCACGGCGTGGGTGGGAGACGCTGTCCGGAGCCTCGAGCGAGCCCTTTGAGGTCTCGAAAGGCGAGATTGGTCTACAAGAAGGCGATTAGCGCTGCGTCCCAAGGTGTTCATTTGGATACACAACCAACGAGCAGGCCCGCGCACTGCCAGGCTGTGTAGACGGGCCGCGGCGGGGGAAAAGAACTCAATTTCGAAAAAGGAAAGGGCGGAGATTTCTCTCCGCCCTTTGCATTTTGATGGACCGTTAAACTTCCGTCGTCCAGCACCTAGTCCTTGCGGTGCGGAGAAGCTTTCTGCAAACGAGAAATCAGGAGGTGCGCGGACTCAGGAGCGTGCAGCCGCGATTCCGTGATGATGTCCTCAGCGGTGATTTCCTTGCCATAGATGCGCTTGTTGGCATCGTTATCCGGGCGGACTGTCGAGCCTTCGAGAGAGATGCCCGCGAATACGCCGCGGGCGCGCGAATAGCTCAACATTTCGGCTCGCAAGGTAACGTCGGATTCGGCCGAAGCGTCGCGGCCCTTGGGACCCGCTGCGACGGATGCATCGCCGCCGAGTTTCACTTTGCTATGGAGGACGCTATCCGCGCCGCGATTGTTCATGACCAGGATGACGAAGTCTGTCGCCTGGCCGCCAATCTGGAGACCAAAGCTGCCGCCTTCCAGAGCCATCATGGTGGGAGCGCCCCACGGGCCGGTGTAGTCTTTGTGAGTGCGGCAGGTCATCACCCCACGGCCGTAGCTGCCGCCAACAATGAACGCCGCCTTGATGACGGAGGGAAACACGATCACGCAGCGCGCCTTGTCGAGCAGGTCTTGAGGGATATCGTCGGGAATGTCGAGAATTTCCTGGACCACGGTGCCCGCATTCTGGATGCGGTCGTTGTCTTTGGTATCGTCATCTTTCGCTTTTGCCGAGGACGCCGGTGCGAAGACCAGGCCCGCCAGGGCAAACGCGCCTACGACCAGGGTTGCAAAATATTTCTTGTTTAACTGCTTCATCCACTGTCTCCTTTTTCCGTCTTCGTTTGGCCTAAAATCGAGAACAAAAACTTTACTGCCAGCTAACTCTTGCGGTCCGAAACTAGAATGATAACACCGCCAATCAAGGCCAGCGCGCCCAAGATTGGGGGCAGCGGTACCGTGTGGTGCTCCTGCTTCGTGGCCTGGATCGGTCCGACGTCCAACACTTTCTTCTGCGTTGTGTAGGTGAAGCCCTGGTACACGAGAGCTAGCACCCCGAGCACGATCAAGATGACTCCGAGCGGCTTCATGCACGCCTCCTAGCGTTGGACGAGAGACTCCAAACTTACGCAAAGATTCTTACTTGGCGGCGGGCGAAACGCACGTCTGTGCTTCGCCCGAGCGCTTCGAATTTCTTTCCTATCTGAACCTCCTGATCCGAACTACGTTCTGCGGAGCAGATGGCCGACCAGGGTAACGAGAAACAGAATTAAGAAAAGATAGAACAGGATCTTGGCGATTCCCGCCGCAGCCACCGCAATTCCGGTGAATCCCAAAAGTGCGGCAACCAGTGCAACAATGAAAAAGCCTAATGCCCAGCGCAACATCAGAGACCTCCTTGGGTTTGTATCAAGTACTGATTAGACGAGGGGCCCAATCGGGCTACAGGCAAATTCTTGATTGCTTGACTTGGGCCACGATTCTCCTCACTTGTACAGAAGCCGGCTCACAACCTCCATACCGAAGAGACCTTACTGGCCGGAGAACCATCGTGTAGCGCTGCGACTGGCGGGGATCTCGGGTGGCATACAGCCCGGGCCTCCAAATTGTATGCGGAACAATGTAAAAAGTTCGAATCACAATAGCGGGCTTACTTGAACGTACTAGGACCTAATAGAGATGTAAGTCGCCTGCCTACCGCGATTTGAGACCGTGGCACGGAATGGTGCGAAATGGCGCATCGGTTGCACCCACATGGTGGTTGAAAATAACAGTAACCCATGTGGGCTTGGGCGACGTCATACCGTCAGAAGCCTTATTTCTAATATGTCGGCGAAGCTGACTTTGAGGCGCAAGTAGGCCCCGCACCGGTGAAAGCTTTCGCGAGTCCGGGTCTGAAAAAACTGAGGAGGTAAACATGGAACCCGTACGACTATTAGTTGCGGACGATCACGAAATTGTGCGCAAAGGGCTTCGCTCGCTGCTAGAAGCGCAGCCGGGATGGCAAGTGACAGCTGAGGCCAGCGATGGGCGCGAGGCCGTGGAGAAAGCCAGGGCCATGAAGCCGGATGTCACCGTGTTGGACATCAGCATGCCCTCGCTGAACGGATTAGAGGCGGCACGGCAAATGATCAAGAATGATGCGCGGGCAAAGATCCTGATATTGACGATGCACGAGTCGGATCCTTTGATCCGCGAGGTGCTGGATGCGGGGCGAGGGGTTACGTGCTGAAATCGGATGCCAGCCGGGACCTCGTCAGCGCGGTGAATGCGGTACGCAGCAACAAGACATTTTTCACTGCGAAAGTGGCGCAAATTGTGCTGGACGGGTACCTGGACAAGAAGCCGAAGAAAATGGACGAGAAGACGGAAGAACCGCACACCCGATTGACTCCGCGGCAGCGTGAGATTGTGCAACTGCTAGCCGAGGGGAAGAGCAGCAAGGAAGTGGCTGTGGCGCTCGGACTGAGTGTGAAGACCGCCGAAACCCACCGCGCCAATATCATGCGGCGTCTGGATTGTCACTCGGTGAGCGAGTTGGTTCGCTACGCCGTGCGTAACAATATTATTGAGGCTTAGTTTCGAGAGTACCGGGGGCCGGGCTTCGCAAGTTGCGGTACGGCGGGGCCGCCCCAGCTTCTACTACCTACGCGTGAATTGCCGTGGTTTCTCGATTGCGGCAAAGCCATCGTTCTGTGTCTATCAGCGAACAAATTCATAAAAACGCGTAAGCCTGTGGGACTGATTCCCCAATTGTATAAGCCATCGTCAGCTATCTGCTGTATTTCCCAAGCGCTCCAACGGTGGTCTTCTGAAAGCGTAGGAAAGTACCCAAGAACCGAGGAGGTTCCATGAATTGGGATCAAGTTGAAGGAAAATGGAAGCAAGCTGGCGGCAAGATAAAGGAAAAGTGGGGCAAGTTAACCGACGATGATCTGCAAGTGATCGGCGGGAAGCGCGACCAGTTGGTGGGCAAGATCCAGGAACGCTACGGGATCGCCAAGGAAGACGCTGCCCGCCAGGTGGATGAGTTCTCACGCACTTACGGTACGGACGAGACCACCACTCGCGACAAGACGCGCACCGTGGCCGGACACTAGCTCGTTTCGCCTGTCGGCCGAAAGCCGACGTGCACAGCAGTCGCATAGCCGGAGCAAGCTCGTCGCAGCTTGCTCCGTTTTTTTTGGTTTCTGGCTCTGGCGCAAGATTTCAGTCGTTGCCCATTTCGAACGGTCGATCATAGCCCGTCATTTCCAGATAGCCGACGCCAAGGAGAGGCTGGCGCTGTTTTTGCCCGGCGAATGTGACGGCGCCTTCCCAATAGCTCGGGAACATCTGCGCGTAGCCGGTCAACTCCTGCGACGGCAGCGGCGTTTTTGCCTCCAACTCGATGCCTAAACGCGGAACGGTGATTTTCCAGCGAATGGGATACGCGGCTTTCGTGGCGGAGCTCGTCCAGGTTTCGCCCAGAGGCTGCAGCGTGAAGTCGCTTGAACGCAAATGCGTGCTCGTTCCTTGCGCGTCGACGAATGTGCCGGCGGAGTAAGGGTCCGTCGAGCCATCCCTGCGCCGGATGCGAAAGAGCATGAGTTCCGTGTTGTTATCGAGCTGCACGCTGAACCAATCCCATCCGACCTGATTGCTCTCGAGTTGATGAGTAAAGAATTCGTGGTCCATCCAGGCGACCCCTGTTACGTCAAAGGTCTTGCCTGCAACGCCGATGCGCCCGTTCGCGACGAGCCTCGTGAGTGAAATATAGTGCGAGGCGCGGCCCCGCCCTTCGGCCTTTTGGCTGACGCCATTTTCTCCGTTAATGACGGGAGGTTTCTCGGAGCGCAGGCTCAACCGCAATTCGAAACGGGCATCCACCGCTTGCATCTTCTGTTCGACGCCTTGCCATTGAATCTGCCAGTTGCCATTCCAGATGCGGCCGTCCGCCGCGCTGATTCCTGCAAGGCCGGGTCCGGCGCGGTTGCTACGCTCGGCGTGATAGAACTTGGCGCCATCGAGGTCGCTTAGGGCCAGATGAGCAAGATATAGATCGCGGACGTCCCAAGGTTTCGTTTTGGCGGGGTCACGATTCACGGCCTGCCGGAAAAAAGTCAGCTCGAATCCAAAGCGATGGCCATCCGCGGCCTTCACGTTCCCGGTGTAGTACCACCATTCCGTTTGAAAGTCCGGATGATCGAAGTGATCGCGCGGAAATTCGTAGCGATAGCCAGGCAGCGCACTGCGGTACTGCGCGCCCGATAGCTGCGCCATCTGCGCCGCGGGCTGCAATAAGAGCAAAGCGGCGGCAAAGCACGCCAGGCTATTCCTCATGCACAACCTCAATCGGATTCAAGCGCACCGCAACATTCGCTGGATACAAACCCGCGAGCACCGTGGCGGCGTACACCACCGTCAACGCACTGAGCAGTACGGCCACTGGCCAGTGAAAGCGGATGGTCCAACCGAAGGATTGCTTATTGATGACGAAGACGAGAATCAGCGACAACGCAAACCCTTGCGCGACACCCGCGAACGTAGCGAGCAGGCCGAGTAAACCAGCCTCGACCATAATCAGTTTGCGGACCTGTCCCGAGGCTGCTCCCAGAAAACGAAGCAAGCCCAGCTCCCGCCGCCGGTCGATGACCAGCGCCAGCAATGCGCCCGCGACACCCATCACGGCAACAATCACCGCCACGGCTTCCAGAGCGTAGGTGATCGCAAAGGTGCGATCAAAGATGCGCAGAGCCTCGCGCCGCAAATCGCGATTGGAAAAAATCAGCACGCGGTGCCCCGCGGATGCCTGTTCAATCTCGGCGCGCACGCTTTCCAGCCGTGCATCCGGCGCGATATAGATCGCCAGGTTGGATGGAGCTGGATCGGGCAGATAGCGCAACGCCGTGTTGCGATCCATCAAAATGGCTCCGCGTTCGCTTGAGTAATCGTAAAAGACATCCGCTATACGGAATGCCGTTTTCGCATCGCCGAGCGAAAGCGTGATGGCGTCGCCTTTTCGGACGTGATGTTTGTTCGCAAAGGGCTCACTGACGATGACGGCGTTGGCGTCGCGCAACTCGGCGAGAACATCGGCGCTCGGAACGCCCGGAGAGAAAGTCGGCCTTGTGATACGAGCGCAAAACGCGCAGCTCCACCGAGCCAAGCTCCGCGGGCATGCCCTCATAGCTGATTTCGTATTCGCGCAAACGATCGATGGCCGCCACGCCCGGCAGCGCGGCAATCTTATCGGCGAGTTCCGGCGAAATCGTGGGATGACGATCGGCGGCGGGGTCACCTGCAGGTCGCAGGTAGAGGTCCGCAGGCAACTGATCGCCCATCCAGAGAAGCACCGTCTGCCGAAAGCTTCCGACCATGATGCCGACCGCGGTCATCATGGCGATCGCGGTGGAGAGCGCGCCGACCAAGACCGAAGTGCGCCGCAACGACGCGGACAGGCTACGTGAGGCGAGGGCAGCTTCCACGCCAAGGATTTTCCCAAGCAACCGCGAAAATGAACGCGTGGTCGCATCCACTAAAGCAGGGACCGCCAGCGCCGACGCAACGATCAGCAGCAACGTGGCGAGATAGCCGAACAGCGGCTTGCCGGCCACCGCGGGAGCGCGCGAAGCCATCGCCGCGCCTAGTCCGAGCAGCACAGCGATCCATAGATCGCGCGTCTTGTGAACGCGCGCGGTGTATTCCCGCCTGCCGCGCGCCATCGCTTCGACCGGTGGTACAAGCGACGCTTCGCGTGCCGGCGAATACGCCGACGCTACCGAAACTCCGATTCCAATGATCATCGCGGTCAGCACCGCGCCGGCATTCAGCTCGATGGATCCTGGCCTGCTGCTGACATACAAGCGCTTCGACCGTAGCCGACATCAATCTCACCGCGCCGCTCGCCATCAACCGGCCCAGCGGCAGGCCCAGCAGCGCGCCGATCAGGCCGAAGCTCGCCGCCTCACCCAGAAACGCAGCGAGAACCGCGCCCCGGCTAGCGCCCAGCGCGCGGACAATTCCAATCTCCGCGCGCCTGCGCACTACCGACACGGAAATCGTGTTGTAAATCAGAAACGCGCCGACCACCAGCGCGATGTAACTCAGCAATCGCAAGTTCCAGCGAAAAGCAGCCAGCATGCGGCGGTTCTCATCCGTGCCGGTGCCCGCGGGACGCACTTCAACTCCCGCCGGGAGCGCTCCCTGCAAACGCTGCTGCCACTCTTCCAATGAAGCCGTCGGCGGAACTTTCACAAGAATGCGGTCAACGCGTCCGAAACGATTCAGCGCAACCTGCGCCGCCGCGAGGTCCATCACGATGGCCGCTGCGTTTCCGTTCGCATCCGGATAGACGCCGCGAACGGTGTATTCGCGCACCTGATCGTTGATCAGCAACTTGATGCGGTCGCCGGCCTTGTGGCCCAGGCTCTGCCCGACCCAAACGCTGTCGTACTGACCGAGAAATTTCAGCGCATCTTCCGGGCGTTCCATGTGGAAGCTTGATGCCGCGTCTTCGTGGCCCTCGCCCTCCGCAATCAAATCCAATCCCAGCAGTGGAAAGCTATGTTGGGTGTCCACATCGATGGCGTAGTCCTCGATGCGCGCAGAAATCCGCACTGGAAACGGAAGCGCAGAGAGCGTGCCCGCGGCGCCTTCGGGGACGCCCCCGGACTGCGATGATTTCGAGATCGTTATCGCCGGCAAGAGTCTCCATCGACGAACGGAACGATCCCGCAGCCGCGGTTCCCGCGAGATCGATGGCCAGCACGACCGCGACGCCCAGCGCGATGGCGAGAACCGTAAGCGCGGTGCGCACCGGCTCCGCGAGAAGTGGCCGAACCATCAAGCGGTAAAAAAGGAGAAGGCGTGCCATTTCAGCGCCGGCGGATTTCCTGGATTTTTCCGTCTTGCAACCGCACGACGACATCGGCGAGCGTCGCGGCTTCCGCACTGTGCGTCGCCATGATCGTCGCCGTGTTTTGCTCGCGCGCCAGGCGCTGGAGCAACTCCAGGATGACGTTTCCGGTCGATGTGTCGAGATTTCCGGTCGGCTCGTCGGCCAGCAGAAGACTGGGCCGTGGATCAGCGCGCGCGCGATTCCCACCCGCTGCATTTGTCCGCCCGAGAGTTGATGAGGGTAGCGGTCACCGAGACCCTCCAGCTCGACCCATGCGAGCCGTTCGCGTGCGGCCGCGCGCGCATCGGGTTTGCCCGCAAGCAGCAAAGGCAGCTCTACGTTCTCGAAAACGGTCAGCGTATTCAGCAATTGAAACGACTGAAAGATGAAGCCGACCTTTGCGCGTCGAAGCTGCGTCAATTCGGCGTCCTTCAAGGAAGAAGTTGGCACGCCGTCGAGCAGCACCTGGCCGGAAGTCGGAAAGTCCATCGCGCCCGCCAGATTCAGCAGCGTCGATTTACCGCAACCGCTTCTTCCCACCAGCGCCACAAATTCGCCGCCAGATACTTCCAGCGAAAGCCCATCGAGCGCCCGCACGCGCTGGCCGTCCGACAAATAGTCCTTGGTAACGTTCTGGAGGGAGAGGATGGGCATTCGTAGGAGCTTGTTGAGCTCAGGGTGGAGTCGTGGCGCGGCAATTTTGCCATCGCTGCGCCACGTTTAGACACGTAAAAGCGATACGCGACCGAACGCAATTGCCCCTAGTGCTTCTCCGCAGCCAGGGCCTTCTCGATCGCCGCGGTCACTTCCGGCGAGTCCGGCGTCACCTTCGGCTCAAAACGCGCGACGATCTGCCCGTCGGCGCCGACCAGAAACTTCGTGAAGTTCCACTGAATTTCTCCGCCGGTCTTCGGGCTGGCCGCCTTGTCGGTCAAATACTGATAGAGCGGGGTCTTGTCGTCGCCTTTCACCGAAACTTTGGCCATCATCGGAAACGTCACGTTGTACTTCGACGAGCAGAAGGTCTTGATTTCCTGATTCGTGCCCGGCTCTTGGGACCCGAAGTTATTCGCCGGGATGCCCACGATCACGAAGCCGCGGTCCTTGTACTTCTCGTAGATCGCTTCCAGCGCCGTGTACTGCGGCGTGAAGCCGCAGCGGCTGGCGACATTGACCAGCATCACAACGTGCCCCTTGTACGCTGCCAGCGGCGCGGGTTGCCCGTCGATGGAATTCAGCGTGAAATCGTAAATTGTCTTGTCGCCGGCCATCAACGCCGCGGCACAAAACAGCAAGCCAAACAAAAATGGTGCGAGCACCCTGATCATCATTCCTCCGGTTAACGTTTGCTCGGGTTCGGGACGCGCCGTTTACCGAGCTAATCGCGCAATGGCCGGTGCCCTGTCCTCGCAGGACGCCGCCTACGCGGCAACTATTCTATGCTATCAGCAAACGCCCATTGAGCCTTCTTTCCCGCTGGTATAGACTTCGCCCGCACGATTACCGCACCAATTTTGCCGAGAGTAGATCGCGTCGGAACACGACGATGTTTCGCGCCGAACGGCGGCGCAGTTGCATGCAGCACAGGGGCACGCCGGCAAGCACGCCGCCGAGTTTGTGGGCCATCTTCCGTAATCAGTAGAAGTCCGAGGGGTTCGGATGCTGTTTGCATCGGGGATTACGGTGACGCACCGGACGCTCGCGCCGGTGGATCTGGTCATCATCGCGATTTACTTCGTCATGGTGTTCGGCATCGGCTTCTATTTTTCGCGGAAAGAACGCACTTCCGAAGACTATTTCCTCGCCGGCCGCAAAATCGGCTGGTTTGCCATCGGCGCCTCACTCTTCGTCTCCAATATTTCCACGGAACACTTCATCGGCCTCGCGGGTTCGGGCGCGACGTCAGGCCTGGCCGCAGGAAATTTCGAATGGCAGGCTTCCTGCATCCTGTTGCTGCTCGGCTGGGTGTTTGTGCCGTTTTACCTGCGGTCCAACGTTTTCACCATGCCGGAATTTCTGGAGCGGCGATTCAACCGCAATTGCGCTATGTACCTGGCGTCGATCTCCATCATCGCCTATATCTTCACGAAAATTTCGGTGCACTTGTACGCTGCGGCAATCGTGCTGGAGCGCGTGGTCGGCTGGAATCAGTGGACCGCCGCAATCATTCTGGTGATCGCCACCGGGATCTACACGATTGCGGGCGGCCTGGCGGCGGTCATCTACACCGACCTGGTGCAGACTTTGATTTTGCTCGCCGGCGCCATCGCTCTGACCTTCATCGGTTTGGGCAAAGTCGGCGGCTTCGCCCATTTGCGCGAAATGGTGCCGGCAAGCTACTTCCACATGGTCAAGCCGATCTCCGACCCCGATTTCCCGTGGACGGGAATTTTCTTCGGCGCTCCGATTCTCGGCATTTGGTATTGGTGTACCGACCAAGTCATCGTCCAGCGCGTGCTCTCCGCGAGAGACGAGGGCCACGCCAAAGCCGGCACAATTTTTGCCGGCTTCCTGAAGATTCTTCCGGTATTTCTTCTCGTCAGTCCCCGGGATCATCGCGTTCGCGTTGTATCCGCAGCTCTTTACCATCGTGAATGGCTCGGTCACCAACGGCGACATCGCCTTCCCCACCGCCGTCGTGAATCTTCTTCCCACCGGTTTCGTCGGGATTGATGATCGCCGCGCTGCTGGCCGCGCTGATGGGCGCGATGAGCTCCGTCTTCAATTCCGCCTCGACCATGGTGACGCTCGATTTCTACAAAAAGCTCCGCCCCGCAGCCAGCGAAAAGCAGCTCGTAACCTTCGGGCGCATCGCCACCGGAGGCATGGTCCTCCTCGGTCTGCTTTGGGTTCCGTTCATTCACGTGCTTAGCGCCCAGTTGTGGGTCTATCTGCAGAGCGTTCAGGCGTACATCAGTCCGCCGATCGCGGTATGCTTCATATTTGGAATTTTATGGCCGCGGCTGAATGGACAGGGAGCGATCTCATCCTTGCTGGTCGGATTCGCTCTCGGCGCGGTGCGCTTCGTGCTCGAAGTGTTGGACAAGACCGCCCACTACCAGTCTTCCGCGATCCGCGCGCTCATCGACATGAATTTTCTCCACTACTCGATCGTGATGTTCGTTGTGTGCGCGCTGGTGCTGATCGGCGTGAGCATGCTTTTCCCGGCTCCGGAGCGAAAGAAAATCGCCGGGCTCACCTTCGCGACCGTGGACGAGAAGCTCGACACCGTCGACGTCAAGACCGCGCACCTTGCCAGAGAAACGCGCACGGAACATCGGGTGAATCTCGCATTCACCTATGTCTTGCTCGCGACGGTGCTGTGTCTATGGATTTACTTCCGCTAAAGGTGAGCGGCATCGTCCACAATTCATGACCACCTCGATCCAAACCCTGAAGCCCAACGTTTCGCAAGACGAAGCGCTGCGCAAATTTGCGTCCACCGGACTCGGCACACTGTACTGGCGCATTCGCATCGGTCCGCTGCGCCGCATCGCCGGAGTATACGTTCCGTTCTCTCTCTACCGCGTCCGTTATCAACTCGGCAGGACGCCCTGCACGCGTTTCTTTGCGATGGATGCCGTGGACGGCTCTCTAGATCTCTTCGAATTTCCCGGCGTTCCCGACGAATGCGCAACTCGTCCAGTTCGAGACGCGGAATGTCTTGCGCCCGGCTCTCTCCGGGAAACGCGCGGAAGAACTGCTGGCCGGCAAAGTCCTGCGCGTCATCTTTCAACAAGGTTTCTTCAAGTTGCGCGAATTCAAGCTCGACTGCACGCGTGAGTCGATGGATCTGCATCTTCCGTATTGGTTGGCCTTTTACGGCGAAGACACCGCGCGGTGCCGCGTAATGGATGCCGTTCGCCGCCGCATCGAGGGAGCCAAGGCCTCCGCGTTCTTTGAAGAGTGGCTCGCTGCATAAGCGAGCGCGTCGACCAGCGCTCACAATACCGAGCGCACAGGATAAAAAATGCGAGGATTAGCGCCTTCAAGTAAGACCGTGAAAGCAGGACTCGCTCGCGTCACGGCTCTCGCCTCGCTCGCAATCGTGGTTTCGGTTTGGCCTGCCGCACGCGGAAGGCTGGCAGCACGTGGGCGCCGTACAGCGCGTCGAAAAACTCCCGGATGGAGTCGAACTGAGCGCTGGCCGCGCAAAGGTGCGCGTCACCGCGTTTCGTGACGGAGTAATCCGTGTCCGCGTGGCCCCTCAGGGCACATTCCCGAACGATAGATCGTGGGCTGTCATCGAAACCCCGGAAGTCCCCCCGGTAAAAATGGAAGACGGTAAAGACGACATCCGCCTTTCGGCCGGCGGCGTCACCGTCATCATTCACAAATCTCCTCTGCTCATCTCTTTCGCCGATGCGCAAGGCCGCGTCATCCTCGCCGACGAGCCAACCCTGCCGATGGCCTGGAATGGTCCGCGCATCCGCATCTGGAAAAAAATGCCGCCGACGAAAATTATTACGGCCTGGGAGACAAAGCGGGGCCCATGAATCACCGCGACCACGCCTTCCTGAATTGGAACACCGACGCCTTCGGCTGGGGCGAATCCACCGACCCGCTCTACAAAACCATTCCATTTTTCATCGGCCTCCGCAAAGGCGCCGCCTACGGCCTTTTTTTCGACAATACCTACCGCAGCAGCTTCGATTTCGGCAAGGAATCGCCCGACTATTTTTCCTTCGGCGCCGAAGGTGGCGAGCTGAACTATTATTTCTTCGCCGGTCCCGATCCGAAGAAAGTCGTCGCGGAATACACCGCGCTGGTCGGCCGCTCGCCTCTCCCCCCGCTCTGGAGCCTCGGCTACCAGCAATGCCGCTACAGCTACTACCCCGAAGCCCGCGCCCGTGAAGTCGTGCGCCTCTTTCGCGAAAAGAAAATTCCCGCCGACGTAATCTATTTCGACATCGACTACCAGCAAGGCTATGCGCCCGTTCACCATCAATCGCGAATATTTCCCGCACTTCGAGCAAATGATCGCCGATTTCCGCGCGCAGGGTTTCCACACCATCACCATCACCGACCTCCACATCAAGAAAGATCCCGGCCACGGCTACGTTCCGTACGATTCCGGAATCAAGCAGGACGTCTTCGTCAAGAATCCCGACGGCTCCATTTTCGTCGGCCCGGTCTGGCCCGGCGACAGCGTCTTCCCCGATTTCACGCTTTCCCGCGTGCGCGATTGGTGGGGCGGCCTCTACAAAGATTTCGTCAAGCATGGGCGTCGCCGGTTTTTGGAATGACATGAACGAGCCGTCCGTCTTTCAGCGCGCCGACAAGACCATGCCGCTCGACACCGTCCACCGCCTCGATGACGGCACCACACTCGACCATCGCGCCATCCACAACGTCTTCGGAATGGAAAACGCCCGCGCCACCTACGAAGGCCTGCGCAAACTGCAAGGCGACGAGCGCCCGTTCGTGCTCACCCGCGCCGCTTATTCCGGCACGCAGCGCTACGCCGCCACCTGGACCGGCGACAACAGCGCCACGTGGAATCACATTTCGATGAGCACGCCGATGCTGCTGAGTCTGGGCCTCTCCGGCTACGCGCTCGCCGGCGATGACATCGGCGGATTCGCCAGCTCGCCGCCTCCCGATCTACTCACGCGATGGTACGAACTCGGCGTCTTCAATCCCATCTATCGCGACCACGCCGCCAAAGGCACCGCCGACCACGAACCCTGGGCCAGCGGCCCCGAGCAGGAAGCCATCCGCCGCCGCTACATCGAGCTCCGCTACCAACTCCTCCCGTACATTTACACCGGCATCGAAGACATGACCCGCACCGGCCTGCCCTTCATGCGCCCGGTCTTCCTCGACTACCCGCAACAAGAAAGTTCCTACGACGACAATCGCGATTTTCTCTTCGGCAGCGATTTATTCGTCGCTCCGGTAGTCACCGAAATCGTCGACGCCGAAGAAATGCAACTTCCGCCAGGCGATTGGTACGACTACTGGACCGCGCAGAAGCACGCCAGCACGGACAAAATCGCGCTGCACCCGGCTCTCGACGAAGCTCCGCTGTATGTTCGCGCCGGCGCAATCATCCCCATGCAGCCAGTCGTGCAAAACACCGGAGAAAAACCCAACGGGCCCGCTGGAAATGAGAGTCTATGCCGGTGACGATTGCCACGGCTCGCTGTACGAAGACGACGGCCACACCTTCGCCTATCAACAAGGCGAATTTCGCCGCACAAACTACACCTGCAAAGTCGTCGCCAGGCTCAATCACCGTAGCGCCACAACCGAGAAAAACAGCCTTCCAACCGTGGTGGCACACCGCCCACGTAACCATCTTCGGCGCCCCCGCCGAACCCAAAGAGCTCCGCATCGGCCAACAAGCCACCCACGACTGGCGATACGACCCCAAGTCCCACTCGGTAAGCACAACCGTTCCGAACGCCCAACAAAACTGGACCATCAACTGACTGTTCTGAAAGGTTATGTAGGCGCCGGGCTTTAAGCCCGGCCAGCCATCTACCGCCTTCAATGCAACAAAAATATCGAAATCGACTTACCCGGCGCGCTAACGCGAATCGCATTCCCCGCGATCTCCGCGCTACCCTCGCCAAAGAGCACCTTCACTCCCTGCGATCCCTGCGCAGCGGTGCCACTCAGCGAAACCCGAAACTCCCGCGCCTTCGCCGAATTATTGAACGCCACCAGACCCGCTCCTCCTCCGCCTCCCGCAAAAAAACATAACCAGACTCATCCGACGCCAGATGCCACAGCCGCCCACCAGTCAGCGCCGGATGCTCCCGCCGTAAACGCAAAAGCTCTGCACATAAGTAAACGTAGCCTGCTGCTCTGCGCGTCCGGCCTGCCTCCGTAAACGCATTTCGCGGATCTTCCGTCCACCCGCCCGGGAAATCGTGCCGGTTATCCGGATCCCCGCCACCCGTCATCCCGATTTCATCGCCATAATAAAGCTCGGGAATTCCGCGCAATGTAAGCGTCAACCCGAAACGCCAATCTCAAATTCGCCGCCGAACTTCCATCCTCGCTGGCAAATCGCGCCACATCATGATTTCCAAAAAAAGTAACCAGCTCATCGGGCCGCACATACAGGGAATCATGCCGCAAAATATCCGCAATGCCGCCCAACGGCCGCGCCATGCAGCAAAACATCGCGCAAAGCAAAATACATCGGGTAGTCAAAAACAGTCGTCACACCCGAATCAATTCCGTCATAGCGCTTCTGCCCGCCCGCAAAAAACGAAGTCACGCTGGGATCCGGATGAAACACCTCGCCAATCGTCGTCAACCGCGGATAAATCCTTCGCAGCCCCGCATTCCAGCGCGACCAGAAAGCCCGCGACACATACGGAAACGTATCGATGCGATACCCGTCCAGCCCCGAAGACTCCGCCCACCAGATCGCATTCTCCAGCAAATATTGCGCCACCATCGGATTCTCCGTGTTCATATCCGGCAAAATCCCGAAGAACCATCCGTCCGTCAGATCGCGCCACAAACGCGGCGGCGCGTGAGGATCGACCAAAACCTCAAAAGGATCGTGCCCCGAAGTCTGCTCCTTCGGTCTCTCCATAAAACGATCCATACGGCGGCACCGAAGAATTCGTGTGGTGCTGCGGCGTCCCGTGAAACCAGTCCGGCAGCGGCGGATTCGCCACCCAAGGATGCCGCGGCCCCACATGGTTCGGCACAATATCGAACAAAATTTTCATCTGCTGCTGGTGCGCCGCCGCAACCAGCTCCTGATAATCCCGCAGCGTCCCCAAATGCGGATCGACCGCATACAAATCCACGGCCCCATAACCGTGATAATCCTCCGCGGCCCCATTCTTCACGACCGGCGTAAGCCACAGCGTCGTCACGCCCAAATCCTTCAAATACGGCAAGTGTTCCCGAACCCCGCGCAAATCCCCACCGTGATACGCGCGCGCCTTCGACCGATCATGTGATCCCTGCGCTTCAGCCGGTTCGTCATTCGTCGGATCCCCATTCGCAAACCGGTCCGGCATGATCAGATAAATCACGTCATCCGGCGCAAGCCCCTGAAATCGGTGAATCGGTCTCCATCCGCGCAGCAATCGGCAATTCGAACGATGTCACTCCTGTCCGGAGTCGTAATCCGGCAAACCGCCGTCCCCGATTTCGTCTCCGCGCCAAATTTCAGCCACACAAATAAATATTTCCCGCCGGCCGTAGCCTGCGTGCGTTCCACCAGCAAGCTCGCCAGATTGCACTCGACTTTCGTAGCCTCCAGCCCGCGCCCCGAAATCAGCAGCATCACTTCCGGCGTCAATCCGACCCACCAATTCGGCGGCTCAACTTTCGTGACCACCGGAGAATTGTCGGTAGCAGTTGCGAAGCCTGCGCCGCCTCGCGCGCCAAAGAAACGCGAACCGCCGCAACGAGATAAGCCAAGAGCATGAAGCAAGCAAGTCGACAGCCACGCAGCCACCCGCAAGCATGAGAAAAAAGCAGACATCGGTCGCTAGCCACCATCTACTCGCCACTTCCGTCGAAAAACCAGCTTCCCAAACGCCTCGGGCACATGAAAATTCGGCTGGGGCGTCCGCGTCGGCTGCCAAGCCGAATAAAACCGCGGCTCCGCGGCGCCCTCCACTCGAAAGAAATTCACCCGCCACATCGCGCGCTACGTCGAAACGCGCCGTCAAGCTCTTCATCGGCAAATCCAGCACCGCCCGCCAGCTTTTTCGCTCTTCATCGATATCCACGCGCCGCCGCAGCCCGCTGCGCAAATCCCGCTTTTCCCCCGGCGCAATGTCCAGATCGATCCAAAATCCATTCGGCGCCACTTCAAATTCCTTATATCCCGCGTGCCCGGCGATCGCTCTGCAAAAACACCTCGCAAACATCGCGGTCCCACAAGATGATCCCGCCACCCGCGCGCATCCGCATCCGGAAAAACGGTGATGCTCCGGTACCTCGCCACAAACCTCAAATACAAATTTTCCGGAGTCCACAGCAGCCGCACCTCCGTTTCGCGCTCCGCATCGGCGTTCAACCCTCGCCAATCTGTGCTGAATCGCACCGGCGAAGCGGTCTCCCAAGCCGCCTCTGGCGGAAATCCTTCCGGATCGGTCGCGTCCACCAAACGCGCCGCCTATGGCCGTATCGTTACTCATCGCCTCATCGCTCTCCATCGCATCCGATGTTGCCACGAATCCCCGCAAACTGTTTGCGCACGCAACCATTCGCCGCCCCCGGCAGCTCAGGAACCCTGTGCTAGCATCGATTTTGGCCAGATCCAACGCTCATTGAAGCTGCATCGCAACCCAATCTCCGGAGGCCCAACATGATTGAGCCCGTAGCCGCCACCGATTTCACCACGCACACCGCGCGCCGTCATCCCAGCCAGTTCGAATCCGTAAAGTTCCGCATCGACAAAGACGTCGCCCGCATGACCCTCAACCGCCCCGACCACAATCTTCTCAACGAGTCCATGCTCCGCGAAATCGCCGACGGCATTCTCTTCGCCGGCAGCACCGAAGAAGTCAAGCTCGTGGTCCTCGACTCCGCCTGCAAAGTTTTCTCCGGCGGCATCGACATCGGAGAATACACCTCGCAGCGCGTCTTCCAGATGCTCGAAGCCTTCCACGCCGTCTTCACCAGCATGCTCGAAGTCGGCAAGCCGGTCATCTGCGTCGTAAACGGCCCGGCCATCGGCGGTGGCGCCGAGCTGGCCGCGTTCGGCGACCTGGTCGTCGCCACGCCGAAAGCGCGCTTCGCCCAACCCGAAATCACCATCGGCGTATTCCCGCCGCTAGCCTCCACGATCCTGCCCTACCTTGTCGGACCGAAAATCGCGCTCGAGATCATCCTCACCGGCGAGCCGGTAACCGCCGAGCGCGCCCTCGAACTCGGCATGGTCAACCGCCTGGTCCCCGAA
Source organism: uncultured Acidobacteriota bacterium (assembly GCA_963729285.1). Lineage (GTDB taxonomy): Bacteria > Acidobacteriota > Terriglobia > Acidiferrales > UBA7541 > Acidiferrum. Next base: position 86,473 of record CAVSNL010000006.1, read on the forward strand.
GCCCAGCTCGAAAAAACCGTCGAAGAACTCATCGCGCGCATCGCCGCGCATTCCGCCCCGGTCCTCAGCATGGCCAAAAGAGCCATCCTCGGCGGCATGGGCCTCTCCATTAAAGACGGCCTCAAGCAATCCATGGACATTTTTCTCAACGAGCTCTATCGCCTCGAAGATTCCCAGGAAGGCCTCCGTGCCCTGGTCGAAAAGCGCAAGCCCAACTGGAAAAATCGCTAAGCGATGCGCCACTACCAGAGCAGCAAACTTCCGTTAATACGCCACCCAGTCATTGCCAAAGTTTCCGCAAAGGCCTCCGGCGATGATGCGATTCACCGGCGAGCTATGCTATGGTCGGCTGAAATCGGGAGGAAGATGTCTTGAAAAAGTCCCCAAGGATTCTAGCGGCTCTCTCCGCGATATTCCTCATAGTCCTCAGCGGACAACTTTCTCGCGCGCAGCACGCCAGCAAACCAAAAATAGGTTTTTCCATAGAAGCGATGAAAGGAGAACGTTGGCAGACGGACCGGGATTCCTTTGAGGCGCGGGCGAAGCAACTAGGGGCCGAGGTGATCTTCAGCGACGCCAACGGAGACGATGATCTCCAGTTCCAGCAAGTGAAGGACATGATCAAGAAAGGCGTCAAAGTGCTGGTTTTGCTACCGCACGATACCTCCAAGGCGGCCCGGATGGTGGACGCCGCAAAGGCCGCTAATGTAAAGGTCATCAGCTACGATCGCCTGGTCTTGAACAGTGATGTCGATCTCTACGTGACTTTTGATCGCGTTGAGATCGGCCGGATGCAAGCAGCATATCTGGTGAGAAACGCGCCCAAAGGCAACTATGTGCTGATCGCGGGTTCTCCCAGCGACGAAGGCGCCAAGATTCTGCATGACGAACAGATGAAGATCCTGCAGCCATATATCGATCGCGGCGACATCAAGGTGGTCGCCGATGGCTACACCAAAGAATGGCTCTCTTCCGAGGCGTACCTCTTCATGCTGAAGGCCATCGATTCCGCCCAGGGCAACATCGCCGCGGTCGTGGCTTCCAATGACGCCATGGCCGGAGGTGCGATTCAGGCCCTCCGCGAACATAACCTGGCCGGCAAAGTGCTCGTTTCCGGACAAGATGCGGATTTGGCGGCTATCATATGCATCGCGCAGGGCACGCAGGCTATGACGGTCTACAAGCCGGTCACAAACCAGGCGGAACGAACCGCGGAGGAAGCGGTTCACCTTGCAAAGGGCGAAAAGACGGCCGCGGACGGAACGATAAGCAATGGGAAAATACAGGTGCCCACCATAATGCTGAAACCCGTGCTCGTAACGAAGAACAATATCAAAGCCACGGTCGTCAAAGACGGATTCCAGACGCTGAAAAGCATTAACCAGGGATTGTCCAAGGAGCAGCAGATCAATTAGGCCATCTTTTCTATAAAATCGATTCTATAGAATCGATCAAGCTGCCTGGGGGCTAAGCTAAGCCGGATGGGGAATTACTGCTGCCGTAAAGCCTCGCCATCTCACCAATTTTCGCGGCCGCTCGCGTTACTGGAATTTTTTGCAGATTAAGAGCCAGTTCTAAATCAGGGGAGATTCGTGCTGCGAAGTTCCTTCTCCAAAAATCTCGGGATTGCGGCGTGCGCCGCGGCGGCAATGTTCCTATGCGCCGCACTGTCTCGCGCCCAAACTCCAGCACAAACTCCGTTCCGGCGCCTCCGGCCACGCCAGCCCTCCGCGAAGTCACCGACGAGATCGGCCGTACCATCCGCATTCCGCAAACTCTGCACCGCATCATTTCTCTCTCCCCAGGCATCACCGAAACCATTTACGCCCTCGGCTTGCAGGATCTCCTCGTCGGCGACACCGACTATTGCGATTTTCCCCCGGACGCCCAGCATAAACCCAAAGTCGGCGGCGCCATCAACCCCAGCCTCGAAACCATCGCCGATCTGCACCCTGATCTGGTGCTCGTAACGAAAAGTTTGAATCGCCTCGACACCGTCCTTTCCCTCGCCAACCTCGGCATTCCCACCTACACCATCGATCCGCAATCCGTCGCAGCCATACTCTCCTCGACGCAGACATCTGGCGGAAATCATGGGCGCCCCAGATGCCGGAAAAGCACTCGCCAAGGATCTCGAGCACACTCTCGCTGGCATTCAGAAACGCGTAGCTCCCTTTCCCCGGCGCAGCGCCCTCTTCGTCGTCTGGACCCAGCCGCTCATTTCCGTCGGCAAGCAAACCTTTATCGCCGATGCGATTCAATATGCCGGCGGCGTTTCCATCGTGGATTCTTCGGAAAACTGGCCGAAGGTAAGCCTGGAAGAAGTCGCGCGCCTCCAGCCGGAATTCCTCGTCTTTCCCGACACCCATACGGAAACCACGCCGCTGAACATCGAAGCCCTCTCCGATTTGCCGGGCTGGCGCATTCTGGATGCCGTCCGCAACCACCGTTACGCGAAAACCAGCGATGCCATCGACCGTCCCGCGCCCCGCATCGTTTCCGCCATCGAGGATTTAGCGAGACAATTTCACCCCGAAGCCTTCATCGATAAGCCCGGCGCCAATCCCGATCCACTAGACGTAAGACGATCACGAAGGACAACATAAAGACAACGTGACTCATTCAACTGGGTCCCACGCCGCAACCCCAACGCGACTCACGCCGGTTTCGATCCTGCTTATCTGCAGGCATTTCGACGAGCCGCCAACTTCGCCAGGCGGAGGAATCCGCATGCGCCCGCTAACGTTCCAAGGCGTTATTTGGCGTTGCGGCATTCTCGCCATCATCCTCTTCATCGTCGTAGTCATCGCCCTGAAGCTCGGCGCGGTTCCCGTCTCTCTCTACGGCCTCGGCCTCGACCTTCTTCACGTGCTCCTCCGCAAGACCAGCGAACTCTCCAGCAACTACAACATGATCGTTTACGACATCCGCTTGCCCAGGATCCTCCTGTCCATCGTTGTCGGCGCATCGCTCGCTGTGGCGGGCACCGCATTTCAAGCGCTGCTGCGTAATCCCCTCGCGGACCCGTACATTCTGGGAGCCTCCAGCGGGGCCTCTCTGGGCGCCATGCTGACGTTGATTGCCGGACCGTATCTGGCGCTTCCTCTGATACTGTCGGCGGTGGTCACTCCGCTCGGCGCATTCCTGGGCGCCGCTGCCACCGTCGCCGTCGTCTATTTTTTGGGCAGCCATAATGGTCAGCTTGACAGCAACACCTTGCTGCTGTCCGGCATCGTTTCCGGCTCTTTCCTGTCCGCGATCATCACGTTCCTGATCTCCACGCTGGCAGGTCGCGGCGATCTGCGTGGCATTTTGTTCTGGCTGATGGGCGATTTGTCGGCCTCTCTGCAGCCTAGTGTGCGATGGGTCCTGGGCATCGGCTTCCTCGTCGCCACCGCCGTCATCTACACCACCGCTTCCGATTTGAACCTGCTGCTGAACGGTGAAAAAGAAGCCATGCATCTGGGCGTCGATGTTCGCCGCGTCCGCCTGGTCGTTTACATCGCCGCCTCGCTGCTGACTGGCCTGGCCGTTTCCTTCAGCGGCGCCATCGGCTACGTTGGTCTGCTCGTTCCCCACGTGATGCGGCATGATTTTCGGCTCCGACCACCGCATCTTGATTCCGACGTCCGCGTTCGGCGGCGCGATTGTCCTGGTCATCGCCGACACCGTGGCCCGCACCGTGGTCGCCCCCTCCGAGCTGCCCGTCGGGGCCATGACCGCTCTGGCCGGCGCCCCGCTGTTCATCTACTTACTGCGGCGTAAATTCGCGTAAGCTCGTCGCGCACCATGGCCGCGTCCTCCACCTTCGCCGACAACTCCCGCGCCACCGACATTCGTCTCAGCGTCGAGCAGGTCAGTTACGCCTACTCCGCGAATCCCTCGCAAGCCCCGCTGTTCACCCTCGAAGCCAGCAGCTTCCAGGCCCGGCCCGGCGAGATCGTTGCGATCCTCGGCCCCAACGCCAGCGGCAAATCCACGCTGCTCAAGCTTATCGCCGGCGCCCAGCCACCGCTCTCTGGCCGAGTCCTGCTGAACGGCTTCGTCACCCACTCGCTCACTCCACGCATCCGCGCTCAGCGTATCGCCATGGTCCAGCAGGAAAGCCCTCTGCTGTTCCCATCTCGCGCCTGGGAATTTGTCCTCCAGGGCCGCCATCCCTACAGCCGCACGATGCGCTTTGAAACCAGAGAAGACCTCGCCATAGCCCGCAACGCCCTGGCACAGGTCGGCGCGGCGCATCTGAGCGATCGCTGGATGGATCAAATCTCCGGAGGCGAAAAACAGCGAGTAATTCTCGCCCGCGCCCTATCCCAGCAACCGCTCCTCCTGCTGCTCGACGAGCCAACTCTCCACCTCGACATCGGCTCTCAAGTAGGCCTGCTAGACACCCTGCGCAAACTAGCCGCCGAAAACCGCTACACCGTAGTGGTGGTCACCCACGAACTGAACTTAGCCGCCCAGTACGCCGACCAGATCGTCCTCCTCCAGCGCGGCAGGACCCTCCGCGTAGGTCCCCCCTCCGCGGTCTACCAGCGCGAACTCCTCGAACAAGTCTTCCAAACTCCCCTCTCGATCGAATCCAGCCCCTCAGGCCGTCCCCGAGTAACCATCCTCTCCACCTCTTAGCTCCCGGAGTTGCCTCGCGCGAGCGGTTCGACCATAACCGCCACTTCTCTAATCCCGCCTGTCGCCGCTCACAACCGATTTTCGACCATTCCCTGCATAATACTTAACCAATTGATACTCACATGCTATTCTCTCCCGTGTACGCCGATTCCAAATCCAGTCCCCGCACAGCCACCGATCACCCCGACAAGTTCTAATGGACGCCACCCTGTAGCCGCCCTCTGTCCTTTCAGAGGGCGGGGTTTAGACGAGAACCAGGCCACCGTGTAAGCCTTCTAGAATGAACATTTGCAAAACTCTATCAAAACAAACCACTTTAACTATCTTTAGAATGAATACTTACAAAAAACCGGGAGGGTGGCATCAGCGCGTTCTTTCCGAATGTAGCGGCCGCTTTCGGCTTACCCTGAGTCTCGAAGGGAAGCGGGCGCTTTTTGGGTTCTAAGTTAGGTCTCCAGCCCGACCCACTGGCTCCCAACAGCCTGATGCTATAATTCCCGATCTTCTATGATGAAATTGGCTTCAGAAACGCCCAGCATGTCGCCCGAACTGCTCGCAAAATACGAGCCGGTTATCGGCCTGGAAGTCCACGTCCAACTGCTGACCAATACCAAGATCTTCTGCGGCTGCTCCACACGCTTCGGTGACGCCCCCAACGCCAATACCTGCCCCGTGTGCCTGGGCTTGCCCGGTACGCTGCCGGTGCTGAACAAGCGCGTCATCGAAATGGCCTCGCGCGCCTCGCTCGCGCTGAACTGCACCGTGCACGAGCATTCCCGTTTCGCCCGCAAAAACTATTTTTATCCCGACCTGCCGAAGGGCTACCAGATCTCGCAATACGAACTGCCGCTGGCAACGGGAGGCTGGGTTGAGGTGGAAGTCGATGGCGCGAGAAAACGCATCGGCATCACGCGCCTCCACGTCGAAGAAGACGCCGCCAAAAATCTGCACGAAGGCTTCGCGCAGTCCGCGACCAAAGCCTACATCGACTTCAACCGCTGCGGCTCGCCGCTAGCCGAAATCGTTTCCGAACCGGACATGCGCACGCCGGAGGAAGCCTATGCGTACCTGACAACGCTGCGCCAGATCCTCCTCTACACCGGGGTAAGCGATTGCAACATGGAAGAAGGCTCACTCCGCTGCGACGCCAACGTCAGTGTGCGCCTGCGCGGCACGGAGCAATTCGGCACCAAAGTCGAAGTGAAGAATCTCAACTCATTCCGCTTCCTGCAAAAAGCGCTGGAATACGAAATCGAGCGCCACATCGGCGTGATTGAAAGTGGCGGCCGCATCCCGCAAGAAACGCGCTTGTGGAATCAAGCCGAAGGCCACACGGTATCGATGCGCTCGAAAGAAAAAGCGCACGACTACCGCTATTTCCCGGAGCCCGATCTGCTCCCGGTACACGTAAGCGCCGCGTGGCGCGAAGAAATCCGGCGCACGCTCCCGGAGCTGCCGGAAGCCAAGCGCTCGCGCTTCGTTACCGCGTACGGCATCACACCTTACGACGCCGAAGTGCTGACCTCGACGCAGGCAAGAGCCGATTATTTTGAAGCGGTGAGCAAAGCGGGCGCGTCGGGAAAGAACGCCGCCAACTGGATGCAAACCGAACTGCTGCGCCGCCTGAACGATTCCGGTAAGGAGATCGAAGCCAGCCCGGTCGGCCCCGCGTCGCTGGCCGAGCTACTGAAACTGGTCGAATCCGGCCAAATCACCGCCGCCATCGGCAAAAAAGTTTTCGCCACGATGTTTGAAACCGGGCGCGCTGCCGCCGAAATCGTCGCCGCCGAAGGGCTCGCGCAAATCAGCGATACCTCCGCCATCGAACAAGCCGCTCGCGAAGTAATCGAAAAGAATCCGGACAACGTAGCGAAATTCCGGTCCGGCAACGAAGGCGTTTTCAAATTTTTCGTCGGCCAGGTCATGCGCGCCACCCGCGGCCAGGCGAACCCGCAAGCCGTAAACGATATCGTGCGCAAGCTACTGTCAGAGGCGAAATGACGTCGTCCATCTTCATGATTCGAGGTACAACTCAAATGCTGAAAACCGGTGACAAAGCTCCTGACTTCCGCCTAAAGACCGACGAAGGCGCCACACTATCGCTCGCGGATTTTCGCGGAAGACGCGTCGTCCTCTTTTTCTTCCCGAAAGCCAATACACCCGGTTGAACAACCGAAGCGTCCGAGTTTCGCGACGCAAAGAGGGCCTTCGACAAAATCGGCGTGCTGATCCTGGGCGCTAGCGCCGACCCGGAAAAAGACCTCGCCAAATTCAGGGCCAAACAAAAACTCAATTTCCCGCTGCTGAGCGACCCCGATCACAAAATGCTGGAATCCTACGGCGTCTGGCGCATGAAGAAATTCATGGGCCGCTCCTTTCAGGGCATCGTGCGCAGCACCTTCCTGATCGCCGCCGACGGCAAGATCGAGCAAATGTGGGACAGCGTAAAGGTAAAAAATCACGCCGCCGAGGTCTTGGCCGCTGCGTCCAGGTAGCCGCGTCGAAGTAGCCGTGCAGGTGGCCCCAAGGTCCGTGCCTGGTGCGAGCCATTGCCGAAAGTGTTAGATGTGGAAGATCAGATCGTCAGTGCCGGTGGCTGCGGGTTCGATGTAGAGATTGTCGATCAGGCGCGTCTTGCCGAGGAACACGGCGAGAACCGCGTAGCAGGGACGCGCGACGCGGACGACCGGCTCGAAGGTGTCGGCGTCCACGATTTCGGCGTAATCGATGGCGGCGAGCGGCTCGGCTTGCAACACTTTGCGCAGCACGGTTTGCAATTGGAGTGCGTCGCGCACGCCCGCGGCCAGTTCGTCGCGCGCGGCGATCAACGCGCGGTGTAGAACGGTCGCGGCGCGGCGTTCCGCCGGATCGAGATAGGCATTGCGGGAAGAGAGTGCCAGGCCATCGGTGTCGCGAACGATCGGACACACGACAATTTCGGTGTCCAGATTCAGATCGTGCGACCATTTGCGAAATGATGCGTACTTGCTGCGCGTCTTTTCGCCCGAAATAGGCGAAATGCGGTTGCACGATCTCGAACAGCTTCAGAACGACGGTCGCTACGCCGCGAAAGTGTCCGGGCCGCGAACGGCCTTCGAGGCGGTCGCTTAGGCCTTCAACGGTGACATAGGTGCGGAAGCCGCTCGGATAAACGTCGGCTGCCTCTGGCGCGAAAATAGCATCCACGCCCGCGCGCGGCAAGTTTTGCCGCGTCCGCAGCAAAGGTTCGCGGGTATTTCGCAAGGTCTTCTTTCGGGCCAAATTGTTTGGGATTCACAAAAATCGAAGTGATGACTTCCGAGCATTCCTGGCGGGCGCGCTGGACCAGCGCGAGATGCCCCGCGTGCAACGCGCCCATGGTGGGGATGAGGCCGATAATGCGGTTTTCGGCGCGCGCCAGCCGCGCGCGTTCTTTCATCCAGGCAATGGTTCGGATGGTTTCCACGGAGAAGGGGTTCGGGCTCCGGACTCAGGCGCCGGCGGCTACCGATCGCTCACGATAAAAATGCATGAGGTCGGTGGGGATGGGTTGCGCGCCGTGTTGACGCAGCATGGTAGTGATCTGGCCGCGATGGTAAGTGCCGTGATTCGCGACGTGCTGCAGCGATTGCCAGAGCGGATTCTTGTACACGCCGAATTTCATGGTTTTGTATTCCAGCACGCGGTTGAGATCTTCCTGAGTCAGCCCGCGAACAAATTTCAAGCAGTTGCGATCCGATGGGCGCCCAATGCTCGCGCAAGCTGTCCAGGTCGGCAAACTGCGAATTGTCGGGCATGGCCGATGGGGAGCGGCCCTGAAAACGCTCGAGCCAAACCCACTCCCCGCCGCAAATGTGGGCCAGCGTGTCGCGCACGGAAGAAAAGCTCGATCCCATAGGTTGCGTGAACTGCTCGGGCGTCAGTGCCGCGACCGCGTCAATGGTCCGATGATTCGCCCACGCATTGAAATCGTAGAGCAGGCTCATTTCTTCGGGCGTCATGGGTCACCGTGTTCTTTGGAATTGTGGAGATACGTTTGCAAGGGCCTTAGCAGTCGATGTGAATCAGTTTCTGCCGCTTCAGAATTTCGCCGGAATGATAAGACTCGGCATCGGACGGGAAACTGCCGCTGCGCACGTCTTCGCAATATGCGCGCACCGCGCCGGAGATGACTTCGCCGACATTGGCATATTGGCGGGCGAATTTCGGCACAGGATGGAAAGTAAGCCCCAACATATCGTTGATCACCAGGATCTGGCCGTCGCAGTCGGGCCCGGCGCCAATTCCGATGGTAGGAATGTTCAGCTCGCGGGTAATTTGCGAGGCCAACTCGCGCGGCACGGCTTCCAGCACCACCGCAAACGCGCCCGCGGCTTCCACGGCATGCGCATCGCGCAGCAGTTGCTCCGCGGCGTCCGGCGTTTTGCCTTGCACGCGGTAGCCGCCCAGCGCGTTCACGGATTGCGGCGTGAGCCCGACGTGCCCCATCACAGGGATTTCCGCTTCGGTCAGCCGCGCGATCAGTTCCAGCCGACGCTCGCCGCCCTCTACCTTTACGGCTTCGGCGCCCGCCTCTTTCACGAAACGCACCGCGTTGCGCAGCGAGTCCGCGGTATCGGAGTGGTAGCTGCCATAGGGCATATCGGCGACCACCAGAGCGCGCCGGGTTGCACGACGAACCGCGCGGGTGTGATGAATCATCTCGTCCAGGGTGACGGGCAGCGTGCTGTCGTATCCGAGCACGACCATGCCCAGCGAATCGCCGACGAGGATGACGTCAACGCCAGCCTCGTCCAGCAGACGCGCAGTGGGGTAGTCGTAGGCCGTCAAACAAATGATCTTTTGTGATGATGGGGAGTCCGCAGCAGATTTACGCTGCAAGAGAGCGGGCACGGTGACTTTGCCGTCGCCCGTGTTCGGGACAACACTCATGGTGGCCTCCGGTGCCATTCCCTTGACCAGTTGCTGGCGGACGGGATATAGCCCTGTACCTGACCGACTCCCTATTATAACAAATTCGGTGCGGCGAGGCTATTCGTTGATGAACCTAGGGTGATTCCGGTGGTCGCAATGAACGGTGCGTCAGATTTTCATTTCCGGGAAGGTTCTCCCACAAATACGAGGCAGCCGTTTGGGTCGGCGATATGGAACTCGGTCATGCCGTATTCCCTGTCGAAGAGATCTCTGATTTTGTATTTTGTCTTGAAGGGCTTGACGTGCTCCCAGAGGGAACGGATGTCGGAGACCTCGATGTATATCTCGGTATGCCCGCGGACACAGTTCATGACCTCTTCGGATGCGGCCTTTTGGAAATGGATGGTCTGGCCGTCGCGTTCCACGATGGAGTACTCCGGCGATTGCATGGTTGGCGTGAAACCCAGCACGTCCTGGTAAAAGAGAATGGTTTCTTCCATATTGGCGACCGCCAGCATGGGACTTATTCTCTTCGCTACAGATGCGGTGGACATGACGAAGCCTCCAGGTTAATGGCCACGTTACGGCGCGGCTGAACAGGCTGCGGAAAAATGCAACAAAACGAGGAAAAAGCTTCCTTCAGGGGCTGAAGCCCGTTGAGAGCACGCAGTTTACGTCGGCGCTAAAGCACCGACCTCCTGAAGACCGGCCTCCTGAAGAAAAAAGACTTTTTCCGCAGACTGTAAAGCGAAGCCCTGGCGCTGTCACACAGACTCTAGCGGGCCGGTTTGGTTTTGAGCTGCAACGCGGTCTTGTGCTTGGGTTGGTAGAGGCCGATCTCGCCGCCTCCTGGAAGCCGGAGTTTGGTGATGGAGCCCCATCGTTCCTGGTGTACGGTCGATAAGGGCACGCCCTTTTTTGCCAGGGACGACATTTCCGCTGTCAGATCGTCGCACATGAAATAGAGTTCGTGACGGTCGTTTTCGTCTGCTGGATGGAATGCGGCCTCTGCGGCGGGCATACCGAAGATCTGCCAGCCGTGCCCGGCATCGACGAATGGAAATCCCAGGACATCGCGGAAGAAGGTGCGGTCGGCTTCGGCATCCTTGCTGTAGATGATCATATGAGCGCCAGAAATCATGACGTCCTCCGCTATCGATCTCGAGGCGTATCTTAGCAAGGGTTCGACGGGTAGGAAGGCACAAAAAAAACAAAAGAATTAACACAGAGGACACGGAGATTGGAGCACAGAGATCACGGAGAATGTGGGGCGTGGGAAGATGGAGCTCGACGCTATGGCTCGACACCTGGCTCGAAATTATGGCTCGACGCTATGACTCGACACCGTGGAATAGAGGCATTTCGACGAAAAAACGAAGGCGCAAGGTCAGGGCTGACGCGGGGCTTGGGCGCGGCCTTTCCACTGAGCGCCGCGGTTGAGCCAGTAGCGCACGGCGGACAGCCACGTCGAATAGGCGTAGAACAGCGCGGCAAGAGGGAGCAGCGGCGCCCAGAGCGGCGATAGGCGGTAGAAACGAACTGTCGGCAAGAAAGTCAGCGACATCAGCAGCCAGGAGATGAAGGCGAGAATGCGCGCAGTGACTGGGTGGGTGAACACGAGAGCGACCGGTGCGAGGTAGGTGAGGGCCAGTCCGGCGAGGGTTCCGACCAGCAGCGGCGCGGAGTAGCGAAGTTGCGTGAAGGCCGTACGCGCGATCAGGTCGCGTATTTCCGCGAAGGTCACATAGGCGCGAAGGCTGTGGCTGGCGCGCGTCAAGCCCATCCAGATTGGGCCGCCGGCGCGTTTTACGGCGCGGGCCAGGGAGCAATCATCGATAACCTCGCTGCGGATTGCGGCGAGGCCGCCGATTTTCTCGAGCGCGCCGCGGCGGAGCAATACGCAGCCGCCTGCGGCACCGGCGGTGCGGGCGTTGGGGTTGGCGATCCAGCGAGGCGGGTAAAGTTTCAGGAAGAAAAACAGGAAAGCCGGAATGAGTGCGCGCTCCGGCAGAGTTTTCGCTTGAAGCAGGACCATCAGGGATACGAGGTCGAGTTGGTCTTGTTCGGCGCGGGCGACCAGACGGCGCAGTGTGTCGGGGGCGTGCACTACGTCGGCGTCGGTGAACCAATAAAAATCGGGTGCTTGCGGCTCTTCCAGGCGCACACCTTCGTTGAGGGCCCAGAGCTTGCCGGTCCAGCCTGGAGGCAGTGGTGGCGCCGGATGGATTTGCACGCGCGATTCCGCGCCGTGTAGTTTCGCGGATTGGTGTGCGATCCGGGAGGTGTCGTCTTCGCTGTGGTCATCCACTACGAGTACGGAAAATTCGCCTGCATAGTCCTGTCGAAGCAACGCGCTGATCGTTTCGCCGATGGTGAGCGGCTTCATCGCGGGCTGGAATGATGGCGGCCACGCGAGGCCAGCGTGGTGGCGCGGCGTGTTCGGTCCTGTCGTCGTCGAATGGGGCCAAGCGCCAGAACATGCCGCGGCCAAACGCGAGATAAAGCCAGATGCCGAGAGAGATCGCGGACAGGAGAGTGGCGGCTGAAGTCACGGGCTATTCTGCAACGGACGGGAGGCTTGCCGAAAGGTTGTCGTTTCCAGGGGGGACCGCCGATTGGACGGCGACATTTTTCGGCCGTTAGAGCGGGCGGCTAGATTCCATTGATGCGGTCGTGATCATTCTCTTTCTCGAAAATACGTTTGGCATCTAGGTTCCTGTGGAGGGTTTGGTGTTTAGCGCGGGCAGCGCCGGGCGGGGCAAGCCCCGCCCCTACAAGGGCTGGGAGCGGTTGGGCTGGCCAGCAATAAGGAAGGCCGCGCGGCTTAATCGCGCGGCCCTTTTTTTTCACGGGCAAGGCCTACGCGCCCTAGCCCTTGTGCTTAAAATACTCGACCTGCTTCAGGCGTTTCTCAGCGGCCGCTTTCGATTTATAGGGGCCGCCGAGATTCTTGCCTTTTTCGGAAAGCACTTTGTAACCGCCAGCCACTTTCTTGATCATGGGTTACCTCCAACGCGGATTAGCCGTCTCTTTCAGCCTGAGGGTATTTTTGTTCCGCGTGGGCGATATGCAAATACGGCGTTTTACTGACGGAGGTTGACGAGTCCTTCAGTTGTTCTGACTAGGAGAAAGGTCCAGCCCCGGCCTGGATTGCGCTCTGATAGGGCCTGGACGCGGCATCAGAAGGCGCCCGCTTCCCTTCGAGACTCAGGGTAAACGGAAAGCGGCCGCTACAGTTTCACGAAGCACCAATCTTCGCTCCAGGGGAGGCGTGACATCTGGCGCGATGGGCCTTGCGGCTCGACTATGAAGGCGTCGGAGAAATTCGCGCCGATGCCGTGCTCGGGGTCGTACAGGCCGGGCTCGACGGAGAACGACATGCCCGGTTCGAGCATGGTGTAGTCGCCTAGAGCCAGGTAGGGCGGTTGGTGGCCTTCCCATCCCTGGCCGTGGCCGGGGCGGTGATAGATGTACGGGGCGACGCCTTGCTGCACTTGGTGCTTGTGGATTTTGTAGGCTACCGTGGAGCCGGTGACGCCGGCTACCGATTCTTCTTTCTGAATCAGGCAGGAATCGCGGCTGACCGTCCAGAGTTTTTTCATTTGGTCGGTGATGGGGTGAATGAACATGGCGCGGTAGAGTTCGCCGCCGCAGCCGGCGATGTTCACGCCGCCTTCGATCTGGATGGCTTGGCCTCGGGTGATTTTGTTGTGGAGGAATTGGTTGGGATGCGGATAGGCGGTGGATTTGCCGACGCGGCAATCCACTTCGATTTCGATGCCTACCGCGGTGTGCGGTGCGCCGTCGCGCTTGATGTCGGCCATGACCAGGTCGGTGCCGTATTTGGTGGCGGCGGCGCCGATGTCGTAGTCGGTCAAGTCGGTGCCGTGCTGCAGGAGCATGTCGCGCGCGTAGGCGTGCATCTGGTTGAAGTAATTGTAGGCGCGGCGTGTCAGCGCCAATTCTTCCGGTGTCTTGAGGACGCGCATTTTCATGCAGACATCTTCGGCGGAGCCCATTTCGCAGCCTAGGATGCTGACCACTTTGCGTTGAGAGGAAGGCCGGAGTTCGGTGTCGGCCACCAGCTTTTTGCCGGCGTAGCCGCGTTTCTTCACGCCTTGCAGCACCCACTCGAAGAGATCGACTTGGGGTCCCATCTGCACTTTTCCTTCGTTGGGGAAGGCGCCTTCGGCGTGCGGCCAGTCGAAATACATTTCGCCGTCGGAGTACCACCACGTTTTTACCAAGTCGCGGTCCAAGGCGGCGTTAAACCAGACGGGGTCGCCGCTCTTGGGGAGGAAGACCTGGACGAGGCGTTCGGTGGTGGTGTGCCAGAGGCCGGTGAAATAGATGATGTTCCAGCGGTCGGTGAGCAGGATGCCGTCGCAGGCGTCTTCGGCGAGCTTGTCTTGCAGCTTTTTGGCGCGTTGCTTGTGCCAGTCGAGAGGCAGGCGATCGAATGTGGCGGGTTTCAGATCATCGTCTGGGAGAAACAAGCGAGCCGATTTCTCGCCGCCGGTTGCTGCACTGGCGCCGGCTGGAAGCGCAGCACTGCCGACCGTCGAAATCGCCACTGCGGCGCCCGTCGTCGCTAGAAACTCTCTTCTGCTGACCATTCGTTCCTCCCTGGATTGGCGGGATCACGAGAATTGCCGCGGTGCATCCTACTCCAAACACCAGGAATTGAATACGCTCGGGGGCAGGAATAAAGTGCGAAAGTGGGCGCGAAGTTGGTTAGCGCGAGAGACGACGGTCAACCAGGTAGCCGGCGAGGGCAAAGATCGAAAAATAGAGGACGGCGTTGACGCCGATGGCGACGCGGAGGAAGCCGCCGAAGGTTGAGCCGAGGGACTCGTGTTTTGCAGGGGTGACCATTTCCGCGATCTTCAGGCCGGGCGAAAAAACTGACAGCAGCGCGACCGGGAGGGTGGGCTCATCTTGCACCGCGACGGCTAACGCGAAAAAGCCTAACAGCGATCCGAGGATCGCGGGCAGGATCAGGCGTAATAGCAGGGGCCTCAGCATCGGGCTAAAGTCTAACAAACCACTCGGCGGGCGAATTTTTAACTTCGAGAGTGTTGCCGGTTACGCGCGCCTTCCGGAGGCGGGGTGCTGGCGGCCAGCGTCGGGTGGGGCTGGGTCTAAACCCCGCCCTCTCAGAGAGGGCGGCTACAGGGTGGCGTCCGTTAAGTTGGCGTGAAAGATCGTTGGTGACGCGTGTGGAATATCAGACGTTGGGTAGGGCTGGGTCTAAACCAGGGCAACCGCCGCTCCTACAAGGAATGTTTGGGGGCCCGGGGTTATTTGTGCCTTGGTGCCTGGGCGGGTTGGGCGCCGACTGGAACCCTCACGGCGCCATTGTTGTTTTTCCTGCGTCGCCTGGATGTTCACCTAAGTAGTACGGGGCGCTGAGGGTGAAGATGCGCTCGTTTCCGCGGACGAGGAGCATCCATTCCAGCAGGCGGCCACGCTGGTTGTGAAGGAAGTATTCGTACCAGCGACCCTCTACCAGTTCGGGAATCACGACCACGATGCGGCGGTCCGGGTGTTTTGCCGACAATTCGAGGATGTGCTGAACGAGGGGGATGATCACAAAGCGATACGGCGAAGGCAGGGTGATCAGTTTTGGCGGCGTTTCGCCGGATTCGCGAAATGGCGCGACCACGTAGCGATCCCAGTCATCGTGCAGCAATTCCGAATGCTCCTCTGGATCGACATGCATGGCGATCATTTCAGAGCTGAGCCTGGAAGCGAGTTCAAGGCCCTGCTTGGTGATTTGGCTCCAGCGATCGACGGGAACGACGACAACCGGGGAGGCCAGGCGGCCACACGGGCACGACCGGCACGGTACAGCGGGTGCTGAGCGTCACAGAGTGATAGTGGCGCCGGACAGCGACGAAGAAGAAAATCAACAAGGGAATAAAGAGCATGGTGATCCAGGCGCCTTCCACGAACTTGGCCACCAGGACTACGAGGACGGTAACACCGGTTACGAAGCCGCCGAGTCCGTTGACCATGGCGAACTTCAACCAGTGCGGGCCGCGTTTCTTTCTCCAGTGCACGACCATGCCGAATTGCGAAAGCGTGAACGCGAGGAATGCGCCGACGGCGTAGAGCGGAATCAACTTGTCGGTGATGCCGCCGAAAAGAACGAGCAGCGTGCCGGTGAGTATGGCGAGGACCAAAATTCCGTAGGTGTAGACCAGGCGACGCCCGCGGAAACCGAAAACGTGCGGCAGATAATTATTTTGCGCGATGGCGCGGCAGAGTCGCGGGAAATCGGCGAACGCGGTATTGGCGGACAGCGAAAGAACCAGCAGGACCGAACCCATCGCCAAATAATAGAAAATGCCCTTACCGAAAACCGCGGCGGTCAGCATGGAAAGAATGCTTTGGTAGCCGGGCTGTCCGGGATCGGTGGCGGTGATGCCGTAGACTTTCACGAGATAGGAAATTCCCGCCAGGAGCACGGCCAGGATAAAGATGATCACGGTGAGGGTGCGCTGCGCGTTTTTCACGCCGGGTTCGCGGAAGGCTCTCACGCCATTGCTCACGGCTTCGACGCCGGTGAGTGCGGTGCAGCCGCTGGCGAAGACTTTCAGGAGCAGCCAGTAGGTAACCACCGTGGTAATCGGATGCGGAGCAGGTACGGGGGTGAGCGGGTGGGGATGCCCCCCGGTGAGAGCGGTATGAAGCACACCGCCCGCGATGGTGATGGCAATCGTCCCGACAAAAAGATAGGTCGGCAACATGAACGCAAAGCCGGCTTCGCGAAGTCCGCGCAGGTTCAGGAGCGTGACGATGACGAGGATGCCTAGACACAAACTGACGGTGCGAGGCTGCAAACTCGGAACGGCGGAGACCAAGGCTCCGACCCCAGCGGAGATGCCCACGGCGGCGGTGAGAATGTAGTCGGTAAGCAGGGCCGCGGCCGCAAGCAGGCCCGCAAAGGGCCCGAGGTTGAAACGGGCGACCGTATAGGAGCCACCGCCCATGGGGTAGGCAGCGATGGTCTGTCGATATGAAAAATAGACGATGATGAGCAGGGTGATAATCGCTGTGCTGATCGGGAGAATATATTGCAGCCCGAGCAGACCTAGAGGGATCAGCAGGCTGAGTGCGGCTTCGGGACCGTAGGCGGCAGAGCTCAGTGCGTCCAGGCCAAAAATGGGAATGCCGCGGCTGGGACCGATCTGTTCGGCGCGTTCGTCCGATGTGGCGAGGGGTTTTCCGACGAGAAGGTCAAGAATATTCATGAGAAAAGTGATCCAGGGAACGCCGCTTGGGAGACACTATTTGCAACGAGTACGCTCGGAAAGTCAACCACGGTGCCCTAGTTAGCGGTTGCTCGCGGGACGAGTTTCCCGCGCTTCCTGTCAGGAGCAGATGGTACCTTGGAATCGTGCGAGTAACTCGCGGTTCACAAAGTTGCTATACCGTATTCACGTTGCTTAACGGATTCCCGATGACATCGCATCGCTTGAGAACGTATCTGTTAGGATTTTGCCTGGCGACCTTTGCCGGATTGCTTCTATCGGCAGCGGCGTTCGCGGCCCCGCCGGATTCGCCGCAAAAGCCCCGACCCGCCGTCATTCTCATCTCCATCGACGGGCTCAAACCTGAGTATGTATTGGACGCCCGCGCTCATGGTCTGAAAATTAAGAATCTTCGCGGCTTCCTTCGCGATGGCGCTTACTCAACCGGCGTGCACGGGGTCGTGCCCACCGTTACGTATCCCAGTCACACTACGATGCTTACGGGCGTCGCGCCGGCCACCCACGGCATCTACGCCAACACGACGTTTGATCCTTTCCGTAAGAATTACGGTGGGTGGTATTGGTATGCGGAAGACATCAAGGTGCCGACCTTGTGGGATGCGGCGGCCGCCGCTGGATTGGTCACCGCCAACGTTCACTGGCCCGTGAGTGTCGCCGCACCGCATATCAACTGGAATCTGCCGCAGTACTGGCGAGCCGGGACGCCCGACGATCGCAAACTGCTTCGCGTGCTCGCGACACCGGGTCTGTTGGAACTGCTCGAGAAAGACCTTGGGCCTTACGCGGACGGCATCGACGAATCCATCGCCGGTGATGAGACGCGGGCGAAATTCGCGGCCCGGCTGATCGAGCTGAAACGTCCCACCTTTGCCACCGTGTATCTGACGGCGCTCGATACCGAGCAGCACGCCTCGGGTCCGTTCTCGGCCCAAAGCATCGCGACACTGGAGCGCATCGACGCGGCCCTGGGCCTAATTCTCAAATCGATCAAACGCGCTTATGGCAAGAACGCTGTCGTCTGCGTCGTCTCTGACCACGGTTTCGTCCACACGGACAAGGCTCTCAATCTCGCCGTGGCTTTTCGCAGCGCGGGTCTCATCGACTTCGACGAAAAGGACGCGGTGAAATCCTGGAAGGCGATGATCTGGGGGGCCGGAGGAAGCGCAGCCATCGTCCTGCACGACAAGAGCGATGCGGCGACGAAGACTCAAGTGGCCACGCTGCTCGCCACGCTCGCCGCTGATCCCGCGAACGGCATCGATCGCATCATTAATGAGGACGAGTTACACGCACGCGGTGGCTTCCCTGACGCTACCTTCCTCGTCGCGTTGCGTCCGGGCTTTGTGACCGGCGATGGCGTGTCTGGAAATCTCGTCACGGCCAGTACATACAAAGGGATGCACGGCTATTGGCCGGATGTGGCCGACATGAATTCGTCGTTCTTTATCGCCGGTCCTGACATTCCTGCCGGCCGGTCGCTGGGCGCGATCGACATGCGCTCTATCGCCCCAACCTTGGCGCAAATCCTTGGCGTGCCCCTTCCGACGGCTGAAGCCAAGCCGGTGCTGCCATGATAGAGCCCGGCGGAGGAAGCAAATTCGCAGGGCTTCGCGGACTTCACTCGAGCTACACGAATTGACCTCTGCCATTTCTGCCTCTACGATGAATTGGAATTGCGTGGCAATTGCGAGAGGGCGGACGGGGAACCACATGAAAACGAAATCAGTCTTGGGCAGCTTTCACGTGGGTCGCATGCGGCTTGGCGGCTTTGTCACGGCCTGTTTGCTTGTCTGCGCCGTTGCCCCGTCATTGTCCGCGCAAACGGTCACCCAGATCATCGCCAAAGTGTTTGTGGCGCGCGGTGGGCTCACTAAGATGCGCGCGATCAAGTCCGAGCGCGTATCCGGCACCATTTCCTTCGGGTCTGAAGCGTCCGGGCCGTTCGTCGTCGAACTGAAGCGGCCGCTGAAAATGCACATGACGTTGACGGTGCAGAACCAGACGATGGTTCGCGTCTACGACGGAACGCAAGGTTGGGCCAACAATCCCTTCGCGGGCAAACCAAACCCCGACCCGATGACCGATGAAGATCTGAAGAATATTTCGGAAGAAGCCGACTTCGACGGGCCGCTGGTGGATTACGCAAAAAAGGGCAATAAACTCGAGCTGGTGGGGAAAGACAAAGTCGAAGACAAGGACGTGTGGCGAGTGAGACTGACGACCAAAAATGGGGACGTCCGCTACTATCTTTTCGATGCAGGCACGTTTCTGCTTCTTAAGTGGGAAGGCAAACGCCGCGCCGAGGGTAAGGAATTCCCGGTGGAATCGTATTTTCGCGATTACCGCGATGTGGAGGGCCTGAAGTTCTCGTTCCAGATCGATTCCGGGAGTTCCGCCACCGATCTGACGCAAAAGCTTGTACTCGACAAAATCGAGCTGAACCCGGAGATTCCCGACTCCGAATTCACCAAGCCAGCTGCACCGCCGGACGCCGCCACGCCAGCGCCATCATCGAATCCCTGATGCCGGGGCAAGTTCCGAAGAGCGATTCGCGATGAACGCGGAGGAAAAGCCGAATCGGCCGCAGTCCAATGCAGGTTTATGCGCGCATTGCCTTCACTCGCGCCTCATCGAGTCGGCACGCGGCTCGGTCTTTATGCTCTGCCAGCTTTCCGCCACCGACCCCCGTTTTCCGAAGTATCCGCGTCTGCCTGTGTTGTCCTGTAAAGGCTATGCCCTAGCGCCTCCGCGCTAAGGCTGGCGTAATTCATTGCTATCTTATATAACTCTATGGTAATATTATGAATCATGGATTCACCGTGGAGGTCATCCAATGGCATCCCTCTCTGCTTCGTGGTTCACTGCAGTTCTCTTCGTGTTCGTCTGTCCGCCGTTAATCCGCGCGGACAAACTCCAAATCGTCAGTACGCCGCCCGGCGCAACGGTCGAGATTAACGGTGTAGCGGTAGGTACTACTCCGTTCGTGAAGGAATTTCCCGGCGGATATTTCCACAGAACCAAAACTGCGCTGGGTTCACGGCTGGAACACCCGATGGTTGCACGCATCACACTCGCCGGCTACGCCACGAAGGAACTGATGCTCAGCGAGGGTCCCTCGGACTGGAGAGGGTTGAACGGCCGCAGTCATGGCGAATATTTCCTACTCAAGGCGAACCAGTTTCAGGTAAAGCTCGATATGGTCCCGGAGGTATTTACAGGAAGCATTTCGGCCAGGGTGGCGCGAAATACCTCTGTGAATTTCGCTTCCAATCTTTCGCTCGAGGAATTGGTCGCGCAGACGAAGCCGGCCGTAGTGTATTTGAAGGGTTTGCAGAAAACGGGCACCGGATTTCTCGTCAGTGACACCGGCGTGATCGTAACGAATGCGCACCTGGCGCGTGGCGAGGAGTCGTTGCTTGCACTATTGCCGGGCGGTGTGCAGCTCGAATCGAAGGTGATCTTCATCGATGCGGATCTGGATGTCGCTTTGTTGAAAGTGAAAGGCGCAGGGTTTCCGCATCTGACGCTGGCCGACTCGTCGACCGTACAGCAGGGAGAGACGGTCTTCGCCGTCGGCAATCCTGGTGACGGGATGTTGTTCAGCGTGACTAAAGGCATCGTCAGCGCGGTGGGCAAGTTTCCTGGCGCAGGGCCGGGCACGTGGATTCAGACCGACGCGCCAATCAATCCCGGCAACAGTGGAGGGCCGCTGGTGAATTCGCACGGCGAGGTGATCGGCATCAACACACTTAAGATCGTGAAGAAAGATACTTCGGGGATAGGATTCGCTCTCAGCTCCTCCAACTTGCTGGACGTCCTGCACCGCTTCTATCCAGAAGAATCGGTGCTAGCCGAAAATCTCCCGACGCCCATACAAACGGCGGCCGCGAATGTGCCGTCGCCAAACGCCGAAGTTGGCATCGTAGATATATCCGAACCGTCGGGAGCGGAAATCATGATCGATAAAATTTATGTGGGTAACGTGCCTGGCCACTTTACTCTGGCTGCGGGACCGCATAGCTTCCATGTCCGAGGTGCGGGGCAGGACTGGATACGAGAAATTGTCCTGCTGAAAGACAGTCGCGTTTCCATAAATCGCCCCTGAGCCCCGGTGTCGGGGCAAAAAATGACGGAGTGTGGAGCGCGGTCGTCGATTGCGACGCTATGATTCGTGTGCTAGCATCCGCTCGTTGGAGAACGTACCAGGGAAAAGTTTCGTTTGACCTTCGCCCTCGCTTCTTGCGGGGACCCAGGTAGAGGCCACGTTCTCCTCCCTCAGCCGTACCGCAGTTGCATAGGCGCAGGCCCGCGCCTTCAGCCCCCAGGGCGGACCTCGCCAGTCGATCCCGGCCTTGATGCCGGATGACCGGAATATGGAGGTCTACATGAAGAGCTATCTCACCAAGGACATACGAAACGTAGGCATTGTCGGCCACGGCGGCACCGGCAAGACGCAACTGGTGTCGTCGTTACTCTTCACCGCGGGGATGACACCGCGCTGGGGGAAAGTTGCGGAAGGGACCACCACGACGGACTGGGACGAGGAAGAAATCGGGCGGAAGATTTCGATTCAGACGGGGCTGGCGTACGCGGAATGGCCTTGCACGCTTTGTGCGGGCGGAAATGTAAAGGTTAATTTCATCGATCTGCCGGGATATTCCACTTTTATCACGGAAGCGAAGGCTTCGCTGATTGGCGCGGATGCGGCGCTGATTACGGTGGACGCGCACGTGGGAGCGCAGGTCACCACCGAAAAAGTTTGGGACTACTGCACGGAATACGATATTCCGCGCGCGTTTGTGCTGACCTGGATGGACCGCGAGCTTTCCAGTTTCGAGCGCTCGATGGAGTCGCTGGAGCAGGTGTTCGGTCGCAACGTGGTGGCGCTGCAACTCCCGATCGGCACCGAACGCGGCTTCCGCGGCGTGATCGATCTGGTGAGCATGAAGGCGCACATGTACAAACCCGATGGCGATGGAAAGCCCTCGATCGAGGAAATTCCCGCGGCATTGGCGGACGAGGCGAAGGAAGCGCACGAAAAACTCGTGGAAATGATCGCCGAGGGCGACGATGAATTGATGGAAGAGTTTTTCAGGGAAGGCACCATTCCGATTCACGACCTGATTCCGGGTGTACGCAAGGCCATCGTGGCGGAGAAAATCTTCCCGGTGTTGATGGTTTCGTCGATGCGAAACATCGGGACCGCGAGCTTGCTTACGTTTATCGCCGACGTATTCCCCCATCCGGATGAGCACTCTCAAGTGGGCTTCAAGGAGCCGACCGGCAAGGGCGAGCGCATCGAGCGGAAATACGACGACAGCCAGCCGGTGTCGCTATTTGTATTCAAAACGCTGGCCGATCCTTTTGCGGGTCGCATCAACTATTTCAAGGTAAAGAGCGGCGTGTTGAAGAATGACGCAACACTGCTGAATTTTAATCGCTCTATGCCGGAGCGTTTGCAGCACACGCTGGTCGTGCAGGGAAAGCAGCTCAACGAAGTCCCGGAGCTGCATGCGGGCGATATCGGAGCCATCGCGAAGCTGAAGGAAACAACCACCGGCGAAACCTTGGGAGACAAGTCCGCGCCGATTTTTTACAGCCGGGCGCAATTGCCGGAGCCTTCGATCACTTTCGCGATCGAGCCGAAGACCCGCGCCGATGAAGACAAGATCGGCATATCCATTCACAAAATCCTGGAAGAAGACGCCGCGCTGCGTTTCTCCCGGGATCCGCAAACCAAGGAATTCCTCCTCGCGGGCACGGGCCAGCAGCATATTGAAGTCGTGGTGGCGAAGCTGCATAAGCGCTACCACGTTGATTTGACGTTGAAGCCTCCCAAGGTGGCGTATCGCGAAACAATTCGCGGGAAGGCCGACGCCGAAGGCAAACACAAGAAGCAATCCGGAGGGCACGGGCAGTTCGGCGTGTGCCGCGTCAAGATGGAACCTGTCGAACGCGGCAAGGGCGTCGAATTCGTCGACGATGTTTTCGGTGGAGCGATTCCCCGGAACTGGATTCCGTCCGTCGAGCGCGGGATCCGCGAGGCGGCGGCTCGCGGTTATTTAGCGGGATTTCCAGTTGTGGACTTTCGCGCAACTCTATACGACGGCAAATATCATGACGTGGATTCGTCCGACATGGCGTTCCGGATTGCCGGCTCGCTGGCGTTCAAGGAGGCTATGAAGCAGGCCAAACCCGCGTTGCTGGAACCGGTGATGCACGTCGAAGTGTATGCTCCCGATCAATACTCCGGCGACTTAATGGGAGACCTTAGCGGCCGCCGCGGGCGCATTGCCGGGAGCGAATCGCGCGGGCACAACGTGGTCATCAAGGCGCAGGTGCCGTTTGCCGAGATGCTGACCTACGCGAATGATCTGATTTCGAAAACGCAAGGCCGCGCCAGCTATTCGATGGAGTTTTCCCACTACGACTACGTACCCAACGAACTCGCCGATAAAGTTATCGCGGCCCACAAGGCCGCTCACGGCGATCTCGTACACGCTGAAGAAGAAGCGTAGTCCGCGCTCAGCTCTGAGTTCTCTATGGTGGCCGATTTCCGTTTACTCTGAGAATCAAAGGGAAGCGGGCGTTCTTACTGGCGAAGAGTCCTTCGAAGATTGTGGGAAGGGAGATTTGTGCCGACGATGTTTGACGGCTGGTAGATGAGTGGACCGGCGGCGGTAAGGGCTAAGGATTCAGCAGTCTTAGCTTCTCTGGTCACTGAAGACTGCATATTTCTTGCGCCGAATGTGCCGCCAATGCGTGGTCGTCTCACGGTGCAACAGCTCTACAGAAACCTGTTCGCGCGCTACGACCTGATGCAGAGCCTTCCGCTTCGAAGAAACTCAGTTGATGGGCGAGTGGGCGTTTGCCTGGGGCGCCGATGACATCACCATGACGCCCCTCGCCGGAGGCGAAGCAGTCCATTTCGTAGGGCACGGAATGAGCATTCTGCGTCGTGAGCCTGATGGCGCTTGGCGCTTTGCACGGGGAATCAATAACGCCACGCGACAGACGAGTTAGAACACCAAAGAAACGCCGTTGCGAGGCTGCTTGCTCGGCCGATCGTTGCGGCACGAGTGATAAGCGATAAAACTAAAGACCGCAACCGACATCACAGCCGCAAATATTTCGACTTGAGTGACGAGAGTCGCGGCATCCGGCAGGAACGTGTGTGCCAAGCAAATCAGAATGGTAAACATCGTTGAAGACCTTTCAAAGACCAACAACAATCCAAATGGCCCGTTCGATGCTCTTAGTGGCACTCGGACAGCCAAACCGTTATCTTCAGTCTAAGTGCTTTGAATATAAATGTGATACAGGAGTAGCATAATTCACAACGATCTCACAAGTTTGAGCTTGCTAATTCACAATATTCGCAAGAATTGCTAAACTGACGGTATGGACAACAGCCTCACTCCATCGGCTTCGGCACTCGGGGAATCGCAACGCTTGCTGCTCATGCTGCGGACCTGGGAGGCCGTCAGCAGGGAGCGTGAACTGCCGGGCGTGCTGGCATCACTCGCGGACGTGCTCGTTCCGACCGTGCCTTTCGACTCGGTGGGAATCATCGACTTCACGGTGCCCAGCGAAATGCCCGACGAGGACGGCGACTTTCACCGGCTGCTGGCGCTCCACCTCGTCGGCGTGCCCCGAATGGAAGGGGAGACCCCCGAACAACTCGCAAAGCGGTCCGACCGGTACGCTCGGCGGCCACCCCTGGACGAAGTCCGACCGCTCATTCCTTATCCGCAAAGGCACAGTAAGGAGGACAATGCGGGCGAGCCCTTCGCCTGCGACGATCTGTTACAAAAAGAGAGTTGGTATCGGCATGAGTTTCATCTGGCCAAAGATGGAGTCCGCTCCTACGCGGCAGTCCCGTTGGTGATGCGCGGAGAGGTGCTTGGAGTGGCGGCTTTTGTCCGGCTCAAGCAACGGGGATTTCCTCCTGCGGAGCTCGCCATCCTGAAGGATGTATCGCGCGCGCTATCGATCGCCACGGCGAATGCGCTGGCTAACGAACAGATTCGCAAGCTGCGAGAGCAACTGGAAGCGGAGAATATTTCGCTGCGAGAGCAGCTGGGACAGGCGCCATGGTTCGAGGAAATTCTCGCGCACTCGGCGGAGTTAAAGCGGGTGCTGGACACCGTCGAGCAAGTCGCTGCGACGGATGCGACGGTCCTGGTCACCGGCGAGACCGGGACCGGGAAAAGAGCTGATTGCTCGCGCGATTCACCGCAGATCGCCGCGTGCGCGCGGGCCTTTGGTGAAAGTA
Organism: uncultured Acidobacteriota bacterium; assembly: GCA_963729285.1. Classification (GTDB taxonomy): domain Bacteria; phylum Acidobacteriota; class Terriglobia; order Acidiferrales; family UBA7541; genus Acidiferrum. The sequence continues at coordinate 111,547 of CAVSNL010000006.1, forward strand.
AATTGCGCCGCGATACCCCCACTCTGCTGGCCTCGGAACTCTTTGGGCACGAGCGAGGAGCCTTCAGCGGCGCTGTGGATCGGCGCAAAGGTCGCTTCGAGCAAGCGCATGGCGGCACGCTTTTTCTGGACGAAATCGGCGAATTGCCCCAGGAAATGCAGGTTCTGCTATTGCGCGTGCTGCAAGAGCGGGAATTTGAACGGCTGGGCGGGACGCAGACTTTGCAAGTCGATGTGAGACTCGTGGCGGCGACGAATCGGGATCTGGCGGAGGATGTGCGCGCCGGGAGATTCCGCAGTGATTTGTACTATCGGCTGAACGTTTTCCCGGTGCACGTCCCAGCGCTTCGTGAGCGCGCGGAGGATATTCCTCCATTGGTCGCGCATTTCGCCGAGAAATACGGCGAGCGGTTCGGTCGGAAGATTTCACGGATCGATCGAAACACCATGGACGTCCTGCAAGCACATCGCTGGCCGGGAAACGTTAGAGAGCTGGAGAACACTATCGAGCGCGCCGTGATTCTCTCCCGCAACGGAACACTGACCATCGACGCGGGAATGTTGCACGGCGCAGCCGCCGAAACCATCGGGGAAGATCCAACTTCCTCGGAGGAGCGTAGCGTGATTGAAGCGGCGTTGAAAGATTCTCGCGGGAAAGTATCCGGAGAGACCGGGGCCGCGAAGAGAGTCGGAGTTCCTGCCTCTACTCTGGAATTTCGCATTAAGAAGCTTGGAATCGACAAGTTACGGTATCGCAGGCGCTGATTTGCGAGGCTTCGTGGACAAAAACCCGGGCACTTCGACTGAATTGGTGACCGCGAATAGGGCGCAGTCGGAGTGCCCGGTGAGTCTGCGGATGGTACGTAAATTGGCCTGCAAATTCGTGAGCAAGCGCGATTTGGTCAGGATACCGACCAGGTTCTGCCACGAATCGTCGAACGTTTACGGGCGCCAGAATTTCATTACCGCCGAATAGTCCAAGTCCTCCTTGGCGGCGGCTTTGACCTTGCCGTAGGTTTCGCGGGCGGCGGTTGCTGCGGGCAGGGTGACGCCCAACTTGCTGGCGAGGTCGAGCGCAAGGCTAATGTCCTTATACATCAAGCGCAAAGGAAAGCTTGGGGCGTACTCTCCTTTGAGGAGGTTCGGGGCCTTGACGTCCAGGACGCCGGAGCGCGCCATGCTCGACTGCATGACCTCGATGAGTTTCTCTCCCTTTAGTCCGGCGGCTTCTACTAAGGCAAGCGCTTCGGCAAGCGCCTCCACTTGCAGGGCCAATATGGAGTTCATCGCCAGCTTGATCGTTTGACCCGCGCCGTTGGGCCCGAGTAGAAACCAGCGCTTACCCATCACCCCGAGTATCGGTTCGACCGCCTTCAGCGTTTCCTCATCCCCTCCGATCATGAAAACGAGCTCGCCCTTCTTTGCTCCCCAATCGCCGCCGGTAACGGGAGCATCGAGAAATCTCGCTTTTTTTTCAGCGCATGCGGCCGCAATCTTCCGTGCCAGGTCTGGCGAGACAGTGCTGGAGTCGATGTAGATGCTGCCTGGCTTCAGGGCGGGCAGCGCGGCGTCATTTTGACTGACGCTCGCTGCGCTCTTGGAACTCGTCCCCCACAACACTTCCTCGAGCGCCGGCGGATCGCTCACCATGGTCAGCAATACATCCGCGGCGGCGGCCACATCTCTCGGGGACCTAGCCAGCGTAGCGCCGGCCGCGACAAGCTCATCCGCGCGCTGGGGCGATCGATTCCAAACGGTCAGCGGGTGCCCAGCCTTCAATAAGTTCATGCCCATCGGACGGCCCATCAGGCCTAGCCCAATCAAACCGATCTTCGCTTTAGAAGTCGATTCCACAAATGCCTCCTCGAGTGACCGCCGCCGCGCGCGTGCTCGAATGGCGTCCAAGGCTCCACATTCGCACAAGGGTCACGCACAAAGATTGTAGCCGATGGCGGCTCGAGAATCGCGCACCGGCCGGGTTGCAGCCGGGTGGAAGGCGCACGAGTTCAGGCAGGTTTCGGGCGCTTATGAAGAGGCAGGATGTGGCCGGGCTCGCTCGGATCCACCCTCGCCGTGCTTTGCAAACCGCCTCCGTGCGCTTCGGCGGTCGCTGACGCAGCAGATCCAGGCTTTCTTATTCCGAGGGGTGGCGTAGCGATGTCGCTGCGTTCTTCCAGGCGCACGATGTACTGGTAAGGGATTTCCCAGCGAAATTGCTTCATTTGGCCATGCTGCTCCAGGTGTTGTTCGAGAAAGATCGAACGGCCGGAGTCGGCGACAAACGTTCCGGAAGCAGGTAATAGGATGTCGCCGGCGCGGTAATGCACCTCGACCCTGCGCCCCAGAAAGGCGGAATAACGGGCCATAAGACACAAGTTTGGAGGGCGGGACATGCAGGCTCAATAGCACCAAAGTACTGGACAGTGGACGAAGCGAGGATTTTCGAACACTTCGCTATTTCGCGAAATTCCTAGTTTGGTGTCGCCAGTGCCAGGTAGTCAGGACGGTCGGAAACCAATTTGTGACGGAATGATTTTTGAATCCTGCCACGATCAATCAGAAATGCGCCGGGCATGCGCTCGATGTCGCCTGCGGGAAACCCCACGAAATGGCCACGAAGCATTGCGCCGAGCATTCTAAGAATGCTCTCGGAATTCAGATACTGGCGAAGCTCCGCGCGAAGCAGTCCGAATGCCTCGTACAGGTGCCCATCGGGATCGCTGAACCTCGGCACATCCAGCATTCCGTATGGTTTGAAGAACCACTGCGCTTTTGCTTCCGTGCCGAGATGCACAAACGCCAGGGGAGTGCCTTTTGCTTCGATCGCCTGGCGCTTCTCGGCCAAGTCTGCCACCGCTTCGCGACAGAAGGTGCAGCCGAAGTGGCGTAGGAAAACCAGAAATAGGGGACGCTCGGCAAGAGCGGCGAGGGTCACGCCGGTCTGCGAAGTGTAGCCGCTCAGAAGATCGGAATCGATCTGGTTCGTGCGAAACAAGTTAGGAATAACCGTGGGCTTTCGTTCTGCGACCTGTCGTGAGTTTAGCATGAGCGCGTTCGGGATCGTTGGCTTGAGTACGCGAGGCTCCTTCTTCCCTCTAGATACGAAAAGGTATTTAAGACGGATGAGAGGGGCTTCGAAAATTGGCAGCGGCTTGCCCAGTTGGCGGCAATGTTCCAGCACCCGACGGGGCGCGCAAATAAACGCGAGCCGCCGCGTCGCGATCATGCTTTCGATCAGCAGACGACTTCATGATGCGAATCGAATCTTGACTTTTTTCCAGGGCGGGCTATTGTCTGTCGGGGTTTTGGGATGCTGAAGGAGAGTTCATGATGCGGAACTGTTTTGCTCTCGTTCTTTGCGCCTTGGCGTTTTTTCCCGCGACGGGACACGCGCAACAGGCTGCCGGCAAGACAACGGTGTTAAAGGCGGCGCGGCTCTTTGATGGGAAGAGCAACGCGTTGGTTACGCCGGGAGTTGTAGTTGTGACCGACGGAAAAATTGCGGCGGTCGGTGCGAACTCGGCGGTCCCCGCCGGCACCGAAGTAATCGACCTCGGCGATGCCACGTTGCTGCCGGGATTCATCGACGCGCACACTCATGAGTCCATGATGAATTCCAACGACTATAAGCAGCGGGAGCTGGACATGTTGCAGAAGTCCATCGCCGAGCAAGCGCTCGATGCGACATCGAATGTGCGAGTCACGCTGATGGCGGGCTTCACTACCGTGCGTGACGTCGGCTCGCGCGATTCTCTGGACGTCGGCCTGCGCAACGCGATTCGTGACGGCAAGATTCCCGGGCCGCGCATGCTTGTTTCCGTGCACGCGATAGGCGCAACCGGCGGCCACTGCGACGATACCGATGGATTCCGCCAAGGCTTGTTTGGTCACGAGACCGGACCCGAGCAAGGCGTGATCAACGGCGCCGACCAGGCGCGGTACGCGGTTCGGCTGATGCACAAGTACGGTGCGAACGTGATCAAGACCTGCGCCAGCGGCGGGGTGCTTTCCCCCACCGATGATGTGGATACGCCGCAGCTCACGCAGGAAGAACTGAACGCCATCGTTGACGAAGCTCATGCGCTGCGTTTAAAGGTGGCGACGCATTGCCACGGCGCGGAAGCTGGGAAGCGGGCGATTCTCGCCGGTGTGAACTCGATCGAGCACGGGACTTTTCTCAATGACGAAGACCTCGACATGATGAAGCAGCGGGGAACTTATTTGGTGCCAACGCTCATGGCAGTTCAAGGCCTTCAGGAGCAGCTAGATAAAGGCATCTATATTCCGCCGGCTATCTCCATCAAAGCGCAAATGGCGATCGCCAGCATTCGCAAGACGTTTCAGAAGGCGCTCGCTAAGGGCGTCAACATCGGCCTGGGCACCGACGCGGCGGTCTACCCACACGGACGAAACGCAGAGGAATTTCACCAGATGGCGGATCTTGGCATGAAGCCGATCGACGCGCTCAAGGCAGGAACTTCGTGGGATGCGGAACTTCTCGGCATCGCCGACAAAGTCGGGACGCTGGAACCCAACAAGCTCGCCGACATCGTCGCGGTGCCTGGCAATCCCGTCGAGAACATCCGTCAGACGGAAAAGGCTTTCTTCGTCATGAAAGAAGGCGTGATTTATCGCAACGATCGAGGCGCTCCGGCGCGATAGCGTTGCATCAACATTCCGCTGCAATGCGGGAATCGTGAGGCGATCGTCATGTCAGACCTGGCAAGCACGGTGGGTTCGGATCTTGCAGATTGTTTCGAGAAAATCTACGCGAAGCTCCACAAATGGGTCGAGCCACTTTCGGACGAGCAATTCTGGAAGAATCCATTTTCGTACGGCAACGACGTCGGGCATCTGGTTCTGCACCTGACCGGCAATCTCAACTACTACATCGGCGCAAAGATTGCCGCTTCTGGATACGTGCGCGATCGCGACCGGGAATTTGCCGAGGCTGCGTGTCCGAGCAAAGAGCAGGTGCTGCAGAATTTCGATCGCGCCATCGATATGGTCGCGGAAACTGTTCGCAAACAATCCGCTGAGGATTGGAACAAGGAATATTCGGCGGAAGGCGTCACAGCAAAGAACCGGTTTGCGATTGTCTTGGACTGCGCGGCTCACGCCGATCATCACGTCGGCCAAATCATCAACCTGAGCCGAGAGTTGTCGCGCGCGTCGAGCGCGCACTCACCGTCAACCTAACCGAGTCGGAGCGCACAGCGTCGTCACCAAGCCTACGCTTCCAGCTTGAACCGCGACGAAGCCAGGCGATACAGGCGGCGCCACACCAGGCGGTTGATCAGCACGACGACCGTCGCCATGATCAAAGTCGAGGCAAGCAACACGTCGAAGCGGCCTGCGTCGCTGGCTCTGCTGATGGCGCTTCCGAGGCCGGGGGCCGAAACTATCTTCCCCTGAAAATGAAAGTATTCGGCAACGATACTGGCGTTCCACGCGCCGCCGGAAGCCGTGACCATGCCCGTAATCAGGTAAGGGAAAATCCCGGGCAGGATCAGGAAGCGCCAGCGATCCCAGCTGCCGAAACGGAAAATGCGCGCTGCTTCTTTTAAATCCGTCGGAATGGCCATCGCGCCGGCAATCACGTTGAACAAGATGTACCACTGGGTGCCGAGAAGCATCAGCGCCATCGCGGCAATCTCCAGGCCGCCACGCAGGTGAATGAGAAAAAGCAGGATCACAGGGAAAAGCGCGGTGGCAGGAATCGACGCGGCCAATTGCGCCAGCGGCTGCGCGATGCGCGACAACCGCGGATTGAAACCGATCGCGACGCCCACGGGCACCGTCCAAAGAGCACCGATGAGAAGCGCGGCATTGACGCGCAGAAAAGTCAACGCGGCGCTACGCAGCAGATCGAAGTAATCCGCTCGATGAAGGTCCGATAGCTCGCCCACCGCGTGAACAACGGCAACGCCCAGGCCGACGAGAATCACTGCCGCGAGGATGATCAGGAGCACGCGGCGAGTGCGGTCCTGTTTTGGAGCGGCGAGTGTTGCCGCCGCGCGCCGGGCGCCGACGGCGAAAGTCAGCGTAAGCCAATCGGTGACCGGGCGGACGATGATTCGATAACCGCGAATGACCAGTGACGCGCGGCCGATCAGCCGGAGCAATGTGTTTGGTGTGAGGCTGGCGCTCTCTACTTGCTCGAACTTGAATTTGTCCGCCCACACGATCACCGGCCGCCAAATCAGCTGATCGAGCAGAACAATCACCCCAACCATCGCGGCGAGGCCCCACAGAATGGCCCGCGTGTCACCATTTCCGGCAGCCGTCTGCAGAAATGATCCGAGACCCGGCAGCCGGAAATCGCGATCGCCGAGCACGAACATTTCGCAGGCCATCAGAAAAAACCAGCCCCCTGCGACCGACATCATTGAATTCCACACCAGGCCGATGGTAGAGAATGGCAAGTCCAGCTGCGCGAAGCGCTGCCAAGAACCGAAGCGGTAGATGATAGCGGCTTCCCGGAGGTCGCGGGGCTGCGTCTTCAGCGAAGAATAAAAACTGAATGCAATGTTCCAGACTTGTCCCGTGAAGATCAACAAGATGGAGCCAAGTTCGACGCCGATCTGTTTGTGCGGAAAAAGCGTAACCATCGCGAGCATTACGCCCGGCAGGAAACTCAGCACCGGAATGGATTGCAAAATATCGAGCAGCGGAATCAGCACCACTTCCGCGCGCCTCGAACGGGCCGCGAGGTACCCGTAGCCCAGAGCGAACACGAGGCTCAGCGCGTAGGCGATGCCAATGCGTGCGACCGAATACAGCGCGTAAAGAGGAAGCGCTCGCGGACTCTGTGAAATGTGCGACGTCGGAGCGACCGGGCCCAGCCACGATCGCCCGATCGCATAAACACCGTAGATGGCGGCGAAGACAAAAAGAAAGACGGCGATGTCGATCAGGAACGACCAGGTCCACCGCGAACCGGCGGGCCGCGCGGCGGTAGGGGGCAGCGGAGTTTGACTCTGCGTTGTGGCGAGCGGAGCGGTTGCCGGCACGGGAAGGTTAGGCCTCGGTCAGGGTCAGCTTGCCGGTGGCGGCATCGTAATCAAAAATCTCGGCGTAGCGGCCCCACTGAATGGCGGTTTCGAGTTGACGCTGAGATTCGTCCTCGCTGAAGTGCTCGTCGATTAGGTCATGGAAAAACTCGGCGGGCATTGTGCGATCAGCTTTTGCCTTGAGGGATTGTTCCATCTGCCGTAGCAACGGAACGTTGGCGAGCGCCGCCTTGCGAAACATCGCCTTGCGCGTCTGGATGTCCCCTTTCGAGAAAGCCTGCCCTTCCGGCGTAATGATGGCGTCCCCTTCTTCAAGGCGCATCAAGCCAAGAAGCACGGCGGTATCAACCGTTGGAAGCAGAGCGTCGACTTCCAGGCTTAGCTCATCGGCGAGGTGATGGAGATCGACGCGGCCATCCTGGTCGGCCACGATTTCGAGCAACCCCGCCATGCCTCCAGGACGCGTGTGCGGGAGCATCAAACCCTGATGCTGAACGGGAGTGCTGGTGCCGGGCGCCATGTGAATCACGTCGTCTTTCGAGTCGGGACTGGTGAGGACACGATAGATCGCATCGACAAGCTCAATGAAGCGCGGTGACTTACGATTGCGCGGGTGCTCCATATCCACGGCAAAGTCGGCGTGAATGTGCGCGGGGTTGCGTCCGAGTACGATGATGCGGTCGGCAAGGACAACAGCTTCTTCAATGTTGTGAGTGACGATGAAAATTGCGCGGGTTGGAATTTTGTGGCCGAGCCACAGCTCCAGTAATTCGCCGCGCAGTGTTTCGGCCGTGAGCACGTCGAGCGCGGAGAAAGGCTCGTCCATGAAGAGGACTTCCGGCTCAACGACGAGCGCGCGGGCAACGCCGACACGTTGCTTCATGCCGCCCGAGAGCTCTTTCGGATAAGCGCTCTCGAAACCGTCGAGTCCCACAGCATCAATGATGCGCAGCGCGCGCTTGTGGCGCTCGATGGGAAGCATGCCGCGAGCTTCGAGAGGAGCTTCCACATTTTCGAGGACGGTCAGCCAGGGAAAAAGCGCAAAGCTTTGGAAGACGATAGAAACGTTTGGCGATTCACCGCGAACCGGCTGGCCGTGCCAGAACACATCTCCCGCGGAAGAAGGCGAAAGGCCGGTTAACATGCGAAGCAGAGTAGACTTGCCGCAGCCGGACGGGCCGAGGAGCGCAACGATCTTGCCGGGATAGACGGCGAGGTCCGTGGGCGAGATAACCTGGATGCGGCTGCCATCGGGCTGGCCGTAAAATTTCTCGAGCTTACGCGCCTCAATGATCGGAGCCTCGGCGATGACGGGGCTGCTCATAAGTCCGTGTATTATGGCTCAAGTTCCAGGACATCGCACACATGGATCGAACTGGCGGCTTACATTCCTTGGCGGTTACAATTCCGTGAACGCTGCATGACTCCGGAACCTTCGATTTCCTCGACAGACTCTTCCCTCGATCGATTTCACGGGTGGCTGCTTGCTTTGATCCTCTCGCTCGCGGCTTCGCTGCTAATCGTGGCGCCGTTCTTTTGGTTTGGGAGTGCGTCGGGGCACGATTTCGAGTTTCACGTCGCTTCCTGGATCGACGTGGCCGGACAGTGGAAAGAAGGAATTGTCTTTCCGCGATGGACAGAGTGGGCCAATCATGGATTCGGCGAGCCGCGATTCATTTTTTATCCGCCGCTCTCGTGGCTGCTCGGTGCGGCGCTGGGTTTCGTGGTCCCGTGGAGCTACGTTCCGGTTGCGTTCATCGTGCTGGTCCAGACCTTCGCGGGACTATCGGCGTTTGCGTTAGCACGGCGAGTTTTGCCGGAGCGGGCGGCACTCTTCGGCGCGGTGTGCTACGCGGCGAATCCAAATGCGCTGCTGATTATTTACATGCGCAGCGATTACGCAGAACTTTTGGCGTCGGCATTTTTTCCACTGCTTTTTCTGTCGGCTTTGCGACTCGGTGGCTTTCTGGAGAGTCGCGGTGGATCTATGGGTCGTGCGGCGGCGTCTTTTTCTTTCGCGTTTGCCGCGGTTTGGCTGTCGAACGCACCTGCCGGCGTCATGGCCAGCTACAGCGTGGCCCTGTTGTTCGTGTGGATTGCGTTCAGCGAGAAATCATGGTGGCCGCTGGTACGCGGAGCCGGTGGAATTGCACTGGGTTTCGGCCTGAGTGCATTTTACCTGGTGCCCGCGGCGTACGAGCAACGCTGGGTGAATATCGCGCAAGCACTTTCGACGGGGCTGCTGCCCGTGCAGAATTTTCTGTACTCGACGATTGACGACCCGGAGCACACCTTATTCAACTGGATCGCATCGACTACCGCGGTCGTCCTGGTTGTACTCACGGGGATGGCGGCGCTGGCTGCTCGACGCCACACTCCATATGAGACCCCGGTTGCCACCGAGGAAAAAGTGTGGCGCGCATTGCTGCTGCTGGCGGCCGTTGCAACTTTGTTGATGCTGCGGCCTACGTCTATTCTCTGGGCGGTGCTGCCGAAATTGCGCTTCGTGCAGTTTCCCTGGCGATGGATGTCGATCGTCGGCGTGCCATTTGCTTATTTTCTCGCGGCCGCGGCAGCGAAGAGCCGTTTTCGCTGGGTTTGGGTCAGCTCGATACTCATCGTGCTTGCTGCGGTGGCGATTTTCTTTGTGCACGAGACCTGGTGGGATAGCGACGACGTTGCCACGCTGCGGGCCGGCGTGGCAGCCGGAACGGGATTCGAGGGCGTCGATGAGTACGATCCCGTTGGAGACGATCATTACAATCTTCCAGCGAAGGCGCCAGAAGTGAATGTCCTCCCGGATTCTTCGGGCACCGTGGGAGGCGCGACAATTCTTGTGCAACGTTGGACCGCGGCCGAAAAGAGGCTGCGTGTTACCGCTGTCGCTCCGGTGCGGATCGCCCTGCGCTTGTTGAACTATCCGGCTTGGCACGTCGACGCGAACGGCTCTCGGCTTATTCCCGAGAGTGCCGCAGACTCTGGGCAAATGATTTTGGAGTTGCCGGCAGGCGAATCTCGCGTGGATGTTCGCTTCGTCAGGACTGCGGACCGAACCCTGGGCGCCCTACTGAGCGTCGCGGGCCTGCTGGCTGCCCTGCTCTTGGGTATTCTGCGGACGCAAGCGTAGTCCAATCGCGCAAAGCTCGTGCCTGCCGACAGTGCCGCCCTTGGCATCGACCCAGACAGAAATGTCTATGCCACTTAGCGGCGATCCACTGTGGGGTGGCGGACGTCTTGGCCCTGGACGATGTAAATTACGTCTTCGGCGATGTTGGTGGCGTGGTCGCCGATGCGTTCGAGGTTTTTGGCTACGAGGATCAGTTCGAAGGCCGGGAAGACCACGCTGGAGTCGCCCATCATGTAGGTCAGGAGTTCGCGGAAGATCTGGTCGCGATAGTGATCGACCTGATCGTCCATCGCAAGAACCTTCTGGGCGAGCTCGACGTCCCGGCGGACCACGGCGTTGAGCGCGTCGCGCACCATTTCTTCGGCGACTTCGCTCATTCGCGGGAGATCGACGTAGGGCTTGACGCGCGGGTGTCGCAGGATGCGGACCGATGCCTGGGCGATATTGACAGCCTGGTCGCCGATGCGCTCTAGATCGTTGTTGATGCGGGAGACCGCCAAGACGAACCGGAGGTCTACGGCCATCAGTTGGTGCAGGGCGAGCAGCTGAACAACACGGTCGTCGATTTCGATCTGAAGCTCGTTGATGGCATCTTCCTCGTCGAGGACGCGCTTGGCGAGTTGCTCGTCGGAGTCGAGCACGGAGTGGACGGATTGGTGGACGGCGCGCTCGGCGAGGCTGCCCATCCACAGCAGGCGTTCTTTGAGCTCGTTCAGATCTTTTTCAAAGTGGCGTTCCATATTCCCCTCAGTAAGTCAGCCTCGCGAAACGCCCTGCGATCATCCGAAGCGGCCCGTTATGTAGGCCTCGGTGCGTGGATCGCCCGGCGTTGTGAACAGATGCGGCGTCGGACTAAATTCGATGAGCTGACCGGTCAGAAGGAATGCGGTGAAGTCACTGACGCGGGCGGCCTGCTGCATGTTGTGCGTGACGATGGCGATGGTGCACAGGTCCTTCAAGGAAACCAGGAGCTCTTCGATTTTGGCGGTGCTGATGGGATCCAGAGCGGAGCACGGCTCGTCGAGCAACAGGACTTCCGGCTCGACGGCGAGAGCACGGGCGATGCACAGGCGCTGCTGCTGACCACCCGAGAGATCGTACGCGGACTTGTGAAGTTGGTCCTTCACTTCGTCCCAGAGAGCGGCGTGACGCAGGCTCTTCTCGACGGCTTCGGCGATCGGAAGCTTGGTGCCATTGATGCGCAAGCCATAAGCGACGTTGTCGAAAATCGATTTGGGGAAAGGATTAGGGCGCTGAAAGACCATGCCGACGCGGCGGCGCAACTGCGTGACGTCCTGATCAAGAATATTCTGGCCGTCGAGCAGGATTTCGCCGTCGAGGCGAGCGCTGCGCACGGTTTCGTGCATACGATTGAGGGTGCGCAGGAGCGTGGATTTTCCGCAGCCGGAGGGACCGATCAAGGCGGTGACTTTGTTGACAGCGATACCCAAGCTGATGTCAAAGAGCGCTTGCTTGGTGCCATAGAAGAAGTTCAGTTTACCGATGCTCATGCGCATGGGCAGGGACCCCGTGGCTTCCCGGCTCGCGGACCCCGTAGTACTTGGTGTGATGTTTACGGACACTGCCGGCCTCACAGAAGCGTGCATGGTTTAGGACCTCGGAACCGCGATGCCACGGGACAGAATCGCCCGCGCCAGGATGTTGATGACCAGAATCAGACCGAGGAGTACGAGTCCCGCGGCCCAAGCCTGCCGGTGCCAATCTTCGTACGGCGCGATGGCGTAGGTAAAGATCATAACAGGGAGCGAGGCAGTTGGCTGATTCCAGCCGGGGCTCCAGAAACGGCTTCCGAACGCGGTGAAGAGCAGGGGAGCGGTTTCGCCCGCGACGCGTGCGAAGGCCAAAAGAATGGCGGTGAGAATGCCGCGGTAGGCGGCCGGGACGATGACGGTCGCGATCGTCTTCGACTTGCTCGCGCCCAAGGCCATGGCACCCTCACGGAGGGCGCGCGGAACGGCGCGCAGGAACTCTTCGGTGCTGCGCAGAGTAATGGGAATCATCATCACACCCAGGGCAAGTCCACCAGCTAGGGTGGAGAAGTGCTTGAAAGGAAGGACCGCGAGGGTGTAGGCGAAAATACCGATCACGATCGAGGGCACACCGTTGAGCAGGTCAGCGGCGTAACGGACAACGAAGGCTACGGAACTGCCGCTGAACTCGGCGAGATAGATCGCGCCGAGGAAGCCGATGGGTACCCCGATGAGCGCGGCCAGGAGAAGCAGTTTGGCGCTGCCAACGATGGCGTTGGCCATGCCGCCGCCGGACTCGCCTACGGGAGCCGGCAACTTGGTAAAGAAATTCCAGCTGATGGAAGTGCCGCCATGATACACGAGGTAGCCGAGGATGAAGAACAGCACCGCGACCGCGACTATGGCGCAGATACCCGTCATGGTCAGCATGAAACCACTTACGAATTTGCGCCAGCGTAAACGTGCGTTCATGTCTGTATTCCGCTTCCGCGCTGCGAGGTAGCCACGATGAGCAGCCGAGCGAGCCCGTTGAGAATAAAGGTGAGCAGAAATAGCACCAAGCCGAGTTCGATCAGTGATTGAAGATAGAGATCACCGGTGGCTTCCGTGAACTCGTTGGCGATAACGGCGGCGATGGAGTAGCCGGGAGCAAAGAGTGAGGCGCTGATGGTCGGGGTGTTGCCGATAACCATGGTAACGGCCATGGTCTCGCCCAAAGCTCGAGCCAATGCGAGAAAAATTGAACCCATAATGCCGGTTCGAGCAAACGGGACAACGACTTTCCAGGTGGATTCCCAGCGAGTAGAACCCAGACCCAGAGCGGCTTCACGCTGATCCCGAGGTACCGAAAGCAGCACTTCACGGGAGACGGAAATAATATAGGGAATCACCATGATGGCCAGCACAATGCCCGCGGTAAGGAAGCCGACGCCGTACGCGGGGCCCTGGAACAACGGTAAAAAGCCAAGAGAATTTTTGAGGGCGGGCTGGATATATTCCCTCATCATCGGAATGACAATAAAAACGCCGAGCAAACCATAGATGACGCTAGGAACTGCGGCGAGCAAATCAATAAAGAATTCTAGGGTGTCGGAGACCATTGCGGGAGCGAGCTCGGCCAGGAAAATGGCGGCGCCGATGCCGAGGGGAACGGCGAGAAAAAGAGCGACGCCAGCTGTAACGAGGGTACCGTAGATAAATGTTAGCGCACCGTACTGGTCGGAGATAGGATCCCAAACACTGGTGACGAGAAAATCGAATCCGAACTTGTGGCGCGGCAGGGCGGACCCTATCCAAAGTTCGTAAACGAGCAAAGCCGTGACCAGAACAACGGATGCGGCGAAAAGAAACGTGATCAAGCGTACGATCTCGTCGCCTTCGCGCAACTTGCTGATAAAAGAGCGCGAGCCCGCGACGGGGCCCGCGCCATGTACCGTTGTTGTCGTGCTGGCCACCTTATTGGACTTTAGCTAGGGCCTGCTTTTCCATGGCCACTACTTCCTTGGGAAGTTTGGCGTACGACAAAGCCTCGGTATCATTCTGGCCGTCGGTGAGCATCCAGCTCACGAAGCCCTTGATAGCGTCGCGCTTGCTGGCATCCGAGAACTTCTCCGGGATAAGCAGCCAAGTGAAGCTCGAAATCGGATAAGCATTCTTTCCCGGAGCGTTGGTGATGGACACGCGAAAGTCCGCGGGCATGTCCTTGGCGGCGCCGGCTGCGGCTGCGGTCACGCTGGCGAGATCGGCCTTGACGACTGTTCCCGAAGAATTTTTCACTTTGCCATAGGGCATGGAGTTCTGAAGGGCGTAGATCAATTCAACATAACCGAACGCGTTGGGCGTCTGTTTGATTAAACCCGCGACGCCTTCATTGCCTTTGCCACCCAAGCCTACGGGCCAGTTGACCGACGTGCCTCTGCCGACTTTGTTCTTCCAATCGTCGCTGACTTTCGAAAGATAGTCCGTCCAGATATACGTCGTGCCGCTGCCGTCCGAGCGATGCACCACCACGATGTCATTCGCCGGCAGTTTCACGCCCGCGTTTGCGCCGGCAATCGCCGGGTCATTCCACTTGGTGATTTTGCCGAGGAAAATTCCGGCGATGGCGTCAGGGGTGAAAGTCAATTCCGCGCTAACGCCGGGGACATTGTAAGTGGGGACGTCGGCGCCGAGAACCGTGGGGAAGTGGAGAATCCCGAAACCGTGTTTGGTCTGGAAAACCTTTAGTTGATCGTCGTTCATGGGGCCATCGGAGGCGCCGAAATCCACGGTGCCTTCGGTGACTTGCTTGATGCCTCCGCCCGATCCGATGGACTGGTAGTTGATCTGGATGTTGCCGTTCTTTTTGTGATATTCGTCAAACCACTTGGAATACATCGGGTACGGAAACGATGCGCCCGCTCCATTGATAGACAGCGGGTTGTCCGCCAAAACAATTCCTGCTCCTGCGAGCAGCAACATGGCTACTAGCAATCCGGTGATGCGTTTCATACGTTTTCTCCGTCTTATCCTCGACTTGGCTTCCGATGCTGGAGTGTCTCCTATCTGTGTTACAGCATTGTTACAAGCGATTCAGCATCTGTTGACAGCTGCGCTCGGTCACCGTCCATAACAGACTGTATTTTCAGTCATCTACAGGTGGTCAATGAGGTGATGCGATGGGCAGCGGGAGGAAAAAGCGCAACCCTGGCGAATATACCTGGCCCTCAGCCCGCAGAACCACGGACCGATCTCGGCAGCTCACCGCGGTGGCTCCCCGGCGGGGTCTAGCCGAAAATCACCAAAGTAGCTTGATGCCGAATTGCACCTGGCGCGCGATCAGAAAAGGCGTCCCTTGACGCCGGAGACTGTCTTCACTATCGTTAAACTATGGCGTCGCTGTCCGCAATCGCGAGGCTTCAGACTGGCCGGGGCACCCTGCCTTGGCGAGGCGCCCTATGCCTGCTGTTGGCCGTGTTTTTCCTCTACAACCCGTTCTGCACGATTTCCATGTCTTCGGGACCGTCCGCGGTCATTCACCACCCGGTCAGCTATCGTTCGACCATCGCTTCGAGCGAACTGGGTTGCGGCACGGTCCAACACACCAAACTCCACGTTGTGTCGCTCGCCGTTCTGGTGACCGCGCTGAGAATTCCTCTCCCGGATAAGGACGACACTCGCCCGAAACCCGTGGCCGACATCGTCCCTGCTGTGACACAAGCCTTTGCTACCAGCCTCTGGTTTCGTCCTCCCCCTGCCCGGTAAGCCTTCCCTGTTACCATTTTTTGAATTTTGACCGGTGAATCCCGGTAACAATCCGGGGAGTCTAATTCTCTAATTCTCGGGCCCCCTCGGACATTCGCGGATGTGGAATGCCAGGCAGTCGCCTGTCCCCGCCATTCCGCCAAGGATACCGAAATGCCAAGACACTCAAATGAATAAAACGAAATGGATTGTTGTTGCTGTCGTCCTTCTCGGCGCGCTCTTGCTCGTCTGGCGATGGTCTGCCCGCGGCGGGACTGATCCGGACGCCGCGAACAACGAAAAGGCCACCTCCTCCGGCACTCCCGCATCCGTCGCGCGAGTCGAGCGTCGCAACATGGGCAGCACCCTGAACATTGCCGGCGCCTTCAAACCGTTTCAAGACGTCGACGTACACGCCAAGGTGTCCGGCTATATCCGCAAGATCTACGTTGACGTCGGCGATCGCGTGAAGGATGGCCAGACATTGGCGGTGCTCGAGGTGCCGGAGCTGGAGGCGCAACTCTCTGGCGCGGAAGCGGCAGCGCGCGCGGCACAGGAGCAAGTTCGCCGCGCCGTAGGCGACCTGCAACGCGCGCAATCCTCGCTGAGCGCGGCGCACTCGGCTTACGTCCGGCTCAAACAGGCCGCTGATTCCCGGGCGGGCCTGGTTGCACAGCAGGAAGTGGATGATTCCCAGGCAAAAGATCTGGAAGGCGCCGCGCAGGTGGCGAGCGCGGAGGCGGAACTCTCCAGCGCCAAACAGCAACTCGAAGTAGCGCAAGCCAACCAGAAACAATACGCCGCACTTTCGGACTACACGCGCATCACCGCGCCCTTTGCGGGCGTAGTCACTGTTCGTTACGCGGATACGGGAGCGCTGATCGCCTCTGGAACTTCCAACAGCACTCAGTCGATGCCAGTGGTGAGGCTTGCGCAGACCTCAGTTTTACGCCTGGTCCTGCCGATTCCCGAGTCGATCGCTGCAACCATTCGCGTCGGCGAGACCTTGAGAGTCCACGTACAAGCCTTGAACAAGGATTTCGACGGGAAAGTTTCCCGCTTCGCGGACTCCTTAAATCAGCAGACCCGCACGATGGAAACCGAAATCGATTTCGAAAACCACGCAAACACGCTGATGCCGGGAATGTACGCCCAGGCCTATCTTTCGCACGATGAGAAAAAGAATGTGTTAACCGTTCCCCTCGAGGCGGTTCAGCGGAACGGCGATCAGTCCATCGTGCTGGCGGTTAGTCCGCAGAACGTCGTGGAAGAGCGCCATGTTCAATTGGGACAGGAAGACGGCCTGTACACTGGAAGTGCTTTCCGGGCTCCACGAAGGGGAGCTGGTAATCGTCGGAAATCCCAGTGAGTTTCGGCCCGGCCAAAAAATACAGCCCAAAGAATCCGAACCGCGCTCCTCGAGTCCCACCGGAGACCGTTAATGCCCAAGTTTGCTCTCGCGTATCCCTACTTCATCATCATGCTTTGTCTGGTGGTCGCGGTCGTGGGCATCACTACCGTCGTTCGCATGCCCGTCGATCTCTTCCCGCAAATCGATATTCCCGTGGTCGTCGTGGCCACCTTTTATTCCGGCATGCCGCCGCAACAGATTGAAGGTGACATCACCAATACCTTCGAGCGCTTTTTCACTCTCGGCAGCAATATCGATCACATCGAATCGCGCTCCCTTACCGGCGTGAGCTTGATCAAGATTTATTTCAAACCCGGTACCGACCCCAATGCCGCGCTGAGTAACATCGCCAATCTCGCTATGGCCGACCTGCGTCGTCTGCCGCCTGGAACACTGCCACCCGTCGTTTTGAGCTTCGATGCATCCAGCTTGCCGGTGTGCCTGGTTACCCTGAAAGGGGCAGGGCTAAACGAAACGCAGATCAAGGATCTGGCGCAGTTCCAGGTTCGCAACCAGATTGCCAACGTCCAGGGCGCTTCCGTGCCCCAGCCCTTCGGCGGGACCTACCGCCAGATTCAAGTCTTCGTCGATCCCGTAAAACTCGAAGCCCACCAGTTGAGCCTCATGGACGTCGTTCAAGCCGTCAACGATTCGAACCTCATTCTCCCCGCCGGAGACGTGCGCATCGGCAATCGCGACTACAACATTTACGCCAACAGCCAGGTGCCCAACGCGGAGGAGATCAACCGCATCCCCCTCAAGACCGTGGGCCTCGGTTCCGTTATGGTCGCCGACGTTGGTCATGCCGAAGATGCCGGCGCCATCCAGACCAACATCGTGCGCATTGACGGCCAGCACTCCGTGTACATTCCCGTCCTGAAGCAAGGGGGCAACAGCAACACCATCGCCATCGTCAACGGAATCAAGGCGGCCACAAAACATCTTGTGGACATTCCGTCCGTGCTCAAGACCGAAGTGGTCTTCGATCAATCCATCTTCGTAAAAATCGCCATCAAGAACCTCCTCAAAGAAGGTGGCATCGGCCTCCTGCTCACCGCGATCATGATTCTCCTTTTTCTGGGCAGTCCGCGAGCGACCTTCGCGGTGCTGCTGTCCATTCCCCTGTCGGCGTTGACTTGTTTTCTGATCATGTCCGGCCTAGGTGGGTCGATTAACACCATGCTGCTGGGCGGATTGGCGCTGGCCTTTTCCCGCCTGATCGATGACTCCGTAGTCGTCCTGGAGAATATCTTCCGCTTCATGGAAGGCGGGATGCCGCCGCGCGAAGCGGCCGAGAAAGGCGGCATGGAAGTGGCCCTGGCGGTGTTAGCGGCTACCTCCACGACCTCCATCGTCTTTTTTCCAGTGACCTTCTTTTACGGCGTAAGCCGCTATCTCTTCACCGACTTGGCGCTCGGCGTGGTTCTCTCCATTTTTGCCTCCTACATCTTCGCGATGACCGTCGTGCCTTTGTACTGCGCGAATTTCATCCGCATCGCGCACAACGAGACCCACGGTGAGAGCGCTAAACGCACTCGCTTCGCGCGCCTCATTCAATGGTTCAACGTCATGTTCCTGAAGCTGTTGCTCTACTACGACAAAGCGGTCGTAAAACTCCTGGAGCGCCCAAAGCGCACCGTAGCGTTTATCGCGGCGGGGATCGCGGTGCTCTTGCTGGGAGTGTTTCCCTTTGTGGGCACGTCCTATTTCCCGCGTACGGATCCAGGCCAATTCGTTATCAACGTCAAAGCTCCGCCCGGAACGCGCCTGGAAGTCAGCGACAACTACATCGCCAAAGTCGAGGACGAAATACATCGAGTGGTATCGCCCCATGATCTCGACATGATCGTTTCGAACATCGGCATCACCCCCGATCTTTCGGCCATCTACACCAGCAACGCGGCCATGGACACGGCGTTCGTGCAAGTCAGCTTAAAAGAGGGCCACAGCATCGGAAGTTACGAATACATGGAACGCCTGCGGCAGCGCCTCAGTACCGACTTGCCGCAGTTAAGCACCTATTTCCAGTCGGGAGGCCTGGTCGACTCGGTCGTCAATCAAGGCTTGCCCGCTCCCTTCGATATTCAAATCAGCGACAACAACATGGCGGAGGCCTACGGCATCGCGCAAGACATCGCTTTCCGGCTCAAGAAATCCCGGCACGTCGGCGGCTTATTGATTCCCCAGGACTTGGACTATCCCGGTTTGGAACTGCACATCGATCGAGAGCAAGCCAGCCAACTGGGACTAACGCCCAAGGACGTCGTGGACAATGTCATCACTGCGCTGACTTCTGACGGCGTCATCGCCCCAAGCTTCTGGATCGATCCCGTAAGCGGAAACAACTACATGCTCACGGTCCAATACTCCAACAAACAGATTGGCTCGATGACCATGTCGGACTTCAAGAACATCCCGCTACGCGCCAACACCTCGGCGGCTTACACACCGCTGCAGTCCGTAGCCAACATTGAACCGATCAACACGCCCACCGGAAGTGGATCACTACCAGATTCGCCGGGTGATCGACGTTTATGTAATGCCGGCCGCCGAGGATCTAAGCGCGGCCAGCAAGGACGTAAACGCCGTGGTGAATGGGTTGAAAACCGGAAAGAATGTCCAGGTCAGTGTGCGGGGCGCGGTGGTTGGCATGCAGGAGTCCTTCAAGCGCTTTGCGATCGGCTTGCTCTTGTCCATCGCGCTGGTTTACCTGATTCTGATGGCGCAATTTCGTTCGTTCGTCGATCCATTCATTATTCTTACCGCGATTCCGCCCGGGCTGGTCGGCGTACTTCTCATTCTTTGGCTGACACACTCCACGCTGAACATCATGTCGCTCATGGGCGTGATCATGATGACCGGCATCGTCGTTTCCAACAGTATTCTCATCGTGGAATTTTCCGGCATCTTGCATGCCCGCGGCATGACCCTGCGCGAGGCCGTCGTCGAAGCTTGCAAAGTCCGCCTCCGCCCGATTCTGATGACTTCGCTCGCCACACTTCTCGGCATGATTCCGATGGCCCTGGGTATCGAGGCTGGCAGCGAACAATACGCCCCGCTGGCGCGCGCGATCATCGGCGGCTTGGCCGTCTCCGTTGCAACCACGGTGTTCCTCGTGCCGGCAGTCTACATCATCGTTCATGGAGCGAAGGAACCTGGCGTTCAGGAGGCCGCATCGTGAGCCACCGCATTCGACTGCTGCTTCTTGGAGTTGCGTGTTTCTGCGCGCCAATTCTGACCCAGCAGGCTCGCGCCCAAATGCCCGAGCCTCGCCCTGCGGCTGCGACGCCGGCGAGCTCCAACAGTTCCAGCCAAGGCGCCAAACCCCTTACGCGCGAGCAAGCCGAAGCCATCGCCCTGAAAAACAATCCGCAGATTACCATCGGGAAGCTCCAGGCGCTGACCGCCCGCCAGTATGTTCGCGAGGCTCGCTCCGCGTTGCTGCCGACCGCCTATCTCAGCGTGACCGGCGTAGACTCCGAATCGGGCAGCCGTATCGCCGCGGGAGCCCTTAACAATTCGATCGTCTTCCCGCGCGCCGCCGCCGGAGCGGCCGTCAGCCAATTGATCACCGACTTCGGTCGCACTCGAAATTTGCTTTCCAGTTCGCAATTTCAGGCCCAGGCGGAAGACCAGAACGCTGCGGCCACCACCGCCGACATCATCCTGGCGGTCGACCAGGCCTTCTACAACGCGCTGGAAACCCGCGAACTCGTCAAAGTCGCGCAGCAGACCTTGAATGCCCGGCAGACGTTCGTCGACAAGATTCAAGCGTTGACCAATGCCAAGCTGAAATCCGACTTGGATCTTAGTTTCGCCAAGGTCGATGTGGCGCGCGCCAAGCTTCTTCTTCTCGAATCGAAAAACAATTATCAAACATCGCTCGCGGCGCTTTCCGCGATTCTGGGTTACCCGGATGAGCAAGACTTCCAGCTGATCCAACCGAACGACCCGATCGCTCCGCCCGCGCCCGATGCCGAACCTCTCATTCTCGAAGCGCTCCGGCAGCGCCCGGAAGTCAGCGCCCTGCAATTCCAGGTCGAATCCGCGCGAGAAAAACAGTGCCGCCGAACACGACCTCAAGCGGCCGACCGTCAGCGCGCTTGGCGTGGCCGGAACCATACCCGTCCGCGATCCGGCGATTACTCCCAATTGGTACGGGGCCGTCGGCGTTAACATCAACATTCCC
Organism: uncultured Acidobacteriota bacterium; assembly: GCA_963729285.1. GTDB lineage: Bacteria > Acidobacteriota > Terriglobia > Acidiferrales > UBA7541 > Acidiferrum. Next base: position 132,499 of record CAVSNL010000006.1, read on the forward strand.
GTCTTCAACGGCTTCCTCTTCAACGCCCGTGCCAAGGCTGCGGATCTACAAACAGAAGTCGTCCGCCAGCGGCTGGCGGACCTGCGCAACAACCTCGCGCGCGACGTGCGGACTTCCTGGGAACAAACCAACCAGGCCTACGAACGCCTCTCCGTTACACAACAGTTGCGCGAGCAAGCCAACCTCGCACTCGATCTCGCGCAACAACGCTATAACCTGGGTCTCGGCTCCATCGTGGAGTTCACGCAAGCGGAATTAGGCAAAACCGAAGCAGATATCGCCGACACCGACGCCACCTACCAATATCGCTTGACCCAGATAGTGCTCTTTTATACGATTGCCGCGCCGAAGTAGGCCCCTCCCTGCCGTAAAAGGTAAAGGGTTCTCGGAAATCCAGAGTGACTTGGCCATTCCAAGAACGCTGTCGTACCAGCCCCGGTTTCGTTCGTTCGGACCGGTTCCCTCGTCGTCCTTACTCTTATTGAAGCTTTGTCGGCTTCAGTAACTCCAAATTACTCAATCACATGCATTCGTCCCGAAGCCTTTGTTACAGGATATTCACATTTGGTTGACGTAACCGTAAGACGTACCCTTTACCTTCTGCCGCGGGGTGGTTCGCATACTCACCGTTTTCTAAGTCGAATTTCGAGTTAAAGAGAGAGGCAATGAAAAAACTTGCAGCACTAACACTGTCATTTTTTCTGACTTCCGGGGTGGCGCTCGGCGATTCACCGAAAGACGCCGATCCGCAACCCGCGAAGTCCGCGCAGCCTGCCAAGCCCAAAGCGGCGAAGCCGGCTGAAAAAACGGACGCGAATTTCGCCGCGGAACTCGAAGCGCTCCGCCAAGCGATGCAGGCTCAGCAGGAACAGCTCCAGATGTTGAAAGAAGAACTGAGCAAGCGCGACCGCCAAATCGACGAAGCCCGTGAAGAAGCGGCCGCCGCCAATGCGCGCGCCACCGAAGCCACCACCAAGGCCACGGAAGCCGTGAACTCGACGGCCGAAGTGAAAGCCACGGCGGCTACGCTGACCTCGCACGTCAGCGACCTCGCGGTGAGTAACGACGCGCTCAAGACCAGCGTGGCGACCGTTGCAGCCACCACCTCCACCAATTCCAACGGCCAAGGCGGATCCGGCGACGAAGGTCCCGCATCGATCCGGTACAAAGGGATCACTCTGACACCCGGTGGATTCGCCGCGGCGGAAACCGTCACGCGAACTCGCGCGACCAGCGCCGATATCAACACGCCGTTTACCAGTATTCCCTTCACAGCCGCCGACATCGCGCACACCACCGAGACGAACTTTACCGGCCGGCAAAGCCGCCTTTCCCTGTTGGCGGAAAGCAAGTTCGGCTCCGTCGCAACGAGCGGCTACTACGAAGCTGACTTCCTCGGCGCCGGCACGACGTCGAACAATCGCCAGAGCAACAGCTACGTCTTCCGCCAGCGCCAGGCGTTCGCGTCAGCGCTGTTCACCAACGGCTTTTACGTCAGCGCCGGCCAGATGTGGACCTTGGCAACCGAAGACAAGAAGGGCGAGTTCAATCGCGTGGAAGACTTGCCGCTGGTGATTGATCCGCAATACATGGTGGGCTTCACTTGGGCTCGTCAATACGGTGCCCGCTTCGTGAAGGACTTCGGCGGCAAATTCACCTTGGGCGCCTCCATAGAAGGCCCGCAAGCCACCATCGGCGGCCGTGGCTTCTCCTCCGTTACCACCATCAACTCGGCCGCTGCGCCCGCCACAATCGTCACATCCGGCGCTACAACAGCTACCTCCGGGAACTTTTTCATCAACGCTCCTGGCGCTGGCGGAGGTCTCTACAACGCTTTTGACGCCAACGGCTACACCGTCAACAAGGCTCCGGACCTGATCTTCAAGGCCACTCTCGACAAGTTTGGTCACTACGAGCTGTTCGGAATCGCCAGCTTCTTCCGCGACCGCGTCTATCCTTGCGGCGTGGTCGGCACAACCAAGGGCGATACCGTTCCGGGAACCGACCGTGCTCACCGGAGCCTGCACATCGGCGACACCGACCGTGGTAAGCAGCTTCGGTGCGTACAACAGCAGCGCCACCGGCGGTGGCGTCGGCGCCAGTGCTCTGTGGTCCCTCCACAAGAAAGTGGACTTCGGCGTCAAAGCCGTCGGCGGCGATGGCATTGGCCGTTATGGCAGCGCACAGCTCGCGGATGCCACGGCACGTCCCAATGGCTCGCTCGCGCTCATCCGTACCGCTCACGGCCTGGCAAGGCTCGAATTTCACGCCACTCCTAAACTCGACGTCTACGGCTATTGGGGCCTGGAATACGCTTGGCGCGCAGGCTACTCCGGCTACCAGGCAGTCACGATCACCAAGACGACCGCGATCCCTGCGACAAGCACCACGACTGCCGGTGTGACCGTTACAACTCCTGCCATTCCGGCCACAACGAAAACCACAATCTCCACAACGGGGATCGGTGGGTACGCCAACGTTGCCGCCAACAATAGCGGCTGCGCTACCGAGGGCGTGCCAATCAATGACTTCAACCCGTCGGCTGGCGCGAATTGCGCTGGCGACATCCGCAGCATCCAGGAAGGCACTCTTGGCTTCTGGTATCGGTTCTACCAGGGATCAAAGGGCCGGATGCAGTTCGGCATCCAATACTCTTACCTGAGCAAAAACGCGTGGTCCGGTACCGGCGGCGTGGCCGCTGGCGCCCCCGCCATTGGGTCCAAGGCCAACGACAACATGATCTTCACTTCCTTCCGCTACTACATTCCCTAGTCGCGGCAGCAACCTAACCGCCGTCCTGATCGTTAGGCCGGCAAGGGGCAGCTCTCACAGGAGCTGCCCTTTTTTTGTGGTAGCCCAAAGGTTGGCGAATGATTGCAGCACTTCGCGTCGTCGAAATTCCACACTCGAATGATGGCCGACTACGCAGCTTCGACGCTCGCAGACCAGGGCGGGAGCACCGCTCACGCAGGCGTGCTCCCTCCGGCCTCGTGAAAACCTCACTCAGAAGTGATAGTTCACTTCGGCGTACCCAAGCGCACCATTGCTGTTGGCGGGGAAGATGGCCTTGATCACGTCACCACCCACCGCGTATCCGAAGTACAAAGTGAAGGAAACTCCGTAACGCCACTTGTAGTCACCGCTTATGTCGTAAAGTGTGGCGAGGCTGGTGTGCCCATTCGATGGGCGTCCTTGAAAGCCGAACGTCCATGGCTGGTACGCGCCACCGCCGGAATACCACAGGTCCTTGCTGCTCGCTAGCCACAGACCGTGAACATCGCTCCGGATGACCAGGCGCTTGCCGGGACGCAGCATCACCTCTCCGAAAAGGTCGCGATTATTCATCGAGTTGAAAAAAGGGAAAGCGGGCGTATTGACGCGGTGTGGGCAGCACCGCAAAAAACGTGCCGTGGGTCCCGTCGGTCGGGTTTCCGTCGCCGCTCGAGTAATCGTAACCCCCGCGGAACCAGGGACGAACCTTCTCGCCAAAATTGGGCTGGAAGCCGCCTTCAATCGCTCCCGCGCCAGCACGTTGCGTCAGAACCCCCCAGCGACCGGACTGCAGCGCTCCCCATCCCAGAAGGTCAAACGTTCCTGCGCTCGTCGGCGTGGCCATGATGAAGTTCCCGCCGTAGGTTCCGATGTCGATTCCGCCGTTCAGGTCCGCGGCCTTGGCAGCAGCGGACCGATTGTCGGTCTTCAGAACACTGCGATCGTCATTGTAATAAATTCCGAACGCGCGCCACTCGGCGTGGCTTGATCCAAATTCAACTTCACGCGTCAACGCCACGTAGGTTACCGGGGTCTTTACCCAGCCCCATCCGTCCACCTGAAATACGCCACGATCGGGGATGGCGCTGACCGCAGTGAAATTCCACGGCCCGTTCGAATAGGCATAGTTCAAACCATCCAAACTGCGCATCACGTCGGAATAACCGAAGTTACCCAGGAGACGCTGTCCGATCCGTTCGCTCTTGAGCCATGCCAGCGTCGGGTCCTTGGGTTTCACTTCGCTGCCGTCCGTAAATTCAAAGCGCCCGGCACGCAGGCTGGAGTGATCCCATTTGTATCGAAAGAAGACCTGCTTTGGAAAAATAAACGCGGTGTTCTGATTGTTGTCGTTTGCGGCGAAGTAAGAGCCCCCAAGCCCCAATTGCCCTTGGGGTGCGGGCCGCACTGCTCCGTCGGGGATGCCAAGCAGCACCGGCACCTCAAACTCAATGTTCCAGTCATAGTTCTGGCGCGTTTGCGAAATTCCAAAGCGGATTTGCGTGCCGGAAAAGCCGTAGAGATTCTGACCCGGCTGTCGGCTCGAAAAAATTCCAGGCTTCATAGCGCTCGCGGATGTTGCCGGAGAACGTTACCCCGCCGATTTCGATGGGGGCCGGGTCCGACTGCGCCAGCGCCGGAACGCAAAAACCAAGAAATAAAAGAAGTGCCGTCGCCAGTCTCTTGAAAGAGATGTTCACGTCCATAAGTTGCGCGCCCCCTGGAGAAGTAACCAATCGTGGATTCATTTCGTAAAGCGTCGAGGCACCAAAGCATTTACTGCCGTTGCTCGAAGAAACAGCTCGATAGGGGTGTGTGCCTGTGAATCGGCAATAGTTGACGGATTCTGATTCTGGAAGGAAGGAAAGGCAATAATGCGAATGCACTAGACGAAATGGAATCGATCTCGGTTAATAAGGGCTAACTCCAACTCGCCAGGAGGGGGGAGAAGGGACCGGAGCCAGGGGTGCACCGGTCCCCGTGGTAGGACCTTAAGTGAAGATCAAGCGCGCTGAGTGTCGCACGCGGGCGTCACGTTGGGATGAAGGCCGTGTGAATTCTCCGTAACCTTGGCCGGGCGCGTTTCCGTGTCGGGCGTCTGCTCCGCGTTGACGGTCAGGCCCCGGCCGTGGCGAACGTCGAGCCCGCGGACCCAGAAAATAATGTCCTCGGCGATATTCGTGGCATGATCGGCGATGCGCTCGAGATGGCGCGTTGCCAGAATGAACTGCAGGCCCGGACTGACGGCGGCAGGTTCCTGGGTCATGCTCTGGAGCAGGCGTTCGAAAATGCGGTCGCGGTATTGATCGACAACGTCGTCGCTCTCCAGAACCTGCGTAGCCATCTCCACGTTGCGAAAAATCAAGGCGCCAAGGCTCTTGCTGACCATCGCGCGCACGGCGGAAGCCATCGGTGCGAGTTCTTCGGGCAGTTCGGCACTGGGCAGTTCGCGCAAGGAAATAACGCGTTCCGCCACGTTCACAGCGATGTCGCCAATGCGCTCCAGATCATTCGTGATCTTCAGCGCCGCCACAATCAGCCGCATTTCGTCATCGGAAAACGACCCGCGGCGCAGCAAACGAATGGCGTGCTCGTCGATCACAATCTCCATCTCATTGATGCGCGGCTCCAGCAGAAACACTTCGCCGGGAAGCGATGAGGTGGCGGCATTATCGAGTCCGACCAGCGAATCCAGCGCCCGGTTCATGGCGCCTTCGACGGTGCGCGCCATGGAAACGAGATAGTTCATCAACGTATCGTAGAGCACCGTTTCCGTTAGTCCCGCGCCGGTTGTCATGGTCGGTTTGTCCTCCGAGCGGGCGTCACTGCACACCCCCACTCGTAAGTGCAATGCTCCCGCGCGGGGCGTTACGCCCAATTGAAAGTGGTGTGAATAATTGAAAACAGATGGGTCGAACCCCTAGGCCCCATTAATAACCGGTAAGTTGCTGATTTCCTTAGTCGCTCAAACCGTCAAAATGGGCAGAATCCCTGCATCGAGGTACACGCACCATGGTTGCCTAGATCGCTTTTGGCTTACCGAATAGGATGAGGACGCTGATCCGGGGATGGGTTAGCGTTTAGTGTTGACAGAGAAGGCGTGAAATACTCGGGCTCTGCCTGCGTATATAGTTCAGAGAAAGACGAGCCCCGTGCCCTACACGCCCATACTTGTTCTTCATATTTGTGCTGGAACCGTTGGCTTATTATCCGGCACTGCCGCATTGTTCTTCCGCAAAGGTTCCCCCCGCCATGTCCAGGCCGGCAAGGTGTTTGTCGCATCGATGCTGATCATGGCTGTCGGCGCGGTGTACTTAGGAATTGTGAAGAATCAACCAAGCAACATTGGTGGCGGAATCATAACCTTCTACCTGATTGGAACGGGGTGGCTGACCGCAAGGCGCAGGGAGGGTGAAACCAGCCGTCTGGACTGGGTTGCGCTGCTGATTCCGCTAACGCTCGGTCTCCTCACCTGGGTGAATGGTATTGAAGTGCTTCGCAGCGGGGCGACTTCACAAAACGGGGTCCCGGTCGGAATGAGTTTTTTCATGGGTTCCATCAGTCTGCTTGCGGCCGTGGGCGACGTTCGCATGCTTCTGCGCGGCGGCGTTTTTGGAGTAAAGCGCATCGCCCGGCACCTCTGGCGGATGTGCTTTGGGATGTTCATCGCAGCAGGGTCATTTTTCATGGGACCCTCGAACCGCCCACTGAGATTGCTTTCGGCAGTGGGGCTCGGGCAACACCTTCCCGCGGCGGTATTCAGCACCGGCCTGTATTTATTTCTCACTATACTTCCACTGGTTTTGCTGATTTTCTGGCTAGTGCGTGTGCGCTTCACAAATGCATTCAAGGGAAAGCCGATGCCACCCAGCGATGTTTACTCTCTACCGATCTAACCTTCGACATGTGGGAACTCAGGTGCACAATCGGGAGTTGCAGCCGACAATAAGCTTCTTAGAGCTCCAGTCGTTCTGCTCGGCAATCTGCCATCCACTCTAGGGATTGGCCGGAGATAGTTGCTTTATTTTTTGCTCGGCGCTCTCGCGGATGTCATTGCGACGCTGTTCTCCGTCCGCAGTATCGTTCGCAAGCAACTCCACAGCTCTCTTTGCATTCTGTAGCGCCAGGTCTTTTTGTCCATCGGCAAGGTAGGCGTCCGACACGCTGTCATATACGTTCGGTGAATTAGGGTGCGCCATCACATTCAACTTCAAGATCTGCACCGCGCCCTTGATATCTCCTGCTTGTAGATGTTCGTAGCCGATCAGGTTGACTATGAATTCCGGGAACAACGCGGCCGCATCGCCGTTGCGACCTGCCGCTAAACTTTTCGCGAGTCGATCTGCGCCACCGCCACCTATTTGGTCAATCAGTTCCAGATTGTGGAGCACTTGCGGCTCCATCGTCCGTCCGTTCGTTTTCGGCGCGGTCTCCGGTTTATTCTCAAGCGTGGCCAAAAACCAATCCGCGATAATGCCTGGTAATTCCGTTTGTACCGCGAACATTTCCGCCCCGTGTCCGCCAGACGCATAGTGCGCGAACCGGCTGGCTGAGTTTGGCGAAAGACTGAAGTACCACTGCATCACCAATACCTGCGGGCCGAACACATCGTCATCGGCCGCGGATGTGAATATGGGCATGTTCTTCGACGATTGCAGGAACAGGCGTCCCTCGCGATCCGTGGGTCCCGCCAGTAGAACGAGCGATTTCACTTCTGGATGCCGACGCGCCAATTTAATCGCATTGTTGACACCGCAACTCGCGCCTCCAGCCCCGATCCGCGTGCGCTCTACCCCAGGCTGAGCCGACAGATACTGGAACGCGACCTCAAGATCGCCCGGCCAGGTTTCGGTTTCGACTTTGTTTTCCTGCTCAGGCGTCAACTTGTCGTGCGGAGTTCCGCCGCTCTCTCCGAAACCGCGATAGTCGAAGGTAAGAACATTTATCCCCGACGAAGCAAGGCGCTCGCCCAGCACGTCCCACAATTTGCGCTGTTGGTTGCACTGGTGAAGCAGCAAAACGCCTGGACCTGGCTTACTCGAAGAAAAATAGCTCCCCTTGAGTTCAGTCCCGTCGGGCGCATGCAGGCTCACAACTCGTGGCGACGATACCTGCTGTGCCGCGCTGGTGCTTGTGCGCAGCAGTGCGAAAACCAGAACGGCAACAATGCGGACAGCTGGCATGGCTACCTCCCTCACTCGCAGTTCTCTCGGCTAAAGCGCCTGAGAACGGCCCCCTGCGCCGCGACCTGCTCCGCTGCCGGACGAGACCCTTACCGCGGCGCGCTCCGGATCGAACACCGGCACCGAAAAATTAAACTGCGAGCCTTGCCCAATTTCGCTCTGGACCCAGATCCGGCCGCCATGCACTTCCACGAGATGTTTGGCGATGGCCAGGCCCAGCCCGGTTCCTCCGGCCTCGCGGGACCGTGCGGCGTCCACGCGGTAGAAGCGTTCGAAAATACGGGACTGGTCCGCTTTGGGAATACCAATGCCGGTATCGGACACAGTGAAGACGACATCCGCTTCGCGAACTTCCGCGCTGAGCGTGATTCGCCCTCCCGGTAGCGTGTACTGCGTTGCATTGTCGAGCAGGTTCTGCAAAACTTCGGCGAGGCGTCGCCGGTCACCCGCAATATCCGGCAACTCGTTCGACTGGCTCACGTAAACGCGTATATCTTTTTCCGCGGCGCGATGCTGCGCGGTCTCCAGGCAGCTCTCGATGAGTTCGGCGACGCTCACCCTGCGAATCTCGAGTTCCAAACGGTCGGCATCCATTTGCGAAAGCTTCAGCAGGTCGTCGGTAAGGCGGGCCAGCCGGCGCGAATGCTCCAGAATGATTCCCAGGAAACGTTCGCGGTTCTGCGGATCGTCGATCGCGCCGGCGAGCAGCGTTTCGGAAAATCCTTGAATGGCGGTCAGGGGCGTTTTGAATTCGTGCGACACGTTGGCCACAAAATCGCGGCGTACGCGCTCCAGCTTGCGCAGTTCGGTAATGTCGTGGAGCACGACCACCGCTCCGGAAGTTTCGCCGGCGCGAACGGCGGCCACGGTTGCGGCAAAAAAATGCTGCCGCAGCGTCCCGGTCACAATCTCCGCTTCCACGCGCGGCTCTCCCGCCAAAACCTGCCGCACCGCTTCAATCATCTCGGTCTGGCGGACGATCTCGACGAGCGCGCTTCCCGATTTTGGCGGCACATCCAGTTCCAGAATGTCCGCAAAGCCTTGATTCGCGAAGACCAGGCGCTCCGCCCCGTTCACGACCGCGACCCCTTCCACCATGCTTCCCAGAATCGCGGACGACAGATTGCGCTCTTCGGTCAGCGTGCGAATCGTGCGGTCCATTCGCGCAGCAGTCTGATTCAATGAGGCCCCCAGCATCTCCAGGGCATCGCCGGAACCATCTCCGGGCAGCGCGCGAAAATCTCCTTCCGCAACGCGTCGCGAAAATTCCCGCAAGCGCTCCACGCGGTCCGAGAACCCCCGCGATACCAACAGCGCCGCCATACCCGCCACGAGCAAAATCACCAACGACGCCACCCACAAACTCCGGCGAAACAATCCCAGCGCCTGGCCCGCGGTTTCCACCGGGATCGCAAACCGCAGCACGATCGGCGGGCCTCCCGGAACGTCTTGCCGCACCGCGTAATACAGCAGGTCGCGATTCAAGGTGACGCTGCGCCGCACCGAGCGGCCCTCGCCCTTCGCTAAGGCTTCTTGCACCTCGGGCCGGTCCGCATGATTCTCCATGCTTTGCGCATCGGACTGTGAATCCGCCAGAACTCGGCCGTCGGCACGAATCACGGTGACGCGGGCGACCATCGGAGCCGACTTCGGCGGCCCAGTGATTCAAGCGATCGAGATCTTCGGATTGTTCGGAGGCGAGAGAAGGAAATTCCGGAGGGCGAGCCCGCGCGAATCGCGCAATGGTGGCCAGTTGTTCGAAAGTCGCGCGCTCGGTATCGCGCCGCAGCACGCGTTCGGCGAAAAAGTCCACGGCAACGAGCACGCTCACCAGCAGCGTGAAGAACGTCAGCGCGAGTTTCCAGAAAAGGTTACGCCGCACGAGTTTCGAACAAGTACCCTGCGCCGCGTACGGTCTTCAGATGGTTGGGGTTCTCCGGATCGGTTTCGATTTTCTCACGCAGCCGGCGTACGTAAACGTCCACGCTACGCGGCGTAACGAAACGATCGGTTCCCCAAACGGCATCCAGAAGCTGATCCCGCGTAAACACGCGGTTCGGGCGCGATGCAAGGTAATAGAGCAGCCGGAATTCGAGCGTGCTCAGCGGGACGGGCTTCCCGGAATGGCTGACGCGATACGACGCCGGATCGATCGCCAATTTCCCGATCTCGATGGTCCGCGGCGAGTCCGCGGGGGGCTCCGCGCGACGAAGCAACGCCTTCACCCGCGCCAGCAACTCACGCGGACTGAACGGCTTGGTCACGTAATCGTCGGCGCCCATCTCCAAGCCCACAACGCGGTCAGCCTCTTCGCCGCGCGCGGTAAGCATCAGAATGGGCAAACGATTCAACGAATCGTCCCGCCGCACTTCCCGGCAAATATCCAGCCCGGAAAGCTTCGGAAGCATTAGATCGAGAAGTAAAATATCAGGAGGCGATTTCTTCAGCGAATTCAGGCCGCTGCTGCCGTCGAAAGCAGCATTGACCTGAAATCCTTCATTAGCAAGGTTGTAACGCACCAGCTCGACGATGTCTTTGTCGTCTTCAATGATCAGGACACGTTTCATGCAGGTAGCACGTTCCGTCCGCCGGCTTGTCCGAAGTGTACCGTAGGCCGACGAAATGCGATAGGCATCGGAAGGCGTTCGGTCAGCTGGCACATTGCGTAGCACAGTTGATGGCTTCAGTTTGGGTGGCACGGGTGACGCAGGGATGTCTCTCATGTGAATGAATGGTTAAAGGGCATTTGCCGCTTGCCAGAGATGCCGCCGATTATGCGCCACAATAATGGCAAATGCGGAATACACGTTATATTGCATGTTCTCAGCGAACGGTGAGCGAATTTTTTCGGCATCGAGCGCCAACCCTCGCCCCGAGGCGAGTTCCTGTTCGAGTTTCTGGCCGATGGATTGGAACGCGGTGAGTACTGCCGCAGGATCTTGCACGCTTACGGGTTGAAACGCCGCTCCGGTGGGCAAGCGCAGGCGTGACGGTGGCTCCAGCCAATACTTCAGAAGGCGTGCGTTCCAGTCCAGGCGAAATCCGCCGCGGGAAACGAGGTTTTTCTGACGAAGAGTACGGATAGCTTCGGACAAGCGCGGCAGATAGGCGCGGTTGGTAATGTTCAAGTGCTCAACGCACTCCGCGGCGGACCATCGTTTTTCCGCGGGTCGCCGCAAAAGTTCCGCGGGTGTCCGACCATTGAAAATCGCTTCGGCGCCGGCACGCGTCTCCCGAAGTTCGAGCAAGAGCGAGTCGATCTGTGAGTCAGCATCTTGCAAGTCGCTATCGCTCGATTCGAGAACTTCGACCTCTACTCTGCCGCGGTCGTCGTAAACGCCAAATTCAGCAGCGTCTTCTGCTCCAGTTCGTGCGCCTTGGCTGATCCCGTCGCCGGACTCGCGCTCGCCGACCGCTTCACCGCGCGCACCTTTCTACCCTTATCCTGCGCCAACCGTTGCAATCGCGGCATCACGTAGAAGTGCGCGCCCATGTTGCTGGGCTCTTCCTGCACCCACACGATCTCATGCGCATTCGGGTGGGCGTCCAAGGCCTCCGCAATCTCCGTGCGCGGCAAAGGATAAAGTTGATCCAGAAAGAAAATCGCCGTGCTCGTATCGTTGCGCCGCTTGCGCTCCGCCTGCAATTCGTGTCCCACTTTCCCGCTGGCAATCAAGATCCGCTTGGCATCCTGAATCTCGCGATCCGGCACCAAGGGCAAAAATCTCGGCTGCGTGAAATCCTCAATGTCGGAACTCGCGTCTGGATGCCGCAACATGCTCTTCGGCGTAAACACGATCAAGGGCTTGCGCCACATCCGCCGGGCCTGCCGCCGCAGCATATGAAAATACTGCGCCGCATTCGAAGGCTGGCAAATCTGCAGGTTGTCCTCAGCCGCCAGCTGTAAAAATCGCTCGATGCGCGCGCTGGAGTGCTCCGGACCCTGCCCTTCATAGCCGTGGGGCAACAACAGCACCAACCCGGTGGGCAAGTTCCACTTGTCCTCGCTGGCGCTCAAAAACTGGTCGATGATCACCTGCGCGCCATTCACGAAATCCCCGAATTGCGCCTCCCACAAGACCAGCGCCTCCGGATAATCGCGGCTGAAGCCATACTCAAATCCCACGCAAGCGGCCTCGGAAAGCGGCGAGTTGTGAATCTCGCAAAACGCCTGCTGCCGCGAAAGATGCGACAGGGTCAGGTAGTTGTGCTCGGTCTCTGTATCGATCAGAACCGCGTGCCGCTGGTTGAACGTCCCGCGCTGCGTATCCTGCCCAGTCAAGCGGATCGGCGTGCCCTCCAGCACCAGCGAAGCAAACGCCAGCGCCTCGGCAAATCCATAATCGATCGCGCGCTTGCCGTGCCCCATCTCCGCCCGCTGCTCCAGCAATTTCGCCAGCTTGGGATGCAGGTGAAAACCGTCGGGTACGCGAACCAAACCGTCGGTCAGCTCTCGCCAGTTTTTCGCGCGACAACCCGGTGTCCACTTCATATTTCGGATCGTACTTTCCGTGAACGTAGGGATCCCAGTAGCTGGGCAGAGTCCGCAAATGCGGCATCTTCTTCAGTGCCTTCGCCTTGGTTTGCTCTTCCTCGTATTCTTTGCGCACCGCGTCGGCGATCGCGCCGGCGTCGATTCCGGTGCGCTCGGCGTAAATCTTCCACAGCGGCGGGTGATTCTTGATGCGCTCGTAGGTCAGCGGCTGCGTGATCGTCGGATCATCCACCTCGCTGTGCCCGTGCCGCCGGTACCCGATAATGTCCACCACCACGTCGCTGCCAAACTTCGCTCGATACTCCGCGGCTAACTGTCCCATGCGCACGACGGCATCGGGATCCTCGGCATTCACATGAAATACCGGCACGCTCTGCCGCTTCGCGATGTCCGACGCAAACCGCGAAGAATGCTCTTGCACCGGCGGGGTCGTAAACCCAATCAAATTGTTCACCACGATGTGCACCGTGCCGCCCACGGTATAACCCTTCAAATCCGCCAGATTCAGCGTCTCCGCCCAAATACCCTGGCCGGCAAAAGCCGCGTCCCCATGCATCACAATCGGCCAAACCTTGTTCAGCGATTCCTGCGAACGATCCACCACCGGCCCGTCCGCCCCATGCCGCGTCTGCTTGGCCCGCGCCCGGCCCATCGCCACGGGATCGACAGCCTCCAAGTGACTGGGGTTCGAAACGATATGCATGTTGATCGATTGTCCGCCAGACGTGACGTACGTCCCGGTAGCCCCAACGTGATACTTCACGTCGCCCGCGCCCAGCACGCTCCGCGGATCGACATCCTCAAATCCTGACACCACCTCATGCGGCGGCTTGCAAGCCGCGTGCACCATCACGTTCAACCGCCCGCGATGGCTCATCGCAATAATCGAATCCACCGCCCCCGAATCCCCCGCCGTATCCAAAATCGAATCCAGCAGCGGAATCAGCGCCGTCACGCCTTCCAGCGAAAACCGCTTCGTCCCCAGATAGCGCGCCTGCAAAACCTGTTCGAAAAGGTCCGCGCGCACCAAGCGCTCGAGAATTTTGTTCTGGTCCACGGCCACGGCGGACTGCTCCAGCCGCTCGGCTATCCATTTCCGCCGCTCCGGCTCACGCAAGTGCATAAACTCCGCACCAACCGTGCCGCAGTAAATGCCGCCGCGCCTCGTCGGCCACGGCTCCAGTCAATTCCAGGTCAGGATATTTCAGCGGTTTGAACAGCTTCAGAGGATCAAGGTCAGCTTCCAAATAGCCCCAGCGCCGGAACGCGTCAAAAATACGCTCCCGCTCCTCGCTGCTCACGGAAGTCTTTCTGGGACCTTTTGGCGCCTTCGCGGGCCGCAATGCTTCCAACGTAGTTCGATCAGCCATAATCAGTTTTCCGTAACCATTTTGCCACAGAATCAGGACCAACGCTTTCCCCAGCCGAATGGAGTCGAGTGCTACAATCGGGCAACGTGAGTGCATTTCTCCGACGCTTGTGTGCACGCAACCGCAAGGCGGCCGCCATCGGCGTTCCGCAGAGGCGGCCTCTGAAGCCTATGCGTTGACGGATACAACCGCGCGAGCTAGACTCGCCCCACCCTGCGGGGTCCGGACTCGGGCCAAGTCTATCCATCGAAAACTTTAGGAGAAAAAATGAGAAATGTTCTACGGACCACTCTGCTTCTAGCGATGTTCGTGTCGGCCCTGCCTTGCTATGCGCAAAGTCCGAATTATGATGTCGGCCAGGTCTGGCGCGTCACTTACTACCACATCAAACCGGGTCAGGGAGAAGCCTTCTGGAAAGATATCCGCGAAAATTTGAAACCTATTTACGAATCCCTGAAGAAGGAAGGCATGATCAGCGATTACAAATTCTGGACAAACGTGACGACGGATAACCCCGGCGACTGGGACGTCGCGGTGGGCCTGATGGTCGCGAACTATGCCGCGATCGATCAACTCGATGCCAAAGCGGCCACGAGTGTCGCCAAACACTACGGATCGCGAGACGCCATGATCGAGGCCGGAAAGAAACGCGCGGAGCTACGCGAGGTGGTGGCCAGTAAATTAGCCCGCGAAGTGATGCCGAAATAACTCAAAGCGTAACGGCCTTTCACAACACCTAACTGCCAGCGCCAACGATTGCAACAGCGGCGCCAATGGGCGCCGCTTGCAATCACCGCGACCGCCTCGTCTTCGGTAATAGGACGTCCCCAGCGCCGCCACAACGAGTTTCGCGTGTGTTTCACGTGCAACACCCGACGCCAAAACGCCGTGGATTGATGCGGAAGCCGTGTAGGCGCTGGGCTTTAGCCCGGCGAGCCAAGTCCCACATATGAGGTTAATGCCCCACTCAATGTCGGACCCATGCCACCGGCAACCCCGCCCGCGCATCTGTATAAAACGCACTTGATAGCGCATAGGTACAAAAAACGACAGTCGGTGAATCCGGCGATCTCGGTTACAATATCCAAGGGGGAAGGATCGGCAGCGGTTCCCCTATTCCGTCAAGGACTTACACAGGAAATGCCTGTACCCATTTCGCAAGGCTGGACCGTCGCCACTTACGTCCTGAAGCAGAAGCTTCGGGGACGCAAGCGGTATCCGTTTGTACTGATGCTGGAGCCGTTGTTCCGCTGCAATCTGGCCTGTGCGGGTTGCGGCAAGATCCAATATCCCGCGCACATTCTGAAGACGGAACTCAGCCCCGAAGAGTGTTTCAAGGCTGTGGACGAGTGTGGCACGCCGATGGTTTCGATCCCCGGTGGCGAGCCGCTGATGCACTCGCAGATCGACAAGATCGTCGACGGCCTGGTCGAGCGCAAGAAATACATTTATCTCTGCACCAACGCCCTCCTGCTCAAAGAAAAACTCCACCTCTTCAAGCCCAGCAAGTATTTGACGTTCTCCGTCCACGTGGACGGGCAGCGAGAGCACCACGACTTTTCGGTTTGCCGCGAGGGCGGCTACGATCTGGCGATCGAAGGCATCAAGGAAGCCATCAAACGCGGCTTCCGGGTGACCACCAACACCACGCTCTTCGACGGCGCCGATCCCAACAGCGTGCGCGCGCACTTCGATGAAATGATGGAGCTTGGCGTCGAGGGCATGATGCTTTCGCCCGGCTACTCCTACGATAAAGCGCCCGACCAAAAGCACTTCCTGGGCCGCGCCCGCACGCGGCGGCTTTTCCGCTCGATTCTTTCCAATCGCAAGAAAAGCTGGCAGTTCAATCAATCTGCGCTTTTTCTTGAGTTTCTGATGGGCAAGCAGCAGTACAAGTGCACTCCCTGGGGCATGCCCACCTACAACGTCTTTGGCTGGCAGAAACCGTGTTACCTGCTTCAAGACGGCTATGCCGACACCTTCCAGGAACTTCTCGACGCAACCGAGTGGCAAAATTACGGCACCGAGTCCGGCAATCCCAAATGCGCCAACTGCATGGTGCACAGCGGATACGAAGCCAGTGCGATGGATCACACCTTCAGCGGCTTGCGTGGGCTTTGGGCTGCCGCTAAGGCCACTTTTTCGACCAAATACGAAGATCCCGATGCACTGGCGCTCTTGAATGAGCCGGTCAAGCCGGTGCACGCTTTCAATCCGCTGGTGCAGATCCGCACGGACAATGCCCAGATGGAAGAGACGCGCGCGTGAGCGCTCCAAGCCACGCCGAACGCAAAGGTGCTTCGAGCGCCGCGATCGATCCCGACAAACTGGAAGTCGCGCCGGGAACAGCTCGCCAAACCGTCGAAGGCTGGGTGCCCGAACTCGCTACGGAAGAAGAATTGCGCTCCGCATTGGAGCAAGCGTTCGATTACCGCGGAGACGTGACGATCACGCGCAAGGATGGCGCGAAAATTGAGGGCTACATTTTCGATCGGATCGCTGGCCCAGCTCTAAGCTCGTCGTTCGTTCGGGTTCTTCCCAAAGATTCGAATCAGCGCGTCAAGATCGCGTATGCCGATATCGCGGCACTTGCTTTCTCTGGACGCGATCCTGCAGCCGGAAAAAGCTGGGACGCGTGGGTCCGAAAGTATTGGGACAAGAAATCCACGGGCGAGGGCGAAGCCACCCTTCAACCCGACTCTTTAGAATGAGCGAGTTACCCCACCTCGAGTTACCCCGCTTATAGTTTCGCAACAGGCACTAGACTCTCGCATAAGTTGTTTATTAACAGACACTTACATCGTCAGACGGCCCGAAAAGTGCCCTCCCCGGGCCGTGGACAAAAGGGCCTTTTCGTGGTACCATTGGTCTAGCGTTTGTTGCTCTTGTACTACCTTTTGACCCGCTCAAAAGGCGCTGCAAGTCCGAAAGTTTTGCGGCATTTTGCGGGCCGAAGGTGTCACGATCTTGGGACATTTGGGGGCGTTAGCCGTCAGCGGTAGCCAGGAAACGCGACCAGGAGACGCAAAGCAATTCCAACTTGAGGTGTGGTGGCGGTGAAGGAACAAGGCACAGTGAAGTGGTTCAATGCTTCGAAGGGGTATGGCTTCATCCAGCGGCAAACAGGAGAGGACGTTTTCGTCCACTTCTCGGCGATTCAAATGGACGGTTACAAGTCCTTGAATGAAGGTCAGGCAGTGGAATTTGAAGTTAAGAAAGGCCCGAAGGGCCTTCAGGCGGAGAACGTTACCGGGCTCTAGCCTGTCGATTCGGGTGTCCTGGCGACCGCTGGGACACCGACTCACAAGTTTTCGCGTCGAGTGAAACGGTCCAGGAGGACATCGTGCAATCAATGCAAGAAGGTCAAACCATCAAGCATGAAGTGTATGGACTCGGAGTGGTTACCGCATCCGATCCGGAGCGTACCGCGGTTGATTTCGATGATCACGGTCCTAAGCTTTTCGTCACCAGCATTATGACCGCGGAACTGATCGGCGAAGCCCCTGCAACGCCGCCTAAGACCAAGCGGCGCCGCAAGGCCTCCACCGCAGCCAAGGCCGCCAAGAAAGCGGCGACTGCCGCTGCCGCAACCGCTGCAGCCGCACGCGCATAGTCCAATCGCTATCGTTTCGAAGGATTGAACAGGAACCCCTGGGCCACTTCGGCTCAGGGGTTCTTTAGTTTTCCCCCGTTTTTCCCCTTTCCTGACCGCCACTAACCGGTTCGCGTCACTTCGATTTGAACCGCGTTGACAGTCCACGAGACCAGCCGTCACTATCGAATCTGGATCCATTCCCTGCAGTTCAGTCGGCCCCAGTTCGCCTGATGGAGCAAGAACATGAAGTTCAGAAACCTCGGTCCAGCCCTGGGACTTTGTGGTGTGTGCGCGTGGCAGCTCGCGGGCGCCGCAACCACTGCCGCGCAAGCGACGCCGGGCGTGACGGAAAAAGAAGTCATCATCGGTTCGTGTTCCGCGCTCGAAGGCCCTTCCAGCGCGCTCGGCCGACAGACCGTAGCCGGCGCCAAGGCCTACTTCTCGATGGTCAACGATGAAGGGGGAGTACACGGCCGCAAGCTGCACCTGATCGCTTACGATGACAGCTACGACCCCGCCAAGACGCAAGCCTGCTTCGACAAACTCCAGGCCGACAAAGTTTTCGCGCTGGGATTTTTCGTGGGCACGCCCACCGCTGTGAAATATCTTCCCCTGGCGGAAGAGAACAAGATTCCCCTCGTTGGGCTGTTCACCGGCGCACAAACTCTGTATACCCCGTTGCGCCACTGGGTCATCAACGTCCGCGCCTCGTATTTTGACGAGACGCGCGACCAGATCGATGGCATGTGGGACACCCTGGGCTACAAGAAAATTGGCGTCATTTATCCCGACGATGCGTTTGGCGCCGCGGTGCTCGACGGCGCGAAAGAAGCGCTGAAGGCGCACGGCGCGGAGCCCGTCGCGGTGGCCTCCTACCAGCGCCAGACAGCGAAAGTGAATACCGCTATCAGCAGCGTGCGCGGCGCAAATCCGCAGGCGGTGGTCGTGGTGGGCCCGCCGAACACCGTGGCGCCTATCGTTAAGCAAGCGCATTCCGCCGGGTGGAGGCCGTTATTCCTAACGGTCTCGTTTGTGGGCACGGAGGAATTGATCTCAGAAGCGGGAGACGATGCGGATGGCATGGTGGTCACGCAAGTCGTGCCACCGTATTACCTTACGGACCTAAAGACGGTTGCGATGTACCGGCGCGCGCTCGCGCAATATGCTCCCACGGATCGCCCGAGTTTCGTCAGCCTGGAAGGATTCGTGGACGCCATGGTGCTGGTGGAAGGGCTGAAGCGCGCTGGTAAAGACCCTACGCGCGATGGGCTGATTCGAGGTATTGAGTCCATACACGAAATGGATATTGGGTTGGGTCCGCAATTGAAGTTGGACTATTCCGCGAAGGACCACAAGGGATTCGATCATGTCATTCCATCCGTGATTCGCGGCGGCCGGCCAGTGCCGTTCACCGACTGGGCCAGCGTAGCGCCAAAATGACCAAGGTGGAGGAGCGGAGATCGAGCACGGAACCGACACGGATGACCGCCTCTCCACAGCCCCTGGCGACTCAATCGAAGGTTGCACCGAACGCGCCGACCCTTCAAGCACGGAAGCTGCGCCTGATGACCGGAATTATCATCACGTTTTCACCCGTCATTCTCTGGGCTCTGTGGAATCTGGTATTCGGCGACGATTTCATTCGAAAGAACGCGTGGCGTTACGGGATGGACCCTGTTCAGATTTATGTTTGGCTGTTGATTGCCGCGGGGTTGCTCCAGCTCATCGCGGTCTTCCTCTTGCGCAAGAGCGACCAGAGGCCGCGCGACTGGATTGCCACCACCTCGCTGATCGACGCGGGGTTGTCCATCGCGTTCACGCTCTTCTACTGGACGCAAATCAGCGCGCTAATCTTTCGGTCCACGTAGCACAGCACTCTTGTTTACCCTGAGTCTCGAAGGATCTGTGTTACTGCCCGCTGCTATGCCAGCGCGGACTCGGTCTGTTCGAAGGCGTGATACGACGACCGCACGAGTGGCCCAGCTTCCACGTGCTTGAACCCCATGGCTTCGCCCCGCAGTTTGAATTCGGCGAACTCGTCCGGATGGACGTAACGGACGATGGGCAAATGTTCGCGAGTGGGTTGCAGATACTGCCCTAGCGTCAGGATGTCGGTTCCCTGGGCTGCAAGATCCTGCAACGTGGCCAGCACTTCTTCCTTTTCCTCACCCAGCCCAAGCATCAACCCGGTTTTGGTCGGGATTTCCGGATGGGCCTGCTTGGCGCGGCGGAGAAGTTCCAGTGATCTTTCATAGAGCGCGCCTTTGCGCACCTGCCGGTAAAGGCGCGGCACCGTCTCGGTATTGTGATTTAGAACGTCGGGCTTGCGTGGCCAGAACCACGTATAAGGCATCCCAGTCTCCGCGAAAATCCGGGATCAATACTTCGACCTTGCAGCCGGGAACGCGGCGGCGGATTTCTTGGATGGTTCGCGCGAAGATGTGCGCGCCGCCGTCTTTCTGGTCGTCGCGGTTGACCGAGGTCACCACCGCATAACGCAATCCCATTCGGGCTACCGCTTCCGCTACGCGCTGCGGCTCTTCTTCGTCCGGGGGACCTGCCGGCTTGCCCGACGGCACCGCGCAGAAGCCGCACGCCCTGGTGCAGATGTCGCCGAGGATCATGAACGTGGCGGTGCCGTGCTCCCAGCATTCGCCCATATTCGGGCAGCGGGCGCTTTCGCATACGGTGTGCAGCTCGAGCGTGCGCATTATGCGCTTGAGGTCCTGGTAGCGTTCACCGCCGAAGAATTTGACGCGAAGCCAGTCGGGGCGTGGGTGAGCGCCTGGTAATGGCGGGGCCGGCGGATTGTTGGTGATGATGTTGAACGGTGAGGCCATGGGATCCGGCGCGTCGACTGGCGCGAGATTCCTATCTTACGCAGGTTGTTGCCGATTGGCCAATGCTGCCGTGCACCAGCCCATTGGCCCGCCGTGCACCGGCGCATTAGATTGTGGACGGGCGCGGCCCGAACGCGACGGTCACCGTCGCCGTAAGGCCAAGCCCTAGCATCCGCGTACCCGCATGCCGCGCGCATGCGCTAGAATTCAACTACCGCCCCAGGTCGCGCGGCAATCCTCTTTCTCAAGGATGTCTGTGGAGAATTCACGCCTTATCGGAACCTCGGTCCCCCGTAAAGAAGGCCGCGAGAAGGTCACCGGCCGCGCCCGCTACGTGGACGACATCTCGTTCCCCAACATGCTCTACGGCACGACGGTCCGCTCCACAAAACCCCGCGGCCGCATCCGCGCACTGCATTTCGATCCCGCCATTCCCTGGAACGAATTCACCATCGTCACCGCGAAGGATATTCCCGGCAAAAACTGCATCGCCCTCCTCATCGAAGATCAACCCTGCCTCGCGGATGAATTCGTGAATCACCCCGAAGAGGCGGTCGTACTCCTGGCGCATCCTGATAAATATTTCCTGGAAGAGGCCCGCCGCGCGGTCCGAATCGAAATTGAACCGCTGCCCGCCATCTTTACCATCGAGGACTCCCTCGCGCGCAAACAAGTGATCTGGGGGGAAGACAACCTCTTCAAATCGTTCCACGTGGAAAAGGGCGACGTCGACGCCGCCTGGAACGCCGCAGATTTCATCGTCGAGGGCGACTACGAGACCGGCGCGCAAGAACAACTTTACATCGAGCCGCAAGGCATGATCGCGCAAGTCGAATCTCCTGGTAGCGCCGGCTTGTCCCGAGCTTCGAGGGACATCCTTGCCGGCTCCGGCTCTGCTCTCCCGGTCGTCACCGTCTGGGGTTCGCTGCAATGTCCCTACTATGTGCACAAAGCCTTGGTCCGGCTCTTCGGATTGCCGAAAGACCGCATCCGCGTCGTGCAAACTGAAACCGGCGGCGGCTTCGGCGGAAAAGAAGAATACCCGTCGATGATTGCGGGACACGCCGCGCTGCTCGCGTGGAAGTCCGGCAAGCCCGTGAAAATGATCTACGACCGCGCCGAAGATATGGTCGCCACAACAAAGCGCCATCCTTCGCGCACGCATCAAAAGACCGCGCTAACCCGCGACGGCAAATTTCTCGCCATGGAAATCGACTTCACCGTCGACGGCGGCGCTTACGAGACCCTCTCACCGGTGGTCCTCTCGCGCGGCACCATTCACGCCGCAGGCCCTTACAACTGTCCTAACGTGCGCATTCGCAGCCGCGCCGTCGCCACCAACATGCCGCCGCACGGCGCCTTCCGCGGATTCGGCGCGCCGCAGAGCGTCTTCGCGCTCGAACGCCATCTCGATCGCGTCGCCGAGGTCGTCGGCCTCGCTCCGGAGGAATTGCGCCGCCGTAATTTCATCCACGAAGGCCAGACCCTCGCCGTCCATCAAGTGATCCGCGAAACGGTGAAGATGGATCGCCTCATGGATCGCGCCTTGGAACTAAGCGGCTATCACGCCAAACGCAAACGCTTCCAGGAAGAAAATCCGCGCAGCGCCCTCAAGCGTGGAATCGGCTTCGCCGCCTTTCTGCACGGCGCCGGTTTCACCGGATCAGGCGAGGAATATCTTGCGTCGGAAGCGGCACTCGATGTGACGGCGGAAGGCCGCGTACGCGTGTTCGCCGGCAGCACCGAGATGGGTCAGGGCACCAATACCGTTTTCGCGCAGATCGCCGCGGAAACCCTGGGACTCGGGATCGATCGTATCGAGATCATGCAGCCGGATACCGCCATGGTTCCAAACAGCGGACCGACCGTGGCTTCGCGCACCACCATGATCGTCGGCAAGCTCGTCGAGTCCGCCGCGCGCTCCGTGCAGAAATCACTCTTCGACAGCGGCTTTCTACGACCTGGGTACAGCACCGGCGAATTTGCCTCCGCTTGCAGCCAGTACATCGCCAAATTCGGCTCGCTGCAGTCCCTGATCAAGTACGAACATCCACGCGATCTTCACTGGGATGATGCAACGTATACGGGCGACGCGTATGGTGCGTACGCCTGGGCAGTCTATGTCGCGGAAGTTTCCGTCGACACGCGCACCGCTGAAGTTCGCGTTGAAGATTTCGTCGCCGTGCAGGAAGTGGGCAAGGTGATCAATCCGGTTCTCGCGGCCGGGCAAATTGAAGGCGGGGTCGCGCAGGGCATCGGGTTCGCGCTCTATGAAAATGTCGTCTGGCAGGAAGGCCGCATGAGCAACGGCCAGATGACGAACTACATCATGCCGACTTCGATGGACGTTCCGCCGATCCGCGTTTTCTTCGAGGAAATTCCTTATGCGCGCGGGCCCGCTGGCGCGAAGGGAATCGGCGAACTGCCTCTCGACGGCACCGCTCCGGCGATTGCCAATGCCATCGCCAACGCGACCGGCGCGGATGTGACGCGCATTCCGATCACGCCGGAAGTTCTCCTCGAAATGTTGGAGGGCGTACATGCCTGACGCCCACGCGGCCGCGGCTGACTCGCGCGCGCCAAACCAGGAGCGCAAGATTCGCGTGCAATGCGAAATCAACGGCCGCGCGATGACCCTCGAAACATATCCCATGGCGCGCCTGCTCGATGTTTTGCGGGAGCAAGCCGGCCTCACGGGTACCAAGGAAGGCTGCGGCGAGGGCGAATGCGGCGCCTGCGCAGTCGAACTCGACGGCCTGCTGGTGAATAGCTGCCTCGTTCCCGCGCTGCAGGCGGATGGCGCGAAGATTCGCACGATCGAAGGAGTGGCTGGTTTCGATGTGCCGCTCGACGGTGAACTTTTTCTGAACCATCGGCTTAACGCCGTCCAGCAAGCGTTCCTTACGCACGGTGGTGCGCAATGCGGTATCTGCACTCCCGGCATGATCCTCGCCGCCGTGAATCTCCTGGAGCGGAATCCGCATCCATCGGAAACCGAAATTCGCGAAGGGCTCGCCGGAAATCTTTGCCGTTGCACCGGCTACACGAAAATATTCGAGTCGGTCCTCGCCGCCTGCCGCGCCACGCCGCCACACCGCGGAGCCGCAGCGTTGAGATCGTATGTTCCCGCGTATCAAATGGAAACTCCGCGCGATTTGTCGGACGCGCTGGAGCGCATGGCGCGAGAGCCCGGCGCATGGAAGCCGTTTGCAGGCGGCACCGATCTGATGGTGCTGCTCGAAGCGGGGAAGCTTTCGCATCGCCGGTTCCTGAGCATCTGGAAATTGCCGGAACTACGCGGCATCGAAGAGACGCCCGCGCACGTGACGCTGGGCGCTTTGACCACTTACACCGAAACGCGCCGCAACGAGATTCTCGCGCGCGAATTTCCTCTGCTGTGCCGCGCCGCCGCTGAAACCGGCAGTGTCGCGACGCAAAATCGCGGAACACTGGGCGGAAATATCGCCAACGCATCGCCGGCTGCGGATTCGCCGCCCGCGCTGCTGGTCTACAACGCCGATCTCGAATTGGTCTCCGCAAGTGGCTCGCGATGGTTGCCGTATCACGGCTTCTGGACAGGCTACAAACAAACGAGCTTGCGACCAGACGAATTGATTCGCCGCATTCGGCTGCCGCGCATCACAGAGGGCTGGCGACATTACTACCGCAAAGTGGGAACGCGCCGCGCGCAGGCCATCTCGAAAGTCTGCTTTGCCGGCGCCGCGCACATGGATGCGGGCCGAATTGCCGATGTTCGCATTGCGCTCGGCAGCGTCGCACCGACGGTTTTACGCGCTGTCGAAACGGAAAACGCGTTGCGCGGCGTGAAGTTGACGCCGGCAGCGCTGCGCGATGCGCAGGAGATTCTTGCGCGCGAAATCGCGCCCATCGACGATATGCGTTCGACATCGCGCTATCGCCGCCGCGTCGCGCAGAATCTACTCGCCGAATTTTGCGAAATGTTATCTGCTTAGCGCCGTTAAGTAGCACAGACACTCCTGTTACCCTGTGCCTCCGAAATGGAGCGCACTTACGATGCGCACGCTTTCTAACGAATCCTCAGGTTCCCCAGGCGACGCGTATCTCGTCGTTCGTGGCAGCCGCGTAATTACGCCCGGAGGCGAGCGGCGCGCGTCGATTCACATCCGGCAAGGGCTGATCGCGAAGTATTTCCGCGTTCGATGATATTCCCGCCGGCTGGTCCGTGTACGAAGCCGGCGAATCCGTCGTGATGCCGGGACTCGTCGATACGCACGTCCATATCAACGAGCCCGGCCGCACCGAGTGGGAAGGTTTTTCCAGCGCGACGCAAGGCGGCCGCTGCGGGTGGCGTCACCACTTTGATCGAGATGCCGCTCAATAGCATACCCGCGACTACCACGGCCGCGTCGTACCGGCAAAAAGTCGCCGCAGCTACGGACAAATTGCGGGTCGATGTCGGATTCTGGGGCGGCGTAGTGCCCGGTAACGCAACCGAGCTCCGCGCCTTGTGGGACGCGGGCGTATTCGGCTTCAAGTGCTTCCTGGTGCCCAGCGGCGTCCCCGAATTTGCGCATGTCACGGAGCCCGATCTGCGCGCGGCTCTGCCGGAATTGGCGGCGCTCGGCGCTCCTCTGCTCGCTCACGCGGAATTGCCGGGTCCCATCGACGCAGCAACGCAAAACGCCGTGGCTGCAAATGCGCCGCGCAAATATGCAACGTGGCTGGCTTCCCGGCCCCGCGAGTCCGAAGACCAGGCGATTGCGCTGCTCCTGCGGCTGAGCCGCGAGTTCAATGCGCGCGTTCACATCGTGCATCTGGCTTCTTCCGATGCGATTCCGCAATTGCAGTCCGCTAAATCTGGAAGCCCACTGGTGAGCGTTGAAACGTGTCCACATTACTTGACGTTCGCGGCAGAAGAAATCGCCGACGGCGCGACCGAGTTTAAGTGCGCGCCACCGATCCGCGAACGCGAAAATCGCGAACGGCTCTGGGCTGCCCTTGGCGCCGGCACCATCGACCTGATCGCGTCCGACCATTCGCCATGTCCGCCTGAAATGAAGCTGCGCGAAGAAGGCGACTTCCTGCGGGCGTGGGGCGGCATTGCCTCGCTGCAGCTCGGCCTGCCCGTGGTGTGGACGGAAGCCCGTGCGCGCGGCTATGCTCTGACCCACGTGGTCCGGTGGATGTGCGAAGGTCCAGCGCGCCTGGCGGGCCTTCAGAAAGCGAAAGGGAGCGATTGCGGTGGGTTACGACGCCGACCTGGTGATCTTCAATCCGGACACGACTTTTCGAGTCGATCCCGAACGGCTTTATCACCGGCATAAGCTGACTCCATATGCGGGACGCGAACTTGCGGGCGTCGTCGAAGCGACGTTCGTGCGCGGACAAAAAGTTTTCGAGCGTGGGAACTTTGCCGCGGCGCCGGCCGGGCAGGTTCTTCGCCGGGGCAGGGAATGAAAGACCTCGCGCCACAATTCACGCAACGGTCACCAACTGGTCACGCAACTGGCGGATCTGGCGGCGGAGCGGCTGGGCGGCAAGGTACTCGCGGCCAACGACGAATTCTTTGCGCCCAAGGAAAACCTGCTGAAGGAATCGAAGCCGGTCTTCATCGAAGGAAAATACACGGCGCGCGGAAAATGGATGGATGGATGGGAGACACGGCGGCGACGGACTCCTGGGTACGACTGGTGCATTGTGCGGCTGGGCTTGCCTGGCGTGATTCGGGGTATCGTGGTCGATACCAGCTTCTTCACAGGAAACTTTCCGGAACAGTTTTCGCTGGAAGCGTGCGATCTGGGAAGCGCGCCCTACAAGAATGAGATCAAGAGACTCAAGGATTCGGGCATGCGGTGGATCGAAGTCTTGCCGCAGACGCCGTTGAAAGGTGATTCGGAAAATCGGTTCGCGATCGAGAACGACAATCGCTTCACGCACGTGCGGCTGAAGATTTATCCCGATGGCGGCGTGGCACGGTTGCGTTTGCACGGCGAGGCCGTTCCTGACGCGGCACGAACGTCGCGGGCGGAGATCAATCTCGTCGCGGTAGAGAACGGCGGGAGCGTGGTGACTTCGAGCGATCAATTTTATGGCTCGCCGCGAAATCTCCTGATGCCGTACCGCGCGAAGAATATGGGCGACGGGTGGGAGACGAAGCGGCGGCGCGGGCCAGGACACGATTGGGTGATTCTGAAGTTGGGGGTGCCCGGCACAATCCGGCGCGTTGAAGTGGATACCGCGCACTTCAAGGGGAATTACCCCGATCGCTGTTCGCTCGAAGCGATTAACTCGGCGAAGCCCGGAGAAGATTTCCTCGCGGAGCAGCATGTGTGGAAAGAACTGCTGCCGGAAACCAAGCTCAAGGCAAACTACCGGCACGTGTTGAGCAAACTGAACGATGTCGGCGCGGTTACACATGTGCGGTTCAATATTTTTCCCGACGGCGGTGTCAGCCGTCTGCGGCTGTTTGGGCACGTGCTGCGCGCCGGAGAGCGCGACCACGGCATCGAGCAATTCAATCGCGCCCTGCCCAAGCGAGCGCGCGCGATGCTGCTGGATTGTTGCGGCTCGCAGGCTTGGGTCGAGCAAATGCTGAAGCACATGCCATTTCCCGATACCGCGAACGCGCTGGATACGGCGGACAAGGTTTGGGCGGAACTGGGCCGGGAGGATTGGCTGGAAGCTTTCCGGCACCATCCTGCCATTGGGGCGAAGCGTGGAAAGAAGGTGCAGTCGGCGACGGCGCGCCGCTGGTCTAAAGGCGAACAAGCGATGGCGCAGGCTGCGGATTCCGCGACGCTGCTGGAACTGGCCGAAGCGAACGAAAAATATCGCGCAAAGTTTGGACATGTGTTTCTGATCTGCGCGACCGGAAAATCCAGCACGGAAATTCTGAAGAATCTACTGTGGCGTTTGCCCAACGACCCCGAACAGGAATTGCGCATTGCGGCGGAAGAGCAGCGCAAGATCACGAGGCTTCGCCTGGAGAAATTATTCGCATCATGAGCGAAACGACAACTAGCAAAACAACGACGAGTCAAATCACCACGCACGTGCTGGATGTCTCGATCGGGAAGCCAGCCGAGGGAGTGCCCGTGGTTCTTGAAGTGGAAGATGTGGGAACCGGATGGAAACAACTGGGACGCGGCGCGACCGATAAGGACGGGAGGTTGCGCGATCTGCTGGGTGCGGGAACGCTGGTGGAAGGCACATATCGCTTGACGTTTGATACGCATACGTACTTCGCCGATCGCAAGATTACGGCGCTGTATCCGCAGGTGAGCGTGGTTTTCAGTGTGCGAGACAGCAGCGAGCGCTATCACATCCCGCTGCTGTTGAGCCCGTTCGGATATTCCACGTATCGCGGGAGCTGACGCATGGCGATTCATCTCGGCGAAAACAGTTACGGCAAATCGCGGGTGCGGCTGCTGCGGGTGGCGCGGCAGGAAGGGCGTCACGACATCCGCGAGTTGACGGTGGCGATTCGCTTTGAGGGAGATTTCGAGACGGCGCACACCAAGGGCGACAACCGCAAGATCCTGCCAACCGACACGATGAAGAACACGGTGTACGCGCTGGCGCGGCAGCACGCCATCGAGACGCCAGAAGAATTTGGATTGCACTTGATGGAGCACTTCCTGACGTACAACGCGCAGGTGTCGCGGGTGCGGATCGAGATTGCGGAGAGTTTGTGGGCGCGATTGCCGCACGGCGGAAAGCCGCATGCGACCGCGTTCATGCGCGCTGGGGGAGAGAAGCGCACGGCGGTGCTGACGGGAACGCGGGAGGGAACGACCGTACGCGCGGGCGTCGAGGATCTGGTGGTATTGAAGACGACGAATTCCGCGTTTGAGGATTTCCTGCGCGATCCCTTCACGACATTGAAAGAAGATCGAAATCGAATTTTGGCGACGTCGATCCAGGCGGACTGGCTGTACCCCGGAGAGGAAGTGGAGTTCGGGCCGGTGTGGCACGGAGTGCGGCAGATGTTGCTGGAGACGTTCGCGGAGCATAAGAGTTTGTCGCTGCAACACACGCTGTATGCCATGGGCGAGGCGGTGTTGAACAACTTTGAGAATGTGCGCGAGATTCATTTGTCGTTGCCGAACAAGCATTTCAACCTGGTGGATCTGAATCCGCTGGGGATGGACAATCCCGCGGAGGTGTTTCTGCCGACCGACGAACCGCATGGATCGATTGAGGCCACCCTGCGGAAATGAGGGGAGTAACTGTTCTAGCACCCCCCTCCCCCCTGTTTTTCGTAAGTATTCATTCTAAAGGGTTTTAACTAGCTTTAGAATCAACACTTGCATAAGTGTGGATTCTAAAGGACTTAGCCTTGCAGGGCAGGATTGCTGTGCGATGCCTGCATAAGGATGGATTGTTTGAGGGTTGCGGCTGGGGAGTCGAGCGGGCAAGGAGGCGCCTTTCGTCCTCTGAATTGATCAAGATTAGTATAACCGATCAGATATAGTATTGTCAAGTTAAAAATCTCGGTTGGAGGTTAGATTGCGGCAAGACTCATCGGCCGGGCGGGGCGAGCCCGGCGAGCCCGCTACAAGAGTGTTGAGAAGCGATGCGGAGGCGCGTCTGGCTCGAGCTTGAGAAGCGGCCCGACGCGCGCCGGTTTGAACGTTGAGGGAGTGGGCTGGCGGAATTGCGTGCTTGTTAGTGGATTGGGGGTAAGGCGATGGCTGCGCCTGGGATACAGGTCGGGTCGAGGTTCAGGACGGTGCCGCCCGCTTGCAAGGAAAGTAGGTGGAGATAGCTGGTTAGGAAGTGTTCGCACGGGATGTCGCACTTGATCAGGATTTTGGGAGGGAGGCTCAGGACGATCGGGTTCAGATCAACGAGCGTGTCGACATGTTCGTACAGCGGGGGCAGCGGGAGCTTGGGCACCAGATCGATGCGATTGGCGATGCGGAAGGTGTTGGGAACAACGTGGTTGTAGACGTTGACGAAGGATGGATCGCCGGTGCGGGGGCTGGCGTAGGTGTAGACCGTGGGGCTTTTGAAGGCGGGCTCGGTGGTATTGGCAGCGACGTCGAGGGCGAGGAGTGTGGCCAGCGCGCCGCCAAGGCTGTGGCCGCAGATGGTCAACGAAGTGACGGGCTTAGGCCAAGGGAGGCCCGCCAGGACTTGCGCGAGGCGCGGTGAGCTGGAAGCTCCCGTGGTGGTCATGGACATGTACATGGCGGTGAAACCGTCTTCGGTGCTGCCCGCGCTGGGAAGAAAAGGGCAGTGGACCGATAGAAACATGGCGTCGTGGATCCATTCGTAAATGCCGACGGTGCCGCGAATGGCGATGACGGCGTCGCCTGCCGCGGATTGAAGGAGCAAGCCGATGGAAACGGTAAAGGTGCCGCGCAGCTGGTTCACGTCGGTGGCGAGATCGTTGGCGTAGATGGAGGTGAGGACCTGGTAGGTGGTCTGGTTGGCGTCGAGGCCGGCGGGAACGATTTCGCCAGCGCGATTGGTGAGATTGCCGGGGGCGACGGCGTAGGCGGCGTTGACCAACTGTCCGAATAGAATGGCTTCGTCGAGGTCCATGATCGGGTCCTTTACGCTACGGTTTATACCGGCATGTGGATATTACGAGCGAGTACCCAGGAAAGGCGGAAGATAGCACAAAACTCGATCGGAGGTGACTATTTTTACTGGAGTCCGGATAGTTCGATGAATCGAGATTTGCGCTTACAAACTTCCCGCCTGGCGAATCATTCCGCCATCGATGAAGAAGGTGCTGCCGGTGCAATAGGCAGCGGCATCGGAAGCTAGAAAAACAGCGAGGGCGGCGACTTCTTCGGGCTTTCCCCATCTTCCGAGGGGGATTTCCGCCATCAGGGCCGCTTCCAATTTTGGATCGGCTTCGATATCGGCGTCGATGGGGGTAAAGATTGCGCCCGGAGCGATGTTATTCACCGTGATTTTGTGGGGCGCGAGTTCGACGGCGATGGTGCGCATCAACATGCGCAGGCCGCCTTTTGCGGCGCAATACGGCGCGTTCGTGGGCATGGGCAGGTCTTCGTGAATGGAGGAGATGTTGATGATCCGGCCGCCGGTGGCTTGGCGGATCATGGCTTTGGCGGCGGCTTGCGCGCAGAGGAAGGGGCCGGTCAGGTCTACGGCGATGACCTTTTGCCAGAGTTCGAAAGGGAATTCGTGGAAGGGGTGCTTGTACTCGAGGCCCGCGTTGTTGACCAGGATGTCGAGCTTGCCGAAGGAGTCGATGGCTTTCTGGATGAGTTGGTTTACTTGGCCGGGATTTGAGACATCTGCCGCGACTGAGGTGACTTTGCCTCCCGCGGTTTGGATCGCCTGGACGGCGGCATTTGCGAATGTCGGGTCGCCTACGTAGTCGATTACGACCGAGGCGCCTTCGGCGGCCATGGTTGTGGCGATGGCTTTGCCGATGCCTGTGGCGGCGCCTGTTACGATTGCAACTTTATTTTGGAGTTTCATGTTTGCACTCTGCCTGAAGAGGAGTTTTGAGATAGGGATTGTCTCTCGGATTGCTCTCGGGAGAAATAGCAGCCGGATTTTTGGGGAGGGCGGGTAGGTGGATTTTGGGGCGGACGCCGGGCTGAAGCCCGGCGCCTACATGTGGGTTGGGAGAGCGAAGGCTACGTAGACGCCGCCTGAGGGGGAGCGAGGGTCTTTGCCTCCGCCTGCGGCGATTACCACGAATTGGCGGCCGTTTACCGAGTAGGTGGCTGGGGTGGCGTTGCCCGCGTAGGGGAGCTTGGTTTCCCAGAGGAGTTTGCCTGTGGACTTGTCGAAGGCGCGGAATTTTTTGTCGTAGTTGGTGGCGCCGATGAAGAGCAGGCCGCCGGCGGTGACGATGGGGCCGCCGTAGTTTTCGCTGCCGGTGTTGGCCAGGCCTTTCGCGGCCAGGTCGGGATATTCGCCCAGGTTGATTTTCCAGGCGTATTCGCCGGTGTTGAGATTGATGGCGTTTAGCGTGCCCCACGGTGGGGCGATGGCTGGGTAGCCGTCGGGGTCGAGGAATCTGCGGTATCCGGTGAAGCGGTAGTCCATGCCGGGGGGCGGCGGCTGTGAGCTGGCGACCTCTTTGCTTTCGGCGCCGGTGAGAAAATCCACCAGACCTTGCAGTTGATCGGCGGACAAATTTGGAAAGCCGGGCATGCGGCCTTTGCCGTTCTTGATTGTGGTGGCGATCTGGCCGGACGAGAGGTGCGCGCCGACGTTGACGAGCGATGGGGAAGCGCCCGGCGAGCCTTGCAATTTTTCGCCGTGACAGATGGCGCATTGGCTTAGGTAGGTGGCTTTCGGGGAGTTCTCGCCGGTGTTTTTCGCGAGGGCTGCGAGCCACGCCATTTCGTTGGAGTTGACGTAGAGGATGGCGGTGTCGGGATCGACCGCGGGACCGCCCCATTCGGCGGCGCCATCGAAGCCCGGGAAAATGACCGTGTCGAAACCAACGCTGAAGGGGACGAACTGGCCTTCGCTGCGGAATTTTTTGAATTGCTCGACCGCCCATTGGTGCACCTCGGGCGTGCGATTGGTGAGCATGTCCTCGGTAAGAAGCTGGCGGGCGAAGGGAGCGGGCTTCGCGGGGAGAGGCTGTTCCGCGGCGGCGACTTCACCCGGGATGGTGCTGGGCGGATATTTGCGGGAGTCGATGGGAAAGAGCGGGGCGCCGGTGACGCGATCGAACAGATAGACGAAACCTTGTTTGGTGGTTTGCGCTACGGCGTCGATTTTCCTGGATTCGCGTTGGACGGTGAGCAGCACGGGGGCGCTCGGAAAATCGCGATCCCAGATATCGTGGTGGACGCCCTGAAAATGCCAGAGGCGCTTGCCGGTTTCGGCATCCAGGGCGATCAGGCAGTTGGCGAAGAGATCGTCGCCGATGCGATTCGCGCCGTAAAAATCGAAGGCCGCGGAGCCGGTGGGGACGTAGACGATGCCGCGGTCGGCGTCGACGGCCATGCCGGCCCAGTTGTTGGCGGCGCCGGTGTATTTCCAGGCGTCCTTGGGCCAGGTGTCGTATCCAAATTCGCCGGGTTGCGGAACGGTGTGGAAGGTCCAGCGGAGTTTGCCGGTGCGCGCATCAAAGGCGCGGATGTCGCCTGGAGGCGCTGGGAGCGTCTCGGCGTTGCGGCCGCCGACGATGAAGAGATCTTTGTAGACGACCGGCGGGCTGGTGAGAGAGATGAAGGGCTCGGGGTCGTTGCGGCTGAGATTTTCGCGGAGATCGATGCGGCCGTCCTTGCCGAACGTTTGGATGGGTTTGCCGGTGGCGGCGTCCAGCGCGTAAACAAAGTGCATTACGCCGACGAGGATTCGCTTGCCGGTGTCGTTGGACCAGAAGGCGAGGCCGCGGTCGGGTTGCGTGCCGTTGACGCCGGAATCGAATTTCCAGAGCAGCTTGCCGGTGGCGGCTTCAAGGGCGAAAACTTTTTGAGTGGGCGTGATTCCGTAGAGGATGCCGTCGACGATGATGGGGCTGGTCTGCAGGCCGCCGGATTCTTGCGTGTCGAAGGACCAGGCTACTTGTAGTTGCGCCACGTTCGCGCGGTTGATCTGGGTGAGGGGGGAATAGTGAGCGTTGCCGGGGGCGCCGCCGTTTACGGGCCAATCTTGCGCTCTACTTGGTGAATTTTGTGGCTGGGGAGCGGGCAGTTTGGGCGCAAGCGGGAGCAAAGACAGCGCCGAGACGGCCGCGATGGCGAGGCATATCAATTTCACGGCGCAAGTCTAACTTGGAAGGCCAGAGAAGATCGAAGGAGTTTTTGTAGGGAGAACTCAAAACTTGAGCGGCGGGTTCCAGAGCAGTGTGGCAGCGCGGGAAAGCCGCTTCAACGGCCGAACCAGGTGATACCCAAACACCTACGGAACGGCAGCGTATATCGATCGCTGGTCCCTGGCTTGTGAATCGATAGAACAGACAACGAGCCGCTGGACGCGGGGTCCGGAAATTTCGGCAGGAGCATTTACTGAAAGATGCTTTACCGGACACGACGGAATTAATACGGATTCAACTGGATTTCTTTCGCGGCACCTTGGCGCCTTTCTTGCGCGCCTCGGAAAGGCCGATGGCGATTGCTTGCTTTCGGCTCTTGACAGTCCCGCCTTTGCCGCCTTTTCCTGATTTCAAGGTTCCGCGCTTTCTGCGGCGCAGCGCGCTGCGTACCGACTTACCCGCTGCCTTTCCGTATCTCGGCATTTGGTCTCCTTTTTCTCGAAGAAGTTCCAAGGACGAGATCCATCTCGATGAGGGTCAGCCGTCCGCCATCGAAGCCGACGGAAGGCTATCGTCTCACTTCGATCGATCCCGCAAATAAATCCGGGCCGTAAATCTTCAGTGGAAGATCTTTCCCCAACGGCAAAACAATAGCTCCGGGGACGGATCCGCTGTGTATGCGCGCGCCCTCAAGTAATTAGATGCGAAGGTGGTCTGGAATGCCCTACCAGGAATGATGTAGCGGCTCGCGGAACATCGCTAAGAGATCATCCTGTCAGTCCATTGGAGACAGTCGAAGTCTCTAGAATATTTGTTTTGTTCGTATCCGGGGACCTTCATCAAACGATCAAGGGTTTGAGCTGGCACGGCTTGCGGCGATGAAGAAGCTGGAGACGATCCTGGACGCCATGAAAATCTGTGCACCAACTGTGCGTCAAACTAGCTAGGGGAGATGTGCTAAGCTATTGAAAGCACGCCGCGGAGAGGTGGCAGAGCGGCTGAATGCGGCGGTTTGCTAAACCGTTGTAGGGGCTAAAACTCGTACCGGGGGTTCGAATCCCCCCCTCTCCGCCAGATTTCCCCTAACTCGATCCAGCTTCGAGACTTACAGACTTTCTGCCAGAAGAACTTCTACATAATTCGCGTA